>CAZDUX010000004.1:0-203048 GCA_964508715.1 uncultured Anaerolineaceae bacterium | reverse complement strand
CTAGCACTTCGCTCGTGGCGTTCTGGCGTTCGAGCGCCTCGGCCAGCTCGGCATTGCGCTGCTCCAACTGCTCGGCCATGCGGGCGTTGCCAATGGCGAGCGCGATCTGGTCGGCAAACGGCTGGATGGCGGCGATGTCTTCGTCGGTGAAGGGGCGAGAACCACCCACCCGGTGGAAGTTCGTCACGCCGACGACTTCGCCGCCGAAGATGTGCGGCACGGCAAGCATGCAGTGCGTTGTGTGAGACAGCGCATCTGCGAGAACCTGGACGTCCGCTGTTGTACCCGGAAAGGCATCGCGCCCGGTGCCAAGCACGTCGTTCACGACGACCGGCACGCGGGTCAGGCATGCATGCACCTCGATCCGGTCGAGCTCGCTCAAGTTCCTATCGCGGGCAAAAGGAGCGACCTTCCGGGCAACTTCGGGATCCTGGTCAACCCAGTTGGTCCCCAAACTGATTGGGCTGAGGTGGTCGCCTTGAAGGACGTAGGTACCTCTCCTGTCGGCAAGCCCCGCTGCGTGGATCTGTTCCCAGATGCCGAGGATGACCTTGTCGCGGGGGTTTTCGACAGCCGCGAGCCGCTCGAGCCGCCATTCGGCTTCTATCTTCTGGGCACGGAGTTCCCCGGCCGCGGCTCGCTCGCGTTCGACCGCATCCGCCAGCTCCGCGGTTCTCTGCTCGAGTTGCTCCGCCATCCGGGCGTTGCCAATGGCAAGCGCCATCTGGTCGGCGTAGGGCTGGATCGCGGCGATGTCGTCGTCGGTGAAGGGGCGGACGTCGAGGCGCCCAACCAGGAAGACGCCAATGACCTCTCCGCCGCTGTGCAGCGGGACAGCGATGGTCGAGTGCAGGCCGGCTCCCGTCTCTGCCTCTCGCTCGCGGATGCGATCGTAGGTGAGCGGAAAGCGCTGCCCGTCCTCGCCAACGATATCGGCGACCGCGATGGCACGATCATCAATGACGGCTGCTGCAACCTGTTCCGCCCCGTCGAGGGGAATGGCATCGGCGCGGTGCGCCTGGAGCCATGCCTGGTCGCGCGGGTTCGGCGACAGCTGACTGTGCTGGAAGACGTGGACCAACCGGTCACCATCGAGCCGATAGCAGCCCCAGCGATCGGCCAGGCCGCGCGCCCGAACCTGCTCCCAGATGCCGACGGCGATCTTCTCCAGCGGGTCGCCAAGCGCGGCGAGCCGGTCGAGGTGCCATCGCGTTTCCCGTTCGTTCGCCTCCAGCTCGGCAACGCGGGCCTTGAGGTCCTCAAACGTAGGGGTTGGTTCCTGGGTCATGACACACCTCCCCGTGCTTTTGGAGGTCAGGCAAACGAGGTCTCAGCTAGCTGCGAGGACGATCAGTCCGGCAGCCTGCACTGGTGAGAGGACCTCGGTGTTGAGGACGAGGTCGTAGTGAACGGGCAGTTCGTGGTCGAGATGAAAGAAGCGCTGGAAGTACTTCCGCCGTTCCGCGTCGGCGTGCTCAATCGCTTTCTGTGCGGTTGCGAGCTCGATTCCGCGTTCCGACGCAAGCCGGTGGGCTCGCACGCCCGGTGGCGCGGTAACCAGCACGCGTAGAAGGCCAGCCGTTCCCGCCAGGTTCAACGCCGCGGCATGCGACCCGATAACGACGGAGCCCTCTGCGGCAACCGAGTGGATCACCCGTTTGATCAGGGTGCGGTATGCCGGCGTCTGGTCGGCGAGCCACTCGGGCGGGATGTACCCGCTCGTCTCCAAGGGGACGGCGGTCATCCTCCGCAAGATGCGCGAAACCAACGGCTCGCTGTGCTCTGTGGCGCCAATGGTGCCGGGATCGACTCCCGCAAGTGAGGCCGCTCGCTCGATGATCTCCTCGTCGACGTAGCGATAAGCGAGACGTCGCGCAGCTTCCACTGCGACGTCTTCGGCGCATGACCCGTCCGTCATGGCGACGGTGATGACTGGCTTCGATGGCATGGCTGCGCCTCCTGAAGCAACGTTCTTCCGCCGGTTTGGCTAGTGGCGCGCTTCGAGTTCCTGCACGCGGTGCTCGAGCTCACGGATGCGCGCCGACATGCGGTTGAGCAGTTCCATCGCGAGTTCGTCATCGGCCCGCACTTCGGCGATGAAGTCCCACCGGGGAAGTGCCAGGCAGGTCACATCCGTGGTTGCCCGGACCGTGGCTGTGCGGGCGCGACCATCGACGATCGCCATCTCCCCGAAGCTGTCGCCCTTGTGGAGCACGGCTCGGGGGTCGGCCTCACCAGCATGGACGACGGCGGCGGTGCCATCAGCGATCACATACATGGCGATGCCGGCGTCGCCCTCGCTGACGATCTCGGTTCCGGGGGCGTAGTGGCGCTCGATGGCGATGGCGGCGAGGCGGTCAATCGTCTTACCGGGAAGGCGGTTGAACAGTGGGACGGTGCTCAGGGTCTCGTTGTTTGCCATGGTTGTTCTCCTCCAATGGTGTGGGGCGCCGCGTTCTGGCGCCGACGGCGGCACGGTAGACGCGCACGAGATGTGGCCTGTATGAGAGTTCTCACACAGGCCTGCGAAGCTACGGGAGCGAGCGCAGCCGTTCCTGGTCGAGCAGGGTGATACTGCCCCTCCCCAGCTCGACCAGGCCGTCACGTTGGAACTCCCGGAGTTGCTTGTTCACGGTCTCGCGGCTCACGCCGAGGATGCCGCCGAGTTCTGTCTGGGTGACGCTCACCTTCGTCCGTGGCGCGCGTTCACTGGTTTCGGCGGCCATCCGCAGCAGCCGCCGGGCCACCCTGTGGGGCAAGTCGAGGAACGAGAGGTCGGCAAGCGCCTGGTCCGCGCGGCGAAGCCGGAGCGAGATAGTTTCGAGGAGGGCGATGGCAGCGTCCGGGTGTGTCCGCAGCCACGTGAGCGCCACGTCCCTGGGAACGACGAACATCCTGGTTGGCTCAACAGCAGTGGCGGTGGCGCTTCTCGGCCGCCCATCGAGGACTGCGAGGTCGCCAAGGCACTCGCCGGGCAGGACGTAGCCGAGGGTCATCTCCTGGCCGTCTTCGGACATCATCCAGGCACGTACGCGGCCGGTGACGACGATCGCGAGGCTGTCGCCGGGGTCCCCCTCGCGGAAGATGGTCGTCCCAGCCTCCCAGGTGCGCTCCTTGCCACGGCCGGCGAGCGCGCCCGCGTCAGCATCGGAGGTGCGCGAGAGCAGGGGTACCTGGCGGATGAGCTGGAGGCGGTCGCCTGTTCCGGGCGCGGTCGTCATCACAACATCCTCGGCGTGCACCCATCTCGCTCGCGTGTGAGAGTTTTCATACTGGGCCTCCCGGAGCCGGGGCTACTGTCGGGGCGTGGTCACGGGCCACCAAACGACAGGAGGAACACGATGTATTACTTCAACCCGTTCGAAGCCAACGCCGCCGTCGATCAATACGAGCGCACCGTCGCGGAGAACCTGGCCGCCTGCGAAGCGATCCGTGAGACGAGCAGTTCGAAAGCCGGGGCGCTCCTGGCCCGAGCCCGGCGCCCGAGCTGGTTCGGGGCCTTGCGGGCACCGATGGCGGTTTTTCACTTCCATCGCCATGCATGAATGCCACCTGCCCGGCGGAAGTGGACACCACCAGGGGGCACCTCCAACGAGGTGCCCCTTCTCTGCCTTTGCATCCTTCGGGCGTGTCATCCGAGTGCCCTCCGAAGGCGGCCCTCGAAGTCGAATTCGTCCTTGAACGCCCGGCAGGTTTCGATCCAGCGGAGGGCGATGGACTGGCGCTGGGCATCCTGGATCACCCCCAGCAGGATGAGTGGGGCCCACGAGCGGGCCATGAGTGCGACGGCGAAGTCCTCGCGAACCTGTTCGTACGAAACGCCCGCGATGCCGGCTTCGCAGAGGCTCTTGTAATAGGCGGGCATGATCATCTCCGCCAGACCGTGCGGAACCTCCGCCCCATAGGATTCGCTCACCAGCGCCGGGAGTTCAGCCGGCGCGGTGTTCCGGCCCACGAGGGCCCAATCGAAGTAGATGGGCTCCCCTTCGATGAAGGCGACGTTCTTCAAGCCGAGGTCACCGTGGTTGAGGGTTGGTGGGAGTGAAGGCATCGGCATACCGCCACGTTCCGTCGCGTCAAGCCGGAGCACCGCGAGATCGAGCATGTCGGGGGCATTTGCCTCGTACCAGGGAACAAGCCGGGGCAGCGCGGCTCGTGCGGGACCGGCGAACTGCGTCGCGATCACCTCGGGCGAGCTCAGCCAGGTCATGCCAGCGAGACGCTTATCGTTCCACCAGCGGGCGTGAAGCTTCGCGCTACTGCGCGCGACCGCGACGATTGCCTCGGCCGGCGCTGTGCCAGTTTCGTAGATGGTGGCCTGGCCAAGATCCTCCATGACGATTGCCGCGTTGCCAGTCGCGCCGTCGAAACTGGCGTGAAACGCGTGGGGAGCCCTGGCGCCGCAGCCGCTCGCGAGGTCGTTGTAGAAACGCACCTCACGACCCATCGGCAGGCGGTATCGAGATCGAAGCTCGCCATCGTCCGGGCTCAGCTTCACGACGACCGATGCCGGGAACTCGCCCGCGCCCACCTTCCATGACAGCGCCACCCGGGCAATGACCCCGACAATCCCCGACCCTTCGCCGATACGTGTGACCTCGAAGTCCCCGAGCGTATGGGCGGGCGCACCCACCGCCGTTTCGAGCCACGAGGCAGCGATTTCCGAAGACCGCTCCGGGATCGAGGACAAAGTCCGGTCAGCCATGGTCTTCGCAGGCGGTCAGCAAACGGGGATACTGCCCGTTGGCGTCGAAAGGTTGGATGTCGCGGTGGTAGAGGATCACCTTCCAGCCGTCCGTGCCCCTCGTCATCACCTGCGAGAAGCGGACGCGTGCGCGCTCCGGCGGCTGGCCGTGGTGCTGGAAGTCCTCGACGTAGATGCCCCAGGCGAGGCCCACATCCCCCACGACATCGGTCTCGAGCGACTCGATCTCCTGCCGGTAGTGGACGAGTGCGCCTTGCCAGTGCTGAGCAGTCTGAGCCCAGGCGGCGTCATCCAGCCGCGACCAATCCCTCGCGTCCAACCTGCGGAAACCAAAGCCGCGGGCAACCATCTCGAACCGCCGCCAGCCACCCGGGTCTCCCGTGCGGGCGACGTCGTTGTTGGCGCTACTTCACTCCCGAACTGCTGCTGCCACATCTTGCTTCGCGATTGCCATCACGTCACCTCAGACAGGCACTCCCACCCGAGCACACGTGATATTGGAGAGATGACGATAAGTGGTGCGACAGGATGGACTGTGCTGCTGTTTTAGGGCTACCTATTGCCCGTGACCTCTGCCTGATCATCGCCTCGAGGGGTCCGCCGCCTCCGAAGGCTTATCACGGTCGCGGATGTTCCTCGCGGTTCTGCCGGGCCAGATCGGGATTAGGACGCCCATCGCCATCCACGGGAACGCCCCGACGATCAGGCTCGGAACCGTCTCCCCCTCCGGATGGGCGTACTTGCCGAGCACTCCCATCGCGATCCACTGGATGACCACAGCACCGAGCCAGACGACCCAGACATGGCGAGGCCTGAGGACAAATCCCACCGCGAACGCCGCGCACGGGAGTATCAGCAGGGGTAGCGCAAACTCGAACCTGGTGGCCCAGACCACCGCTGCAACGGGGACAACGAGGAGGAGTAACGGCTGCCACTGTTCCCTGATGGTTGCCTTGAGCCAGGTCCGCAGACGTGTATTAGCCATCTCGCATCTTGGTCCCATTTCGTCAGACGCCGCCGGGAATCGATGGTCCGGAAAGTAGTGGACCGTTCGACTCAGCTCACTGAAAGATCCCGTGTCTCGGAGTTCGCTCCGAGGTCTATGAGGTCTCACACCATGAACGAGCGAGTCGCGCGCCCTCTACGGCGTCAGCGGTACGAGATCCGGGTCATCATCCGGACGCGTGTCTCTCGGCGGGAGCGGCGGCAGGTCGACGGGCTCGCATCCGCCCGGATAGTCCGGCTGGTAAACCTGCACGACCACCCCGGCCGGGTCGGTCTGCATTCCGTGGGCACTGAAGTAGGCGACACGCTTGATGCACGGCGTTTCCGTCGCCACGTTCGTCGGCAGGCGAACAACATTGGGGACCTCGGACACGAGGTAAGGCTGCATCACGTCGCGCAGGAAGAGCTCCAGTCCTTCCTCGCCGAACTTTGGCGAGCGGAAACCCTTTCCGCCCGGGCAGGTCACGTCGTAGTGCCAGGTTGGGGAGACGATGCCGAGCAGCACGTCCAGGTTCTGCCGGGCGTTGTAATACACGGTAATCTTGAACTCCCTGTTGACATCGCCCCTGGACCACGAACAGCCAGCCGCATCGGTGCCCTCTGGCGTGATCGTGAACTCGCCGGTGACGGTGACTGGCCCCTCGAGTTCCGAACGCAATGGTGCTCGAGCCGAAGCCTCGATGAGCACCGGCAGGGTTCCGGTGCCTGTAGCTGCGAGCTCGAGTGCGCGGATGTGTATCGTGAGCCTGACCCATCGGTCCGTATCGAACTCCGGGGTCGGCGTGGACGTCGGATGCCGCCCCGAATCCGCCGCGATACCAGGGATGATCATCTTCCACTTATCGGCTGCTAGCGCCGGTGCCTGTCTCTGATTGCCCGCGACGAGCATGGCGAGGGCCGCAGCGCCCGGAAGGAGGACGAAGAACAGCCCCGTGCGCATTTCCGGTTCCTTGAGGGCCACCCTTGGCCCGAGTGAGTGGCCGCGAGGCGTATGTGTTACGGGCCGCTCCGTCTACTCGCTCCGTCTACTACTGGTAGCTGCGCCCCGGTCGATGCCTGTGCACACGGGGAGCCTGGGCGCCACAAGGACGTGCCTCGATCAAGCCGGCGCGCGACGTCGATTGTGAGCGCAATCAGCTGTATCTGCCGGAGCGTCCGGGGAACCCAACCCGATGCTCCATGGAGAGCCGTTCTCCGGTACGAGTGTGGAGGATGGTACGAGGGTGCGCCGGGATTTACTCTCCGAGTATTGCGGCTGCTCACGGATGATTGGCGTGCGGAATGGCACGCGAGCCGCCCAACGTGTTTGGACGGCCCGCGAACCCCGCTGCCGATTCGACGGCCTTGGCGGCCTACCGATCGACAAAGGGAGCAATGAGGGCTTCATGTTCGGCGATGGCTTCCTCGAGGGTGAGGGTTGGCAGAGGCGCCGTCACGGGCAGCGTGGGGGACGGCTGATACGTCGATGTGGCGGGCGCCTGAACCACGACTCCGGGTTCGTCGCGCTCGCCACGGAAGCTGACTGCTCCGGCGGCGAACGAGGCGGCGATGGCGACCATGAAGCCAGCGCCCAAGAGTGGTACTCGTGCCCGGTGTTGGTGATCGGATGTTCGAGCTGTCATGAGATTCCTCCGGTCTTTCCGGCCGGTTGGGCCGGGGACGTGCTGACTACGCATCGACGCGAGAGCGGGACCGCCAGCGCAGCCAGGGATGCTGCGCAGCCGCCACGGGTTCGTCATCCAGATGCGCGTCGCGGGCTGCGAACGCCTGGCGCTCGAGCATGAGCTTGCCGACGGATCGTTCGTGTTCGGCGATGGTGGCGATAGCCAGGTCCAGGGTGTCCATCTGTATTCATGGCCTCCTTTCGGTGGGTTCTGCGGGCTCCCCGGCCGGGGGGAAGAGGCCGGGCGTCGCATCACCGTCATCGTGGGCTCAGGCCAATCGCGATTCATGGCCAGAAATGGCCATTTGTCCGCGTGGTCATTCGTGCAGGGCCTATCCTCATTGAGGCTCGGCAGGATTGAAGTGGGTCCCCTACTCGGCTAGCATCGGCGCGCCAAAGGAGCACCACCGTGGCGAGGGCTACTGGTCTTCGCGTTACCGAGGCTGGCGAGATCCCGTTCGTGGGCCGCAGTGACGAGCTTGCGTGGTTGCGGGGCCTGATGCGGCGGGCGGAGTCCGCGGAAGCGCGAGTCGGATTGCTCCAGGGCGAAAGCGGCGTCGGCAAGTCGCGACTTGCCCGGCAGTTCGTCGCGGAAGCGGATGCAGCCGGTTGGCAGACCATCTGGACTCGATACCGCGGGGGACTGCAGCCGCCCGATGAGCCGTTCGACGCTGGCCTGGGCCGGCAGGCCGAGCGCGCCGGGGTCATGCCTGCGCGGCAGGCGGGGGAGGCGGGCAGGGCGGCCGCGACGTATGTGACGCTGGCAACGGAACTGTCCCTCCGACGGCCACTGCTGGTGGCGTTTGACGATCTGCACAGCGCCGACGGGTCCGGGCTGAGCCTCTTCCTGGACTTCGTTGCCGGCGTTGCGGACGTGACCCGCGTACACCCGTGCCGGTTGCTTGTCCTGGCGATGCACCAGCCCCTGGCGGCGGATCATCCCGGAGGCGCAGCGTTCCATCGGCTCCTCCGCGAGCCAGTCGTGAGCAGCCTGGCGCTCGGCGGACTCGACGAGCCGGAGGTAGCGGAACTCCTGCGCCTTGGCCTTCACAACCCGTGCGACCCGCAGCTCGTCGCCGCCGTCGATCGTGCGACGAAGGGCAACCCGTTCTTCGTGCTGTCGCTGGCCGCACAGCTCGCGAGCCAGGGTTCGCTGGTCGAAACCGACGGCTTGCTCCACGCGCGACTGGCAATCGCTGACCTCCATCTGCCAGCGTCGGCGACACGTGCCGCACTGGTTGGCCTTGAACAGCTGCGTCCGGAGATCCTTCAGCTCTTGCGGGCAGCGTCGCTGCTTGATGATGAGTTCACGATCGAGGACCTCGCCGCAGCGGTCGGAGCGACGCTAGCGCCCGATGCCGTCGACCTTGCGATCGACGCGGACGCGCTGGAAGAGCGGCCGGGCGGATTTGGCTTCCCACACGAGGGCGTGCGCCTGGCCCTCGACAGTTCGATCGGACCGCAGGAGCGGCGGGCAGCGCATTTGCGGATAGCGGCGTCGCTGCGCGAGCGACCCGGGGACGACACGGAGCGCCCCGTGGCAATCGCGCTCCATGTGCTGGCGGCGGGCGGGGGCGACATGCATCCGGCCGAACTCGGACCGCTTTACGAGTCTGCTGCGGATGTCGCGATGGATCGGTTCGCCCGGTCGACGGCACTGCGCCTCTACGAGGCGGCACTGGCGTTATCAGCGTACCTGGATTCGCTGCCAGGGCCGTCACTCGGGTGGCTGCAATGCCGGGCCGCTCGGGCGAACGAGAACGACGGGAACACGCCGCGGGCGCGCGAGCTCTATCGCGAGGCTGTTCTCAACCTCCGCGGGAGCAGCGACCAGCGCGCCTGGGGCCTTTCGGTGATCGGCTGGGAAACGTCGTTTACGACGTCGGGCGAGCCGATTCCAGGCACCGCCTTCGAGGAGGAGTTCGCCGCCCAGGCGGATGCGAACGTGCTCGACGTCCGCGTGAAGCTGCTGACTCAACGGGCCGACGCGCTTCAGCTGGCACGAGATCCGCGGGACGAGCAGATTGCGCGGCAGGCTGTCGCCACGTCGCGAGATTGCGAGAGCGTGGAGGCGCGCGCGGCAGCCATCGCGACGCTCGGTCTGGTGCAGATGCGCCACCTCGATCCCGGCGGGGCGTTGGAGTCGTTCCAGGCGGCGGTGAAGGAAACAGCGAACCTGGAAAACGCCGTCGTGCGCGGCTGGGGCGGGGCGCGGACGGCCTGGCCGCTGATCGTCCTCGGGGAGATCGACCGGGCAGTCGAAGATGCCACGGCCGCCCTGGAGACGGCCCGTCGCGCACACGACTGGGCGCAGGGAGCGTTGAGCCTGGCGTTCCTTCATTCCGCATGCCTGCTCCGGGGACGCCATCACGAGACCGCGGGGCAGCAGGCCGATTGCATCCGGATGGTCGACCGCTCGCGGTATGTGCAGGCGCGCTTCATCCTCGATGGCGCGGTGGCGTGGGACAGACTCCTGCGCGCCGAGTACGAGGAAGCGCTCGATGCCGTGAGCTCGTGGGAGCGGGTCGCCGGCCGGCTTGCGGCGGCCCCTCTGCGATGGCTCGTGGAGTCGCGATGGAGCCGTGCCGGGTCGGCCGTGCGCACGGCTCCCGATCAGCCGTGGCGGGTGCCCGTTCGAGGCGAGGCCGACTTCGTCAGCCTCGGTGCGATTTGCGTTTCGGCGGAAGTGGCCGGCGACCAGGCCGCCGAAGCGGTCGCATCCGACGTCTATCCGCTGCTCGAATCCGTCACTTCCGGCGGTGTCGTGTTCAGCCTCGCGCCTCCCATCCTGATCGCGCGCGCTGCCGCAATGGCGGCGCGTGTCCTGGGGCGCCATCGCGACGCTGAGCGGTACCTCGATATCGCCGAGCGCCAGGCCCGCGAGGCGGGGGCATCGACGGAGGAGACGCTCGTCGCTCTGGAACGGGCACGGCTCATGGTCGCCAGCGGAATGGTCTCGCCGGGAAAGATCCGGCCGCTCCTGGCGAGCGTCGCGTGGCGTGGCGCGCAGGCAGGGCTGCTCGGGCCCGTCATGGCAGCGAGAGAGGTGGCCGACGCGGCAGGCATTTCGTTGCGGAGAGGTCCGGGCGAAGACGAGTGGCCCGACGAGTTCTCCGCAACGGAGCGGGAAGTGATCGCAGCATATGGCCAGGGCGCCTCGCCGGCGCAGATCGCCGACACGCTTCTCCTGAACGAACGGACTGTTCAGGGACATCTCGAACGAGCCGGCCGGCGGCTCGGAATCACCTCGGCAGCCGAGGCTGAAACATACGTCCGCCATGGCGCTATCGGGCCCGGACAATCGCGCCGCCGCTCGGGACCACTCGCCGAGCTGACCCGGCGGGAGATGGAGGTGGTGGGGCTGCTCGCGCGGGGCATGACGAACCAGCAGATCGCCGACGAGCTCGTTATCAGCCTGCACACCGCCATCCGCCATGTCGCGAACATCCTCGAGAAGACCGGGGCACCCAACCGCACCGCCGCGGCACGATTGGCACTGGAAACGGATGGGGGCTGAATTCTGCATTCATATCTTGACAACGATCTGTGTTGTCATCCATCATGCATGCCTCTGGCGACCCTCGAGAAAGAAGCACTTTGATGTCGCTCCCAGGCCCACCCCCAGGCAAGCCCCAGACTCGTGGCCCGCTGCTGTACCGATTCCGGTTTCGCCCGGCGGTTTCTCGGTTTCACACAATCAAGAGCAGCGCCGATGGCCCGGGCAGGGATTACACCCTTCGCGAACTCGTTCGGATCTGGACTGGGCCTGAAACGACGCTGCCGCCGATGCGGGCAGTGGCGGGCCGGCACAGTCGTTGGAGGACGGTGAAGCTGCTGCGCGTCATGCTGCTCACGAGGGCGGGCGCGGGCGCGGGCGCGGGGGTTCCCGCCGTGTTCGGGGCAGTCGTGAGTGACCCGCGGGTGTCGCAGGTCGGGATCTTCATCGGCTCAAAGTGGTGCACGAAGCGCAAGAAACACCTCGACATCGACTGGTTCGGACCGTCGAAGGCCGCGGTGAACGCAACGATGCAAGCGGGGAAGCCGACCTACAACTGGTGGCAGCCGCCCATCGATGGCGCAGCGACCGAGATCACCTTCGCGACGGAGCTGATGCACTACCTCGAAGCCTCACTGGGGCTGCCGCCAAGCGGTGATACCCCCGGCGCGTGGTCCTGGCCACCGGGAGTCGTCCCGGCCGACCCGATCGCGGCACTGGACGATGCGACGATCGACCCCCTGGTCGAGGCCCAGGCGGCGACGCATGGCTTCGACCAGGTCTCCGTTGAGTGGTGGGCCGGAAACAACGGAGCGCCCAACCCCGTGCAAGCATTTACCTTTTCGGCGCAGCCGACGGCGGGCGGCATGGCGTTCCGGATAGAGTCCCCGGACTGCTTGCCACCCGACCCGAACTCGGCCTGAGGGGAGGCTCGCAATGGTTTTCGAACCAGGGCCCGCGGGCGGATCGCGCTACATCGTCATCGAGCGACAGGACGACCAATTCCGCGCGGTCGACCAGATCGACGCACCTCGCACACGCGCGCCACTCCTGTTCCGCCCAGATCACGGTCCCTGGCAGGACGGGGACCGGAACCTCCCGGCCGAGTTCGCTGCGCGTGTGATCGACCGCTCCGGAGAGGAGATCTGGGTATCAGGGCGTGACCCGACTGGTGCAGTGGTGGAGGTCCCGACAAGGGGCGGCGCCGAAGCTTCGCACCGATTGGCGCGTCCGAGACCGCCAGGCGGGACAGTGCGCTTCCGCCTGCGCCTGCCACGGCGCATCGTGCCGCGGCAGATCGACATCCTCTCCGCCGCATGCAGCGGGATCTTCCACCACATCCCACCGCGGCCATTTCCGGTCGACCTCTCGGGCTTACTGCGTCCAAGGCCGCCAGGCCCCTTCGGGGCGCGGATCCGCGACCCTCGCATCTTCTGGCCGATCCCCCCGGCGACGAGCATCTGCCTGGTCGGCGATGGTTACACGGCTGGCGAAGAGCAGCCGTTCATCGACAAGTGCGCGGAAGTCGATGCGGCCGTCAAAGCAGCTGGGCTTCCGATGGCGATTGCGCTCAAGCCGGTCTTCCGGCCCTCGCTAGAGCCGGGGACGGATTTCGCAGCCGGGTGCTCCGGTCCGATGGAGGTGAGGAAGAACACGGCATACGAGTCAGGCTACGGCTACGCCGTGGTAGGGGATTGCGAGCTGCTTGTTGGGGATTCGCTACCCGCCTGGGACGACGAGGTCTCGGTTGGTGCGGAATTCTTCTTTGTGCTTGTGAATTCGTCAGCCTACGGAGGTTCGGCATCGGGAGATTCGGTCTGGTTCCCGGCCAACCACCCCGACTTCATCGATCTGTTCTTGCACGAGATGGGCCACATGTTCGGGCTTCGCGACGAGTACGACACCCAGCTCGCCGGTCACTTCACCAGCGTGCAGTCGTACTCGAACGTCACCACCGATCCGGTTCATCCCCCATGGAAGGGGAGCGGCCGCATCTTCGGCAACACACAGTGCCCCGCACAGGCCGGCTATCTCCCGGCAGCCAGCGCTGCAGCGGGCGAAATCGCAGCGTTCCAGGGCGCCTCGTACGATCCATGCGCAAACTACAGGCCGTGCGCGACCTGCAAGATGCGGGTCCTCGGCTCGCCGTTCTGCACGGTGTGCAAGGGCCTGATGGTCGATTACCTGAGGTTCCTCGCCGCCACCCCGCCCTAGAACCGCCGCTCAGCGTGCCGACATTTTGCCGACGCACTTGCCGACATTGGCCGTTTTCGCCTGTGGCCCGGCTTAACGCGACGCCTGTCGCCGAATCTGCACTTGACGATAATTCGAGCTCATATGTGACCGATGGACGACCCTCAAGGTTCTCTTAATCCATTGGTCGAGAGTTCGAATCTCTCCGGGCCTACCAGGATTTAGATTCCTTCACCGCCGTCGCCTACAACCTCGTCCGAATGGCCATGCTCCAGCACGAGATCGCCTAAGAGCACCAGTAAACCGACCCGTCCGCCCAACGAATGCACGACCAACAGCCGTCGTCAGTGCCCCTACCGTCGCCCTTCCGCCCGCGGCACGCAGCCTCCTCGAGCTGGGTGTCGCCTATGGGCGCTACGCCGCCCACTTCGGGGGTCGTCCCTTCGGGCGCCAGGGCCGTCTCTGGAACCGCCACCCGACCGCGTCTGCGTGATTCGCGAACCCGTCGATTAGCGAAGCATGGCCGAGTGACACGGGACGAGCGGAAACCCCTTCCAGAGGCCGCTGCGCAGTCGGAGCGGTCGGCACGGACGGTCCACGGCGGTCGAGTCCCGGGCGACGCCGATCCGACGGCCGGTTCGTGCCCCCGAACCATGTCACTCGCGACTGGATGAGCCGATAAGCGGGCGGTCCCGGGTGCCGGGCCCACCAATGGTGCACTCATACTCACTTCAGCTAGCCGTGGGTAAGCTCGTCCCATGCGCATACTGTTCGCCGAAGACGAGCCGACGATCCGCGAGTTCGTTACCCGCGGCCTCGAAGAATCAGGCTACGCCGTAGATCCGTTCGCGCGGGGAGATGAGGCGTGGCTGGCGGTCCAGGCGGCGGACTACGACATCGCAATCCTCGACATTGGCCTACCCGGGCTCGACGGCTTCGAACTGTGCCGGC
Organism: uncultured Anaerolineaceae bacterium; assembly: GCA_964508715.1. Lineage (GTDB taxonomy): Bacteria > Chloroflexota > Dehalococcoidia > Tepidiformales > Tepidiformaceae > JAKALX01. Next base: position 189,035 of record CAZDUX010000004.1, on the reverse strand, counting down.
GAATTCGTGCCCGCCCGGGACCGGGCCCGGCGATCCTGTTCCTCACGGCCCGGGATGCCGTCGCGGACAAAGTCAACGGCCTCGACCTCGGGGCCGAAGACTACCTCGTCAAGCCCTTCGCGTTCCCCGAGTTGCTCGCCCGGGTTCGGGCGTTGCTGCGAAGAGGTAATGCCGCGCCACCCGTCCTCGCTGTCGCGGGCCTTCGGCTCGACCCAGGTGCGATGCGTGTAACGCGCGATGGCAAGGACATCGTGTTGACTGCGAAAGAGTTCGCATTGCTCGAGTACCTGATGCGCAATGCAGGGCGAGTTGTTACCAAGACCATGATTGCAGATCACGTATGGAACTTCGACCTCGAGGCGGAGTCGAATTTCATAGAAGTTTTCATCTACGCTCTTCGCAAGAAAGTCGATAAACCGTTCAATGTCCCGCTCATTAAGACCGTCCGCGGCCTCGGATACCGTATCGATGCTCCCGAGAATATTTAGCCACATCCCTATCAGAACGCGAGTAGCGCTGGCTATCCTTTCCTTCTCTGCCAGTGCAATGGCTATTATGTCGGTGATAGTCTACTTCTCGTTCGAGAGCCGGCTCCGCAGTAACTTCGATGACGCGCTTCGGACGCGTGCCGCAGCCAATCTCGTATTGGTCGATACATTCGAAGGACAGCTGGCACTCAAGGCCTCACATGGTGTAGGGGACGAGCGAATGAGTGGCGTCTCTTTGATTCGTTTATACGGCACGGATGGAGCGCTCATTTCGGACGGCACATCCGCGGTTGGTTCATCGCCTGGCGAGGCGGCGCTCGTACAGGCCGCACTTCGAACAGGAACAGATGCGGTGGCGACGCTGAGCTATGAGCAGGGCGAAGCCTATCGAGTTATCGCGTCGCCCGTGCGCGAGGCCGGGACGGTGCGGGGAGTTGTCGTATCCGGGCTCGAGACGTCACAGATCGAGGAGCCACTCACGATCCTGCGGGTCGCCCTGGTCGTGGCGGTGCCATTGACGAGCCTCGTCCTCGCTGTTGGCGCGTTCTTCATAGCGCGCCGTGCACTTCGACCCATTGCCGCCATCTCGGCGACGGCGCGGCGAATTGCGCACGGAGACTTGCGCGAGCGCATCTCGAACATCAAGTCCCACGACGAGGTCGGTGAACTGGCGACGACCTTCAATGACATGCTGGAACGCATCGCCGACACCCTCGAACGGGAACGGCGCTTCACAGCAGATGCGTCGCACGAGCTGCGGACCCCGCTTACCGCATTGGAAACCACCATCGACGTGACACTCGCCCAATCGCGGACGCCGACCGAATACGAACGTGCACTGACCGCGATGCGGGCGCAGACGGCACGATTGTCGACGTTGACCCGGCAATTGATGCTGCTCTCCCGCGTGGACGCAGGGTCCGTTGCGCCGACACTCGAGGGTGTAGATCTCGCCGCCGCGGTCGACGCAGTCGTCGAGTCGTTTCGGGAGACTCATCCATCCGTGACGATTGAGAGCACGGGCCTCGATGAGCCGTTGCCGATGCGTGGGAACTTCGAGCTCCTCGTACGAATGTTCGGCAACGTGCTCGAGAACGCGGTCATTCACGGCTCAGCCGATGTACACATCGTAGTGACGCTCGCCCGCGTTGCCGCCATGGCGACCGTGACCATCCATGATGACGGCCCCGGCATACCGGTGGACCTTGGAGAGGCGGCCTTCCAGCGCTTCCGCCGCGGCGATGCCGCGAGAACGGGAGGCGGTACGGGTCTCGGCCTCGCCATCGTGCAGTCGATTGCCCGCGCGCATGGTGGCCAGGTTCGATTCCTGCCGGAGACCCAGGGAGCCACGATTGAGATCAGCCTTCCGACCTTAATGCGTTCGTAACGTATTGCCATTTCGGTCACCCCCTCAGTTCGCACTCATCACATGCTCAGCCGGCAGGCGCAGCCTGAACCTGTCACTCGGATGACCGAGGACGAAAGGAGAACGAATTGACCATCCAGACATTCCTCCATCGCCGCCTCTTGCTCGGGGTCGCGGCATTCTCACTGCTCGCTCTTGCGGGCACGGCCACGACCCTGGCGACAACCTCCTCCCACGCCCAGTCGCCCACGCCGACCGATGCCGCCTGCGCACAGCAGGATGCGGTGCCTGACGCCGCTGAGCCTTCTGGCCCGGATACCGACACCATCGACCTCCAGTGCGGTGACCAGAGTGGAGTTGACGCACCGGGCAATGACGCGGCTGAGTCCGAAAAGGGCGGCACTGCCGACACGGACAACATCCAGGAAGGAGACCAGACCAGCACGGGCGTTGCCGGGTCGCAGACGAACTAACCAGCGACTCCACGAGCGAGTTCACAAACGGGGCAGCCATGGCGCTGCCCCGTTTTTCTGTGCCTTGAGATTCCCGAAGCCCCTCATCAACGCCTCAGCTTCATTGGCGAGCCTTGCGGGTGAAGTCAACCACTCAAGGAGAACGGGCATGAAATTGAAGAGGGGAATGTTCAGCGCCGTAGCTGGGCTTACTCTTATCGGAGCGGTCGCCGGCGTGGCCTGCGGAGGAGGATCGTCGGGCGATGGCGCCGAGGGCAGCGGCGACGCCGTGCTCGTCCCGGTCACCGACCAGGCAACGCATCTCTCGTTCAAATACCCATCAACCTGGACGCAGACCACCAACAAGCCGCTCACGTTCAGCGGCCAGGACGCGTACGTCTCGGAGGAGATTCGGCCGTTGAGCGGTTCCGATGTGCTGGCCGCCGCCAAAGCAGACCAGACGGCTGTGTCCGGAGCGAACCCGGGCTACAAGCTCGTCGCACCCATCGCAGCCTCCACGGAAGTGAAGAACGCGGCCGTCATGAGCTATGAATGGGACCTCCAGAAGAGCTCGATCACTGGAAAGCCAGTTCACGAACGAGCCGACCGCTACTACATCAACCTTGGTAACGGCCAGATGGCGATCCTGACGGGCAGCTCGCCGTCGGCTCAATTCGACCGTGAGCAGGTGCGAGACATCGCCCTCACCGTGGCGGTCGCGCAGTGAACGCGGCTTCGCCCGGTCAGCCGATGGTCGAACTGGACGATGTGTTCAAGGTCTACAAGGACGGCGCGGTTGAGACGGTCGCGCTCCGTGGGGTGAGCCTGCGGATTGTCGGAGGCGAGTACGTCGCTCTCTGCGGACCATCGGGCTGCGGCAAGTCCACGCTGCTCAACCTGGTGGCGGGGCTTGCCGTGCCGACGGCGGGCCGCGTGCGGGTCGCGGGCGTGGAAATGAGCGGGCAGACGGAAGGGGCGCGCGCGAACGTCCGCAGAACGTCCGTGGGCATCGTGTTCCAGTCCGATAACCTCTTTCCTCAACTGACGCTGGCGGAGAACGTCCAGCTGCCGTTGCGGCTCGCCGGCCGGACCAACGCGCGAGCGCTGGCACTGCGCGCACTCGAAAGCGTGGGAATACTGCCGCTGGGGCAACGCTACCCGGGCCAGGTCTCGGGCGGCGAGCGTCAGCGGGCGGCGATTGCCGCCGCGGTCGCACTCGATCCCGCCGTATTGCTCGCCGACGAAGTAACGGGTGAGCTCGACAGCCGCTCGGGACAGGTGGTACTCGACGTGCTCACCGAACTGAATCGCGAACGGGGAGTGACCATTGTCTCGGTGACGCACAACCCGGCGGCCGCAAACCGCTCCCACCGGGTCATCGCCATGGAAGATGGCGCGATCGCTGCCCCGGAGCTCGTGCGATGACCGCCTCAACAGCGGAACACGAACAGCCAAACCGGGCCATCGAGGCGAACGGGGTGGCCCGCTCGTACCGCGATTACCGGGCGCTCAACGGGGTCAGCCTCGTGGTTGGTAGGGGGGAGCGCGTCGCCATCATGGGACCAAGTGGTTGCGGAAAGACGACGCTCCTCAACATCCTCGGCGGGATTGACCGGCCAGATAGCGGGACAGTGGCGATCAACGGCATGCCGATCAGCTACCACGACCGGGACCTCACGCACCTCCATCGAACAGAGGTGGGCTTCGTCTTCCAGGGGTACGGGTTGATCCCTTCTCTGACGGCAGCCGAGAACGTCGAGTTCACCCTCCTCACGAACGGAGTCGACGCTGAGACGCGGCGCGAGCGGGCGCATTCGCTGTTGGAGGCCGTGAACCTCTCCGGCCTGGCTGAGCGGTTCCCCGAGGAGCTTTCGGGAGGGCAGCGGCAGCGCGTCGCCGTCGCCCGTAGCCTGGCGCACCTGCCTTCCGTCGTGCTCGCCGACGAACCCACCGGCAATCTCGACCGCCAGAACGGTCTCGAAGTGATTGGCACGCTCATCCGGGCGTGCCGCGACCGGGACGCCGCACTCGTGGTGGTAACGCACGATCCCGAGGTCGCCGCGCAGATGGACCGTGTCGTTCACATGAAAGACGGCCAGGTGCTGGTCGCCAGCGACACCGAACTGGCCGTGCGGCGCGCACGGGCTCGGGAGTTGGCCGGCCGGGCGGAACGGGAGGCGTCGCTGTGAACGGGGTGGTTTTCTACGCCGTCCGGGCAGCGAAGCGGAATCCGAGGCGATCACTGTCGGTCCTCGCGGCGCTCGCCCTGGCGGTAGGCCTCACCGTGTCGACGCTGTTGTACGTGACCGCCTCCTCACGCGCTCTCACCGACGCGGCACTCCGACCCGTTTCGGCGGACCTGGTGGCACATGGGACGACCGACCGCCTGAACGCCGAGGTGGTCGCCTCCGACTACCGCGCGCAGGCCGGGGTGAAGACGGCTGAACCAGTCGTCGCCGCCGATGTGACATCGATTGCGCGGGTCGACGGGGGCAAATCGACGGGCGCGGCCAGGCTCTTCGCCACCACGCAAGGGTTCGTTCGCTCCTTCTCGTTCGTCTCGACAACGGCAGGAGCGTTCGACAGCAACGGGATTCTCATCACGCCATCGACCGCCGGCCAGCTCGGCGTCGGGCCGGGTGATTCAGTCGTGGTGGCCACGGCCGGTGGCAAAGCCACGTTCAGGATTTCCGGCATTCTCGACCCCGCGGCCCTCGAGCCGCTCTTTTCGAGCGGCGACCCGAACTACGAAGGGCAATTCACCGTTGTTCCCGATGTGATCGTCATGCCGATCGCCGCCTATGACCGGTCGCCGATCGCCCTCACGCCGGGGTCGCTCCAGGCCAGGAGCCCGCTCGACCCGCAGGTGTACATGCAAATCGACCGGGCGCAGTTCTCATCGTCGCCCGCGGCGGCGCAGACGGCAGTCCGCAACTTCGCCTTCGGTCTCGAGCGGCGCTTCACCGGCCAGGTGAAGATCTCCAACAACGACGAGTCGGCGCTCAACCGGGCGAAGAAAGACGTACTCGGCGCCGACATCATCTTCATCTTCCTCGGGATCCCGGGGGTTGCCGTCGCTGGCTTCCTGGGGTTCGGGGCAACGCAGGTGTTTCGCGAAGAGACGCGCCGTGAAATCGGCCTCTTGCGAGCGCGCGGCGCGAGCCCGTGGCAAATCATGGGGAGCGCTGTCATCAACTCACTCCTTGTCGGAGCGGGCGGCAGCCTCGCCGGTCTCGTCGTGGGCTGGCTCATCGCCTCGCTGGCAGGGGGAGTGGGCACCGTGAACGCATCGGACGTGCTGGCGTTGGCGCCCGTTGCGATCGGCACGGGAATCTTGCTCACCGCGCTCGCACTCGTCGTTCCGATTGTCATGAGCCTCCGCAACGAGGTCGCCAGCGAGCGGCGGCGCGTGACCCGCACCGACCCGGCACCGAACTGGCAACGCTACTGGCTCGATGCCGTGGCACTCTCGCTGGCCGCGTTGTTCTTCGTTATCACTGTTCTTGCCGGCGGCTTCCGTCCGGCGAATGCCGAGGGCCAAAGCATCTCGCTGGCCTTCTACGTGTTCCTCGGTCCGTTGTTCCTCTGGATAGGCCTTACGCTGTTCTTGCAGCGTCTCCTGGGCCGGTTGCTCCCACGGCTCCTGAACGCGGCCGGGCGGGCGTTTCGCCTCGGTGGGATCTCGTCAGTGGCAGCGCGCGACCTCGTCCGGCGGCCCGCGATCGCGACGACCACGACGACGGTCGTGGCGCTCACCGTTGCCTTCGCGCTCAGTGTCATCGCGTTCACGTCCACCTACGAACAGGAAAGGACACGGGACAGCCAGTACGTCGTCGGCTCGGATATCCGTGTCACGTTATCGGCGGCCGGAAATGCCTCCCCGGCGCAGGTTGAGCCCGCACTGCGGCAGCCGGGCGTGACGGGTGTGACGGGGATCATGCGCGAGACGAACGCACTCATCGGTGCACAGCGTCAGACCGTGTACGGCATCGACGTCAATTCGTTCCGGACGACGGCGTTCCTGCCAGATTCGTTCTTCTCCAACGGCAACGCCGCGGCAACGATGGACGCCCTCGCGGCTACACCGAACGGTGTACTCGTTTCGGCCGACCAGGTCGTCAAGTTCAATATCAAGACAGGCGACCCGCTCATCTTGCGGCTTCCATCCTCGGTGGGTGGTAACAGTTACAGTGAGCTCAACCTGAAGGTCGTCGGGATCGTCAAGTACTTCCCCACGTCGTCCCAGGACTCTGACTTCATCATCAATAGCGCCGAGATGGCGCCGACTCGGCCGGCGCCCCGTAACGACGTGTACCTCGTCAAAACCTCCGCTCCAACCGGACAACTGGCGTCGATCACGGCGGCGATTCAGTCGGCGATCCCGGCGGGCACGGTAGCTCGAGTGGAAGACCTGGGTACGGCGGCGAAACTCGACACCTCGAGCCTGACGAGCCTCAACGTTACCGGGCTGGGTGGCATCGAACGCTGGTACAGCTACGCGTTCGCAGCCGGTGCCTTGCTCATTTTTGTGTTCACGTTGCTGGCGCAACGCCGCAAGGAATACGGAACGATGCGCGCGCTCGGCGCATCGCTGGGCCAGGTCCGGCGCATCCTCGCGGTCCAGGCTGCGTCCGTGACTGCGATCGGACTGGTGCTTGGCACAGCCGTCGGCGTCGTGATGGCGTTCGTTCTCGTCAGGCTTCTCGGGATCATCTTCGTCATTCCTGCGGCGGCACCGGTGTTCCTATCGTCCGGGAGCGGCGTCCTGCTCGCCGGTGCGTCGCTGGGGGCCGTGGCAGCCCTGCTGGTCGCCTCATTCGCACTCGGGCGGTCGCAAATCGCGACGGTACTCCGGGAGGAATGAGCATCAGCTTTGCCCACGAGCTGAGGGGAGGCCGCTAACGCGGCCTCCCCTCAGATACATCCTGCCTGGGCCCTCAAGAGTGCGCCTGCCTCTGACGCGCCAAAGTGCCTTGTTGGTCGAATCGGTGGGCGCCTCACTTTGCCACGCATGCGAGCACGGGTGGACATAGGCCCACGCTATCCGAAGTTGGCACGCACGTAGAGATGGTGCGCGAAGCCCAGTCGCTCTTTCTGCGAGACCATCTCGGTTGCTGGGGTATGGAAGTGGGGCGCCGCATCGAGGTACAGGGCACGCAGCACAAGTCCGTCTACGAACCCCTTGGCAGGCTCTTATCCTTATGGATAACGGAGGAGCTCGATCGTCTTTCCATCACGCCAGACTGGATCGCCAGCCAGTCATTCGTGGACTGGCCTGAGCCCGACGATGGCACCTGTGGTGTCGCGGCAGGCAGCCCTCCGCTAATCGGCCTCGACGAGATTCACCCGGAGTAGGTATTCACGGCCACCACGAGTACCGGCCACACCGGCGCTTGCCTGCCTATGCCCCCGAGGAGGCTCTGGTACCATCAGGAGCGACTGACAGTCCAGGGAGGGGATAATGACGATGGATGAGGGGCGAGAGAAAGCGGAGCGACCGGAGGACATTACACGCCTGTTTCGCCAGTTTGTCGCAGCAGGTGACTTCGCCGGGCTGGCCACCCTGTACGAGCCGGATGCAGTGCTCGCTCTGCCCCCCGGTGAAGAGACCCGGGGGAATGAGGCGATCGCCGAGGTGTTCCGGCAGCTACTGAGCAAGCGCCCGGCAGGAGGGTCCGGCGGACAACCACAGCCGGTTCTACGGTGTGGCGACCTTGCGCTGACCTCGACGCGGCTGCCCGACGGCCGCGTTACTGCAGAAATCGCCCGGTTGCAGGCCGATGGTTCGTGGCGCTGGGTCATCGACCAGCCCAGTATGTGACGTACCGGCGAAAGCTATCCGGGACACCGGGCCGCACCACGAGCAGCGCGATGGTGCCATCAGGCCTTGATACCGTCCGTCCCCTGCGCCTGCTGAACCGGGCTCCTGGCCGGGTTCAGGTGCAGAGGGTTACCTTCGCGCCGGTGTTCCCCGGGTTTGGCCCGAAACTCATTACGGCCAGGCCGCCTCGCAGGCAGTGGGGAGGGAGTTTCTCGTCGGTTACGAGGCCGCCATTGAGCGGTTGGCGCTCCTCGCCGAACCCACGCAGCGGCCCAAACTCGGCCTGGGGCTGCTTATCGCCTCTACGACGCTTCGGGTGCAAATCGCTAAGGTCCAGTTCCTGTCTGGCCACGATGCAGAGGGATAACCGTGTCGATGCTCGTCGTCCTTCTCATGCTTCGGCAGCACATGTGGGGCAACGGGTCCTGGGCTTGGGGTGACTGGCTCAGGACTACAGTCCCCGCCGCCGCGTTGCCGGCATCTTGCCGAGGCACTTGCCGGCATCCCACGTATTTGCTGGCAGGCAGCCCTAACGCAATGCCTGGCACCGAGTGTGAACTTGACGATAACTTGAGTTGGTGGGTGGCCAACGGACGGACTGCGAGGTTCTTCCAATTCCATTGGTCGAGCGTTCGAATCTCTCCGGGCCTGCCAGGGTTCTCCCGCAGGGATGAGGCGGTTCAGGCGACTTCGGCAATTTCGCCGGCGAACTGGGCGTTATAGAGCTCGGCGTAGGCGCCCTCGCGGGCGAGGAGTTCGAGGTGGTTACCCTGCTCCACGATGCGTCCGCCGTCCATCACGAGGATGGTGTCGGCGTCTCGGATGGTGGAGAGGCGGTGGGCGATGACGAAGCTCGTGCGATGTGAGCGAAGGGCGGCCATGGCGTGCTGGATGAGGACTTCGGTGCGCGTGTCGACGGAGCTGGTCGCCTCATCGAGGATGAGGATGGGGCGGTCGGCAAGGAAGGCGCGGGCGATGGTGATGAGCTGGCGCTCACCGGCGCTCACGGAGCTGCCTTCATCGTCGAGGCGGGTGTCGTAGCCATCTGGAAGGGAGTGGACGAAGCGGTCGACGTAGGCTGCGCGGGCGGCGGCCCGGATCTGTTCCTCGGTGGCATCGAGGTTTCCGTAGGCGATGTTCTCGCGGATAGTGCCGCCGAAGAGCCACGTGTCCTGGAGGACCATGCCGATCCTGGAACGGAGTTCGTGCCGAGGCATTTTGGCGATATCGCGGCCATCGATGGTGATGGCGCCGCCGTTGAGCTCGTAGAAGCGCATGATGAGGTTGACGAGGGTTGTCTTGCCGGCGCCCGTGTGGCCAACGATGGCGACGGTCTGGCCGGGTTCGGCGACGAGCGAGAGGTTGCTGATCAGGGGTGTTTCGGGTTCATACGAGAAGGAAACGCTGGCAAATTCAACGCGCCCGCGGATCGGCTCGTCGAAGTGATTCATGGCGAGGTCGGGAGACTGCTCGCCGGCGTCGAGGAACTCGAAGACACGTTCGGCGGATGCGATGCCCGATTGGAAGAGGTTGACCATGGCCGCGATCCAGGACATCGGCATGGAGAACTGGCGCGAGTACTGGATGAACGCCTGGATGCCGCCGATCGTCATGCCACCCTGGGAAACGCGGATGCCGCCGAGGACAGAGATGGCGACGAACGTGAGGTTGCCGATGAGCATGGTGGCAGGCTGGATGATGCCGGAGATGAACTGGGCAGAGAAGCTGGCTTCGTAGAGCTCCTCGTTTGTCTGACGGAAGACCTCCTCGACTTCGTTCTGGCGTCCGAAGCCCTTGACGATGGCGTGGCCGGTGAAGGTTTCCTCGACCTGTGAGTTGAGGTCGCCGGTATGCTTCCATTGGGCAACGAAGCGAACACGGGAGCGGGAGGCGATGGCTTTCATCAGCCCCATCGAGATGGGGATGGTGACGATCGCAACGAGGGCGAGTTCCCAGGAGATCCAGACCATCATGACGACGGTGCCTGTGAGGGTGAGCGCCTGGCTGAGGAGCTGGGAAAGGGTCTGCTGGAGCGTCTGGGCGATGTTGTCGATGTCGTTGGTGACGCGGCTCAGGAGGTCGCCGCGGTGGGCCTTGTCGACGTAGCTGAGGGGCAGGCGATTGAGCTTCTCTTCGACTTCGGCGCGGAGCCGGTACATGGTGCGCTGGACAACGCCGGCAAGGATGTAGGACATGCTGTATTGGAAGGCCCACGAGCCAACCATGAGCACGCTGGCGAAGATGAGGGTGGCCCCGAGGTCGCCGAAGTCGATGGCTTTGTGGGCGAAGAGGGCGCGAACGATGACGTCGGTTGCATGGCCGAGCACCTTTGGCAGCGAGACGCTCATCGTCACCGCGGTGATGGTCATGAGGATGGAGATGACGACGAGGACGCGTTCCTTTTCGAGGCGGCGAAGAAGGCGGCGGGTGGTGGCGCCAAAGTCCTTCGATCGTTCCATCGGAATGCCGAAGCCCATCTGCTGGCCGGGGCGTCCACCGGCCTCGGGTGGCCTGGCGCCCTGCTGACCGCCCGCGGGGAATCTGCTCATACCGGGACCTCCTGCCCTTCCCCGAGCTGCGATTCGACGATCTCGGCGTAGGTGGGGCACGTCTCGAGGAGTTCCTCGTGGGTGCCGAGGCCGACCATTTCGCCGTCGTCGAGCACGAGGATCTGGTCGGCGTGCATGATCGAGGAGAAGCGCTGGGCAACGATGAGAACGGTCGCGTCCCTCGCGTAGGATTGGAGGGCGGCGCGAAGACGGGCATCCGTCGCAAGGTCGAGGGCGGAAAACGAGTCGTCGAAGAGATAGATCTCGGGCTTTCGAACGAGCGCCCGGGCGATGGCGAGACGCTGGCGCTGGCCGCCGGAGACGTTGAGGCCACCCTGGACGATAGGCGCCTCGAGACCGCCCGGCATGGCGCGGACGAAATCGGCGGCCTGTGCGACTTCAAGAGCGGCCCAGATCTCATCCTCAGTCGCGCCGGGCTTGCCGTAGCGGAGGTTGCTCGCAACGGTCCCGGCGAAGAGATAGGCGCGCTGGGGAACGATACCGATGCGGTGCCAGAGGATCTCGGGGTCGAGTTCGCGGACATCAACGTCGTCGAAAAGGACCGCACCCGAGGTTACGTCGAAGAGGCGGGCAGCGACGTTGATGAGGCTTGTCTTGCCTGCGCCGGTGCTGCCGACGATGGCCGTTGTCTGCCCCGGGAGGCAGGTAAGGGAGATATGGCTCAGGACCGAGTGCTCGGCGCCCGGGTAGTGGAATGAGACGTCGCGAAGTTCGAGCTTGCCGCGGACAGCGAGGCTGCGTACGGGGTTCGCGGGTGGAACGACCGAGCTGAAGGTATCGAGAACATCCTGGATGCGCTCGGCGGAGACGGCGGCCCGAGGAGCCATCATGGCGCCCATGGTTGCCATCATCACCGCGGACATGATGAGCGTGAGGTAGGTAAGGAAGGCGACGAGCGAGCCGATCGAGGTCGTGCCGGTATCGACACGGTGGCCGCCGATCCAGATCACGGCGACGCTCGAGGCGTTCACGATGAGGAACATCGTGGGGAACATCAGGGCCATCAGCCGCCCGGCAACGAGCGAGGTGTGGGTCAACTCGTCGTTGACACGGTGGAAGCGCTGCTCTTCGACGGGCTCGCGGACGAAGGCGCGCACCACGCGCATTCCAACGATCTGGGCACGGAGGACACCGTTCAGGCTGTCGAGCCGTTCCTGCATCAGGCGGAACTGCGGAATCATGCGGGAGACGATGACGGTAAGGATGATGACGAGGAGCGGAAGGCTAATCCCAAGGAGCCAGGACATGCCGAGGTCCTGGCGCATCGCCATGATCACGCCAAAGACGACCGTGATGGGCGCCGCCACGACCATGGTGCAGACGGTGATGACGAGCATCTGGACCTGCTGCACATCGTTCGTGATGCGGGTGATGAGTGACGGGGCGCCAAAGGAATTGACTTCGCGCGCCGAAAATTCGATGACACGGCGGAAGAGGGCTGTCCGGACATCGCGGCCAAAGCCCATGGCAAGGCGTGCAGCGCAGTACACAGCAACGATGGCAAAGGCCGCCTGGACGGCGGTGACGCCGAGCATGATGGCGCCGGTTCGCCAGATATAGCCCGTGTCTCCCTTGATGACGCCGTCGTCGATGATGCTGGCGTTGAGCGAGGGGAGAAAGAGCGAGGCGACCGCCTGGATGGCCTGGAAGACAACGACGGCAAGGAGCCAGCGGTGATAGGGGGCGAGGTAGGTGCGAAGGAGGCGAATCATGAAGCGGGTTCTCCCTCGGGCGCCTGTGGCAGGCGGATACCATAGAGGAGGATCTGGACAATCTCCCGGGGGCTCATCGGCTCGCGGGAATAGAGCGCGGGGTGGCTCACCGCGAGGGTGAGCGCGCGAAGCTGGTGGGCGGCCGTCTCGGGGTCGCTACGAAGGGGGCATCCACTCGCGCGGAAGAGGCTGATGAGGGCCGGGGAGACGCTGGAAGGCGGCGGTGCAGCCCCGGCGACGCCAACGTTCGAGACGAGGCGCCAGATATTGCAGAGCCGCCGCTGCATGATCGCCACCGCCTCGGCGAGCTGGTCTTCGAAGGGGAGGTTGCGATCAATGGCGGCAAGGGCGCGATCGGCCGGTTCGGGGTCGAGGGCGGCTTCGACAGCGGCGCGGATGATGGCCTGCTTGTCGCCGAAGACTGCAAAGAGGGTCCCTTCGGCGACGCCGGCTGCCTCGGCGATCTGGCGGGAGGTGACGTTCACGCCGCGTTCGAGGAAGAGCGGAAGCGCGGCGGCGATGATGGCACAGCGCCGTTCCTCGGCGGGGAGTGCGGGGGCGCGAGTCGTCATGGGTTCGACGGTATACGAGTGAGCACTCACTCAACAAGATGCAGGGATGGCACCTGTTGTTGCAGTTCGAACAATAAGAATCGGGAGACCTGTCCCAGGCGGACTGATGGTCAGGCCACGCGGATGACCGTGGTGCCAATGTTCTTCCCGGCAAGAAGGCCGACGAATGCGCCAGGCGCCTCGCCCAGGCCGTGGTACTCGGTGATGCGCGCCTGGAGCTTGCCGCTCGTAATCCAGCCGGCGATTTCGCGCCTCGCCTCATCGAAACGGGCCGCGTAGTCGAAAACGAGGAACCCCTCCATGCGAACGCGGTTGTTGACGAGCAGCCCCGGGACTCCGCGCGGCCCCGGGCCCGGGTTTGTCGTGTCGTACTGGCTAACGACACCGCAGCAGACGATGCGGCCGTGGGTGTTCATCCGGAAGAGGGCGCTCTCGAGGATGTCGCCGCCGGTGTTGTCGAAGTAGACATCGATGCGGTCGGGAGTCGCGGCCTTGAAGGCGGCACGAAAGTCAGGTGTCTTGTAGTTCACCGCCGCGTCGAAGCCGAGCTCGCGGGTCAGGGTTTCGCATTTCTCCTCGCTGCCGGCGACCCCGACGACCCGGCTGCCCTGCAGCTTCGCGATCTGCCCGGCCATGTGGCCGACCGACCCGGCGGCTGCGGAGACGACGACCGTCTCGCCAGGGCGGGGCTTACCGAGGTCGAGCAGACCAAAGTATGCGGTCATCCCATTCCCACCGAGGATGCCGAGATAGTGGATGGGGTCGACACCGGGTTCGACCTTGCGCAGGGCTGCCGGCTTCTGAACCGAGAGCTCCTGCCATCCGGTGGGGCCAACAACAACGTCGCCGGGCACGAATCCTTCGGCGTTCGACAGTTCGACGCGGGCGAGGCCGGTGCCACCCATCACTACCCCGGAGCGCGGTGCACCGGCATAGCTCGCGCTTCCCTGGAGGCCGGCGCGCTGGCCGGCTCCGATGGTAATCGCGAGGGTGCGGCAGAGGACCTCCCCGGGGCCGCAGGCGGGGGCGGGCGAGCGGCGAAGTTCGAAATCGCTCGCCTGGAGCGGCCCGCTCGGTACGTTGGCGATGAAGACCTGCAAGTTCTCGGTCACGGTACCTCCCACCGGTTATGCCGGGCGGCCTCGAATTCAGTGAGCCGGGGGGCCGCCGGCAAGCGTCATGACTGCTGGAGTTCACCCATCGCGGTCCGGCGCTTCTCTTCGGGAAGGAAGTCGAGCGCGAGGCTGATACGGTCGGCGAGGCCGCCATAGCGCGCCTTGACAGCGCCGACAACCTGGTCGGGAGGAGCGACGACGGCGAACGCATCGAGGACGTCATCGGTGATGAGTTCGCCCATCGCGTCCCACTCGCCACGCTTCGAGAGCTCGTTGAGGGCGGGCTGGAGTTCGCCCCAACCGTGGAGGTCGAGCACCGGCTTGTAGGCGGGGGTGGAGCCATAGAAGGCGATCTGCTTGCAGACTGCCGTGCGCTGGCGGCGGAACGCTTCCTCGCTCTGGCCGGTAACGACGAACGCGGGATAGGAGATCTGGAAGTCGGCACGCTTGCGGCCCGACTTGGCGAAGCCGCGCTCGAGGGCCGGCAGGCTGACCTCGGTGAGGTACTTCCTCGTGGTGAAGGCGTGGGCGATGAGGCCATCCGCGACCTCACCGGCGACCTCTGTCATCACCGGGCCAACGGCAGCAAGGAGGACGCGGGGCGCGCCGTACCGGGTGTTCGCCGGGGTGAACATCGGCGTCATCAGGGTGTGCGTATAGAACTCTCCGGTGAAGCGGAGCCGTTCGCCGGAATACCAGGTATTCCAGATGGCGCGCATTGCGAGGATGAACTCGCGCATCCGTGCAGCGGGATGGCTCCATGGCATGGAGAAGCGCTTGTTGATGTGGGGCTGGATCTGGGAGCCGATACCGAGGATGAAGCGGCCCTTCGAATAGGCATTGAGGTCGTGACCGATGTTCGCGAGGAGCATGGGATTGCGGGCAAAGGCGACCGCAATCGAGGTCATGAGCTCGATGCGCCGGGAGTGCTCGGCGGCGAGGAGCAGCGGAAAGAACGGGTCGTTGGCGGTTTCGGCGGTCATCGCCCCGTCGTAGCCGGCATCCTCGAGGGCCCGGATTCGCTCGGGAACACTCGCGAGGTCAGCAGCATTGAGGCCGGCATCGACGCGCATTGGCATTGCTCCTTCGGGTGCGTTTGGGCGAGTCTATCAGGCGCGCCACGATGATGAGTGATGAGGGGCCGGGCGTCACTCGCCGCGCTGGATCTGGCCGTAGCGGACGAGGGCATACATGGCGAGGGCACACTGCTCGGTGGTTTCGTAGACGGGGATCTTCGCGGCCTTGAGCAACTCGTCGGCAACCGCAGAGGGGCCGAATGTGCGGGCGATAATGGGCGTGCCCGTGCGCTCGGGAATGCGGCAGAAGTCATCGAGCGCTGTAATGATCGCTTTCTTCTGCTCGGCAAGGGTGCCTTTGCTCAGGGTTCGCTCGCGGGGAACCCCGGTGATGATGCCATCGATGTTCTCGAGCGAGGCGAGTTTCGCCACGACAGCGACTTCCTCTTCGACTCCGACAGCGCCAGCGGCGAAGTCCACCGGGTTCTGGGGGACCGGCGCGTGCGGCGGAAGCATCTCCTTGAGGGCGAGCTTGTCGGCTTCATGGAACTCAGGGACTTCGAGGCCGAGCGAAACGAGCGTATCGACACCAACGACGTTCTCGCCGCCATTGCCGATGAGGCTGATGTGGGGCCCGCGAGCAACCGGCTGCCCGAGAAGCGCCTTCCCCATGATGAAAAGGTGCTCGAGCTGCTGGACACGGATGACACCAGACTGGCGGCACATGCCATCGAAAACGCGGTCCTCCCCGGCGATTGAGGCGGTGTGCGAGAGCGTGGTGCGGGCGCCCTGCTGCGAACGGCCGCCCTTGAGGACCAGGATGGGCTTCTTGCGGCTCACACGGCGCGCAACTTCGGCGAAGCGGCGGCCATCCTTGAGGCCCTCGACATAGAGGGTGATGACGCGGGTGTGGTCGTCCTCGGCGAGGTATTCGAGGTAATCGGAGGCGGTGAGGTCGGCCTGGTTGCCGATGCTCACGAAGGCGCTGAGCCCAAAGCTCATGGTCTCGGCGGCGCGCATCGCGACTCCCCCGAACATCCCGCTCTGGCTGATGAAGGCGAGGCCACCGCGCGGGGGCGTGGGGAGGGGCGAGATGTTGAGATTCACGGCGGAGGTCCACATGCCGTTGCCGTTGGGGCCGATGAAGCGGAGTCCGCCTTCGCGGGCGATTTTCACCGTCTCGTCCTGGAGTTCGCGGCCGCGGGCGCCGGTCTCGGCAAAGTCGGCCGAGATGATGAGCCCGCCGGGGACACCCTTCTGGACGCACTCCTGCATGGCGCGCGGCATATGCTCGGCGGGGATGGTGAAGACGGCGAGATCGACCTCGCCGGGGATATCGAGAACCGTGTCGTAGGCCTTGAGTCCCCAGACTTCATCCTCGCGCGGGTTGACGGCGTAGATCTGGCCACGGAAGCCGCACGAAAGGGCACGGTTCATCACCATGCCACCCCACTTGGTCGGGTTATTGCTCGCGCCGATGATGGCGACTGACTTCGGCTTGAAGACCGGCTGGAGCTGGCGGACAACCTCGTGCGACATGGACACCTCCGGGCCTTCGATCGTACGTGACGAGAGGGCTACGGACTGGGCGGGCGAGGGCTTCACTTCGCCTTGTCGTGGCGATGGGCGCGGAGCGATATGTCATGATCGGCCCGGGATGAGCGTAGACGAGATACCCGTGGCCGGGTGGCCGGGACACCGCCGGGTGGTTGGCACGGCGACATGCCAACACCGATCCTCGCCGGGTGCACGGACCCGATAAACCGGGTGGTCATCACCGCGGCGGTGTCATCCACGACATGCGTGATGATGGAACGCTGGAGAACGGGGTGAGGGACGTCAGCGGCTCCGCTAACCACGCGGCACTGCTCCGGCTGCGTGCGATAATGCCCCACTCAACGGGACACACGGCGGAGGTGGCCGATGGTCAGCAGCCAGGCCCGGGTTCGGCTACGCCGCGCGATCTTCCTCGGGGTGATTGTGCTGCAGCTCTTCTTCGTGATCCGCGCGTACTGGGCACCGCACAAGGAGTTTGGCTTCCAGATGTTCCCCGAGGCGAGCTCGTGGCAGGCCGACATCGTGCGGGTGACCGCGGACGGACAGAGGATTTCGATCGAACAGCCATGGGCCGGTTACGACTGGAACGCGATGGTGAGCGATCGCGGGCTCTGGTCGCCGTGGGTGAAGAAGCACGCAGATGCAGGTATCGCCAACCAGCTCGCATTCCTCTATGAAGCGCTCGCATGGGTGGCAGCCAATACACCGAGAGACACGGCAACGGTGTATTACGAGGCGACGGTGACGACGTGGTTCAACATGGGCGCACCACACGTACGAATCATCCGGAGCCCGGAGCGCCAGGCGGGGTGATCGAGCAGCTCGACCGGCTACTGGGTGCACCGGTGAGGATGCGATCGCTTGCGGTGGTGCGGATCCTCGTTGGCCTGATCGCGGCGTGGCACCTGTACCCGATTATGAGAGACGCGCTGCAAGGGCACAGCTACCAGGACTCCTTCTATCACCCCTACACGAGCTGGTATCCGGAGCTCCCGGGGGCCGCGTATGGCGCAGTGCTGGTGATTGGGTTCGCCGCCGCATTCGCGATGTCGGCCGGGATACTCTCGGGGGTGACGACGAAACTAACATTCGGCGTGGTGGCCTACAACCTGTTCCTTTCGACGACGCACTTCCATAACAATCGGGCGTACCTCGTCATCGTGCTCGCGGTGCTGGCGATTGCACCGTGCGGCCGGGAGCTCTCGGTCGATGCATGGCTGCGGGCACGCAGGGGATTCGGCGAGGCTATCCGGCCGGCACCCGGCTGGCCGCTCTGGCTCCTGCGGTTTGAATGCGCCACCGTCTACGCGGCATCGGGCACGAGCAAACTCCTGGACCCCGACTGGTTCAACGGGACGGTGACGTGGGGGCGGCTGATCGAGCAGGAAGCGGCGGTGCGAGCATCGGTGCTGCCGGGGTGGGTCGCCGACCTCGTGCTCGAGCGGTCGTTTCACACCTTCGCGGCAAAGCTGGTGATCGCGACCGAGTTGTTCATCGCCAGCGGGTTGTGGTGGCGGCGAACGCGGCCGTTCGCGGTCTTCGTGGCGGTGGTCTTCCACGTGATGATCCAGTTCACAGCGGACGTGGAGACGTTCTCGATCCTTGGTATCGCGGTTCTGTTCGCCTGGGCGGACCCGGCGATGCCAAGGCTGCAACCCGGGCGCTGGCGGCCGGGGAGGAAAAAGCACGCGAATACACCGCTGACGGCCGGGACGGGAACGCCGCGCGGGTAGCCTGTCAGGCGGTGAGTAGTGAGCGGACGCGCTCGATAGTCCCGGCCGGCACACCCTGGCGGCGGAAGAACGCCTCGGAGCCGCCGTGCTTTTCGCGAACGAGATCGATGAAGCCAGCCATGCGCTCGGGAGGGGTCGACATCCGGGCGCGGATCTCATCGTCGCTGCCCTGGAGATCGCGGCCCATGGCGCGCAGGTAGGCGATGAGGCGGTCGATGCTGGCATCGCTGAGGGCGTACTCGGCGGCGATGTCGCCCGGTGTGCAGCCGACCACATCCATGATCATGCCGACGAGGACGCCGGTGCGGTCCTTTCCGGCGGTGCAATGGACAAGGAAGGGGTAGCGCGGCTCTTCCGCAAACAGGGAGAAGGCGCGGGCCAGCCGGTCGCCACCGACATCGAGGTAATGCAGATAGCGGCGCGGGCTGGGGCCGGGGCCGTAGAGGCCGTTGAGTTCCGCGATGAGGTCTTCCTCTGCCTGCTCTTCGGGGAAGATCGAGAGTGGGAGGACGTAATCGCCGAGGGCGTGGCGTTGTGCGGAGAAAGCGAGTTCATCGGGGTGGCGAAGGTCGAGGATGGTACGGACGCCAACCTCACCTTCGAGCCATGCGCGGTCCTCGGGGCTCATGCGTTCGAGCGCGCCGGAACGGTAGATCATCCCGGCGCGAAAGTGGCCGCCAGAAGCGAGGGAGTAGGCGCCGACGGTGCGGAAATTGTGGATGCCATCGGGGTCACGCACGGGCGGGTCTCCGTGTTGGGGGGTGGGGGAGGAAGGTGTTGCATAGGCCGGGAGGCTGGACTCCGCTATTCGAGATCTGGAAGGAAGATGCGGACTCCGAGAGCCCCTTTGGTGCCACGGACTTCGGCCGGACAACTGAACGTTTGGCGGAAGCTCTCGAGCGCAGGGGACCACGTATCGAGTTCCATTGGCAGATATCCAACTACGTTGCGGGCGATTAGCACCTGAACAGCCTTAGCGTTGTACTTGTTGTTGGGCTCCCGCCTGAGTTCGGCAGTCGCAACCGTCAACTGACTACTTCCCACGATGCGGGAAAGCGCGCTCTGGTAGGCACCGACTCCTACGACGGTAACCGGCTTCATTGGCACGCCACCCGGACCGATGGCCCAGCCCTGTGCATCAACGGGGACCCCCTGGAGAGCAGGTTGAGCGGGCACCATTGAGGGTGCCGACGCTGAAGGCACCTCTACGACGCGCTGCCAACTGACGATCACCTTTGCCTTCCTGCGGCTCCGACCGAACACGAGGAGGCCGATTCCGCCCGTGAGTGCACCCTTTGCGAGGGTGCCAACAACACGGACTTTCCCGTCTTCGCCAGTGGTTGAGACAATCGTCCAACCTTTGGGACCTGCTTTCTTTGCGTCGTCGTCGACTGCCTTCGCATCCTTGTACTCAGCGACATACGATGTTCGCTTCTTGTCGTCGTACCAGGCCATTGTCGTGGCCTCCTCTGTGACGATTCAGATCTCGTGAATCGAGGCGATTCTGCGGATACCGGCAGATGATCGCAAGCCAAATCAGCAAAGTCGACAGAAAGCGGCGAGTTCCGTGCGGGGAAACGACCTGTTGCGCGTTGGGGGAGGAAGTCGACAGAAACGGGTGGTGGGCTCGGCCGGATTCGAACCGACGACCAACCGGTTATGAGCCGGCCGCTCTCACCGCTGAGCTACGAGCCCACGCCGCTTTGGATGATACAGGAAAGCCGGGAGGATTCCTCCCGGCTCATGGTTCAGTTGCTGTGGCTGCCCGAAGGGGCTACCAGCGCTTATCGCGGCGATCGCGGTCGCGGCCACCGCCACGGCGGCCGCCGCCTCCGCCACCACCGTATTCACCGCCAAAGCCGCCACCGAAATCGCTATAGCCGCCGCCGCCATAGTCGGAGCGGCCACCACGGCTGCTGCCGCCGCCGTACCCGCTACCGCCGCCGCTGTAGCCACCGCCTCCGCCACCACCGCTGTAGCCGCCGCCGCCACCGCCGCTATAGGAGGGACGAGGGGCTGGCTTGAAGCAATCGCTGCAGTAAACCGGGCGGTTACCCGTTGGTTCGAAGGGGACCCTGGCGTCTTTCCCGCACGAGGCGCAGGTCACGGAGTAGAGCTGACGCTCGGGCCGGGGGGCGGCATTGGGATCCATGCCCTTGCGGGCACGGCGGCAGCTGGGACAGCGCCGGGGTTCATTCGTGAACCCCTTGGAGTTATGGAACTCCTGCTCACCTGCGGTAAAGACGAACTCCTGGCTGCAATCAATGCAGGTGAGCGATTTGTCGGTGAAAGGCAACCCGACGTCCTCCAAAC
Organism: uncultured Anaerolineaceae bacterium; assembly: GCA_964508715.1. Classification (GTDB taxonomy): domain Bacteria; phylum Chloroflexota; class Dehalococcoidia; order Tepidiformales; family Tepidiformaceae; genus JAKALX01. Next base: position 168,320 of record CAZDUX010000004.1, on the reverse strand, counting down.
AAAATTCCTTGATTACCTACGGTCATCGGGCGCCTGTGAAAGTACTGACCTCTCCGTGAGGCCGATGGAACGCGGGTACCAGTGGGAAGAATAGCAGCAGTAAACGTCACGTGTCATCAGTCTAACCCCGAATTCAGGTCGCCTTTTCTTCGGCCGGATCAGATTCAACTCGGGGGAGGCGGAAGGCGAATCGTCCACCCCAGCCAGCGGAGGGCGGCTCGGCCCAGATCGAACCGTTCATGAGCTCGACGAGGCGGCGGCAAACGGCGAGCCCGAGGCCCGATCCCTGGGCACGAAAACGGTCGCGTTCGAGGCGCTGGAAGGCGAGGAAGACCTTTTCGAGCTCTTCGCCATCGACACCAGGGCCAGAATCAAGGACGTGGACCGTCACGTCGTGGGGAGACGCCTCAGCCTCGATGCGGATACGGCCCTCGGGCCCGCTGTACTTGACAGCATTGGCGACCAGGTTCTCGATAATCTGCTCAGCCCAGGTGGGGTGCGCCTCGACCGGCGGCAGGCCGGGAGGGATGCCCATTTCGATGGGCCGGCCGCCAGCCTCATACTCCCTGGCGACCCGGGAGATCAGTCGTTGCAGGAGGACAGGCTCGGTCTCAGCGTCGGTATGTTCGACGCGTGCGAGAACGAGCATATTCTCGATGAGCGACTGGAGGCGATGGGCATCATCGACGAGCTGGCCAACTGTCTCCCTCAGTAGCTCGGGCGTTATCGACCCGGCCCGGCGCTGGAGCACTTCGGCGAGCCCCACGACCGACGTGAGGGGGTTGCGCATCTCGTGGGAAACGAAACCGAGGAACTCGTCCTTGGCATCGTTGGCGCGCCGGAGTTCTTCCTCCAGACGCTTCTGCTGGGAGATATCACGGGCGACCGCAGAGACCGCAATGACTTCGCCGTGAGGGCCGGGAACCGGCGACAGGGTGACCGAGACAGGGATGATGGCGCCGGAACGAATGCGGCGCACCGATTCGAACGGCGGAAACCGGTGGCCTTCGAATGATGCGCGAACGTGCTGTTCCATCTCGGTGACCGCACCATGCGGAAAGACCATTTCGTAGAGCTGCCCTACGGCCTCGGAGGCGGTGTAGCCGTAGAGCTGCTCCGAACCGCTGTTCCAGGTGAGGATGCGGAACCCATGATCGACGGTGATGACCGAATCGAGCGAGCCTTCCACGATGGCGGCGAGGCGGGCGCTATCGGCCCTGAACGCGTGCTCCTCGGTCACATCTTCAACGACAGCAACGGCGGCGGAGACGCGGCCCCCGGCATCGCAGACGGGCGAGGAGTCGATACGTACTTCGCCAAACGTGCCGTCGCCGCGGAGGATGCGGACGAGCTCGCCCTCGACGGGCTCACCGGTCGCGACGGTGCGGGCAAGGGGCCATTGCGCGGCCTCGTATTCCCGGCCGTCGGGCGAGAAGCCACGGCAGCCATCGCAACTGGCGAGGTCATCCACACCATCGAAGCGGCGGCGCCAGATCCGGCCAACCTGGCTATTGGCCATCATCAGGCGGCCAGAAGGTGCTTCCGCGACGATGACCCCCACGGGTAGCTGTTGCAGGACTTCGGAGAGGAGCGCGCCCTCGAGGGACGGGCCTTTTGGTGCGGGAGGATTGCCCATGGATCCAAGGATAGGAGGTGGGCTTTCCCGATTCCTATCGCGCTGCACGGGTTCTTTACGCTGGATGCAGCTGCAGTGAAGCGCTGGTAACGGGCCGGGGGTGCTATACTCCCCATGTTCGTCCCACCCAAGAGCCAGCCCCGGGCCCAACGGTCCCCACACGCGGGAAGTCGCGGGAGCCTGGTAGAGACGAAATCCCGGGTCGTTCGACGCCGCCGGGAAAGGGCCCAGGTACTCCCACACGCAGTGGAAGGAGGCTTGGGAAATGGGAACGAGCCCACCCCGCACGCGCCGGTTTCCTTAGGCCGCCGCCGGTTTTCTGCCGGCGATGTCGCACCACCCTGTGCTTTGGGCACAGCGCTCACCAGGAAAGGACGATGAGATGCATCCAAACAGCTTCGGCAGCCAGGGGCAATTGCGCTCAGGGAGCACGGATTACGAGATCTTCCGGCTCGGAGCCCTCTCGGAGGCGAACATCGGGAATGTCAGCCGCCTGCCATTTTCGCTCAAGATCCTGCTCGAGAACCTGCTCCGCACCGAGGACGGGCGGGCAGTCACCGCAGACGATATTCGCGCCCTCGCAGGCTGGACTCCGAACGCAGGCAGCGACCGGGAGATCGCCTTCACCCCGGCGCGTGTGCTGTTGCAGGATTTCACCGGTGTACCAGTCGTGGTGGACCTCGCCTCGATGCGCGATGCGATCCGCACGATGGGCGGCGACCCGAAGCGCATCAACCCGCTCCAGCCGGTGGACCTGGTAATCGACCATTCGGTCCAGGTGGATTCGTTTGGGTCGGCCGAAGCGTTCGTCCGGAACGTGGAGATCGAGTTCGAGCGAAACCAGGAGCGGTACACCTTCCTGCGCTGGGGCCAGCAGGCATTCAACAACTTCCGGGTAGTGCCGCCCGGCACCGGGATCGTGCACCAGGTGAACCTGGAGTACCTGGCTTCGGTGGTGTTCCGCAAGGATGAGGCCGGGCAGATGTCTGCCTACCCGGATTCGCTCGTCGGCACGGACTCGCACACGACGATGGTGAATGGCCTCGGCGTCCTCGGGTGGGGCGTCGGTGGCATCGAGGCCGAGGCGGCGATGCTCGGGCAGCCCGTCTCGATGCTCATCCCGGAAGTGGTCGGCTTCCGGCTCACCGGCAAACTGCGGGAAGGGGCAACGGGCACGGACCTCGTGCTCCGCGTGACGCAGATGCTCCGGGCCAGGGGCGTCGTTGGGAAGTTCGTCGAGTTCTACGGGCCGGGGCTTTCGACCCTGACACTCGCGGCGCGAGCGACGATCGCGAACATGGCTCCGGAATATGGCGCCACGATGGGCTTCTTCCCGGTGGACGACGAGACGCTCCGCTACCTGCGATTTAGCGGGCGGCCCGAGGAGCTGGTTCAGCTCGTTGAGGCTTATACGAAAGAACAGGGGATCTTCCGGACCGATTCGACCCCCGACCCCATGTTCAGCGACACGCTGGAGTTGGACCTCGGCGATGTGGAACCGGCGATCGCGGGTCCGCGGCGGCCACAGGACCGGATCAGGCTCTCGGAAGCGAAATCGACCTGGGAGGCGAGCCTGCCAGGGCTGGCCGGCGCGGATGCCGACCTGGAGGCGGCCCAGACGATCATCCACGGGGACGAGGGGTACCAGCTGCACCATGGCGCCGTCGTGATCGCTGCGATCACGAGCTGCACCAATACCTCGAACCCGGAGGTCATGCTCGCAGCGGGAATCGTCGCGAAAAAGGCCGTCGAGAAAGGGTTGCAGACGAAGCCGTGGGTGAAGACGAGCCTGGCGCCCGGCTCGAAGGTCGTGACCGAATACCTGGAGGAAGCGGGGCTCCAGCCGTATCTCGATGCCCTGGGCTTCCAGCTCGTCGGCTACGGTTGCACCACGTGCATCGGCAACTCCGGGCCCGTCAGTGAACCAATCGCCAACGCGATCCACGATGGCGATCTCGTTGCCGTCTCGGTGCTCTCGGGCAACCGGAATTTCGAGGGCAGGATCAACCCGGAGGTGCGTGCGAACTACCTGGCGTCGCCACCCCTGGTGGTGGCCTATGCGATCGCCGGGAGCATGGATACCGACATCCAGAACGACCCCATCGGGGAAGACCGGGAAGGGCGCCCGGTCTTCCTGCGCGACATCTGGCCGACGCAGGCCGAGATCGAGGATGCGGTGCGGAAGCACGTGAAATCGGAGATGTTCCGCAAGGAGTACAGCCAGGTGTTCGAAGGCACCGAGGCATGGCGCGAACTCGCGGTTCCGACGGGCGAACTCTACTCGTGGGACCCGGATTCGACCTACGTCAAGAACCCCCCGTACTTCGACAATATGCCGCACGACCCGGCCCCCCTCGCCGATATCAGCGGCGCGCGAGTGCTGGTGATGGTGGGCGATTCGGTGACGACGGACCATATCTCGCCAGCGGGGAACATCAGCGCGAGCGGGCCGGCCGGGAAGTACCTCCAGGACCTCGAGGTGAAACGCGAGGACTTCAACTCCTACGGGTCGCGGCGCGGGAACCACGAAGTCATGATCCGGGGGACGTTTGCGAACATCCGGCTGCGCAACCAGCTTGCGCCAGGCACCGAGGGCGGACTGACCCGCCACCTCCCGGATGGCACCCAGATGTCGATCTTCGAGGCGTCGGAGAAGTACAAGGCCGATGGCGTGCCGCTCATCATCCTGGCGGGCAAAGAGTACGGCACCGGGTCATCGCGCGACTGGGCGGCGAAGGGTGTGGCGCTGCTCGGTGCGCGGGCAGTAATCGCCGAGAGCTACGAGCGGATCCATCGCTCGAACCTCGTTGGCATGGGTGTGCTACCGCTCCAGTACCTGCCGAACGAGAGCCGCGAATCGCTCGGGCTGAGTGGCGAAGAGACGTTCTCGATCAGTGGAATCGCCGGCGACCTCGCGCCAGGAAAGCAGCTGAAGGTGACGGCCACCGATGCAGCAGGCAAGCAGACGACGTTCACGGTGACCTGCCGGATCGACACGCCTGTGGAGCTGGATTACTACCGGCATGGCGGGATTCTGCAGTTCGTCCTGAGGCAGCTGCTGCACGAACCGCAGCACCTGGCCACCGCCTGACCGGCGGCCCCAACCAGCTTTTCGGACATTCGGACCGCCACCCGGCGCCAGCAAGCAAGGAGACTCAACTTGGCCAAGATCAAAGTCCAGAACCCGGTCGTCGAGCTCGATGGCGATGAGATGACGCGCATCATCTGGCAGTACATCCGCGACACGCTCATCCTGCCCTACCTCGACATCCAGCTCGATTACTACGACCTGGGGATTGAGCACCGGGACGCGACCAATGACCAGGTGACAATCGACGCGGCAAACGCGATCAAGAAGCACGGCGTGGGCGTGAAGTGCGCGACGATCACGCCAGACGAGGCTCGGGTCGAAGAGTTCAAGCTCAAGCAGATGTGGAAATCCCCGAACGGGACGATCCGCAACATCCTCGGTGGCGTCGTCTTCCGCGAACCGATCGTCTGTTCGAACATTCCCCGGCTCGTGCCCGGATGGACGAAGCCGATCGTCATCGGGCGCCACGCGCACGGCGACCAGTACAAGGCAACCGACTTCGTCGTCCCGGGGGCGGGAACGGTGACGATCACGTTCACGCCCGATGGTGGCGGCGAGCCAGTGACACGCGAGGTCGCTAAGTTCCCCGGGTCCGGCGTGGCGATGGGCATGTACAACTTCGACGACTCGATTCGCGATTTCGCGCGGGCGTCGCTTCGCTACGGATTGGAGCGCGGCTGGCCGACGTACCTTTCGACGAAGAACACGATCCTGAAAGCCTACGACGGGCGGTTCAAGGACATCTTCCAGGAGGTGTTCGACAAGGAGTTCGCGGCAGACTTCGCGGCGAAGGGCGTCACCTACGAGCACCGGCTCATCGATGACATGGTGGCGCAGGTGCTGAAGGGCAGCGGCGGCATTGTCTGGGCCTGCAAGAACTACGACGGCGACGTGCAATCGGACATCGTGGCGCAGGGCTTCGGGTCGCTCGGCCTGATGACATCGGTGCTGCTGACGCCCGATGGCAAGACCGTGGAAGCAGAGGCCGCCCACGGGACCGTAACCCGCCATTACCGGCAGCACCAGCGGGGCGAAAAGACCTCGACGAACCCGATCGCCTCGATCTTCGCCTGGACGCAAGGCCTGGCACACCGCGGCAAACTCGACGGGACGCCGGACGTGGAGCGGTTCGCTCACACGCTCGAGCAGGTATGCGTCGAAGCTGTGGAGGGTGGCGAGATGACAAAGGACCTGGCGTTGCTGGTGGGTAGCGACCAGGCATGGCTGACAACCGAGGACTTCCTTGGGGCGCTGGATCGCCGGCTGGAGGCACGGATGGCCGCCTGGTAGACGGCCTCGTTACCGGGACACCTTCGAGGGGCGAGCCAGAATGAACTGGCTCGCCCCTCTCGTATCTTCCCCGGCACACGGGTGCCAGTCTGGTGCGAACGATGCGCCGTTAGCGGCTGGCAGTCGGGCTCGCCCCGGCCCCGGCAGCCGATGGGCTCGGCGTGGCGCTTGCGTTCGGCGAATTCGTGCTCCTCGGTGCCGTTGTGCCGGTTACCGAAGGCGTTCCACCCGGGACAACCGTCGGTTCGGGAGTGGCAGAAGACGGCTGCTCAGCCGGCGCCTTCTTCCCGTCGAATGCGTCGTTCACGTGCTGCAACATCGTCTGGGCCAGGCGCACGTTGAGCGCCACATCCTCCACGCCCGGCAGGCTCGTTTGCTGCACGACGTGCAGGATACGGCCCGTCCGGAAACAGAACGTCGTGTCGGTGAACGACTGGCCGCCACCCCGGTCCTGGCTGACGAAGAAGCCCGACGAGTGATTCCCGAGCTTCGGCACGACGAACGGGTCCATTGGCGTGCCATCGGCGACTGGCACATCGCAGGCATACTGCTTCTCGGCCACGTCGGCCGATTTTTCATCGGTGTAGAGGGTCGAGATCGAGGTAATCGCGAAGACCGGTCCGAGCTTCAACGCTGAATAGGAGGTCACGTAGTTCTTCAGCCGTCCCTGCGCCTCGAGTTGCTTGACCTTCCCATCGGGGTCGCTGGAGTCCAGGATCTGCGCCCAGTTCTGGTTATCGAACTCGTGGTCGGGGAGTTCGGTTTCTTCAAAGCCCTGGGGGATGTCCGTTGGCTGGAGCCGCATGGAGGCGAGATCGTACTGATCGTCGCTCTTGCTGGTGTCGTAGCTCCGGCTGTTGCTGCAGGCTGTCGCGCCAAGCAACAGCAACGAGCCGGCGGCGATCGCCGCGAGAAGGCGGAAGCGCATGTGGTTGTGTGTCCTGTGGAGCGGGTCGGACCCGGAATAGAACCCATGGTACGCCACAAATAGCGATGGAGGTCGCCAGCAGGAAAAGCCTCTTTCACGCGGCATGAACCGCCCCGAACCGGTATGCTTGCCGCCACGATTCACGCGAAAAGGATCCGGCCATGACGCAGCTTTCTACCGAGGACATACTCGCCATCACCCAGCTCTACGCCCGTTACAACCACGCCATTGACTCTGGCAACGGCGCTGGCTGGGCCGCCACTTTCACCCCCGATGGCACTTTCTCCTCCGCCAGCGGCACCTTCACGGGGACCGAGCAGCTTACCGCCTTCGCGACCGGCTTCTCGCAGCGCCTGAAGGCTCGCCACTGGACCAACAACCTCGTCATCGATGGGGCCGAGAACGGCGGTGCCACGGGGAGTTGCTACCTGATGCTCCTTGCGTTGCAGGAAGGCAAGGCGAATATCCTTACGACCGCCATCTACAAGGACCAGCTCGTGAAGGCCGGCGACACGTGGAAGTTCGCCAGCCGAACGGTCGTCGGTGACGCCTGATCACCCGGACTGGCACCAATGCACGGTGAGAGATAGCCGGTGAAGGTGTTCCTCATCGAGCTTGCTATCTTGTCGCTGGTCGCGTTGATCGTTGCCGCGACGTTCTTCCGTTCGCGCCGCGCAACCGAGATCCTGCGGCGTATCCGCCTCGTTGGCTGGGCGTATGTGGTGATGGTAATCGTGCTGGCGGGTATCCAGGCCGCCCGTGCCTACTGGTAGGGGGTTACTGGTCCCAGGCGAACATCAGGGCCCGGTTGGCGGCAGACAGAACCGCGAACCCGAGCGCCATTCCCGGCCGCCCTGCGAGCCAGAGTGCAAGCGCGGCTCCGCCAAATAGTGCCAGTTCGAGCAGGAGACGCGGGCCGGTCGCGAGGTGACGGCTCGAGCCCGGAGCACCGAACAGCGCCCATGCTGTCGCGGCCATGAGCGGGAGGAGTGCGGCCAGGGCGATCTCGAGTGGGGCCGGGCCATTGACCTGGTAGCCCGCCCATCCGAGAGCCACGAGGGCGGCTATCTCGAGAACGAATCGAAGCGCTCTATTTGCCGATTGGAGTGCGTTCATCGCGGGAATCTGCAGCCTCCGTGACGAACCATCCACCTGTTTCGCCGGTCTGCCACCCGGGGTGACCATCTGTCTCCTGTCCCCAGCGGCATTGAGGGACGATCCTAACGGTAGTACCCGGATCAGAGGAGTTGTCCATGATTGCCGACGTTCTCCATCGCTTCATCTTGCTCTTCGAGACCAGCCCCGAGATTGAGGCGCGGCCACTTGCCACCCGCCCGCGCACGATGGCCGCTGCCTGGGGAGGGCTGCTCCTCTGCAAGCTGCTCTCCATCGTCATCGTGGGGCCCGAGTACGGTGTGACCGCGCTCTTCATGGTTGGCGTTGGTGGCGCCGTGGCCACCCAGGTGCGCTTCCGCCACGAACACGCCCGCCCCAACGACTCCCGTGGGCGGATCCCCGCGGTGGCCGTGTCCACGAAGTAACGGTCTTCCTGAAAGACAAAGAAACAGGGGCTCCCGGCTGGGAGCCCCTGTCATGTCGCTGGTACGTCCGGCGGCTACTCGTCGTCGTCGATGCCGCCACCGAAGCCGCGGCGAGGGGGCGGAGGGGGCGGGGGGACGCCGGCGCCGCCTTCATTCGTCTCAGTTCGCCGCACCCAGCCGCGGCTGGCACCACCGATAGGCGAACCTGCACCGGGCCTCTGGCCACCACCACCGCCGAAGCTGCGGCCGCCACGGTCGCCGCCACCAGAGCGCTGACCGCCACCACCAAAGCTTCGGCCGCCACGGTCGCCGCCACCATTGCCGAAAGTGCGGCCACCGCGGTCACCGCCGCGGTCACCGCCACGATCGCCACCGCGGCCACCACGGTCGCCTCCGCCGCGATTACCCGCAGGCCGGCCGCCACGGCCGCCGCGGTCGCCACCGTTGCCCGGGGCCGGCGGCTCTTCGCCGAGCAGCACTGCACGCCGCGAGAGGTTGACCCGGCCGAGGTTGTCGATCTCGGTGACCATCACGGTTACCTCATCGCCGAGCGAGACTTCATCCTCGACGCTATCGATGTGGTCCTCGCCGAGCTGCGAGATGTGGACGAGCCCTTCCTTGCCAGGAAGGATCTCGACAAAGGCGCCGAAGTTGAGGATGCGGGTCACCTTGCCGGTGTAGATCTCGCCGACCTTCACCTCCTTGGTGAGGCCCTCGATCATCCCGATGGCCTTGCGGGCGACAGCTTCGTTGATGCCGCCGACAAAGACGGTGCCGTCTTCCTGGATGTCGATGGTGGCGCCGCCCGACTCTTCCTGGATCTTGCGCACCATCTTGCCACCAGGGCCGATAACCGTGCCGATCTGGTCCTGGTTGATCTGGATGCGGTACATCTTCGGGGCGAAGTCCGAGACCTCTTCCCGCGGCTCGGGGATGACCTCGAGCATGCGGTCGAGGATGTACTCGCGCGCGACCTTCGCATCCTCGAGTGCTTTCGTAAGGAGTTCGCGCGAAACGCCGCCGATCTTGATGTCCATCTGCAGCGCGGTGATGCCTTCCCGCGTGCCAGCAACCTTGAAGTCCATGTCGCCCATGAAGTCTTCCTGGCCGGCGATGTCGGTGAGCACCCGGTAGTTGCCGTCCTCGCCCATGATCAGGCCCATCGCAATCCCGGCGACGGGGGCAGTGATCGGTACACCCGCATCCATCAGCGCAAGCGTGCTGCCGCAAACGCTCGCCATCGAGGTCGACCCGTTGGATGACATCACCTCACTCACCAGGCGGAGCGCATAGGGGAAATCGTCCTCGGTGGGGATGACCGGTTCGAGTGCGCGCTCGGCGAGTGCTCCGTGCCCGATCTCACGGCGGCCAGCACCGCGCATCGGCCGCGCTTCGCCGACCGAGAACGGCGGGAAGTTGTAGTGATGCATGTAGCGCTTCGACTCATCGGGAGAGAGCGTGTCGAGTTTCTGGGCCATCGAAAGGCCACCAAGGGTTGCGATCGTCAGCACCTGCGTCTGCCCCCGAGAGAACAGGCCCGTGCCGTGTGTCCGCGGCAGCACACCGACGTGGATGTCGAGGTCACGAATCTGGGTCACCTGGCGGCCGTCGGCGCGCACACCCTCCCCGAGGATGCGCTTGCGCATCGCCTTCTTGATGACGTTGTAGAGTGCATCACTGAGTTCGCCCACGCTGAATTGCTCGCCGAAGCGTTCGACGAGTTCGGCCTTGAGTGCCTTGTTGGCGTCGCTTCGCTCACTGGCCGCCGTGCCGACTACTTCCTCGATGCGGTCCTGGAGGTACTCGTTCACCACGGCAAACGCTTCCGGGTTCTCCTGGATCGGCACATAGGGCTTCTTCACGGGAGCGACTTCGCGCGCGATCTCGTCCTGCATTTCGATGATCTGGCGGTTGGCGGCCATCGCCACTTCGATCGCCTCGAGGACGGTCTCTTCGGACGCCTGCTTCGCCCCCGCTTCGACCATCACCACGGCATCACGGGTCCCGGCGACAATGATGTCGAGGTCCCCCGCCTCAGCTTCCTGGAAGGTGGGGTTCACGATGTACTCGCCGTTGACGCGTGCCACGCGCACGCTCGAGACCGGGCCGTTGAACGGGATGTCACTCATCATGAGTGCAGCCGAGGCGCCGACGGTGATGAGGGTGTCGGGCTGGTGCTCGCGGTCGGCGGAAAGCGTCATCGCGATGATCTGAACTTCGTTGCGGAAGCCCTTGGGGAAGAGCGGGCGCAACGGGCGGTCGGTGAGGCGCATGGCAAGGATACCGTCGGTGCTCGCGCGGCCCTCGCGGCGGGGGAACCCGCCCGGGATCTTGCCGACAGCATAGAGGCGCTCTTCGTAATCGATGGTGAGCGGGAAGAAGTCGACGCCTTCGCGGGCATCGGCCATGGTTGCGGTTACGAGGACGACGGTGTCGCCCTGCCGTACGGTGACGGCACCGTTCGCCTGCTGGGCGAGGACGCCGTACTGGATGGTGAGGGGCTTGCCCCCGACTTCAATCGTGTGTTCGCGCGGTTCAATCGTCATGGTGCGAGTTCTTCTGTTTCTGCTTCCTGCGTGCCTTTGTCCTGGACTTCACCGGTGTGTTCCTCACCGGAAGTGCAAAACGGTCGTCCGTCTCGCTGACTGGGAGACGGTGGCAAAGGCGGTATCGTGGGGGAGGTTGCTCAGGGCGCCTGGACGGACGGAGCTATCGTCGGCCGATGGATGCCAAAAGGCCCCCGCTTACTTGCGGAGGCCGAGGCGCGCGATCAGTTCGCGGTAGCGGTTCACGTCGCGGTTGTTGAGATAGCGGAGCTGGCGCCGCCGCTGTCCAACGAGCTTCAACAGCCCGCGCCGCGTGTGGTAGTCGTGCTTGTTCGCCTTGAGGTGCGTGGTCAGGTACTTGATCCGTTCCGTCAGAATCGCGACCTGAACTTCAGGCGACCCCGTGTCCGAGGGATGGACAGCGAAGCTCTCGATCAATGCAGTCTTGCGCTCTTGAGTCAGCAACCTTCTTCTTGCGTCTTCCTTTGCCTATCGTATGAACGCCTCAAACGTAGCACAGGACGATTGCTGTGAGCAATTTCGGCGACGCACCCGCTCTCATCCTTCTCTCCGGCCTGCCCGGCTCGGGCAAGACGACCTTCGCCCAGCGGCTCGCCGAACTCCTCGCTTTCGAACACATTGAGTCCGATGCCATCCGCCGCTCGATCGCCGATCACCCCACGTATTCTGCGGAAGAGAGCGGCACCGTCTTTCGCCGGGCCGAGGAGCTCGCTGCCCGGGCCCTGGAGAACGGCCGCCACGCCCTGGTCGATGCGACGAACCTCTCGAATCGCGATCGCAAGCGCTTTTTCCGGCTGGCCGATCGCACGGGGGCGAACCTCATCGCTGTCCGCCTGACTGCCCCCGGCACAGTCATCCGCGAGCGGCTCGCGAAACCCCGTAATGGCTGGTCGGAGGCCGGTCTCCCGGTTTACGAAGCGATGCGCGACCGTGGGCAGCCGTTCCCGATGCCCGCCGTCGTCGCCGATACCCGCTTCGATCTTGCCCCGTCGCTCGAACTCGTTACCCGGCTTGCGACGGGGAGATGAGGTCGTAAGATACCAAGGATGATATATCGTGTGGGGTGAGATCGAACTCGAACCCGAGGGCATACCGGGCGATGGACCGATGCATCGCCGAAGGCCACACGGCTGAGGAGGCCTGATCGAGATGTCTTCCTGGAAAGAGCTACGCGAACAGAGGATGTCGGAAAGCGGAGCACAGTCCGGTTACGCGCGGGCCCGTCGAGCATACGAAATCGGTTGCCAGGTTCGAGCGCTCCGAACTGACCGTGGCCTGACACAGGCAGAACTCGCGGCGATGGTTGGCACGTCACAGGCAGCAATCGCACGGCTCGAAGCCGGCGGAAGCGAGCCACGACTGTCCACTCTCGAAACGATCGGTGCCGCGCTGGGGCGAAAGCTCATCGTGGAGTTCACCTCCGCCTGACCCCCGGTCGACCACACCCGCCTCCTCGATCAACGATCTATCCGTGAGGTTGAGTCGGGCGTCACGCCGGGTGGAACACGCCTTGGCTTCTATACGTTCGAATCGGCTGATGCAGTCCAGGCCGCTCTCTCCAGCCCCGATGCCCGCCGTCGTCGCCGATGCCCGCTTCGATCTTGCCCCGTCGCTCGAACTCGTTACCCGGCTTGCGACGGGGGGTGATAGCCTCGGATCACCCGGCCGTTCTCAGCATGATTCCGGGTACTCTCGCAAATTCTGACACGTTGAGTGTGATGATTTCGTGACCACCGGCCAGGGCGATAGCGGCTATCTGAAGGTCTCTCTCACCAATCGGTGTCCCTGTACGGCGCAGTTGCACATAGAGTTCCGCCATGAGTTCAGCAGCTGACGCATCGAACGGGAGCACGGGAACGGCGGCCCGTAGGTCGGCCAGGAACTGCGCTCGCAACTCACGTTGACGCCCTGGCGCGCCGAGAAGTACACCGATCCTCAGTTCAAAAATTGAGACTGCCGTTACGGCGGCTTCGCCGGGCAGAAGCTCGTACCAGTCTCGTTGAGCTGTCGCCTGTGCCCGCTCGTACGCGACCAGCATCGATGTATCAATTACGACGCCCAGAAGCGTAGCTCCACCGGTGTATTCATTTCCTTGCGGATCCGCTCCAGGTCAGCTGCAAACTCGTCGTCGACGGGTTCACGTGTTGCGCGCAACTCGAGGAACCGCTGCAGGCTACCCCGCGCCCAGGGCACCTCAACCCTCAACCGGGCGACAACGCAACCGCCCCGTTCGAGCAGGACTTCATCGCCTGCTGCTGCGGATGCCAGAGCCTGCTCCAAGTCCATCCCCGGCTCATCGACATTGATTCGCAACTGGGTCATTTCATCATTCTACTCTCCCCGGTCGACCACACCCGCCTCCTCGATCAACGATCTATCCGTGGATCCCAGTCGGCCCTTCCTCCTCGTTCGCGCCCGCCCAAAGCCCGAAGCCCGGGAACGCTTCGAGCCATGGTTCCGCGACACGCATCTCGCGGACGCCGCCAAGATCCCCGGCATCCGTGAGGTTCAGTCGGGCGTCACACCGGGTGGAACACGCCTTGGCTTCTATACGTTCGAATCGGCTGATGCAGTCCAGGCCGCGCTCTCCAGCCCGGAGGCGGCCTATGCGCGTGGCACATGGGAAGGCTGGGCCGGCGAACTCGAAGAGCTCGGTATCGAGATCTGGGCGCCGCTCTTCCCGCTCCCGATCTACCAGGCATCGAGCTAGGAGCGGGCCGCCCGGCCTGGAGCACGTCTCTGTCTCGCCGGGCACCACCTGTCGCTACGCAGCCTGGCGGAGTTCCGTGAACGCAGCGCCCCTCGAGAGGAGCGCCTGGATCGCCAGCGCATCCATTGGCTTCGCAAGGTGGAAGCCCTGCCCGAAGGTGCAGCCGAGGAGCTTGAGGCGCGAGAGCTGGTCGGTGTGTTCGATGCCTTCGGCGACGAGCTCGAGGTTCAGCGTGCGGCCGAGTTCGATGATGGCGGCCGCGAGCTCCTTGCCACGCTCTTCCACGCCAAGGTCGGCGATGAAGGCGCGGTCAATCTTGAGGAGGTCGAAGGGGAAATCACGGAGGTAGCTGAGCGACGAATAGCCGGTGCCGAAATCGTCGATGGCGAGTTGGACACCGATCTCCTTGAGCATCAGCAGGCGATTGGCGGCGAGCTGAACGTCCTGCATGAGCGCGCTCTCGGTAACCTCGAGGATGAGGCGGCCCGGTTCGATACCGGACTCGGCGAGGGCCCCGCGAACGTCATCGATGAACGCGGGATGGAGGAGTTGCCGGGGCGAGACGTTGATACTGATCGCCCATTCCGATTCGCAGGGGTATTCGGCATGCCAGCGGGCAGCCTGGCGGCAGGCCTCGCCGAGCACCCAGCGTCCAAGGCCGATAATCGCCCCGCACTCCTCGGCGAGCGGGATGAACACCCCGGGCGGGACAAGCCCCCGCTGCGGATGGTCCCAGCGGACGAGCGCTTCGACGCCGTGAAGCCGGTTCGACCTGAGGTCGTAGATGGGCTGGTAGTGGAGGATGAACTCGTGCTGCTCGACAGCTCGCTGCAAGCCTGTGAGCAGTTCGAGCCGTTCGATCATCGGTGATTGCATGGCGGGGTCGAAGATACGCCAGCAGCTCTTGCCTTCGGACTTGGCGGCGTACATGGCGACATCGGCGTCACGCAGGAGGCCCGGGGCATCGTCACCAACGGCGCCAGGTTCGCTCAGGGCGATGCCGAGGCTGGCACGGACGGTAACTTCCCGGTCTCCAAGGGCGAACGGGGTATCGAACGTCGCGAGGACGCGGCCGCCGATCGCGCCAGCATCCTCGGAACAGGCCACGTCTTCCACCAGGACAGCGAACTCATCACCACCGAGGCGCGCGACGAGGTCGAGCGGGCGGACGGTGGCACGCATTCGGGTTGCAACTTCGATGAGCAGCGCGTCGCCGGCCCCATGACCAAGGCTGTCGTTGATGCCCTTGAAGTTATCGAGATCCATGAAGAGCACGGCGACACGGGTTTCGCGGTGGCGGGCGCGGATAAGCGCTCGTTCGAGCACGGTGGCGAAGCGGGCACGGTTGGCGAGATGGGTAAGCGGGTCGCGAAGGGCCTGATCCCGGAGCTCGTCTTCGAGCGACTTCCGTTCGCTGACATCGCGCGTGTTGACGACGAGGCCATCGATAGCGGGCGTGACGCGCTGGTCGGAGATGATGACCTCGACGTGACGCCACGTGCCATCGGCGTGCTGCATGCGGACTTCCGCGCTGCCCTGAGCACCGGGCATGGTCATCGTCTCGTGGAGGGCACTCCAGGCCGAGAACGCATCATCGGGGTGCACGATATCGACGAAGCGGCGCCCGGGCATACTCTCAGCCCTGTAGCCGAGGAGCCCTTCGATCGCCGGGCTCTGGTAGTGGATCGTCATGTCCTCATCGATCACGGTGATCAGGTCGGACGCGTTCTGGACAAGCGAGCGGAAGCGCTCTTCGCTACGAATGACCTCGTTACGAGAGCTTTCGAGGTCACGGAAGAGGCGGATACCGGTGATCGCGGTGGCGACCTGTGCCGTCAGTGCCCGGAGGAATTCGATCTCCGTGTCGCCGAAGTCGTGGCTGGTGGTCGAGTTGAAGCTGACGTAGCCGAGCGCCTTGCCCTTTGCGACGATCGGCAGGATGGCAACAGAAAGGATGTGGGCACGGGTCCAATAGCGTTGAAGGCCAGGGATATCGTCACGCATGACTTCGAGGTCTTCGCGGTCTTCGAGGCCTTCCACAAGGACATTGGGGATGCGAATGACCGCGTTGGTGCGTGCAAGCACGGTACCAACGCGCAGGATTCCTGTGTCGTCGGAAAGGGAGTTCGGCTTTAGCCAGGTGGAGGCTGTCCTCGTCTCCGAATGGCGAGCAGTGTTGATCGCCCGGCCCACAACCCTCGTGCAGGCATCGTCATAGATCATCATCGTCACCCATTCGAAGCCGGAAGCCTGGGCGATGGCGGTGGCGATTTCGGTAAGGACGTTATCGGTGTCGTGGGCGCGGTTGAAGGCGTCGGCTACATTGGCGAGGGCGTCGAGTTGCTCGCGCTGGCGGCGCCGGCGATCGGCATCGACGACGTTGCCAACGAGATGCGCAAGGATCGGCCGGGCAGAGTCAACGAATTGGACCGCGTCTTCAGCGAGGCCCTGGGGCCAGGGACCACGGACGATGAGCAGGTCGGAGTTGCTCTCGGCGCTCGGGAGGATGGTTGCGAAGTGAGTGGCGGGCTCATTCGGGGCCAGCGGACGCCCTGGTGAGACGAGGCGATCGGCACAATCGAACGTCCCGGCGACGATGTTCGCGTTCTCGGCGAGGGAGCGCCAGATGAGCCAGTACCCTTTTTGCTTGATCTCGTAGCCGGCGGGATCGCACTCACAGCCCAGGCGGACGAACGCGGGATCACCACCGCGGATGACGTAGGCGTCGCCGGCGCCCAGTGCCTCGGCGATGACGGAGCATGCGTGGACGACAGACTCGGCGCTGGTTACACCGGCGGTGCAGATCTGGGCGAGGGCCTGGAGGTGCTTCAACACTGCGGGGCTCCGAGGAACGGGCGCGATAGATATGCTCTTCAGGAATCATCGGCCGGGATACGGATGTCGTTAGCCCATTCCGAACGAGCTACCAGGGAATGCCCGTATGTTCGAGGTAGCCCCGCAGCACTGCGAAGCGCATCATTGGCAAACCATGCGCAGGTGCAATAGAACCAGGGGCCGGCGCTGGACCCGAACGGCAGTAACGGCAAGCTGCGGGCCAGCCAATCAACGCCGTCTCCACCAGAGAAGGCCGGAGAGTCGCAAAGCCGGTATCATCTGCTCCCACACACCACGTACCGGGAGGCCCGCCTTGCCCATCGACGCGCAACTCAACACGAAGGTCCATGACCTCGTCGATCGCCAGATCGCCGAGGGGCGGCAGCTTGGCGTCCAGGTAGCCGCGTACCGCAATGGTGAGCTCATCGTTGATACGTGGGCCGGGGCACTGGGCCCTCACGACGACCGCCCTGTCGAGGCAGATACGCTCTTCAACTGCTTTTCGACCACCAAGGGTGTCGCCGCAACGGCCCTCCACATCCTCGCCGACCGGGGCCAGATCGAATACCAGGAGAAGGTTGCCACCTACTGGCCGGAATTCGCAGCGAATGGTAAGGGTGCAATCACGGTCGAGCAGGCGATGAGCCACCAGATCGGGCTCCATGCGGTGCCCCAGCCGCTCACCGTCAGCTTCATCACTGATTGGCAGGCGGGCCTCGACTGGATCGCCAACGGTACCCCCGCGTGGGAGCCCGGTACGGCCACCGGCTACCATGCCCTCACCTATGCCTGGGTTGTCGGTGGCATCATCCAGGGCGCCACTGGCCGCCATATCAAGGACGTCATCCGCGAGGAGATCGCCGGGCCGCTCGGCGTCAGCGGCGAGATGTTCGTTGGCATCCCCGATGGCGTCGAGGAGCGGCTCGCCTCGCTTCAGCCGGTCCATCCGGGCGACGGCGGCGCCAATCCCGCCCTCGCGGCGCTCCCTCCCGACCACGATTTCTTCAAGGCGATGCCCGCCAACTCCGAGGTCAACTACAACGATATCCGCGTGCGCAAGGCATGCCTCCCCTCGGCCAACGGCCACTTCAACGCTCGTTCCCTCGCCCGCATGTATGGCGCACTGGCGAATGGTGGCGAAATCGATGGGGTTCGACTCGTATCGAAGGAACGCGTCGGCCAGATGCAACGAATCGTCGAGCGCCGCCCCGATCGTGTCCTGTTCACGCCGATTCCCAAGGGGGTTGGCTTCATGATGGGTGGCCCCCAGCCCGGTCTCGATGGCAAGCCCGTCGTCGGCGTCACCGGCCCGCGCGAGACCGCCTTTGGCCACAGCGGAGCGGGCGGTTCGACGGCGTTCGCCGACCCCGAAGCCGGTCTCTCCATCGCGGTCACCATCAACAAGATGCAGAACTCGCTCCAGGGTGAGGGCCCAACAGCAGAGATCTGCCACCTCATCCGTGAAGAGCTCGGGGTGAACTGAAGCATGTGAGGAAGAGCTCCAGCGCCACCCTCAGTGATGAGAAGTTGGTGCACACGGGCTTGTCCGCCGCCTGGAGAACCGGTGGCACCGGGGGCCTCGAACACCACGTCACCGAAACCACCACGGAGATGACGATCGAGTCTCGGGGCGGATCGGGCCTGAGCGGCCGTGCTTTCCCTACCCCACCTTCACGCTCTGGCCGCCGTCGACCGGGAGGAGCACGCCCGTGATGAACTTCGCCTCATCGCTGGCGAGGAAGAGCGACGCGTAGGCCGTATCCCACGCCGTCCCCATCTGGCCTTTGAGCGGGACCATCGCGTTGCGCGCGGCGCGCACCTGCTCGACATCCCTGCCCCGCGCTGCGGCTGTACCGGCGACTGCCATCGGCGTGTCCATCAAGCCGGGCAGTATGGCGTTCACGCGAATCCCATGGCGGGCGTTCGCCATCGCGAGCTGCTGGGTGAGCGCGTTCACCCCTGCCTTCGAAACCTTGTAGGCGGGCATCCCCGTCGCTGCGATCGATGCCACAGATGAGATATTGGTGATCACACCGCCTCCCTGTTCGCGCATGACCGGCAGCACGTGCTTGCAGGTGAGGAACATCCCGGTCAGGTTCGCCCCGAGGATGCTTTCCCATGTATCGCGTTCGAGGTGATGGACAGCAGCATCGCCGCGGCCGATGCCCACGTTGTTCTGGAGGATGTCAATCCGCCCAAACGCCTGCAGGCAGGCTCCGGGGACCAGGCTCACCTGCTCTTCGTCGGTAATATCGGCGGTGAGCACCTCCGCCACGCCACCTTCTGCCCTGATCATCGCGAGCGTCTCTTCAGCGGACGCACGCTGACGATCGACGAGCAACACGCGGGCGCCTTCGCGGGCGAACAGGATTGCGGTTGCCCGCCCGTTGCCGATGGTCTCGCCGGGCGTCTGCCCCGCGCCGACCACGATAGCCGTCTTTCCCTCGAGTCTCTTCATGCGACGGGATCTTTCCCCTCGTCCGACAGCGTTGTCAACGACGCCTACGCCTGGCGAATAACCCCCTCGGCGAGCAGCTTTTCGACCCGCCCCTCGTCGATGCCATACTCGCGCAGCACTTCCACGGTAGATCCGCCGAGCAGCGGCGCCCCGCGTGAGAAACCGCCCCGGCCGCCAAAGCTCGCATAGGCTCGCGGCCCGGTTGTTGGCCCGAACTGGGGGTGCTCGTAGGTATCGAAGTAGCGGTTTTCAGCCGCCCACGGCGACTCGAAAAATTCCGGCACCGTAATCGCTGGCGCCACCGGAACGCCGCGAACGAGCAGGCGGTCCAGCGCTTCGCTCCTCGACATACCGGATAGCGCCTCGGCGATCAGCCCGGCGAGCGTCCCGCCGGGGGCGTCATCGAGGGCACGCTCCGCCGTGACCCTGCCCGCCCATTCGGTGTGGCCGAGCCCCGCCGCCACCTGGTGAAACTGCTCCGGCTGGTGGCAGGCCAGTGCGATCCAGCCGTCCGTACACTGGTAGAGCCGGTTGAGTGCGCTGATCCCGAGGAAGTCGCGCCCGCCCGTTGGCGGCTCGGGCCGCCCTTCGTACCACGTCACCTCGCCCGACTGGGTAAGGATGCTCTGGTTCGCCAGGCAGGTCAGCACCTCCTGGCCCTCCCCGGTGCGTTCGCGAGCGAAGAGTGCAGCGAGAACCCCGAACGCCGATACCAGCGCGCTCGCACTATCGTTCACGGCGACCTTGAAGAAGACCGGCTCGTCGTCGCCGCCCTGGGCGTTCATCAGCCCGCTCCTGGCCTGCAGCAGGGGGTCGAAACCAGGGTCGTTCGCGAGCGGCCCAACCGGTCCATACCCCGTGACCGAGCAGCTGATGATCCGCGGGTTGATCGCCCTGAGCGCCGGGTAGGTGAGCCCCAGCCGCTCGCGGACCCCGAGACGCCAGTTATCGAGTACCACGTCGGAAACGCGCACGAGGTCATAGAACGTCTCCCGGCCAGCATCCGACTTGAGGTCGATGGCGATGCCTCGTTTGCCCCGGTTGTGGGCCGCAAACTGCAGCCCGGCCAGCCGGAACGGGTCGCCATCGAGCATCTCCACCTTGATGACGTCCGCGCCGTAGGAGGCCAGGAACGTCGGTGCGAATGTACCGGCGATGAATTGACCAAGGTCCAGGACACGGATACCCGCGAGAGGTCCGCGCGGGTCCGGCCCCTGCGACGGCGACGCGGGGAGCACCGGCCGGTGCCCGGCGAGCGATTCGCGCTTCGCATCGGCGAGAAGGTGGACGGCCTTGCCGGGTGTCGCGCTCAGCTTCACCGGTACTCCCGGCACGAGCACCTTGCCAAGCTGGGGATGCTCGAACTCGAGGCACATCTCGTTGATGGCCACGGTCTCGCTCCGGAACCACTCGTTGCGTTCGCCTGCCGGGCCCCGGGGTACGCCCGCCTCACGCAGGATGTCGAGCCACTCATCGCGTGGCTTTTCGGCAAAGCGCCGGTCTAGCCATTCGATCGCGACGGCGTTCATCGGCGGCATCAGCATCTTCGTGAAATCGCCCTGGATGCCCTCGAGTGTGATGAGATCCATCAGGTCCATCGCCTCGAGCGCACGCAGGAAGAACGCGGGTGTGAGCGTGCCGAGGAAGAGCCACTGTCCATCGGCGCACTGGTAGAGCCGGTAGTTTGGCACGGCCCCGCGCGAACTCCCCGTGTGGCGGTCCATGACATCGGCCCACTTGATATTGATACCGCTATGAACCGCGGCGACACCGTTGAGACCGCTAACGACGAGCGACTCGCCGGCGCCCGTCTTTGTGCGTTCAACCAGTGCCGCGGCAATCGCCCCGGCGGCGAGCATGCCGTGGCCGTAGCTTGCCTGGGGCGAAACCAGGTATACCGGCCGGTCCTCGTAACTCGATTGGGCGGCCGAGATCGTCCCCAGCGCCTCGAGGAGCACATCGTCCGGTGGGAGCTGGCTCCAACGTCCGGCGGGGGAGTAGGGCGGCAGCCATGCATGAATAATGGCGGGGTTTGCAGCACGCACGGTCGCGGCGTCGAGGCCGAGCCGCTCCAACTCCCCCGGCGCGCAGTCGAACACAGCAACGTCGGCGGTTGCAAGGAGCGAACGGGTGGCGGAAAGGCCTTCGTAGCGGTGAAGATCGAGGACGAGGCGCTGCTTGTTGACGTTCCAGGCCAGGTAGCCGGGGTGGTCCTTCATCCGGTCGCCACCGGGCGGCTCCACCTTGATGACCTCGGCCCCCTGCCCGGCCAACAGCATCGTCGCCATAGGTCCGGCGATGCCCTGTGTGAAATCGATGATCCGGATTCCGTCGAATGCGCCAGCCATGGCCGCGAGTATACGGGAGGTCAATCGCTCCCGGCAGGCCGCGGGCCGCTCCGGGCGTCAGAAGATCGGGTTCACGATGACGGCCTGTTCGCGTGCAGGCCCGACTGAGATCAGGTCGACCGGGCATTCCAGCAGTTCTTCGACACGGCGAATGAACGCCTGGGCCTGCGGCGGCAGGTCATCGAAGTTGCGAACCTCGGTCGTGGGCTGCTGCCAGCCCGGCAGTTCCTCGTAGATTGGGTGCACGCGGTCGAGCACCGATTCGCGCGCAGGCATCGTCTCCACGATCTGGCCGTCGAGCTCATACCCCGTGCAGATCTTGATACTCGGCAGGGCGTCGAGGACATCGAGCCGTGTCAGCGCCAGGGCGGAGAGCCCGTTGAAGCGCACGCTGTAGCGCGCGGCCACGGCATCGAGCCAGCCGATGCGCCGCGGGCGGCCCGTCGTCGTACCGTATTCGCCGCGGCCATACTCCTTGCCGTGGTCACGCAGCATCGTCGCCGTGTCGTCGAAGAGCTCTGTCGGGAACGGGCCGTTGCCGACGCGCGTCGAATAGCTCTTGAACACGCCGACCACACGGCTGATCTCGGTCGGGCCGATACCAACGCCGAGCCCCGCGCCGCTCGACGACGAACTCGGGACACTCGACGTGACGTAGGGATAGGTGCCGTGGTCGAGGTCCAGCAGCGACCCCTGGGCGCCTTCGAGGAGGACGTAGTCGCCGCGCCGGTGGGCGCTGAGCACGATATCCTGCACGTCACCGGCGAAGGGCGCCAGTTTTTCGCCCAGCTCCGCGTACCTGGCGCAGCAGTCGTCCATGTCAATCGGCTCGCCGCCGTAGACCCGGGTGATGACCCTGTTGTGGAAGCTGAGGGCGGCCTCGATGCGCGGCCGCAGGTCCTCGGTGCGGAGCAGGTCGGCCACGCGAATGCCGCGCCGCGCCACCTTGTCGACAAAGCACGGGCCGACGCCCTTGCCCGTGGTCCCGATCGCCTTGTCGCCCCGAGCCAGTTCGTCGAGCCGGTCGAGCTCCTTGTGCCACGGCATGATGACCTGCGCACGGTCGCTCAACACCAGCTTGCTGGTATCGATGCCCTTCGATTCGAGGCCTTCGATCTCGCCGAGCAGCACTTCGGGGTCGACCGCCACGCCGTTCCCAATGACGCACGTCTTCTCGGGATAGAAGATGCCCGCGGGGACGACGTGGAGCTTGAATTCGCCACGTTCGTTCACGATCGTATGGCCGGCGTTGTTTCCGGCCGAGTAACGGGCGACGACACGAGCTTTCCGGGCGAGGAGGTCGACAATACGGCCCTTGCCTTCGTCGCCCCATTGCCCGCCGACTACGACGACGATAGGCATGGCAGACACACTCCGGGCCTCCCATCTGCGGGAGGCCCGTTGACGCATGTTACAGCACGAGGTGGCAGGGCGCGAACAGGCCTTATGAGTTCGAGACGCCCGGCCCGTAGACCCTCGTAGCTCAGGCCCTGGAATCGCGATGAATCCTGCCGTCCTTCATCACGAGGGCAAGCTTCTCGGGGTTCGCTACCACGGAGATGTCGGCGAGCGGGTCGGAGCTGAAGGCGATGATGTCGGCGCGCTTGCCCGGCTCGATGGTCCCCGCAACGCGGTCGAAACGGGCGCATTCAGCGGCGGTTCGCGTGGTGGCGACGATAGCCTGCATTGGCGTCATGCCGTTTTCCACCATCAGCACCAGTTCCTCGGCGTTGGGGCCGTGCGGGCCGACACCCATGTCGGTCCCCATTGCGACTTTCACGCCCTGTTCCACGGCGTAACGGAAGCTCGCCTGGTGGGCGACAATGACCTCCCGGGCCTTGCGGACGCCGTATTCCGGCATCGAGCCGGGGCGTTGCTCGGCGAGGCGCAATACCCAGACCGGGGCGACGAGCGTGGCGACGAGGTAGGTGCCGCGCTTCTTCATCTCCGAAACGACCTGCTCGTCGAGGTAGATGCCGTGTTCGATCGATTCGACGCCCTCGAGCACGGCATTGAGGATCCCCTGCGTGGCCTGGGCGTGGGACATCACCGTGCGATGCGCGGCGTGCGCTTCATAGACAGCCGCGGCGATCTCCTCGCGCGTCATCCCGGTCGCTCCCGGCTCGTCGTTCGGCGAGAGCACGCCGCCGCTGGTCATGAGCTTGATCTGGTCGGCGCCGGCGCGGAGCATCTCGCGAACGGTGCGCCGGACGTTTTCAGACCCATCAGCGAGGTTATCGGGGAGTTCGGCATTGGGGACGCGGAGGCGCAGGCCGTTCGCCATCGTGGCGTCGCCATGGCCGCCTGTCTGGCCGACGGCACCCACCGCGATGCGCACGCGCGGGCCGGGGAAGAGGCCCTGCTCAATCGCGAGTTTCACGCCCCTCGGCGTGCCGCCCGCGTCGCGGACGCTGGTGAATCCAGCGTCGAGCGTCTTGCGCGCGTTCGTCAGCGCCTCGGCGACGCCCAGGCTGAACGGCGTCGCCATCCGCTGCTCCAGCGTCTTCGGCGGGTTCGACATGAGGTGGACGTGGCAATCGATGAGCCCCGGCATGACGGTGAGACCGCTGGCATCGATGACCTCGGCTCCCCGGGGGGCATGTCCGTTCGCGTGTACGGCGGAAATGAGCCCGTTCTCGATCTCGATCGCCGCTCCATGTAGCGGTTCGCCGCCGTTGCCATCGATGAGCGTGCCGCAGTGGACGACGGTGGTCATATCCGACTCCTTCCCGGGGTTCCGCCACAACCGCTGGAGAGCGGCATGAGCGGACGGTGGGGATTCTAGAGGCCCCGGCCATCATCTGCGCAAGTGGCCGCCAATTGGACAAGGGCAGGCGGGGTACAGAAAGCGGGCCTCCGAGATGGAGGCCCGCCTCGCCGATAGCTGGTTCCGGCGCCGTGAAGGTGCGCTACGCCCGCACGCCGGTCAGCTTCGCGAGCTTCACGCTGTTGAAGAGCGCGAGCCCCGCGTACCACTTCACCCGCAGCCGCGAGGCGTCCTTCGATTCCAGGCTGCCGACCCGTTCGATCGCGAGCCCGCCGGGAGCGGTGAGCCCGCTGAGCGCTCCTTCCCCGAACTGCATCGCATAGATCACCGAGCAATCGCTACTCGTCCCCACGGTCTGTGCGTCGCTGATGTAGTCGCAGATGCCGATCGGGATGCCGTCGTAGAACTGCAGCATATTGCCGAAGGCGTCCCGGTCGGCCTCGAGGAAACTGCCAGACGTGCGGGCCAGGATGTTCAGGCTCCGGCGGCTGCGGCGGCTCATGAGGAGCAGGTCGGGCTTGCCTCCGCGCACCTTGTCGATGAGCTCGTCGAGCTTCTCGAGGGTGAGCGTCGCGCCGTTCGTCCCCATGCTCACGGTCTGACTGCCAGCACAGAGCAGGTCCACACCATCGAAGCTATTCGGGTCGCTGCCGCTGTCGCCGTTCACGAACGTGTCGTCGAAGAGCGCCTGCACGGCCCGCGACTTGAGCTGGACGATCGCGGCTTCGAGGTCCTGGATGTTCGACCGCGTCGCCTTGAGGAAGTTGTCAACATCCGCGTCGCCACCAAGGATGCGGAGCGTCGCGGTCGCCTGGGTGAACGTGGGGGTCGATTCAGCCCAGGTGTCGCCGACATCGTAGAACGCCGCCGTCGGGGCAGCGTTTTCGCGGTTGTAGGTCAGCCCGTTGCCGACGATTTCGATGAACGGGAGCCGCTGAAGGACGGGGCTCTCCTGCGCGATCGTCTCGATGACGCCAGAGAGGAGGGTGTCGTTGGAAAGCTTGCTCGCTTCGACGAGTGTGAGGGCCAAGGGGCGAAACCTCCGGATGGAATAAGAACATTTGTCCTGAAGCACGTCCCATCCCAAAGCCCCCCGCGTCACGGCCCGGAGCCCATTCCGCTTCCGTATGACGCCCGTCATAAGGGATTACCTGCCGCTGGCCGGAGAGTCCCAGTATGGCCGGCGGAGACGCGGGAACGCCCCGGCACGAGGTGAGAGATGTCTGCCTACAGCAAGCGGCTCGACTGGGACCACGTCGGCTGGGGGACTCACTGTGTCGACTGCTACCCGGGCGGCTGCCCGATGCGCGTCTACGTGAAAGACGGGATCGTCATCCGCGAGGAACCGTCCGGCACACTGCCCGTCATCGACCCGGCTGTCCCCGACTTCAACCCGATGGGCTGCATGCAGGGCGCGAGCTGGAGCCAGTCGCTGCGCGGCCCCGACCGCGTGCAGTATCCGCTCAAACGTGCTGGCAAGCGGGGCGAAGGCAAGTGGCAGCGCATCTCCTGGGACCGTGCCCTCTCGGAGATCGCTGATTCCCTCATCGACGCTATCGAGGATCACGGGCCGCTCTCCATCGTTCGCGAAGGCACCCCGGAGGCAGTGGTCGGCGGACCCATCAGCCGCTTCTTCGGGATCATTGGCGGCCAGACGATGGACCTCAATGCCGTCATCAGCGACTTCAACGCCGGTGTCTATGCCACCTTCGGCAAGAGCCACGTCGAAGGCTCAGCCGATGACTGGTTCCACTCCCAGCTCCTCGTCATCTGGAACAGCAACCCCGTCTACACCCGTATCCCCTTCTACCACTTCATCAGTGAAGCCCGGTACAACGGCGCCGAGGTCATCAATATCTCGCCGGATGTGAACGCATCGCACACCCACGCCGATTACCAGGTGAATATCGAAGGCGCGACTGACGCCGCCTTCGGGCTCTCCCTCGTCCAGGTGATGATGGCCGAGGACATCGCCCACTGGGATTTTCTCCGCGAGCAGACAGACATGCCCCTGCTCGTGCGCACCGACAACCGCCGCTTCCTCCGCCAGACCGACGTCGAAGGGTGGGGCCGCGAAGACCAGCTCTACCACTGGCATCCTGAAAAAGGCCTCAGCCTCGCGAACCGCGAAAACATCGCCCTTGGCGGCGCACGGGTTGCACTCGAGGGTACGTTCGAGGTCCGCCTGCACGACGGCCGCACCGTCACCGTCGAACCCGTCTGCGCCATCCTCCGCCGCAAGCTCGATGCGCACTACACCCCCGAAGCCCAGCAGGCGATCACCGGCATCCACCCCGAAACGATCCGCATGGTTGCAAGGAAGATCGCCACCAGGCGGACCAACATCTTCCTCGGCATGAACGCCTGCAAGATGTACCACGGCGACCTCATCGAGCGGACCATGTGCCTTGTCCTCGCGGCAAGCGGCAACTGGGGCCGCCGGGGTACCGGCCTCCGCACCTGGGCAGCCGGCCTCCACGACGGCGCCCAGATCGCGATGAACAAGCGCCGGCCCGGCGTGCAGGCCGCAGAAGGTGTCATGGGCGCCCGCGACGCCGCGCTCGCCGCGCTCAAGCAACTCGACCCGTCGCTCGTCAACGATGAACTCGCCATGTCCGAGCTAACCAAGGGCCGGCGCGGACTTCTCGGCATGGCCGATGAACGGACCGGCGACGATGTCCCGGCCGAAGCGCACACGCCACCGGTCTTCTGGTGGTACAACCAGATGGACTTCGCCGAGCGCTGGAACAGGCCGGAATGGAGCGACACGTCCATGGCCCGTAGCTTCGACGAGTACGTGGCCGAAGCGCTGAAGCAGGGCTGGTGGGACGGCCTCGATCATCCGCGGAAAGAAGAGACACCCCAGATCTTCTTCGAGTGCGGCGGCAACACCTTCCGGCGTACGCGCGGGGGCAAGAAGGTCATGGCCGGCCTCTGGTCAAAGCTCAAGACCGTCGTCGCCATCGACTTCAAGATGAACGCGACCGTCCAGCAGGCGGACTACTTCCTTCCCGCCGCCCAGCACTACGAGAAGATCGCCTTCTCGATCCCCGGCCCATTCGTCGCCAACCTCACCCTCGCCGACCGTGTGGTGGAGCCCGCCGGCGAATCGCGCGACGAGTGGGATATCTTCCTCGCTATCCTCGCGGCTGTTGGTGAACGGGCACGCGAACGCGGCCTCGAATCCTTTGCACTCGCCGATGGCACAACCGTCCGCTACGACCAGCTCGTTGCGGCCTACACCATGGGCGGTTACTACCGGAACCAGGAGGTTGTCGCCGACGAACAGATTCGCGATTCCGTGCTCGCCGGAACCCTGCCCACGGGAACCACCCTCGAGACCCTGCGCGAAACGGGATTCAAGCGCTTCACGAACATGGGCATGAGCCCCGCGATGCTCGGCCAGGCGACGGACCTGAAACCAGACGACGTCATCACTCCGTTCACCGACCACGTCGAGAACGGCCGCCCCTTCCCTACCTACTGCCGCCGCGCCCAGTTCTACATCGACCATGAGTGGTTCCTCGAAGGCGGCGAAGAACTCCCCACCTACAAACCCAACCCGGCGATGGGTGGCGACTATCCGCTCGGCATGTCATCGGGTCACAACCGCTGGTCGGTCCACTCGATGAATCACTTCAACCAGGTAGTCCTGGGAACCCACCGCGGCGCACCGAGCATCATGGTCAACACGCGCGACGCTGCGGAGCGGGGTGTGAAGGACGACGACCTCGTCCGCGTGTTCAACGACGTGAGCGAGTTCCGTGCACGGGTGAAGGTGGCGCCGAACGTGAAACCCGGCCAGATCATCTCCTACAACGGATGGGAGCCGATGCAGTACCCCAACTGGTCGGGCGCAAACGAAATCGAGCCGGGAATGGTGAAGTGGCTTGGCTTCTCGGGAGGCTATGGCCACATCAAGTACAACAGCCTCAACTGGCAGCCCGTCCCCGCGGACCGCTGGGTCCGCTGCGACTTCGAGCTTGCGCCACGAGGGTGAATCGCGGTGCGGGCCTCACGCTCGCAACAGCGCGTGGAAGCCCTCCTGCTCGAAGTGCCGGTCGGCACTCAGCACTCCCTCGATGCCGCGCTCCCGCATGATGACCATCGAAGTGCAATCCACCAGGCTATAGCCCTTGTCGGGCCGCGCCTCGTAGAGCCGCAGCGCATCTTCGAAGAGGGTGTGCGATGCCGGTATGACGAGCATCCCGGCTGCCCCGGCGGTTCGGCGCACTGCAGTGGCTGCCTCCCGTCGCGCCGTGGGTCCGCGCTCACAAACGAATCCAAGGAACTCGGCGAGGACGAACTCCGAGGTCACCAGGGCGGCGCCTGGAGCTGCCGGCCAGCTGCGAAGGACAACGTCCCGGTAGGGGTCTCGTGGTTGAATGAGAGCAACCCACGTTTGTGTGTCGACGAAGACCTCAGTCGCCATGGAGGCGGTACACCACCTCGTCGACATCATCCGAGGATGGCCAGTCCTCGAGATCCTCGCGCGACATATTGCGCCACGCCTCCTCGAAGATCTCCAGGACGGACTTCCCACGCTCCCCGACCCCGGAAGGCACCGTCCGGGCCATCTCTTGCCGGACGCGAGCCAGCAACCCCGCGGCTTCTTCGTCGCTGAGGTTGTCAATTAGTTCGTGCAGCGTCTCTTTCGTCGTCACGAACTCAGTATATCCCGCCAGCGAGGACGGTTTACTGCCCGGTGAAGACTGGCGCCCGCTTCTCGAAGAACGCGCGGCGTGCTTCCTTCGCATCCTCGCTCGCGAACGCCCGGCCGATGCTCGCCAGCTCGAGCCGAAGCTGCGATTCCACGTCGATCGCCGTCGTCGCCTTTACGACCGTGCGCTTGGTCAGCCGCGACGTGATCGGCGAGATACCCGCGAGCTTCTGGCAGTACTCGGCCAGCCGCGCCGGAAACCTGTCGTCGTCCACCACCTCGCCGACGATGCCGAGGGCGAGCGCTTCATCGGCCGTCACGGTCTTGCTTTCGAGGAGGAAGCGCATCGTCTGCTCGTAACCGATAGCCTGCGAGAGCGTCCAGGTCATCCCGCCATCTGGCGAGCCGCCAATGCGCGGGTAGCCAGCCAGGATTCTCGCGCTGCGGGCCATCAGGCGGATGTCCGTGGCCAGCGCAAGCGAAAGGCCAGCGCCGACGGCCACGCCGTTGATCCCCGCGACGACGGGCTTTTCGCATTCGAAGCGCGAGGCAAGCACCATCTGCCCCACCCAGTGGAGGTCATCCAGCTGACGCGTGAGCGGCGTCTGTGGATTGTGGCCATCGCCCGAGCCGCTGAGGTCGAGTCCCGAGCAGAAGGCATCGCCGCTTCCCGTGATGCAGACCACCCACACCGAGTCATCCTGCGCCGCCTCCCGAATCGCGCCCACCACGCCCCAGGCAAGCTCATCGTTGAAGGCATTCTTCACCTCGGGGCGATTAAGGCGAATGGTCCGGACGTGACCGTCGTTGCTGATCTCGATCGCGGGCATGGAAAACCTCGGAAGTCAGTTTTGTGTAGCAACCGGCATTCTACGTGGTGGCCGGCAGAGGCGCGACACTCCGATCTGCCTCAAAGGAGATGTTACCGAAGAAGGGGGCGATGCCTCAGAAGACTGTTACTGAAGGGGGTAGACAGGAGGCAGGATGTCAGAGCAAGCAGTGGCGGAGTATGCGCAGGCGGTGCGAAGCCGGTGCGGGGCAGCGAAGCGGGCGGAGAAAGGGCGGATCCTGGATGAGTTTAGTGCCACGACGGGGATGCACCGCAAAGCGGCGATCCGGCTTCTAAACCGGAAAGCCGGGCCAGCAGTGAAGAAGGGTGGAAGGCCGCGGCGCTACGGGCCGGAGGTGAGCGAGGTCGTGGTGAGACTCTGGAAGGTGGGCGATCGGATGTGCGGCAAGCTACTGGCTGCGGTGATGGAAGAGTTGGTGGAAGCCCTGGAGCGCCACGGCGAACTGGAGCTGACGCCCGGGGTGCGAGCGCAACTGCTCAGCATCAGCCCTGCGACGATCGACCGGATCCTGGGACGGCATCGGAGGCGGCTTGGTGTTCAGCCACAGCGCCGTTCGCCCAGTAGCGGGCTAAAGGCAGAGGTACCGGTACGCACATGGGGTGAATGGAAGGGTGCGCCGGTGGGTTCACTGCAAGCAGACCTGGTGCTCCATTGCGGTGAGAGCACCGCGGGGTTCTATCTCACGAGCCTCTGTGCAGTGGATGTGGCAAGCGGGTGGACGGAAGTGCAGCCTGTCTGGGGTTTGGGGAAGCAGCGCGTGGGCACGGCCATCCACCATATCCGCCAGCGGCTCCCTTTCCCGTTGAAGAGCCTGCACACCGAGAACGGTGCAGAGTTCATCAACCACACGCTCTACAACTGGTGCCGCCAGGAGCAGATCACCTTTAGCCGCGGGCGTAGCTATCGCAAGAACGACCAGGCCTACGTCGAACAGCGCAACTGGCTCACCATCCGCCGGACGGTGGGCTACGACCGGCTGGTGAGCAAGGAAGCGTATGTCCTTCTCGGCCAGCTCTACCCACTGCTCTGCCAACAGTTGAACTTCTTCCGACCCGTCCGCAAGCTCGTTGCCAGGGAGCGTGCCGGTTCGCGCGTGCTCAAGCACTACGATGAGCCACGCACCTCGTACCAGCGGCTGTTGGCAAGTGGCACGCTCACGGCATCAGAGGCCCTTGCCCTCCGCCAGAGGATGGTCACCCTCAACCCTGCTGACCTCCAGCGCCGTATCGACGGGCTGCTCCGCAAACTCTGGCGCCTAACTTCTCGGGAGGCCAAGCTCACCGATGAAGCCGGGTAACAGACTTATGATGCACCCTCCCGTCCTTCGGTAACCGCTACTTCTGAGGCACTACGGAGTGTCAGCGATCCTGTTCGGATTCGGCTGCTGCCGCGTTGAAGATCCCCCGTGCCATGAGCGACTCCTCGGACTGTGCCCGCTGGCGCAGCAGTTCCGACTGGGCGCCGCGGATCGTGGCATCGCCGGGTGCTGCAAGGGCTGCAAGTTCGATGATGTGACATGCCAGCCTGAGGTCGCCGGCGGCGGCCAGTTCGCGTGCCCGCTCTGCCAGCCTGTGTGCACCCCCGGCGAGTGTCGCGAGTTCTGTTGCAACGGCGCTTTCCGGTGCGGGCTTCAAGTTGGCGGGGTTGCCATCGTACCAGCCCGCATAGAGCCGCCAGATATTGCGGACAATGAACTCGGGCTCGTCGTAAAGCGGCCACAGGTAGGGCCGCTCGAGCAGGGCGGCAGGTGCCTTCACCGAATGGATCACCTGGTCGAGCCGAACGCCCTGGTTGATCAGGTCAATAGTTTGCGTGACGAGCGATTCCAGCAGTTCCGCCGTCTCTGCCAGGGCCAGGGCGATCCGCTCACTCCCGAAAATCGGCGTGCCGTGGCTCGGGATGAACACATCGGCACCCATGGAGGCCATCGATCGCAAGGCGCGGGCCCACTCGGCCGGGTAGCGCTGTACCTTTTGCGGGTTCCCGGCATTTGGGCAGCGCCAGATGAAGAAATCGCCCGCGCAGATGGTGCGCAGTGCCGGGATCCAGACCCACGTGTGATCGTCGGTCTCACCCTTGCTGTGATGGAGCTCGAACTCGAGGCCGCCCTGTTCGAAGGTGTGGTGGTCGCGGTACGTCTCGTCCGGGAGGCGGAAGGTGCTGAAGTTCGCGACCATCTGTGGTGGCGCATCTGGCCGGGCGAAGAACTGGCGGGCGTTGATGGTGGCGTTGTATCCGGCGGTGAGCGCGTACCGCTCCATGCGGGGCGGAACGTTTTCGTGCGCGACGACGTGCGGGCGTGGATAGCCACGCGATTCGGCGTCGGCATCATATGAGGGCATACCGCCCGTGTGGTCGAAATGCCCGTGGGTATAGATGACGTTTCGAACCGGGCTGCTATCCCAGCCACGCATTGCGGCAACGACGACGTCGCCGTGGTTCCTGCCGCTCGTGTCGACCACGACCAGCCCGTCGCCAGTGCGGATACCGATCGAGAGGCCAAAGCCGCTGACGAGCGCGACCTCGGGGGACACTTCGTAGAGGGAACCCGGTGCCCCGAACGGATCGGTTACGGTGGCGCGGTCGCCGTTCCAGGCGCGTTCCGAGAGTTCGCGGACGGATTGCATGGCGTACCTCGACGTTTTTTACGCAGTCTATCCGCAGGGGCACCATGCGCCCATAGTTGAAGCACGAGGAAGGCCGGGTTTCCCCGGCCCTCAATCGCCAATCGCCAACGGCAATCGAATTAGTTCACGCCGAAGTCCCAGCTGCCCCCGTCGTGGTACTGCTTGAGAATCAGCTTTGAGATGAGGATCCGGTGCACCTCGTCGGGGCCGTCGGCGATACGCAGGGTGCGAGCACCCGTGTACATGCCCGCAAGCGGCGTGTCGCCTGAGACGCCCATTGCACCGTGCACCTGGATAGCACGGTCGACGACGCGCTCGAGTGCCGCCGGGACGAAGATCTTGATGGCCGAGATGTCAGTCCGCGGATCGCTCGTCGCCCGATCGATGACCTGGGCGGCGTGGATGGTCATGAGCCGTGCCGCCTGGATGTCGATGTAGCTATCAGCGATGAAACCCTGGATGAACTGCTTGGTTTCGAGCTTTCCGCCGTGTACCTCGCGGTCCATGGCCCGCCGTACCATCAGGTCGAACGCCCGCCACATCTGGCCAACGCAGTTCATGCAGTGGAAGACGCGGCCGGCACCGAGCCGGTCCTGGGCAGCCTGGTGGCCGGTGCCGGTGCGCCCAAGCTGGTTGGTGACCGGGACGCGGACGTTCTTGTATTCGATCTCGCAGTGGTTCGAGTCGTGACCCCAGACAGGGATGCTGCGCACGATATTGAAGCCGGGCGTGTCGGTCGGGACGATAATCTGCGTCATCTTCTCGCGTGTGCCGCCTGCTCCGTCGGCCTCCTCGGTGCGGCACATCACGATGGCGAAGGCGGAGCCTTTGGCGCCGCTCGTGAACCACTTGCGGCCGTTGATCACCCAGTCGTCACCATCACGGACGGCGCGGGTCTGGATGGCGTAGGGGTTCGAACCAGGGGCGTCCGGTTCGGTCATCGAGAAGCACGAACGGATTTCGCCGCGAATCGACGGTTCCAGCCACTTCTTCTTCTGTTCCTCGGTGCCGTACTTGAGGAGGATTGTCTGGTTGCCGGAGTCGGGCGCAACGACGCCGAAGAGCGGATTGGAGAATGGGCTCCACGCCAGGATCTCGTTCATGTAGGCGTGTTTCATGAAGCCGATGCCCATCCCGCCATATTCCTTCGGGAGGTGCGGCGCCCACAGGCCGGCCTTCTTCACGGTCTCCTGGATCTCATGCCGAAGGCGCTGCACGTCGGGGTTTCCCCAGTCGCGCAGCCGGTCCTCGTTGGGGATGATATAGCGGTTGACGATGTTCGCCGTGCCCTCGCGGACGGCGTTGATCTCCGGGTCGAGATCGGGGATTGGAGCGACCTGCATCTGGTACCTCGTGGTGCAAAGCTGGGCCCGCGGCCCGCGAACGTGCGCCGTAGTGTAACGCGAACAGAAGGGCGAGAGATGCGGCCGTTCGGCCGTGAATGCGCGAACGTATCGCAAGTCGATTCGTTCGCGCCGGACGGCAATCGAGTTCCCGGTGGCCACGGGCGGGCAACGCACGTAGCATCTCCATCGTGAGTGTCTCCCCGGCGAAACCCCTGCTGCCCCGCGTTTTCGTGCCGATGGTTGTCCTCGCCGCGGTCGTTGGCCTGGCGTCCTGTGGCGGCTCGGGTGATGGCGGTGGTTCCGGCTCATCGGCGGATTCTCAGACCGTGTACATCTCGCTCACCGATGCCGGTTGCCAGCCGTCACACGTCGAACTTCACGCCGGAGCCGTGACGTTCGTGGTTTCGAACCCTCACTCGTCGCGCGTCCAGTCATTCGCGATCCTTGCCCAGGGCCGCAGCAACCCGCTCGGAGAGGTGACCAACGTCCTCGGCGGCCTTGCGCGCAACCTCGATGCCGATCTCCAGCCCGGCTCCTACATCCTTCGTTGCCGCCAGAACAACCTCGGCGGTGATGCCGGTCTCATCGTCGCCAAGTAGCACATATGCTGCCCCGGCGTTTCGCCAGCAGTGTACGCCAGCGTGCTCGCGCTGGACCCTCGCACGCGTCTCGCTCGCGGAGTCTGCCATGTGGCAAGTGTGTCGCGATTCGCTGGCCCGGCCGCGCATTCGCCCGAAAGGGGGAGCGGGAAGCGCAATACTCGTAGCAGGAGGGGCCAACGAGCTTCCTCAGCGCGCTTCGCACCCTCATTGCTCACCTCAGGAGGTCAGGTATGCGCAGCAAGTTCTCCATCGGCGGTCACCCGCTTCATCCAACCCTCGTCTCGCTTCCGATCGGTCTGTTCATCTGGGCGCTCGTCGCCGACATCGTCTTCGCGGCTCGGGATCACGAGCACTACTGGTACGCGATCTCCATGTGGAGCGGCATTGCGGCGATCGTGACTGCCCTTCTCGCTGCCCTTCCGGGCCTTGGTGACTATCTCACCATGGCCCGCCACACGCGGCAGGCCGGCATGGCGACTGCCCACATGACACTCAACCTGACCGTGGTGGTGCTCTACTTCGTTGCCATGCTCCTGATGCTGAACGACAACGCGACGAGCGGTGGGGCACTGGGTGCGGTCATCGCTCTGCACGCGGTGGGCACCGGGTTGCTCGCCCTCTCGGGGTACCTCGGGGGCGAGATGGTCTACCGCGGCCACCTCGCGATCGTTCCCGACGACGACGAGCTCGCGCGCGAAGAGCATATCCGCCACGACGTCCCTGCCGGCGGCCAGCCGAAGCCCGTGAGTTAGGGCCGTTAGCCCAATCGCGCGGCTTCTCGCTACGAACAGTGGCGCCCTTCCAACGAGGGGCGCCCCTGTTTGCATGGGGCAAGGGAAGACCGGATGGGATGGCCGTCCGGCCTCCCTGAACCGGGGTTACGCCAGGGGGGCTTCACCCGAGGCCGGGGGCGGCTCGACCGGTTCGCTGTTCATGGCCCGTGTAAGCCAGCGAGCCTATTCCTCGAGCAGGCTCCTCAGCATCCAGGCTGTCTTTTCGTGAACCTGCATGCGTTGCGTGAGGAGGTCACAGGTCGGCTGGTCATTGGCTGCTTCAGCGACCTTGAAGACCTCACGTGCTGTCCGGGCGACGGTTTCGTGGCCAGCCACCAGGAGCCGGACCATCTCCAGCGCTGTGGGAACGCCGTCATCCTCCTCGATCGAAGAGAGGGCGGCGAATTGGCGGTAGGTGCCAGGGGCCGGGAAGCCCAGTGCACGAATACGCTCGGCGATTTCATCCACCGCAAGTGCGAGTTCGTTGTAGTGCTGTTCGAACATCAGGTGGAGGGTCTGGAACATCCGGCCCGTCACGTTCCAGTGGAAGTTGTGACTCTTGAGATAGAGCGTGTAGGTATCGGCAAGGACCTTCGAGAGGCCCGAAGCGATGTCATTGCGCGTCTTCGCATCGATCCCGATATCAACCTGCATGTTTGCCTCCTGTCGTATACCAGCAGCCTACCTGCACATGCCGGGCATTACCATCTATGCCGGGTTTCTTCAATGCCATGCGGCGTGGCCGTCAATAGCGATTGCGAGGGTTACGGAGACACTGCTGCGCACGATCTCGCGCGTGTAGACTGCATCGCAATGGCCGACCAGGTGCAATTTGGCCTCGGCAAGGGCAAGGTCTTTCCCCACGAAAAGGCCCGGACGCTGCTCAACCCGCTGCGGCGGCTCATTCAATCGCCCGCCGGGGTAACACGATGGATCGGGATGGGCGGGGATGAAACCGTCCTCGAAGCTGGCTGCGGACCGGGTTATTTCAGCACCGCCCTGCGCGTCGCGCTTCCGCATGGACGGCTCATACTCTTCGACCTTCAGCCCGAGATGCTCGAGATGGCACTCACCCGGACGGGACGGCCCGGCACCATCGCCGCGGTTGCGGGGAATGCGATGGTACTCCCCTTCGCGGATGGGACGTTCGATGTCGTGTTCGTGGCGGCGGTCCTTGGCGAGGTCCCGGATCCGCTGGGCTGTCTCGGCGAGGTGCGCCGGGTTCTGCGCCCGGGCGGGCGTCTCGTCGTCAATGAAGTGCGCGGCGACGCCGACTATATTCGCGCGGGCAGGCTCGACGGCCTGTGTGCGGAGGCCGGCCTCTCGCTACGGCGGAGGGGCCATGGCCGCCTGCGATGGACCTACCTCGCGGAGTACGTGCTGACGTAGCGAACCGCACTTCGGGAGGACAGGAATCGCAGCCTATCCGTGCGTAGAGGGCTTCCCGCCTCTACCGCACAGGTGTCTCTGCGAGGTGCTTTCGCCAGGCGGATGACACGATTTCGGTCAGGTCGTCGGCGAGGACCCTGTGGCCCTCGGCGTTGACGTGAACTCCGTCTCCAACCGTCAGATGGCCAATTGGCCGTTCCTTCCAGCGTGGTGTCTCGCGACCGTAATAATCGATGTGCAGACGATTGCAGAAGGTCTCGAGCGCCCGGTGTACATACAGCCGCTTCGCTTCCTTGCGCCGCTGCTCACGGGCGGTGATGCCGGTCTTTCCGATGCCCTGCGGCCCCTTGACCACTATCGCCAGCCCTTCATGGCGGGTAGGAATACGGATGAGTTCCGAGTAACGCTCGATGATCTCATCGCACGAGAAGTGGGTATCGCCGCCGATCACCGCTTGCCCTAACTTTCGTGCGTTCCTAAATACGGCGTTGTGGGCCCAGCGCTTGCTATCTGCCAGGCGTAGTCCGCTATTCTGCACCGTTCCGCCAAATGGCCCCAGGATGCGACCAACCCGGAGAGGCAGCGATTCGTAGGCAAACGGGAAACTCGTAATGCTAATGTACAACAGATCCGGCTTGTATCGCTCCAGCCAGGTCTCCACGACAGGGAGCAACTGAGCGTCTGGCCACGTGCTCTTCGCGATGACCTCGACAGGTTCGCCGAACTCTTCGGCCATGCGATCTCTCAGGAACTCGTGACGACGCTTCCCACCCTGGAACCAGTCGTCCCGCTCATTGCTACTCCCGAGCATCAGGATTTTCATTGGTGCAAAGCATACACGCGGATCAGCTGCGAGAGCGACTCTACACCGAAGAGAGCCGCATTCGGTTTCATTCGCTATGTATCAGGACGTCCGCATCCCGCGACCGCCGGGATCGCTTATAACCCCGCCACTTTCGGTGCGATTTCCGACGCGAGGAACTCCGGGACTGTGTCGTCGTCGAAGTCGAAGTGCTGGAATTGCACTTCGTGGAGGCCCGCTTCGGCAAGGCGCCCCAGTGCATCGATCACTTCGTCGGCGCGGCCGACAATCTGGCCGCGCTCTTTGGCCCTCGTCCGGAAGTCTGCCGGCGACATTCCTGCGGGCGCACCGAAGATACCCATGAGCCGCTCGGAGGCGCGATCGAGTTCGCGTTCACCGGGGCCAACGAGTGCGAACGCCATCATGGAGTGGCGAATCGTTGCCGGGTCGCGCCCCTCGGCAGCACAGTGCGCGTCGAGGACTTCGAGCTTGTGGCGCAGCAACTCGGGGGTCATGTTCACCGAGTTCCATTCGCTCGCGTACCGCGCAACGAGCCGGAGGGTTCGCTTCTCACCGCCGCCGCCAATCAGGAGTGGTGGGCGCCCTGCCCGGGGTTTCGGTTGCAGGTTTGCGCCCCGGAGCTGGTAGTAATGCCCGTCGAATTGGGCATCATCACTCGTCCAGAGCGTCCGCATGACCTGGATCGCCTCATTGAGCCGGTCGAATCGCTCCTTCACGGGTGGGAACGGGATACCATAGGCAACGTGCTCAGGTTCGTTCCAGCCCGCACCCACGCCCATGACGAATCGCCCACCGCTCAGCAGGTCGATTTGGGCGGCGGCGCGGGCATGGTCGACCGGGTTGCGGAAGGTCACTGGCGTTACCAGTGGGCCGAACCGGAGCGT
Source organism: uncultured Anaerolineaceae bacterium (assembly GCA_964508715.1). Classification (GTDB taxonomy): domain Bacteria; phylum Chloroflexota; class Dehalococcoidia; order Tepidiformales; family Tepidiformaceae; genus JAKALX01. Next base: position 130,194 of record CAZDUX010000004.1, on the reverse strand, counting down.
TGAACTCTCACGCGCGGCGACTGCAAACGAGAGGTAGGTATCGAGCGAGTTCTGCTGCTGACCGATGAAGTAGTGGTCACTGCGAAAGAGGCTGGGGAACCCGAGCCGCTCGGCCATGCGAACGATATGTATCCAACGGTCCCAGGTGAGCCCGTTCTGGCCTTCAACCATCAACCCGATCTGCATGTGACGCCTCCATTCGTGCCGTGCGATTGAACCACAAACCGCGGGAGGGTGCGCTATACAGGTTCGAGCTGGTGCTGTTCGCCTGGCGGAGCATCCACGCTGATAGCATCTCCGGGCCGAATCTCGCCGCCCGCGAGGACGATGCCCATGATGCCGGCCTTCCGCACCAGGTTCCCAGCTGCGTCGCGGTCGAGCACGGCATCCATCAACCCCGGGATCAGGCCATCGATCTGCGCGCACGGGTTGCGCAGCCCGGTTACCTGGACCACCGCCTCGCCGCCTATCCGGAGCAATGTGCCATGTGCCAGCCCGAGCAGGTTGATGCCGCGCGTCGTCACGTTCTCGCCCAATGCCCCGGGCACGACGCTGAACCCTTTGGCTGCCAACTCATCGAACAACTCACTGTGCATTAGGTGCACCTGGCGGAGGTTCGGCTGGCCGGGGTCGCGTGCTACCCGTGAGCGATGTCTTACCGTCTCGCCTGCGTGGGCGTCGCCTTCAACTCCACGGCCGGCGATGAGTCGAATGCTCCCCTCGTTCGGCTTGGTGAAGGTGTGCAGGCTGCTGCGGCTCACGGCAACCACCGTGCCGTCCATCCCGGTTCCCCTTACTGGTACTCGTGTATGAGGGCCAGCACGTTATCAACGTAGTCTCTCGTTTCTTCGAACATGCCTCGCTGCTCGACGCTGCGCCAGCCCTGGTAGTAGGCGGCCAGCGAGAGGCGGACATCGCCGCCGGTGCGATGCAGGTAATAGGCGAGTACGGCGGCCCCCATCCGCGCATTGTCGCGTGCGCTGCCCTGCCAGTTGTGTGCATCCGGCACGAACTGCTCGATCGCCCAGTCGGCCGTATCGGGGAGGATCTGTGTAATTCCAACCGCGCCGGCATCGCTGACGATGCCCTGCTGCCAGCCGCTCTCCTGCCACGCGAGTGCGAGCAGAAGACCGCGCGGCAGTCCGAACTCCGCCTCGGCACTTCGCAAGATCGCTTCTGCCTCGGCCCTGGACACCCGCGCCACCGGTGTCCCGCCGGGTATTGTCAGCACCTGGCTGATGAAGATCTGGTTCGCGTCTTCGATCCCGTTCGCTTCCGCGATGGCATCCATGCTCACGGCGTAGCGGGCAGCGATGGCCGTCAGCGTGTCACCCTCCTCGACGACGTGCGTCGCGTAGGGCACTGCGCTGTGGTGCGACACGGGGATGGTGGCTGCACTCGCTTCGCCGACGTGAATCTCTTCGCCGGCGTAGATGAGATCGGGGTTCTCGATCCCATTTTCACGGGCGAGGTCATCGACGCTCACCCCGTATCGGTCGGCGATGTCAGAGAGCGTCTCTCCTGGCGCCACGATGTGCGCGAATGCCAGCGAGGGCAGCACTACCGCGCCAGCCACACCGAGGGCCATACCGGCAAGACGCACGGAGATATGACGGCGGCCTGCGCGGACCGCGGTCCCTGCAATGAATTCCCCTGCCATGGGGCCTCCACAGCCCCCGCCAACCGGGAGACAGCATACACGACTTGCATAATGTGCGAACGTCGCACCTTTCGGGCCCTGCGAATGGCCTGTCCTCGGGTCCGGCAAGATCGCCGGACCCGAGGACGGTGCAGCCACGCCTGGCGGCTCCGGGTATCGATGCACCGGCACGATTGCCTGCCCCGGCACGATTGCCTGCCCCGGCTCCTAGTGAAATGACCCTCCGAGGAGGTCGCGCGCCATGATCAGCCGTTGAACCTCGCTGGGTCCCTCGCCGATGCGCCGGATCCGGATCTCCCGGTACCAGCGCCCGAGGGGCAGGTCCTTTGTCATCCCGTAGCCGCCGTGGATCTGCATCGAGCGGTCAACAACGCGCCCTCCTGCCTCGGAAGCCACAAGCTTGGCCATCGCGGCTTCTGTGCGGAACGGTTGGCCACGGTGCGCCTTGTCCGCCGCCGAGAGCGTCAGCCAGGTGCTCGTCCGGATGTCGATCTCGTTGTCGACGATCATCCACTGGACAGCCTGCCGCGTTGCCAGCAGGTCGCCAAACGTCTCGCGCTGCTTCGCATAGGCGATGGCCATCTCCTGCGCCTTCACGGCGACGCCGATGCAGCCCGCCGCGTAGGGAATTCGCTGGCGGCTCAGGCGGTCGTTTGCGATCGCAAAGCCCTTGTTTGGTGTTCCCAGCACATTCGCTGCAGGCACCCGCAGGTTGTCGAATTGCAGCTCGGTTGCGTAGCTCGTCGAGCGCAGCGTGTGGACCACCCGGCGAACATGAAACCCGGGCATATCGGTGTCGACGATGAAGCAGGTAATCCCGTCACGTCCGCGCGCCGCATCGGTCCGTGCGAACACGATCCCGTATTGCGCCCGGTCGGCTCCACTGATGAAGATCTTCGAGCCGTTGATTACCCAGTCGTCGCCATCTTTCACCGCTGTTGTCTGGATGGCGCGAGCCGGGTCGCTCCCCCCGGACGGTTCGGTCAGCCCAAAGAACCCGTGCTTTTCGCCGCGCAATGTCGGGTAGAGGTAGCGCTCCTTCTGGTCCTCGTTCGCCTCGAAGAGCTGTGCGAGCCCGGCGCCGCCGAACACCCCGTAGCAGGGTGCATAGAGCCCGGCCCGGTGCTGTGCCATCTCGATGGCCATCAGCGTTCGTGTGACGATGTCGATATCCGGCCCACCATATTCGGGCGGGATGTCGAGTCCGTAGAAGCCCATCTGGCGCACCTGCGCAACGAGCCGGTCGTGGTCGGGCGGTTCGAGTTCGCTCGAGTCGGGGTCGAGGCTGGCTTCGAGCGGCACGATTTCGTTTCGTACAAATGCGCGGACGGTCGACACGATTATTCGTTGCTCGTCGGAAAGCTCGAGGTCCATCAGCCAATCCTCCCGAGGCGGCCGGCGTCTGCCGGGTCATTTGCCGGTGGGAGATCGCCGTGGGCGGCGACATACGCCATCAACAGCTCCCGGTAGCGGGTCTGGTATTGCATGTTCACCTCGTACCGGAACTTTGCGGCACCTGCCGGCTTCGCCGAGAGCTGCCGTTCGAGCGCGCTGCGGAGCCCGAAGAGTTCGCGTGCACCGGCCATGCCGACGAGCACGATGCTGCCGGCCTCGTTCGCCAGTTCGAACACTCCGAGCTGTCCCGGGAGTACCGCCACGTTTTCCGGGTTCAACTCGCGCCATGCTTTTGTGAGCTGAATCTGCATGGCGCGCATTCTACGCTCAGCAACGAACTATGAATTGGACGCCAGTGGTACAGTATCCCTGTACAGGAGCAGCATGATGACCGAGGTAAGCTACACGTACGCCCGCGCCCACCTCGCCGAGCTTTGCGACAAGGCGGTGGATGACCGCCAACCGATAGTGATTACCCGGCGGAGCGGCGAGTCTGTTGCGCTCATTGCGGCTGATGAACTGTCCGCGATGGAAACGACGGTTCACCTCCTCTCTTCGCCGGCCAACGCGAGGCGTCTCTTCGAGGCACTCGAGAGTGCGGAGCGCGGTGAAGGCCAGGCCATGACGATCGATGAGCTTCGCCGTGAGGTTTTCGGTAGCGCGGCCCAAAGCGCGTGACCTACGCAACGATCTTCGAGCGGGGTTTCCGCGAGGACCTGCTCTTCTGGGTTCGGTCGAACCCGGCGACTGCGGTCCGTATCCTCCGTCTCGTCGAAGAGATCGCGCGGGAGCCAATGGGTGGGATCGGAAAGCCTGAACCATTGAAGCATTTGCCCGGTAGTGTCTGGTCTCGGCGAATTAACGGGGAACATCGCCTCGTCTACTCTGTCGAAGGGGACAAGGTGCACCTGCTGCAATGCCGGTTTCATTACGGCAGGTAGGCCCTCCGCGTGGCGGCTGGGGCTTCACGCAAGGCGACTCAGACTCCCCTGAATAGCGGCGCCCGCTTCTCGAGCCTCGCTGCGATCCCCTCACGCGAGTCCTCGCTTGTCCGCGCTTTCTCCACCAGGCGGTCGATGTCGTTGTGTGCTATACCGTCACGGAACGCCATCTCCCGCACGAGCAGTGCCTTCATGGCGCGCAACGAAAGTGGTGCGTTATTCGCCAGCCGCTCGATAATCTTGCTGGCCGCCGCTTCGAGCTGCTCCGGGGCGACCGCCGAGTCGATGACCCCGAGTTCGGCCATGCGCGATGCCGGCAGGGGATCGCCGAGCAGCAGGATCCGCCGGGCCGTAACGGGTCCCGCCACCTCGAGGAGCTTCTTCGCGAGGAACCACGAAGGTGCGAGACCGATTTGGGCGAGCGACATCCCAAACGATGCTGCTGTCGACGCAACTACGAAGTCGCAGTGCAGTGCGAGCTCGTTTCCACCCGCAATGGCGTCGCCCTGGACGACGGCCACCACGGGCACCGGGTAATGCTCCACGAGCTCCAGCACGTCCTCGATCGGGCTCGCCGATCCGCGAGCGCCTTCACCGAGCCGTTCGCGAAGGTCGAGCCCGGCGCAGAATGCTGGCCCGTTTGCACGGATGACGGCCACCCGTTCGAGCGGCGCCGGTTCGACTGAAAACGCCGAGGCCAGGCCGTCGAGCATTTCACCATCAAGTGCGTTTCGCTTCTCGGGCCTGTTGAGGGTAATGGTCCGTACCGGGCCGTTGGTTTCGTCGAGTACCTTCACCGTTGTTCCTCCGTCATGGCGCCAGTGGCACGCGCGAGGTGACGCGGAGCCGTTCGAGTTCGGCGATTCGCTCACGCGTGAGCCCGAGCAGACCGCCGAGCACGTCGTCGTTCGCGTCACCAAAACACGGTGCGGGGCTGGCGATGGGTAGCGGTGTGTCGCTCAGTTTGAACGCCATCCGCAGGCATGGCGCGGGGCCGATTCCCGGTGTGTCCACGAACGCGATCCCGTTGCGAGCATGCACGTGCCGGTTTTCGAGCAATTCGTTCGCATCGAGTGCGGCCCCTGCGGGCACACCGCCTGCCTGGAGCGCGTCCTGGGCTTCGATGTGTGTTCGCTCGCTGGTCCACGCAGTGATTGGCTCTCTGAGTTCCAGTTCGTTCTGCTTCCGGCTTGCCGCGTTGGCAAACCGGGGGTCGCCGGCCAGGTCCGGGCGGCCAATCACGCTACACAGCGCTGCGAACTGCCGGTCGCTGTCGACGGCGATTGCCACCCAGGTATCCTCGCCCTTGCAGCGAAAGACATCGTGGGGGGCCATCGACGGGTGAGCGTTCCCCACGCGCCCCCGTTCGCGCCCGTTGAAGGCATAGTCGATGTAGGCGTCGCCGAGCACCTGGAATTCGCCCTCGATCATGGCCAGCTCGATGTGCTGGCCCTTGCCCGTCGCGTGCCGGTGCCAGAGTGTGGCGAGCGCTGAGACCGCTGCATGCAGCCCCGCGTTCTGGTCACAGAAGAAGTTGCCCGGTTTCATCGGCGGGCCATCCGCGTATCCGGTGAGGTGCGAGAGCCCGCTCATGGCGTCGATCCCCGGGCCGTACGAGATGCGGTCGCGATACGGGCCGCTCAGGCCGAATGCTGGCATCGAGAGCATGATGAGACCGGGGTTTGCTGCCCGGAGTGTCTCGTAATCGAGGCCGAGGTTCGGCATTACGCGGGGAGAGAAGTTCTGCACGAGAACATCGCTCGTTCGCACGAGATCGAGGAACAGTTCGCGTCCTTCTGGTTTCGCCGCGTCGAGGACGACGCTGCGCTTCCCGTGGTTGAGCTGGTTGAAGATCATGATCCGGTCGTATCCGGCGCGCTCTGAGCCCTCCTGCAAGGGTGCAGTTCCGGCGGCGTGGATCGGGCGGCTCCCGGGCGCCTCGAGCTTGATCACGGTGGCGCCGAGGTCGGCGAGCAGGTATGACGCGATTGGGCCGGCCACCGCGTTCGTGAAATCGATCACCCGTAGACCTTCGAGTGGTTTGCCGCGCCGCGCTGCACCGGGATGATTCGAATGCCCGGGAACCCGGCGGCTCGCAAGTGACTCAACCGAAAGCTCGCCATGTGTCGGCGCGCCGCTGTGTTGCCAGGGTGTCGCGCTCAGGTGCACCGGCGCTCCCGGCTGGAGGACGGGTCCGGTGCCGGCGTGCCCGGTCAGTACGAAGCTCCCCCGCACGCGGTGGTGTTCTTCGGCCATCACCTCGCCCGGTTCCATTACCTCGGTGAATGGCAGCCGCAGTTCCTGTGCCGCCACCACCACATCGTGCCGCGTTTTGTCCGCAAGCCACTCATCCATGATTGCGTCGATTTCATCCGCGTGGCCCATCATCGTCTCGAGCAGGTCGGGCTCCAGCAGCCGCGGGTTTGGGATGAGTGTCCCGAGAAGGTCGGGGTAGCGGTTGTGCGAATGGCAGTGCACATAGCCGTCGGCACACGGGCGAATTGTCGAGGGGTACGAATGGTGGGCCGGGAAACCGAGTAGCCGTGTCCCGTTTCGCCTCGCCGCCTTGCCGTAGAAGTAGGCGGTCTGCTCCACACCGCCGAGCAGGAAGGTGCTCGCCTCCATGGCGGAGACGTCCACCACCTGCCCGAGCCCGCTTCTCCTCCGCTCGTGCAGGGCGGCGAGCACCCCGAGCGCCGCGTGCGTCCCGGCCTGGTACTCGACGAGCGAGCCGTACGCCTTGATCGGCTCCCGTTCCGGCGAGCCCGTGAGGATGGCGTAGCCGCCGAGCGCATAGGCGACGAGTTCGCTGCCCAGGTAGTCGGCGTAGGGTCCATCGAGCCCGAACCAGCTGACGTTTGCGATCACCAGCGAGGGGTACCGCTCCCTCAGCCGTGCGAGGTTGAACTCACTCTCCCGCAGCTCCGATGGCCGGTGCGCGAGGATGAGTGCATCTGCTCCGGCGAGCAGGGCATCGGTCTCAGCGCCGTCCTTCGGTACTGCGCTCCGCTTTCCGGTGTTGAGGTGGAGGAAGAGCCCGGATCGTTCGGGGTCCGGGACGTCGCCGGGGAATGGCCCCGCCTGCCGAAGCACGTCCCCCTCCGGCGGCTCGATCTTGATGACCTCCGCCCCGAAGCCCGCGAGCAGCTTCCCGCAATACGAAGGCCCAACGCCCTGCCCTGCTTCGATAACGCGCAGTCCATCCAGTGCTCCCGGCATGGCGCGCATTCTACGGGCATCGTGCCGGCGATGGAGTGCTTGTGCGTTTTCGGGGGAGACAACCTGCGCGTTATCGGTGTGCGGACAACTGCCTCGATGCTCGTCCTCTTCACGCTGGCTCTTACAACTGGTTGTCGCGGATCGCGTGCTCCCTTGCCACCGCCCGGTCGGGTGGCAGGCGCTCCGAGACGCTCGCAGTCTGAATTGCCTGGTGCGTCATATCATTTCTTCCCAACGGGCACCGGAACACTCATGCGCTCTCATCTCTTCCTCAGGCACACTGACGTCGTCGGTCTCATCGATGCCTTTGTCGTGTCCGCCGTGACTTCGCTGATGGCCGTTCGCCTGTATCTCTTCCTCGCCGGATATCCGCAGGTTGGGGGCGGCGGCCTCCACGTCGCCCACATGATCTGGGGTGGACTCCTGATGCTCGCTGCGCTGATCACCGGCATCTCGTTCGTGACCCTCACAGCCCGCTGGACTATGGCGATACTCGGTGGCGCCGGATTCGGACTGTTCATCGATGAGATCGGCAAATTCCTCACGAGCGACAACAACTACTTCTTTCGCCCTGCCCCAGCACTCATCTACGCCACCTTCGTCGCCCTGTTTCTCCTTTCGCGCACGATTACCCGGCGCGGCGGCTTCTCGCCCCGGGAGCAGTTGGTGAATGCAATCGAACTGCTCAAACAGGCCGCGAGCGGCGACCTGGATGAGCCGGAGCGGACGAGAGCGCTCCGCTACCTCGCCAGCTCACCGGAGAGCGAACTTCGCAAACAGCTTGTCGACATCTTCGAGGCCCTCGACCCGGCGGACCGGCCAACGAGGCTCGCTCGTCTCCAGACCTGGCTGTTCACCCGCTACGAGTCGCTTGCCAGCACGGGATGGTTTGCCCGTGCAGTCGCATTGCTCGTGGTTGCCGGCTCGGTTGCAACGCTCACGGAGGTCATCGCCATCCTCCTGGTACGTGACCATCCATGGCGATCCGGTTCGGGCGCCAACGACCTTGACCTCGTCAACCTGGTATCGGTCTCTCCGCTCGGCGCTCTCGAGGTCCTGGCAGCCGTTGCCGCCCTGGCGTTGTCCGTCGCGGCGCTCCCAGCCGGAGCGGGCGAACTGCGGAGCTTACGGCTGCAGGAGCGTGCGGTGTTCGTGTGGATCCTCGTTATTCAGCCGTTCGCTTTCTACGAGGCGCAGTTCTTCGCTTCAGCCGGCATGATCCTGAGCCTCCCACTGCTCTCGCTGCTGCAGTACGTCCTCCGGGTCGAAACGGGACGCCTTGCCAACCAGGCCTCACCCATGGAGCGCAGCGTGTCGGGACCGTAAGACACGAGCCACCTGCTGGTCTCGAGTGCGATACACCCGTCGTCGGCACGTGCCTGGCCGCCACTGGCCTCCGCCCATTCGCCCATTCGCGAACTCGCCCCAGCGCTCACCCCCCGCGACAATGTCCGCGTGAGAACGATCCTCGACCTCGGCTGCGGCGGCCGGAAGAAGCCCGGCGCCATCGGCGTCGATATCGCGCGAATCCCCGGCGTCGACGTCATCGCCGACGTCTTCCGCCCGCTCCCCTTCGCCGACTCCTCGGTCGATGGCGTCTACGCCTCGCACCTCGTTGAGCACCTCGACGATTTCATGGCCTTCATGGGCGAGGTCTGGCGCGTCTGCAAGCCGGGCGCGATCGTGCACTTCCGCTTTCCCCACGGCAGCACGCTCTACGCCACGTGGAAAGACCCGACCCACCGCCGCGGCGTCTTCCTCGACACCTTCGACTACTTCGACCCCAACACCTTCGACGGCCGTGTCTTTGGCTACTACCACCCGGCGAAGTTTGAGATGGTGAAGCAGCGCCTCTCTTTCAACATGAACGCCGACACCTGGCTTCCCGGCAGGGGTCGGCGTGTCCTTGGCCGCGTGGTCGACGCCCTGGCAAACCGGAGCGAACGCGCCCAGTACGTTTGCGAGCGTTTCTGGGGCCACCTCGCTGGCCTCGAAGAGGCCCAGATCTGGATGCGCGTTCTCAAGGAACCCTGATCCACGACTGTGCCGGCCCCGAATTGGCGCATTGTGCATGGTGAATTGTGAATTGGCGGGGCGAATTGCCGTACCATTCGTAGCGATGCAGCACCGGCCCCAGGAACCCGACTGGTACGAGGTCCTCGATGTAGCCCCCGACGCCGACGAGGCTGCGATCAGGGCTGCCCACCGCAAGCGCGCGCGCGACATCCATCCCGATGTGAACCCTGCAACCGATGCCCACGCACGCATGGCCGAACTCAACCAGGCTCGCGATGTGCTCCTCGACCCTGCCCAGCGAGCCGCGTTCGATCGCTCACGGGGTATCGCCCGGCGCTACGCGGGGTTTGCCAGCAGCTTTGGTGTGGCACGCTCGAATGCCCGCAACCGCGAAGCCGGCGGTTCCGGCGATCGGATGAAGTTCACCTTCGGCCGCCAGCGGCCGGACAACTGGCGTGATGAAGATGTCGCACCAGCCCCGAGGCCGTCGCCCGCCGACCGGGCTCGCGAGATGGCGCGCTGGAAGTTCGACCGCGCGGCGGGGCCGAACCAGGAGGACTGGTACGCGTTTCTCGGCGTCAAGCCATGGGCTACCGACGAGGAGATCCGGAAAGCGGCGGCGGCCCTCGCACCCCAGGCCACGGGTGACCATCTCAACCTCGAAGAACGGTACAGCCGCCAGGCGAAGCTCGAAATGGCCGGTCTCACCCTCGTCCGGCGTGACCTTCGTGCCGCCTACGATGCTGCTCGCCCGCCATGGACTCCTGGACCGGGCCCGCTCAGCGATTACTACAAGCTCCTTGGCATCCGGCCCCGCGCTACGCCCGAAGACGTGGGCGCGGCGGTCACCGAGGCTCACCGTGCCCTTGGTAATGCCTGGAATGCCGAGCTCAAAGCGAAAGAAGCGGCCATCCGTGAGGCCCACTGGGTCCTTCGTGACCCCCGCCGGCGGGCGGCCTATGACGAAGCCCGTGAGCGCAACGGCCGCGGCTGACCGGCCCCGCTTCCTGTTGGAAACCCGTTAGAGCGCGAGCAATCCCTGGCGTGCGGCAAGGGCTACGGCCTCCGCCCGGCTCGCTGCCCCGAGCTTCCCCAGGATCGCCCCGACATGGAACTTCACCGTGTGCTCGCTGATCCCCAGCTGGCGTGCAATGCCCTTGTTCGGGAGCCCGATTGCGACGAGATCGAGCACCGCGTGTTCGCGTTCGGTGAGCGAGACTGCCCCGTTCTCGGGGTGCCGGCCGGTCTTCTCGGGAGCCGTGAGCAGCGCCGCCACCGCCGGATCCATCACGGTCAGGCCTCTCGCGACCGCCCAGGCTGCGGCTGCCAGTTCCTCGGTCCCGGCGTCGCGGAGGAGGTAGGCGCCCGGGCGGGTCATGGGTCCGAGTGGCAGGTACGCCGTTGCGTCCCCGGCGATGAGCACGGCCGGCAGATCGGCCGGGACGATGGTCTCGTTCGATTGCCCGTCTAACTCGGCGACCACGACGTCGGCGTGGATGGCTGCGAACTCGCCGGGCGCCTCGAGTGTTGCCACTTCACCAACGACCGTGATCGGGTCGTTCCCATCGTGCCCATCGAGCATCGAGCGAAGCCCCGCCCGCGCCGCGGGGTACGCCGCGACGATGAGGATACGAAGGCCGTTTGCCGGTTCGAATTCGTTCATTCGTCCTCCAGCGTAGCCCAGCGACCGGATGTTGTGCGCCTGCCCGAACGGTGAGTTTCCTTCAGCGGTACCCGGCCGCCTACCGTTCGCCCGGGACGACCGTCAGTTCGTGCGGTTCGCCTCCACGCAGCACGACAGCCGCCAGGGGCTTTCCGACCCGGTCCGGCCCGAGCTGGGCCTGTAGCGACTCGGTGTCGGTTACGGGCTGGCTACCGAGGCTCACCAGCAGGTCGCCGAGGATGAGGCCCGCATGACCGGCGGGGCTTTCGGGCTCCACCAACATGACGAGGAGCCCGCTTTCCTGGCCGTTCAGTCGCGCTGCAAGCGCATTGGGGAGTTGCACCGGCTGGCTGCTGATACCGAGATACGCACGACGTACCCGGCCCGCTTTGACCAGGTCGCCGGCGACCCTGGCGGCTGCACCCATCGGGATCGTGATTCCCGCGCCCCGTCCGGGCCGCGAGCTGTTGATTCCGATCGCGCGGCCGGCGACGTCGATGAGTGGCCCGCCCGAGAAGCCGGGGAAGAATGTGGTATCGCTGCGCAGGTAGCCTTCGACCTGGGCGCCACGGAAGGTGCGCCATGGGCCGCCGATTGCAGCAACCACGCCGAACGATGCCTGCACGCCCTCGCTGCCTGGCCGCCCAACAGCAAGGACCATGCCGCCGACCCTCACCGACTCCGCGGGTGCCTGCGCGGCCACCGTAAGTGGGGCGTCGACCTTCAGTACGGCGAGGTCGCTGCCGGGGTCGCGGCCAACGATGTTCGCGGGAAGCTCTCGCCCATCGGGTAACCCGACCGTGATGTCTTCTTCCCGTTCGAGGACGTGGTCGGTTGTAAGGACGAGGCCCTCGGTGCTCCACGCGATGCCGCTTGCCGGGAAGCGCCGGCGTGCGTTCACCATCAGGGTTGATTGGGCTGCCCGCGCGACGGCTGCCGCGAGCTGTTCCGAGAGCCCGGTAAGGTTGTTGGATTCGGTCATGGCATCTGTCTCCGGTGTGGTGCTTCGAGCGTGCCACCGCGGCACCGTGGTTGCGCCACCCGCGCGGGCAGGGTGGCTGCTACCCGTTCGGCGAGTGCCGCAGCCATGCGGTAGCCTGAATTCGATGGATCCGCGCGCCCGCATTCTCGATCTCGCTCGGGCCGAGGGCTTCGATCTCGTCCGCATCGCTTCTGCCGGTCCGATTCTCGCTGCCCGCACCGCGGCCCAGGACGCTCGCATCGAAGGCCGCCTCGACGGCCTTCGATGGATGACGGAGGAGTGGATCGATCGTGCGACCGATCCCGGCCGCTTCCTCGAAGGTGCACAGTCCGTCGTCGTGCTCGCCCTCGCCTGCCACCTCCCGGACCCGGAGCGCCCCGTTGGCCCGGCGCGCGGCCGCGTCGCCCGCTATGCTCGCGGCCGCGACTACCACCGTGTCTTCGAGAAAAAGCTCCGCCGTATCGCGCGGACGATCCGGGACGAACTCGACGCCAACGCCCGGCCGACCGTCGACTATGGCCCGCTCCTCGAACGTCCCCTCGCCGCGGCTTCGGGGATGGGCTGGCTCGGGAAGTCAACCATGCTCCTGGTTCCCGGGGTGGGGCCGTGGGTCCTCCTTGGAGCGATCGCGACGACCCTCGAACTCGCACCGGACGCACCGATCGCGAAAACCTGCGGCACCTGCACGCGGTGCATATCGGCCTGCCCGACCGGGGCCATTTCACCAGGCGGACACCTCGTCGATGCGCGCCGCTGCATCAGCTACCACACGATCGAAAACAGGGGTCCTATCCCCCGCGACCTGCGGCCGCTCTTTGGTGATTGGGTCTTCGGCTGCGATGCCTGCCTCGATTCATGCCCGGTGGGTGTGAGGACTCCTGGTGGCCACGACGAGTTCGCGCCGCCATCTCCCGGTGAGGCGTTCCCTGAGCTCGAGGGGCTCCTGGCACTCGATGCCGCGTCCTTCGAAGAGCGCTTCCGCGGGCGTGCCATCATGCGGGCGAAACGTGATGGCCTTGCTCGCAATGCTGCGATTGCCCTCGGTAACACCGGCTCGCTCGCCGATCTCCCGGTACTCGAAACCGCCCTTGCTGATGCCTCGCCGCTCGTTCGCGGGCACGTTGCGTGGGCGCTTGGCCACCTCATCGAGCGTTTGCGGCCTTCCCCGGACATCCTCCCGGACGTGGTCGCCTCGCTTGAGAAAGCACGTGCGAACGAGCACGATGAATGGGTTCGCGAAGAACTTGACCTCGCGCTCGCGACGATTGCCGGAGCATATGCATGACCACTGCCACTGACCTTCCCCTCCTCGAACGGCGCCGAATCGAGGCGGCCGTCCTCGTTCCATTGATTCGCGCTTTCCAGGCCGAATTCGGCAAGGAACGCACGAACGAGATCGTGGGCCGGACGATCCGCGAAATCGCACACGCCCAGGGTGTTGCCGACCGCGACCGCCTCCAAATCCGCAACATGGACGACCTTGCTGCCCGCTCCCTGAAGGGCCCGACGAGTGACGGATCGCTCGTTGTCGATGTTGTGGAGCAGACCCCCGAGCGCTACGGCTTCAACGTGACGACGTGCAAGTTCGTGGAGATGTACGAGGAACTCGGCGCCGGCGACCTCGGCCCGCTCCTCTCGTGTGGCCGCGATTTCGCATATTTCGAAGGGTTGGCACCTGGCGTCACCTTCAGTCGCACCCAGACGCGGATGGAGGGTGCCGCGCACTGCGACTTTCGCTACCACTCCGAAGTCGTGGCGCCGCAGGAGAGGTAAGCCGGCGAGGGGCCGCAACAACACCGGGTGTCATGGCAGGGAGGGGATCTACCGTGCGAGCGGAGGCTGCCGCCGGTTCCTCGTGCGGTGGTTAATCGCCTGTCAACTAGGGCTGAAGATTTCCCTAGTTATCACGGGAAGTTCGCGTTACCCTTTTCTGCGCCATGTCTGAATGGACGTTTCTTACGAACCATGCGCACGTTCTTCTGTGTATCACGGAGGACCCGAACGCCCGCCTCAAGGACCTCGCCGAGCGCGTCGAGATCAGTGAGCGCGCGGTCAAGCGAATCGTCGCGGACCTCGAGCACACCGGTTATATCTCGCGAAAGCGCTTTGGCCGGCGGAACAAGTACGAGGTGCACCTTGCGCAGCCCATTCGGAGCCCCGTTACCCGGAGCCTCGAAATCGGCGCGCTGCTTGCCCTCCTCGTTCCTGTGATCTCGGCGTCGCTCTAGGTTCGTCTGTCTGCTGGAGCGACTGTGCTCCCCCGTACCGTCTCTCGGTGCGCCCGTGAGATAAGGGCGGCCCGGTAAACGGATCTGTTTTATCGGCCCACGATACGTATGGGCAGGGGTTTCAATCCGTTCGCCGACGCGTGTAGGCTGGCGTCACCAACCTTCCTGATGGGAGCCATGCCGTGACTTCAACCCCCACCCGCTCCGAAATTACCAGTGCTGATGGCGTCATCGCTGGCCCCCTCCGCAGTTCCGTCAATTCCTCCCGTGATGCGCGGGGTAGCATCCACGACGACGCCACCGCAACGAAGCTCGGCTTCCGTGGCGGTACGGTCGCCGGTTCCATCCATATGGAGCTTTTCCCGCCGCTCCTCCTGAAGGCGTTTGGCCAGCGCTGGTTCGAGCGGGGTACGCTCTCTCTCTACTTCCGGAACGCCACCACCGACCGGGAGCCCGTACGCGCATTCCTGGCGCAGCCAGCGAGCACGATTGATGTCCAGGTCGATGCGTGGGTAGAACGTGAGGATGGGATGCGGGTTGCCGAAGGCTCGGCCTCGGCCGGCAACCCTGCCGAACCAACGGCCCTTCAACGCCGCCCCATCGATCGGTTTGAGCCGGGGGAGCTGCGGATGCTCGCCGGTATCACCCCTGGATTTGAATTCGACCCGGTCGGCGTTCGTCTCGACCCCGAACAGCAGAAGAAGCGCCTCGGCGTGATAACCGAGCCGCTCGATTGGTACGACGGCGCCAGCCCGTGGGGAGGTGCGATCGCCACGCCGGCAGCGATGGTCCAGCTCCTCTATGCGAAGAGCATGGAGACCCTGCGCGGCCGCATTGGCCCGGCCGTCGGCCTCTTTGGAGCCATCGAACTGCGCAACATCAATGGCCCGGTCCTCGTTGGCCACGATTATCGTGTCACCGGCACGGTCCTCGCGGTCGGCCAGAGCCCGAAAACCGAGCATATGTGGTTCGATACGGCGATGGATGACGCGGACGGGCGCCGAATCGCCGAGATGCGCATGCTCCTTCGCTGGATGAAAGCCAGTTCGCCTCTCTACGCCGAACCGTCCTGATCGAACCCGTCCCGGGCTCCTGGCGGGACACCGCCAGGAGCCCGGACGAACGCATGTTCGAGCCTTTCGCCGCCTGCTACACTTGATCCATGCCGCTCGTCACCACCGTACGCGAACGCGCCGAGTTCAAGCTTCAGGCCGAATACCAGCCAACCGGCGACCAGCCCCAGGCGATTGAACACCTGGTGGAAGGTGTAAACCGGGGTGACCGCTACCAGACACTCCTCGGTGTCACGGGCTCCGGCAAGACGTTCACGATGGCGAATGTCATCCAGCAAACGGGGCGCCCCACGCTCGTCCTCGCCCACAACAAGACACTCGCCGCGCAGCTCTGCTCCGAGCTCAAGGAGTTCTTCCCAGAAAACGCGGTCGAGTACTTCGTCAGCTACTACGACTACTACCAGCCCGAGGCGTACATCCCGCGCACCGACACGTACATCGCCAAGGACGCCGACATCAACGAGGAGATCGACAAGCTCCGGCACGCCGCCTCACGCGCACTCCTTACCCGGCGCGATGTGATCATCGTTGCCTCGGTGAGCTGTATCTACGGCCTCGGCGACCCCACCGAATACGAAGGCTTCGTTCTCAACTTCAAACGCGGTGAGCGATTCAACCGTACCGAGGCCGTCCGCCGCATGGTGGCCATGCAGTACGAGCGCAACGACATGAACGTCGTGCGCGGCAAGTTCCGCCTGCGCGGCGACTCTCTCACCATCATCCCCAGCTACGAAGAACTCGCTGTCCGCATCGACTTCTTCGGCGACGAAGTTGAGCGCATCGTCGAACTCGACCCGCTCACCGGTGAAATCGTGGCTGAGAAGGACGAAGTAGACATCTTCCCCGCCAAGCACTTCGTTACCGGGAAGGACCGCCTCGAGCAGGCCATTGCTGGCATCGAGGCCGAGCTTGCTGAACAACTCGAGTTCTTCCGCGAACAGGGCAAGATCCTCGAGGCGGCCCGTCTCGAAGAGCGGACCCACTACGACATCGAGTCCCTCCGGGAGACTGGCTACTGCGCTGGCGTGGAGAACTATTCGCGTCATCTCCAACTCCGCGAAGCAGGCTCCACACCGTGGTGCCTTCTCGATTACTTCCCCGATGACTGGCTCCTCGTCGTCGATGAGTCGCACATCACCCTGCCGCAGGTGCAGGGCCAGTTCTTTGGGGACCGTGCCCGCAAGGAGACGCTCGTCGAGTTTGGTTTCCGCCTCCCGAGTGCGATGGACAACCGCCCCCAGACCTTCGAGGAGTTCGACCGCCACATCAACCAGGCTGTCTTCGTCAGTGCCACCCCGGGTGATTACGAGATCCGCCAGTCGAGCCAGGTCGTCGAACAGGTCATCCGCCCGACCGGCCTCCTCGACCCGGAGATCGAGGTTCGCCCCACGAAGAACCAGGTCGATGACCTGATGGCGGAGATCCGGCGTGTCGTCGACAGGGGCCAGCGTGCCCTCGTGACGACGCTGACGAAGAAGATGGCAGAGGACCTGGCCGACTACCTCGTCGAGATGGGTATCAAGACCCACTACCTCCACGCCGAGGTCGAGACCCTCGATCGCGTTGAAATCCTCCGGGACCTCCGCCTTGGCGTTTACGACGTGGTGGTCGGTATCAACCTCCTCCGCGAAGGCCTTGACCTGCCCGAGGTCTCCCTCGTTTGTATTCTCGATGCGGACAAAGAAGGCTACCTGCGCTCGAACCGGTCACTGATCCAGACGATTGGCCGCGCCGCCCGCCACCAGGAGGGCCGCGTGGTGATGTACGCGGACACCATCACGCAGAGCATGCGTAACGCGATCGACGAGACGTACCGGCGCCGCAAGATCCAGGAAGAGTACAACCGCGAGCATGGCCTCGAGCCGGCGAGCATCATCAAGGCCGTGCGCGACATTACCGACCACGTGCGCATGGCCGCGGAGGAGAAGACCGCATATGACGCCAGCCGCCCGCATGCGGCACTGCCCAAGGATGAGCTCCTCCGGATGGTCAAGGAGTTGGAGTCGCAGATGAAGGCCGCGGCCAAGAACCTCGAGTTCGAAAAGGCGGCAGCGCTCCGCGACCAGGTCATCGAGCTGCGCCGCGACCTCGTGGGGACTGACCAGGAAGAATTGGCTGCGATGGCTGCCGCCGCCGGCCGTGCGGGTCCTGTTCGCTATGGCCGCTCCCAGGCGGGTGGCCGCGACCGCCGCCGCCGCTACCAGAAATAGCTCTGTTGGGCGGCCCGGTCCTAACCAGGAACCGGGTCGGAGGCTATTGCTTGACATCGCTGCTACCATGGTAGCTACGGGAGAGCGGCCGGTTGGTCGAATTCGAATGGGATGAGCACAATATCGAACATGTCGGCCGGCACGGGCTGGTTCCGGCTGAAGTCGAGCAGGCAATGGCCGATCCCGGTCGGCGGCAGCTATCAGTGCGGCAGCCGCGCGACGGTGAGCGGCGCTACGGCCTGATCGGGAAGATCGAATCAGGGCGGATGATCAGCGTGATCTTCGTCCGCCGAAACCGCGGAATACGCGTGATCACTGCAAGAGATGCCGATGCTTCCGAACGCCGTAGCTACCGTACCCGTTGAAGATGACCAGGTCGCGCGCCTCATCGAGATCCAAAGTGAGGATGAGATCCCGGAGTTTGCGAACGAGGACGAGGAGGCCGAGTTCTGGTCGACCCACAGCCTTGGTGATCGCTATCTGGCCGAACATCCGCCGATCGAACTCGACTGGCTCCCGCCCGTCCGTGAACACCCTAATCCCCTCTCCATCCGCTTTGATCGCAACACCCTGGCGCGCATCAAGGCGCTCGCGCGCAAGAAGCACATTGGCTACCAGACGCTCCTCAAGCAGTTCGTCATCGAACGGCTCTACGAAGAGGAGAAGCGCGAGGGCATCATCCCCCCGGCGACGCCCGCGCTTTCCGCTTCTCGAAGCCGGAAGCGGAGCTGACGATCTATTGACCTCGCGAGTGATGTAGTATCTGCCACATTCCGGAGGGATACGTGAGTTCGGTACCGAAGCAGATTCGCGACATTACCCCTGACTGGCTGACCGAGGTCCTCCCTGCTGATATTCGTGGGGGCGCCGCGATCACGGCGGTGCATGCGACGACCATCGGTGAGGGTGTGGGCTTCCTGAGCCAGCTCGCGCGGCTCGACCTCTCGTACGATGGGCCTGGTGGCCCGCCGACGATGATCGCGAAGCTTCCCACGCTTCACGAAGGGATGCGCCAACTCGCCGTTAGTCTCGGGTTCTTTGCGCACGAACTCGGCTTCTACCGGCACTTCGCGGGCAAGAACCCCGGCGTCCGCATCCCGGCCTGTTACTACGCCGCGGGCGACCCCTCCCACGACTTCGTCATGCTGCTCGAGGACATGGCGCCTGCCCGTCCGGGCGACCAGATCGCTTCGTGCACGCTCGACGAAGCCGAACTGGCTATTACGGAGATCGCCAAATTCCACGCGCGGTGGTGGCAATCACCGGAGATCGATGGGCATGATTGGCTGCCCGGCCCGGGCCACCCGTACTTCGATATGCTCGAATTTGGTTATCGTGTGGCCCTTCCTGCATTCGAAGAGAAGTTCGCACCGATGGTCGAACCGGAGGTGACGCGGCTCGCGCTTCAACTGGCCGATAGCTACCGGGGCTTTGTCTCGAACCTCATGGGCCGCCAGCGGACGCTCGTCCACCAGGATTTCCGCCTCGATAACATGTTCTTTGCCAGCGCTGAGGGTGGCCCGCCCTTCACACTCATCGACTGGCAGATCTGCCAGCAGAGTGTCGGGCCCGTGGACATCGCCTACTTCCTGGCCGGGAACATGTCCCGCGAAGACCGGCGTGCGAACGAAGCGCGCTTTATCGAGCGGTACTGGGAGACCCTCCGGGAACATGGTGTCGAAAGCTACACACTCGAAGACTGCTGGACCGACTACCGGCTCGGTGTTGCCCAACTCCTCTTCTACCTGGTGACAGGCGCACCTGACTTCAACATGGATGATTGGAACGAGCGCGGGCAACTGCTCTTCGATCGCATGTATCGCGGGTACGCCAGCGCCATCATGGACCATCCCGTCGCGGAGATTCTCGATTCACTGCCAGCCTGATGAAGGAGACACTCCTGCCGCGGGAGCATGGCTGTGGATTGCGGTAGCCGCGGATTCAGGGTGGGCCCGTTAGCCTGGCCCGTGGCTGCGGCCACTGACTCGTGTTGGGCGGATTCGCCAGGTCACCATCCCCTGCTCAACGAACCGTGCCTGCAACTGGGAGGGCGCCCAGGCCGGTGCATCACGGAGCTTGCGTTGAACGCGGCCTACAATCTGGCTGATCTCCCCGGGATCGGTGACCACCTCCCACTCACCTTCGCCACTGACCGAGCGCCACTCCCACGGCCCGGTTGACTCGACGCTATCGACCTGGAACGCGACGTGTGGATTGGCCCCGGCGAGTGACGTCTTGCGCCCCGGAGTTGTCATCCCGCAGAGTGCTCCGTCGAGCCACACGTAGAAGAGCGGGACCACGTATGCCTCTCCCGCACTGGTGAACCCCAGCCGGACCACCCGTTCCGCGTCCAGCGCCTGTTCGATCTCATCCTGTTTGAATTCGCGAAATCCCATTCGCTCAGCCTACTGCCCGGCCATGCGAGGCGCCCGTTGTGCCATTCAGTCATGGACGGGGACCACCTCCGTTACAGCAAAGGGCGGCTCTCCGGCCACCATCGCGGGGTTGATGGCAGCCGGAGGCTGCACGGGGGCCCGCTCCGCACGATTCCAGACGCCGCTCGCGCGGGGATTGTTCCTGCCAGCGGGCAGTTCTCCCACTTCAGGCCGACATGCCCCGTGCAATGGTTCGAACGGACGGTGGAGAACGCGCGATTGGGGTGCACCATGGCCATGGTTCGCACGCGACTCGCTTGCTGGCGAACCCAATCCCAGGGAGGCAGTGCCATGACGGATGCGCTGGAGGATCGAAAGCGTGCGCTCGAGGAAGAGCACTTTCGTAAGCTGAACGCCGCGCTCATCGACCATATGCGGCAGGAACGGCGCGAGGCGGAAGAATCGGCACGCCTGCAGGGCGCCACGGGCGTCACCGACCCCGTCCTGCTCGATGAACTCATCCAGTTTGGATTCACCCCGGAGACACTGCCCGCACTTGCCGTCGGTCCCTTGCTCGAAGTTGCATGGACCGACGGCAAGGTCGACAGCGATGAGCGGCGTGTGATCCTCTCCGACGATTCCGTTACCGGCCTGGATGCGGCCGGCCCATCGATGGCGATGGTCCACGGCTGGCTCGAGGAGCGCCCTGCCGGGGGTATCTTCCGCCTCTGGTGGGAGTTCACCCATGCGGAGATGGGCGGGCACACGCCTGATGAGCGCGCCGCCCTGGCTGCAGAGATGCTCGTGCGTGCCACGGCCGTTGCCCGTGCATCGGGGGGCTTCCTTGGTATCGGCTCGCCCACATCCGCCGAGGAACATGTTGCGCTCAAACGCATCAAGGCGGCATACGAACCCTGAAATCGAGGCTCCCGACAGGCGAAGAGGGTGTCGCCGGTCGATTCCGCGACACCCTCTTCATCGTTTCCTGCGTGGTAGTCAGGGATTCGTGCTCATAGCCCTGCCTTCCACCTTTACACGCGATAGCCATCCGGGCCGGCCGCATCGTGATGGGAGATCGCCGGGCCGGATGTGACGCGTGGTAAGATCGCCCTCGTGCAGAACCCTTCGAGTGCGCGTCATCAAGCTGTCATTGGAGATGTTATACATCGCTTACAAACGCGTTATGGAGAGCGGTTGCTTGGCGTATATCAGTGCCAGGAACCGCTCTACGCCGATGATGACGAGGCGGCGGATATCGACTTTGTCGTTGCCTTGAGGGATCCAGTCGATGTCTGGCAGGAGACCCGGCCCTTGAGCGAGATCGCAAGTGATATCGACCATGAGCACACGGTCGTAGTGCTCTTCTTCCCCGTCAGTGAAAGCCGTATCGAGCGGGGAGAGTGGCCGATAGCCGAGGGTCTTCGGGGCAGTATGCGAGTCGCATGACCTCAGACGAGCGGGTGCGTGCCTATCTCGAGGCTGCTGACGAGTCGCTCTCCGCCGTTGAGGTCCTGGTTGCAGCAGGGTTCAACCGAATCGCAGCCTCGCGACTCTACTATGTTGCGTTCTACACAGCGAGCGCCCCGCTTGCGGACCGTGGTCTGGCATTTCGCCGCCATCGTGCTGTTATCAGCCAGTACGCGCTCGCCTTTGCGAGGACGGGCATCCTCGATCCAGATTTCGCAGGGCTTCTCCACGAACTTCTCCTGGCGCGCCATGAGGTTGACTATGCAATGGCGCCTCCTGCCCCTGAGACATACGTTGCTGCCCTTCTCGGCCGTTGCCGGCTCTTCCTTGCTGCCGCCGAAACCTACCTGGCTGCCGAGCCCAACCCCTAATCGGCTGGTGCTGCCGCCAGCGCGGCCTCTCGCATCGCCTTTCCGTGTGCCCAGCGGTAGGTCATCGCGATTACGAAGCCAACACCACAGAGAATGGCTTCGATGGCGAGCGTCTCGGGAACGCCGAGCGATTCGGCGAGCGTGCCTGTGAACCATCCGCCGACGGGTGTCGAACCCGCGAACAGGAGGAAGAAGATGCTCATCACGCGCCCCCTCAGTTCATCGGGGACGACGAGCTGAAGGGTGGTATTGATCGTCGTGCTGAACGTCACGCTCGCGACCCCCAGCACCACTAGGAGCGCGGCCGTCAGTGCGAAGAACGGCGATGCTGCGATCGCCGCGAATGTGGCGATGAACGCCGCACTCGCCAGGAGCAGGATTCGCTCGGATGCCTTGCCGGCGGCCGCCATTCCCAGGGCAGCAACGAGTGAACCGGCGCCCATGCACGATGTCAGCAGTCCGAACTCCCCTGGTCCGACCTTGAGCACGAACCTGGCCACGAGGGGAATCACCACCGTGAAGTTGTACCCGAACGTCCCGATGAAAGTGAGGAGGATGAATGGGTAGAGCACGGCCGGCGTCCGCCATGAGTACTTGATCCCCTCGGCGACCTGCCCGAGCACGTTTCCGTTCGCCTTCTTCCGGGGTACCGAAAAGAACTCCGCTGGCCGCATCATGTAGTAGGCGAAGAGGACTGCGACGAAGCTCCCCGCATTCACCCAGAACGCGGTTGCGAGGCCGACGACCCCGATGGCCACGCCGGCAACCGCCGGCCCAATGACCCGCGCGGCGTTAAAGATGCTGGAGTTGAGCGCGACCGCGTTCACGAGTTGTTCGCGCCCCACCAACTCGACCACGAATGCCTGCCGAACCGGTCCGTCGAAGGCGTTGACCGTTCCGAGCATGAGCGCAAGTCCGTAGATATGCCAGAGCTGCACCGTCCCCGTGGAGACGAGTGCGCCGAGAATCGCTGCCTGTACCAGGGCGGCGCTTTGCGTTGTGATCAGCATTCGCCGCTTCGGCACGCGGTCAGCAATCACCCCGCCAAAGAGCGTAAAGAGCGTGATGGGCAGGAATTGAAGCGTTGTCACCGTCCCCAGCGCGAACGGGGAGTCCGTGATTTGCAGCACCAGCCAAGCCTGTGCCGTGGTCTGCATCCACGTCCCAACCAGCGAGATCATCTGGCCGGTGAAGTAGATCCGGTAGTTGTAGACAGTGAGCGATGCGAACTGCCGCTCCATCACGGTTCGGACTGCGGGCATGGAGTCCATTATCCCTTACGTTCACGTGAAGGGCGACTGTGCAACACGTGCGGATCTGTTCGTGATCTGCCGTGCATGCAATTCGCAATGGTCATGCAACACGGCCGCCGGTGCGCTTCTCTCGAAGTGCCTGATGACGTTCCCGTATTAGGGAGGGTGCCTGCGACAGCGCGTGCCTTTCCCTCATCTTGCGCCCTTTCCTTCACCCAAACGGGGTGCGCCCGTATATTCGGGTGACCATCACGGTACCGGAGCCCCCATGGTTCGCCGCCTCCCGCGTGCGCTCGCCGCGCCTGCCCTCGCTGCCTCACTCCTCGTCGTACCCCTTCTGGGTGCCTGCGGCGGGAACGACAATGCGGTGAAGGCCGGCAACGGGACTGGAGCCACACCCCGAGGATCGGCCACATCCGGCACCGCAAGTTCGCCGAACGATGCGGCGAAGGCGCCGATGCTGACGATGCCGGCGAGCCGCTTTGCCATCAGCCTCGACGATCTCGGCCTGAGCTTCATCACCAATGTCCCCGATACGTTTGTCCTCAATGCCGATAACTACGGTGCGAGCAAGACGTTTACCAGTGCGGAAGAGGGCAAACAGCTCCTCTCGAAGTGGGGATATCTCGGCGGCTACGAGACCGGCTTCCGCCCCGAGGGCGGTGAAAAGGCGGTTCTCCAGGGCAGCTACTACATCAACATCGAGACCCACCTCTTCCAGAGTGAAGATGGTGCGAAGGCCGCCTACGATTACTTCGAAAGCCGCCTCAAGAGTGTCGGCGCCGCCCAACCGGTGAATGCCGAGCCGCTGGGGAACAAGTCCAGCGCCTGGAAGCTCGTTTCCGGCAAAATCGCCGGCTCGACCATCGATGCCGCCTTCCATCGCTTCCTCTTCCGCCGCGGTAACCTCGTCACCGTCATCCAGACCTACGGTGCCGATTCCTTCATGACCGCCGGTACCGCTCGCGGCCTTGCCGCGATCGTCGACGCAAAGGCGCTCGGTACGAAGCAGGCGATAGAGCCCACACCCACGAGCAACTTCCAGACACCCACCCCCGAGCCGAAGAAATCGGCTTCACCTGCGGCCTCCTCTCCGGCGGCGCGCTAACCATGCCCGAACCGAAACGTTCCCCGTACGCGAAGCAGAGCGGCAAGGCCACCCCGATCATGCTCTCGGTCGCCGCTGTCCTTGCCGTTGCTGCGGGCGTCGTCTTCTGGATGCTGCGGGATGGCGGTACCGACGTCAGCGGCACGATCAATGACAGGACACCGTCAGCCGCTCCAAAGAGCGAAGGTGGAACGACGGGCGGCCCGGACACCGTTGTGCAGGGCCCGGCGAGCCGCTTCGCACCGTTCACCGGAGAACTCCCTGGCCGCTACAGCGTGAACGTCCCCGAGACCTTCGCCCAGAACATCTCGACGTTTGCCAGTTCCTACCTTTTCAAGAGCGCGAACGAAGGTGCAGATTACGCCCGCCAGTGGAAGATCATCGATGGCTACAAGGTCCAGTTCGACCCGGATGGGCTCGCCGCAGGCATCGTGGAGGGCCGTTACGGAATCCTCATCGAGACCTACCTCTTCGAGGATACGACGGGTGCGAAGTCGGCCTACGACTATATCTCCGGCGTCCTCACCCGCACCTCGGGCTCAGTCGCGCAGGAGGCCAAGCAACTCGCCAATCAGTCCAGCGGCTACCAGATCATCCAGGGGACGGTTGGCACCTCCGATATGGTGCAGGTGTACCATCGCTTCCTCTTCCGCCGCGGTAATGTCGTGGTCAGCGTCCAGACCGTCGGCGGGCAACCGTTCATGACCATCGACAAGGCTCGCGACATTGCGGTTATCATCGATGACCGGATCCTGGGGAAGCGGGAAGCGACGACGCCAACGCCGATCCCGACACCCTCGTTCAACCTGCCGCCCACGCCTGAGCCGACGCGGTAGCCGGAGTGACGGACCGGAGTTCGAGAGCGGGAGAGCTACGGGAAGGAGCGAACGTGCCAAGGCGATGGGTTGCAATCGTTGCAGTGCTGGCGGCCGCCCTGGTTGCTGGTGCGAGCCCGGCCTTTGCTGAGAACGATCCCCGGCCTGAGGGCTACGTCATCGTCCAGTATGCCACCGGGGTGCAGGCGCAATCCGCCGATGGGTCGGCGCCCACGCTCGAGGAGCAGGGTTTCCGGCACGTACCGATCCCGAAGGGTAAGACTGCCGCGCAGTTCATCGCCGAGTTGCAACAACAGCCAAACGTCCTTTCGGTTGAAAACGACGCGCCTATTTTCCAGGCTGCCGAAATTCCCGATGACCCCTACTACCTGCGCGACCAGGCGAGCTACCTCACACAGATCGGCGCTCCTGCTGCATGGGATCTCACCCAGGGCAACGGTACTGTTGTCGTCGCTGTCCTCGACTCCGGGATTGACCTGAGCCACCCGGAGTTTCGCGGGCGTCTCTGGGAGAACCCCGCGGATGCCTACAGCGACGGTATCGACCACGATGGCAACGGCTGCATCAACGACCGGTACGGCTGCAACTTCGTATCGCTCACCCAGGCCAATGGTAAGATCTGTGGCTACACCAACTCCATCCATAACGGGAATGTGATGGACGATTCTGGGCCGCCGCACACAGCCAACGGCGCCGGCTCCCACGGGACCTTTGTCGCGGGAATCGTTGGCGCGGCCGGTGATAACAACGAGGGCATCGCCGGGGTGGGCTGGAACATCAAGCTCATGACTGTCAAGGTGCTCGATTGCGGGAGCGAAGCAGGCGGCCTCCCTTCCGGGCGCCCGTTCGAGGTCGCGCAGGGTATCGAATACGCGGTCAAGATGGGCGCCAATATCATCAACCTCAGTCTCGCGGTTCGCCCCGACGAACCAGGGGCCGACTCGCCTGCCGTCCGCCGCGCCATCGAAAGTGCGCGTGCAGCTGGCGTCCTGATCGTTGCTGCGGCTGGCAACCATTCGGGCTCCGATGCCGTTGGTACGGGGTATCCGGCCGCCTATACTGAATATCCCAACGTCATCGCTGTTGGTGCTTCAAACAACCTGGACAACAACACGTGGGCGCCGTACTCGAACTACGGCCCGGCGATCGACTTCGCGGCTCCAGGGGACCAAATCGCGAGCACCATCCGTTCCGATCTACCCGGCATCAAGGTTCCCTACGGGACGGCGAGCGGCACGAGCATGGCGACACCCCTCGTCTCTGGCATGTTCGCGCTCATGATGTCTCGCAACTCCCGCCTTGGGCTGCAGGAGTACGTCGATATAGCGAAAGCGACGGCAACCCCGGCGGCTCCCGCGCCGCATGGTCAGAACTGGGCGGGGGCGGGCATCATCAATATTGGCGCTGCCGTCCAACGTCTCCCGATGAGTATCAGCGGGTCCGCTCTGAAGGATTGGAAGGACGTACCCGCGGGGACTGATGTCCGCGCGTTCATCGATGGCAACGAGTGCGGCTCCACGACAACGACCGCGTTCGGCATCGTCTCGCGCTATTCCATCCGCGTGAAGAGTGCGGCGGAAAAGGCTGGTTGCGGCGCCCCCGGCAAGCTCGTCCAGCTCACGGTGAACGGGCAGACCGCCTACCCGTCATTCACCTGGGGTGGTGTGAACGAAGACCTCGCCGTGGCCAGCAAGGACGTGAGCAGTATTTCGCCCCCGCCCGGGGCCGTCGTCGTCCAGACCCTCGGTAGCGGCTGGAGTAATATCGCCTTCTTCGATCAGACGACGTCGCCATCGAATGGACTTTCGCAACTCCCGGCGCCGTGGTCGGCGGCCTACCACTGGAACCCGGAGAAGCTTGCGCTCACCCTTGGCCTGGGCGCCTACGAGCGCTACATCCGCAATGTTCCCTTCCCGGTCAGCGATTGGCTCGTGGTCAAGCAGTTCGACACGTTCTGGGTGGATGCCCCGCCCGGCAATCTCGCGAGCCTCAACCCCAATCCTGCTCCGGGCCGCATCGCCCAGTTCAAACCCGGGTGGAACAGCTTCGTCTATACGGGCAGCAGCAAGGAAGTGAAGGACGCCCTCTCGAGCATCGCCGGCAAGTACACCGAGGTACTGCAGTACGACAACGCAACCCAGAAGTGGCTGCTCTACATTCCCGGTCAGCCGCGGTATCTGAACGACTTTGGCGGCCTCTTCAAGCTCAAGATCTACTGGATCTACATGACTGATTCCGCCGCGATCAGCATGGACTGAGCGGCGGGTGCTATGGGCGCCGGGCGAGGTAGAAACCGAATCCAAGGTACTCGCGCCGCCATGCCAGGTAATCACCGTACGCGTCGCGGGCCCGCGCCAGCACGCTCTCGCGCCGCGGGTCACCCGGATTTTCCACTGCCCAGCGCTCGACCGCGCGGATACAGAGACCTTCATAGTGGTCCCACTCGTCCTCGGTGCTGGTCATCGTGTAGAGCAGGTCGAGCCCGTTCGCCTGCAGGATTGCCGCTTTCTCGGCGTGGAACTCCAGCCTCATTGGCCCGTCTTCGCGCATGAATGGTGAGAACCGCTCCGCGGGCGGCTCCTTGCGCCAGTAGACGTCGGCGATGAGGACCGACCCTCCCGGCCGTACGAGGTCTCGCAATCGTGCTACCTGGTCCCCAAATGCCCCCGCGTGGTCTGCTCCGCCGATCCTCATCGCAAGGTCGTGGCTGCCGGGTTCGAATGGGTACGCGTTGACATCGGAACAGACGAGCCGGACCCGGTCGCTGATGCCGCGTGTTGCGGCACGCTCCTGGCCCTCGGTGATGAACGCCCGCGAGAGGTCAACGCCCAGCCCCAGGCCCTGTGTCTGTTCGACGAGGCGCAGCAAGAGCTCGGCTTTCCCGCAACAGAGATCGACCATCGAGGGGCTCTCGGGGAGGTCGAGGAGGCTGACCAGCCGCCCCGCGCGCTCGCTCGTCATTGGGCTGCAGAAGAGATGGCCGCGGTGTGCGATCTCGTAGGGAGTGAGTTCCAGCACGTGCTCGAGTATAGGTTCAGGCCGGGTTCCGAATACAGGATGTGAACTGCACAAATACGGCCGGGAGACCGTTGACAGGCGCGGATGGCAAAGCGTAGCGTGCGGGTGCCATGGATGTGCATTCGGGCATCCAACCACCCTGACGGCGGCGCACCTGTGTGCCGCCGTTCGTGCGTTTTTGGGTGCCCTGGAACATGAGTAAGGAGGATCCAGCTCTGATGCAATCCAGCCTCATCAGCAAGGTCGAGAAGGCGAAAGTCTATGCCGGCGAACGCCATCGTATGCAGATCGATGGACTCCACGTGACGTTCCACGGTGAGAATAGTGACCACGAAGTCACTATCGAAGACGGGCACTGGGCCTGTAACTGTGACTTCTTCGACAGCTGGAGTGTCTGCAGCCATACGATGGCCCTCGAGCGTGTACTCGAAGGCATGGTCCCCCAGCAGGAAGTAGCCCTCGCGACGGCCTAGGGCAGGCCCGTCCGGGCCCGCAGGATTGCGGGCCCGGACCCAATCACCGTCAGTGCACGCCTGGCCGTCCCCGTGCGGTGGCGCAGGCGAACGGGTTGTCCGCTTTCACACTTTCCACGGTTCCCTGCAGCCATCGTCACTGGCACTGATCGGGCGTTCACAGCCCGCCTTTCCCTTGGTGGGCCGCGCGTTAGGCGTTTCCATCCGGTACAACAAAGAGGGAGGCTCGTTCGAGCCTCCCTCTCGTGAATTCGACTGTGTCGAACGCTTAGAGCGCTTCGATGATGGTGCTGATGCCCATCCCGGCGCCGATGCACTGGGTTGAGAGACCGTAACGCTTGCCGCTGCGGCGAAGTTCGTGGGCGACGGTGAGCACGAGGCGGGCACCCGTTGCGCCGAGCGGATGGCCGATAGCAATCGAGCCACCGTTCACGTTGACTCGGTCGAGCGGGATCCCGAGGTCCTTGCACGACGGGATGACCTGTGCGGCGAACGCCTCATTGAACTCGACACGGTCGATCTGATCGGCCGTGATGCCAGCATGGCGGAGCGCCTTCTTGGTGCTTGGGATCGGGCCGAGGCCCATGAGCTGAGCCTTCACGCCGGCAACACCGTAGCCGACGATGCGGGCGAGCGGCTCGAGACCGAGTTCGAGGGCCTTCTTCTCGCTCATGAGGAGTGCGGCGGTGAAGCCGTCGTTCGTTGGGCAGCTGTTGCCGGCCGTGATCCGGATGTCCGTGCCGCCAGGGCTGACGAGACCCTTGATACCCGGGAGCTGCGAGAGCGTCTCCATGTTGGTGCCGGGGCGCAGGCCCTCGTCGCGGTCGAAGGTGACCATCTTGCCGTGCTCGGCCTCGACCCAGTTGCCCTGGTCATCGAATACCGGCTCTTCGACCTCGAGCGGGATGATCTCGTCCTTGTAGATCCCCTTCTCGTAGGCGGCGGCCGTCTTGCGATGGCTTTCGACGGCGTAGGCATCGAGCTCTTCGCGCGAGATGTTGTAGGTTTCGGCCGCGTTCTGTGCGGTCTGGGGCATGCTCAGGACCGGCGAGTAGTCGAGCACGTAGTCCGGGAACGGGACGCTGTAGTTCTCGAAGTGGTCGGGCGCCATGTTGCGCTGTGCGGGAGTCTGCTCGAGGCGCTTCTTGTTGAACTCGGTGACGCGCGTCTGCGGGCCGGCGGGGCCGCCGCCAAGGGCTCGCCCCATGCGCTCGGCACCGATGGCGATGCCACACTCGGTGGCGCCGACCTGGATGGACTGTGCCAGCCGGTGCAGCGTCTCCATCGAAGAGCCACACTGGCGGTTCGATTCGAAGCCGCAGACCTCGGCGGGGAGGCCAGCGAGGCGGCCAACGGTGGTGAGCCCGGCGAGTTCGCGAACGCCTGCAACGGTGCCGAGGCCGATGTCCTCGATCATGTCGTCGGTGACCTTCGGGTTGCGGTTCAGCAGTTCGCGAATAATGTATGCGCCAGCTTCATCGAGCCGGGTGGCGACGAGCTTGCCGCGCCCGCCCTTCGAAAATGCGGAGCGGACACCATCGACGATGACGACGTTCTGAAGTTCCAAACAGGGTTCCTTCTTCGACGGGCAAGCAGATCCAGTCCCACCCGCCAGTGTGATGCCCCCAATGATAGGCCTCCGGGGGGAGAGATGCGAGTGTCAAATTCGGCCCGGGGGAGGCGCCTTGCCGGGCTTTCTGCCGGGGCTTACCTGCCCGAAGCGAGCCCCGGCACGATGCGGCGGTATGGCCCGCGGTTGGTTGGAGGGGTGACGGTTGCTGTAGGGGGTGCGGGTGATGGCCAACTCGCCTCATCCCCGAACTTCCCCTACCCTTCGCGTTCGTGGGCCCTCGCATCCTCATCCTCTGCCGCGGACACCTGGGGACGCATGTCTCGAGCCCGGGGATCCGTGCTACTGCCCAGGCCACGGTGCTCGCTCGTCATGTTCCCGGTGCGCGGGTCACGCTCGCCGGGCCCAACGCCGATGTCGAACTCCCGAAAAATGCCCCGTACGACTATGTCCGGTGGTCGGCCCGCAACGTGCTGCAACTCGTCGCGAAGCACGACGTCATCATCTCCAGCGGCTTCCCGCCCCATGTCGCGGCGCTCTTTCCTGCGAAGCGCTTCGTGGTCGACCTTTTC
Organism: uncultured Anaerolineaceae bacterium; assembly: GCA_964508715.1. GTDB lineage: Bacteria > Chloroflexota > Dehalococcoidia > Tepidiformales > Tepidiformaceae > JAKALX01. The sequence goes on along the minus strand of CAZDUX010000004.1, from coordinate 99,764 downwards.
ACCCAGTACGCGATGGAGTGGATGGAGGTCGGGCGCCAGCAGTTTCGCGGTTACAAGCAGCACGCGTGGGTCCAGCGAACCCGCGCCATCCTCGCGATGCAGCTCACCCTCGCCGACTTCGTCCTCACCTGTAATGAGCGCCAGCGCGACAGCTACATCGGGATGATGATCTCCCTCGGCCTGATCTCGCCCCGCGCCTACGATGCCGACCCCACGCTCCGCCGCTACATCGATGTTGGTGCTCACGGCATCCGCCCGGAGCTTCCCGAGCCTGGCCGGCGGGTCCTCCGCGGCGTCCACCCGGGCTTCGCCGAAACAGACAAGATCATCGTCTGGAATGGCGGCATCATCCAGTGGTACGACCCGGCGACGCTTCTCGAAGCGCTTCGCCGCCTCGGCCGGCGGGACATCAAGCTGCTTTTCCTCGGCGCGGCCTACCCGGGCATCGCCGAACTCGGCAAGGGCATCCGCTTCCAGGATGCGAAGGCGATCGCCGAGGCGAACGGCCAGCTCGGCAGGACCGTCTTCTTCGAGGAAGGCTGGGTCTCGCACGAGTCGGCCAAGAAGTACGTCCAGGAGGCCGACCTCAGCGTCTGCTCCTACTTCGACAACCTCGAGACCCGTTACTCCCACCGCACCCGTTTCGTCGACCTCATCTGGGCCGAGCTCCCCTTCATCTGCACCCACGGCGACATCCTCGCGGAGGAGGTGGCGCACAACGGCTGGGGCCTCGTCGTCCCCGAAGAAGATCCCGCTGCCCTCGCCTCCGCCATCGAAAAGCTCGCGGACGACGACGCCTTTCGCGCCCAATGCCGCGTGAACCTCGGCAAGGCCCGTGAGTCGCTCCAGTGGGACGTCACCCAGAAACCGCTCATCGACTTCTGCAGCCGCGATGAAGGCCCGGTCGCCCCGAAGTGGGAGCGTATGCCCGGCCTCGTCCAGCGCGTCGGCGCCTACGCCGTCCGCCGCGCCATCTTCCAGTGGACCAAGCCGCGAGGCTGACGACTTTCGGCCGGTCCGCCGCGCCGCAGGTGTCCCGGACTACATCGAGTAGGTCGAGTTGATCCAGTGTCGCTGCTCAGAGAAAACGTCAGAGCTAACTGCTCAGTGACTATGTCCATCCCTGGGAGATGGATTGATCTCGAGCAAGCGAGAAGAACAGCGAGCCATTGTGCTCGGCCAGGTTGGTATCGGCATCCTGAGCATCGCCGAAGCGGTAGTGGTGACCGAGGTTGTCCTCGCCGGCCAGCGTCCGAGCGCTCGGAATCGCGGAGATGCTCTGCGGTGCGGCACTCTTCCTCCCGCACACATGGCCCTTCGCGGCCGTTCTCGCCATGGGCATGTTTGTTGGGTTTGCAGGGATAGTCACAGGCTGGTGGATGGCTGGCATTCGGGGTAGCTGCGGGTGCGGCAAGTTGGCCGACATTGGTGGCGTAGGAATATAACACCTCGTCGCGCTCGGCCTGCTGGCGTTGGTCGCAGGCGCGTTAGTGACCTGGTCGTTCCTGGGCGTCACATTCGCTGATTCCTGGATTGGCGTTTGGTTGTTGGCAGCCTATTTAGTCGCGAATACGATCATGTTCGCGGTCGCGCGCTTGGCGTTCCGAAGGACACGATCGAACAGTATCGATCTTGCGGTGGGGTGGCAGCAATGAAGCAGCTTGGATTGTACGCACCTTGTGTTGCGGGTGCGGTTCTCGTGATCGCAGCCTGTGGGGGCGGTTCGGAGCCGAAGACGCTGACGCCCGCGGCGAGCGTGACGGCGACGCATGCCGCATCGCCAACGGCGACGGCGACCGCTACGGCCACGCCGGCGGCGAGTTCGGCAACGGCCCTGCGCGGCGGCGAGGCGCGCCCGCTCCAACCAGGCACGGTCGTCTTCTACGAGACGGTGTGCGCGGGCTGCGCGCCAGAGGCGGTGACGCACCTCTATCGGGTGTCCGTAGACAGTAGCGGGACCACGCGGACCGACGACCTCCTCGCGCCGCTCACCGCCTCTGGCGCACATGCGTCTTCCATCGCTGGCGATTGGGAGCGGGGCGACGCCTGGGTCGTGGTCTGCGCCCCGGGGAAGTGCGACACGCTGGCGAACCCCGCCGGCGCGGGCAACGCCGATCTATACCACTCGAAAGATGGCGGCGTCACCTGGCAGCGCGTGGCGAGTATCGACAGCGGGACGCGCCTGATCGGCGCCTTCAACGGCCACGTCTACACGTCACTCGCGTTCGAAAGCGGGTCCCCTGTGTATTATCAGGAGCCCGAGCACGCCGTCATCGCGCCTCCGAACTGGAACTACACCGGCTTCACCGTCGTCCAGAATCTTGGGACGTTCTGGCGCGGTACGCGCTCCGATGGCTCGCTCGACGAGTGGTTCTACTCGATGGACCCGAGGCCGTACTTCACCGTCGATTCGGCCCGCCCGGACTCGGTTCGCTGGATCGCTTCTACTACCCGCGGCCAGCTGGTCCAGTGGCGCACAAACCCTGGCGGCGGTCAGCCCGGCGCCATGCGCATCAGCTACGTGGGGCTCGATAGCCGGACGCGGGAGTCGTGGGGCTGGGCGGCGCCCGGCGATCCGCTGTTCGCCTCGGTCGAACGCCTCGATGTCGCCGGAGCGACGCCCGACGGCGGCCGCATCTTCGGCACGCTCGTACCCTCAGGCGGCACAGCGAAGGTCAACAAGCTCGTCTTCCTCGACCCCGATTCCGCCGAGGTCCACCCAATCGATGCGTCGTCGCTGACGGTGCCGAAAGCCGACAAACCGGTCATGCTCTACGCGCTCGAAGGAAGATGGAAGCGCGTCGAGCCCGCGGGTCCATGCGCCGAATTGCGTTGGAGCCCGGAGGCGGCCTCTCCCGTCTACGGCTGCGCCGCAGCGGGCGTCCTCCTGCGACTGCTCGACAGGCCGGCCGCCGTGGTGGACGGCGTCTCGTGGACCGCCGTCGAAGCACCTGACCGCACCGATCTCTGGATCGACCAGCGAAACCTCCGCTGAGCGGGCGCGGTATGATGGGCGTATGACAGGCGTGCGCGAGCCAGCGCTGGGTGAAGGGCGGAAGTGGCCTCGAATGACGTACGAGGAGTACCTCGACGCGCCCGGGATCGACGAGAACACGGAGTGGGTTGATGGCGAGGTCGTTCCGATGATGTCCGTTTCACCCGAACACGGCCGGTTGACCGTCTACCTCACGAGGCTGCTTGGCAACTTCGTTGAGGAGGGAGCATTAGGCGAGGTCTTCAACGAGCCGTTCAATATGAAGACCGGGTCCGACCTGCCCGGCCGCTCGCCGGACATCCTCTTTATCACAACCGAACACCTCGGGCGCATAACCGACAAGAACCTCGATGGCCCCGCGGACCTGGTCATCGAGGTCATCAGCCCCGGCACCGAAGGCATCGACCGCGGTGACAAGTACTACGAGTACGAGAGCGGCGGCGTCCCCGAGTACTGGCTGCTCGATCCGCACCGCCAGGTCGCCGATTTCTTCGTCCGCGACGAGCGAGGCTACTACCGCCCCCAAATCCCGGACGCTGACGGCATCTACCGCAGCACCGTGCTCACCGGTTTCTGGCTGAAGGTCGAATGGCTGTGGGATCGCCCGCCGCTACGTGATGTTGAGGCGCAACTCGGCCTCCGGTAGCGCGTCGCCCACAACCGTTCGAGCGTGGACAATGCCGCCGATGGGCGACGCCTCCAACCCCAGGATCCTCGTGCTCTCCCGCGCTGCGGTCGGCCCCAAGATGGCCTCGCCGGGTATCCGCGCCTACCACATCGCGGGGTCGCTTGGCCGCCTGCTGCCCGAAGCCGAGATCACGATCGCCCGCCCGCCCGAGGGCCGCGCCGAGATCGCCCCACCCGCACCCAACGTCCGCATCGCCGAGTGGGACACCAACGCCGACTCCATCGCCCTCGCTCGCGACCACGACGTCATCGTCGCCCGCAACTTCCCACCCCAGTTCGCCCGCATGATGGGCGAGAAGCGCTTCGCACTGGACGCCTTCACCCCCCTCTACACGGAATGGATGGAGCTCTCGAAACGTGATATCCAGCCGTTCTGGCGCCGTACCTGGATGGCTGGCAACCGCTGGTACCTCAACATGCAGCTCACGCTCGCCGACTTCATCTTCTGTGCCGATGAGCGCCAGCGCGACCTCTGGATCGGCATGTTGATGGCCCTTGCCCTTGTCCCGCCCGATGTCTACGACCGTGATCCGTCGCTCCGGCGGTTCATCGATGTCGTGCCCTACGGTGTCTCGCAGGCACCCCTCGATCCCCGGAACCGGGTTCTCAAGGGCGTTGTCCCGGGCATCAACGAGACCGACCGTGTCCTCCTCTGGAACGGCGGAATCACCGAGTGGAATGACCCGTTCACCCTCCTCCGGGCCATGGACGAGCTGGGGAAGAGGAGGAGCGACGTGAAGCTCGTCTTCATGGGAGTCAACCATCCGGACTACGTCTTCGGTCCGGACGCTGGCGTTGCTGCCCGGGCGATCTCCATGGCGAAAGACCTCGGCCTCGAGGGACGGAGCGTCTTCTTCCTCCCCGGTTGGGTGCCCTACGAGCGCATCGACGATTATCTCGCCGAATCGGACGCCTCAGCCTGTCTCGGTTTCGAGAACCTCGAGAGCCGCTTCGCCTTTCGTACCCGCTACGTCGATGTCTTCCGGGCCCGCGTCCCGCTCCTCTGCACGCAGGGGGATGTGCTTGCCGAGCGCGTGGCCGGGGACCCACTCGGCATCACCGTGCCCGAGCGCGAGGTTGCACCTGTGGTGGCCGGTATCGAGCGGCTGCTCGAAGACCGCGCGTTCGTTGACTCGTGCCGCACGAACCTCGGGCAGATCGCACGTGAGCTCGCGTGGGATGCCGCTGTCGAACCGCTCGCCGATTTCATCCGCTCGGGTGACTCGTTCGCGACTCCCACCCCTCGGCGCCGGATGCACGCCTACACGCGGGCGGCGGCCTACCTCGGCCTGAAGAAGCTCTGCCGCAGCTCCTGAGCCTGCCGCGACCAGGGACAGGAGGGCCGACGACTGCTGAGCTTACCGGGTCGTCCCCGTGCGCCGGCGGTCCGCGTCAATTACGCGTGCGTTGCCACCCGAGCAGGGCTCCTGCGACTGCCGCGGCAGCAACGACGAAGATCAGCGCAACTGCCGCGACCACCCTGGTATTGCTGTCTTTGCCGCTGCCGGTATTTGGTGCGCCCGGTGCCTTTTGCGTGGGAGAAGCCGCCGCACCGGGTGTGCCGGTCGCAGTGGCAGTCGCACCCTTTGTCGTGGTGGATGGTGGCGCAGCCGTTGCACTGCCTGATGATTCCGGGGGCGGGGCCCCCGTTCCGCAGGTCTTGCCCGAGTCCGGTACCTGGAGGTTGAGCAGGTAGGCGTTCACCGCCTGGTCAACGCAGGAGTCGCCCTGTGCGTAGATCGTATGGCCTTCGCCCCGGTGGATGAGCAGCCGGCCACTCTCGAGTTGCTTGCTCAGCGCCACGCCCCATTCGTAGGGGGTCGCGGGGTCGTTGGTCGTCGAGATCACGACGATCGGCGGAGCACCCTTGGCGCGTGGCGCCGGGACAGGGTCGGGCTTCCCCGGCCAGTAGGCGCAGGTTAGTGCAGCGGTTGCGGCCGAGGCCCCGAAGTGGGGCGCGCTTTTCGCCCAGTCAGCGGCGAGTTGCTCGTACACTTTCGGGTCCTTCGGGCACTCCTCGTCTGCATAGTTCACCGCCATGTTGGCTTCCATGAGGTTTGGGTACGAGCCGTCAGAGTTCCGCTGAAGATACTCGTCGGCGAGATTGACGAGCTGTGAGCCGTCGCCGTTGTTGATTGCCATCAGGAGGGCGTTTGTGAGCTGCGGCCATGCCTGCTTTGAGTACAGGGCCGAGGCGATGCCAAGCAGCGTTTCACCGGGCCCCGCCGGCCGGTCGGCCCCGCGTGCGGGCAGCGGCTGCCTGTCCACTCGAGCCAGCAGAGCATCGACGGCCGCACCCGGATCGCCGTTTTTCGCCAGGGCGCAGTTCCTCGCCTTGCAGTCGGCGACGAACGCCTGGTACGCACGCTCGAAACCAACCATCTGCTGGCGGTTGGTCTCCTTGAAGTCGAGCGACAGGTCGACCGCACCATCGAGTACGAAGGCTCGTACTCGGTCGGGATACATGTCGGCGTAGGTTGCCCCGATGGCCGTGCCATATGAATACCCGAGATAGGTCAGCTTCTCCTCGCCCAGTGCCTTTCGGACGGATTCCATGTCGCGCGCGACATTTTTCGTACCTACGTACGGCAGCAGGTCCGCGTACTTCTGCTGGCAGCCTGCGACGAAGGTCTTCGCGGCATCATTTGCCTCCTGCCACTCCTGCGGTGTCTCTGGATCGGGGTTCACGGCGACGAGCTGTTGGAGCGTGTCGTGACATTCGATCGGAGTGCTGTAGCCTACCCCGCGGGGGTCGAACGCTGTCACGTCGAAGCGGTTGCGAATGTCGTTCGAGAGGAGTCGGGCCCAGAGGCGCGTGAAGTCGATGGCTGATGCCCCGGGGCCGCCGGGGTTCACCAGCAGGGACCCGATCCGCTGCGACTGGTTCTTTGCTGGCAGGCGGATGAGCGCGAGTTCGATGGTGCCCTTCGAGGCATCCGAGTAGTCCTTCGGTACCGAGAGGGTGCCGCACTGGAATCCACCACCGCAGTCGCTCCAACTGACCGATCCGGCTGCAGCGACCGGGGCTGCCGAAGGTAGCGCAGCGAGTGCCGCGCCCTGGAATGCGATGGCGGCGAATGCCACGGTGACACTGGCGGCGATCCCGGCGATCGCGCTTCGAAGGTTGAGGCGCATACGCCGACACTACCAGATTCGCTGTAAGGATCGCGGCGAATTGTTGCCCTTGGCGGCCATGGCGGATGGGCGTAGAGTCGCACGCCATGCGCACCGTGATCGGGCGCCATGGAGGGGGCAGCATGTTGGATCTCAGTGGCAAAGTGGCCGTCGTCACCGGTGCGGGCAGCGGTATCGGCCGGGGTATCAGCCTGGCGATGGCATCCGCCGGCGCGGATATTCTCTGCGCCGACGTGGCAGGCGATCGCGCAGAGAAGACGGCCGGTGAAGTGCGAGCGCTGGGCCGCAATGCTATTCCTTTCGTTGCAGACGTCCGCGATCGCGCGGCGCTCGAGGCCATGGCTGTAGCGGCAGTCACTCAGCTTGGCGGGCTCAACATTGCCGTGGCAAACGCAGGTATCGGCCGCGGCGGCTCCATCCTCCACATGAGCGAGGACGAGTTTGACACCCAGATCGATGTCAACCTCAAGGGGGTCTTCCTCACCGTGCAGACCTGCGCCCGCGAGATGGTGAAGCAGAACACGGGCGGGCGCATCATCACCATCGCGTCGCTTGCGGCCGAGCGGCCTTCGCCGTTCATGTTCGCGTACTGCGCCTCCAAGGCGGGTGTCCGGATGATGAGCCGCTGCTGGGCGCTCGATCTCGCCCCCTTCGGCATCACGGTGAACAGCATTGGCCCGGGGATTATCGATACGCCGCTCGGTGCTCCGCTCATCGGCGAGGGTGACGACCGGGCACTCACCGAGCGTCGCATCCCTGCCGGCCGCGTTGGCTATCCCGACGACATCGGCCGTCTTGCCTGCTGGCTCGCGAGCGATGAGGCCGAATACATCACGGGCACCTACAACCTCGTCGACGGTGGCCTTGCTGACGCGAGTGGCTTCGGCGCCGGACCGATGGGCGACCTCGCCCGCGGTCTCCGCGAAGCGCGCAAGTCGATGCCCGGGGACCAACTCCTCGCGATGATGGACGCCACTGCTACTACCGCTGCCACCGAGGGCAGGAAGTCCCGCGCCGACCGTGGCGTCTTCTAACTGAGCCGGACGACCGACTCAGTGGGCGCCCCGATCTCAACCGTCGATCCGGGGGCCGGGATCCCCGTCTCCCATTGCAGCGAAACGGGGCTCCCGTTGATGGTCCCGCTGACCTCCCGGTGCGTACCCAGGTCGGTGATCTCTTCGACGAGGAGGCTGAACGACACGGCTCCGGGCCCCGGGCGAAGGCTCCGAGGCGCGATCGCCACGTTTCCGCTCTCGGTGGGGGCCACGGTGAATCCGAACAGTTCCGCGGTGACCGCATCGGGCGGGCGGCTCGCGATCACTCCCTTGGGTCCCGCGGCCCGTACCCGCCCGTCTGCCAGCACGACGATATCGTCTGCGATGCGGAGCGCCTCATCCCGATCGTGCGTGACCACGATGGACGTGGCTGTGAACTCCCGGAGGATCCGGGGAAGTGCGTTCGTGAGCTGGCGCCTGCCGCTCGCATCGAGCCCCGTCAGCGGCTCGTCGAGCAGCGTAAGCGGTGCTCGTAATGCAAGTGCTCGCGCGAGGTTTGAGCGTTGGGCCTCTCCGCCGGAGAGTGCGTGTGCATCCCGCTCGAGCAAGATGTCGATACCGGTCGCGCGGGCCGCATCCATCAGGCGGCCTGCTCGTTCTGCAGGAGGAAGCTTCCTCAGCCGGAGGCCCAGGTCGAGGTTGGCCCGGACGGTCCCCGACAGGAATACCGCTTCCTGGAACGCATAGGCGATCGCCTGGCTTCGTGCCCGTGGCGATAGCGCCGACCCATCGAAGCGCACGTGCCCGGCGGCTGGCTTTTCGAGCCCCGCCATGACCCTCAGTAACGTCGATTTCCCCGACCCGTTTGGCCCGAGGAGTGCAGTGACGCGGCCGCTCGTGAATTCGAGCGATGGGACATCGAGCACCTGGCGGGCGCCCCGGAAGAACCGCAGGGAATCGATCGAGACGTTCACGCGCCGCGCGCACGGACGGCCCGTTGTTGGACGGCCGTGAGGAGCAGGTTCACGAGAAACGCCATGACGAGCAGGATGATACCCAGTGCCATGGCTCGCTCGACGTGCCCCTTCCCGGTCTCCAGGACGATGGCCGTCGTGAGGACGCGCGTGTTTCCCTGCAGGTTGCCGCCGACTGCCATCGACGCTCCCACTTCGCTGACGACGGCGCCGAAGCCGGCCATGATCGCCGCGAGGAGCCCAAGCTGTGCCTCGCGACTTAACAGCCAGAGCGTTCGCAGGCGCCCGGCGCCGAGGCTCATCAGCAAGTCGGGGAGCCGTTCGGGCAGAGCCTGGACGGCGGCAGCCGTGAACCCCACGACCATCGGTGCGGCGATCAGAAACTGGGCGATGACCATGGCGCGCTTGGTGTAGATGAGCTCGAGATTCCCGAAGGGGCCGCTTCGCACGAGCATCAACCAGACGAAGAGGCCGACGACGACGGGCGGCATGCCCATACCGGTGTTTACGATGCCAAGCACAATGGTCCGGCCCCAGAACTGGCCGCGCGCGAGCCAGTAGCCCGTGGGTACGCCCACGACCATCGCCAGCAGAGTCGCGACCCCTGAGACGAGGATGGTCCGGCCCGTGATGTCGCGAAGCTCGCTGTCACCATGGAGGATCAGGCGGACCGCCTCAGCGAAGCCGTTTGCTATCTCCTCCACGGTGGATGCTCCTCGAACGCCCGCGTGTTAGTTCCCGAGCGAATCCTCGGATTTGCCCGCGTCAGCGATGAACAACGACTGCCCGTATTCGGCCTTCTTGAAGTCGGCGATGGTCTTCTGGGTCTCCGGTGCGACCATGAAATCGACGAACGCCTGTGCCTGCGCCTTCTTCACGCCGGTGTGTTTTTCCGGGTTGACGACGTAGACGTGGTAGATGTTCAGGAGGAGCTTCGGGCCCTCGACGAGGATCTCCAGCTTCAGGTTCTTCTTGTTCGCAAGATAGGTCGCCCGGTCGGTCAGCACGTAGGCATTCTTCTGGTCGGCGACCTGGAGTGTTGCCAGCATCCCCTGGCCGGTCTCCTCGCGGCCCTTCACGCCAGTCTTCGGGTCGATGCCCGCGGCTTTCCAGAGGTTGAGCTCGGCGGTATGTGTGCCCGAATTATCGCCCCGCGAAATGAATGGCCCCGTCGCTGCTATCGCCTTCAGCACGGCCGTGAGGTCTTTCAGCCCCTTCACCTTTGCGGGGTCCGAAGCCGGCCCGGCGATGACGAAGTCGTTGTGCATCACCAGCTTGCCGTTGATGATGTCGCCCTGGTCGACGTACTTTTTCTCGCTCGTTGGTGCGTGGACGAGCACCGCGTCGGCATCGCCCTTTGCGCCCATCTCGAGTGCTGCGCCGGTACCGACTGCGATGACCTTGACTTCGATCCCTGTCTGCTTCTGGAACATCGGTACCAGTACATCGAGCAGGCCGCTGTCCTGTGTCGATGTCGTCGTCGCCAGGATCATCGAGCCGCCGATCCTGGTTGGCGCCGCGGTGGGAGATGCAGCCGCAGTGGCCGCCGCTGATGTGGTAGTGGTTGCCGGGGACCTGGTGGGTGTCGATGACGTGCTGTCGTCGTCACCGCAGGCCACCGCCAGCGGCAGGAGGAGGGCGGCAAGGGCAATGAGGAAAATCGTGAGCTTCGGCATGCTCGCGGGAGCATAACGAACATGGCATCAATGTGCCACCACCAGCACATCGGTGTCGTACCGCTGAGCTTCGCATCTGGTAAACGAATAATGGTGGACGTTCTGGGTAGTTCTGCCAGTCGAACGCCTTTGCCGGGCTGCCGCCCCCGTCGAAGACCGGCTCATCGATCCCGTCGAGCATGAACCGGGCCTGGAAGCACGCCGTCAACAGACGGCTGAGGGACCGGTGGAAGTGGCAGCGGGGTTCGCAGCGCGCTGAGCTTGCGTGGATCGAGAAGAACACGGGATACGGGACGGCGAAGACGAACCCCGGCTCGGGGGCTCGCACGCGGCCTGCAATGGCAGGCAGGGTGCCTGCCTCGGCGAGGCGCAGGGCCCTTCTACGAGGAATAATGCAACGCGCATAGCGAAGCGGGGGAGCTGATCGGCTCCCCCGCCTGGTAGTGATGGAAACCCGGCCTACCTGGCGCCGACGGCTTCCCGTTCGGCTTCGGCGGCTGCGCCGGGTTCGCGTCCGCGGCCCGTGAAGGTGTACTCGCCATCGCGGAAGTCGACCACGACGCGCTGCCCTTCGCTGAAGTCGCCGCGGAGGATGCGGCGGGCCAGTTCGTTCTCCACCCGCCGTTGCACGGTCCGCCGTAGTGGCCTGGCGCCGAACGCCGGGTCGTAGCCTTCCCGGACGATCTCGTCGCGGGCAGCCTGCGTCAGCTCGAAGTCGATGTCGCGGTCCTCCATGCGGCCCCGAACCTCGTTGGCCAGGAGATCGACGATCTTCTGGAGTTCGTCACGCGTGAGTGGTTCGAAGATGATGATCTCGTCGATCCGGTTCAGGAACTCGGGCCGGAAGTGCTCGCGCAGCGCCTTCTCCACCGATTCCTTCAGCCGGTCAGCCTCGTTCGGGTTGCTGTCGTTGCGCCGCGTGAAGCCGAGCGTGGCTCGCTCCTGCAGCCCGGTGCCAAGGTTACTCGTCATGATGATGACGGTATTCCGGAAGTCGACCGTCCGGCCGTGGCCATCGGTGAGGCGTCCGTCATCGAGGATCTGGAGGAGGGTGTTGAACACGTCGGGGTGGGCCTTCTCGATTTCGTCGAAGAGGATGACGCGGTAGGGCCGCCGCCGGATTGCCTCGGTAAGGCCGCCACCTTCGTCGTACCCGACATACCCCGGGGGCGAACCGATGAGGCGGCTGACCGTGTGCCGTTCCTGGAACTCCGACATATCGAGCCGGATCATCGCGTCCTCGTCGTCGAACAGGTATTCGGCGAGCGTCTTGGCGAGTTCTGTCTTCCCCACGCCCGTGGGCCCCAGGAAGATGAACGAGCCAATTGGGCGGTCGGGGTCTTTCAACCCGGCGCGTGCACGGCGGATCGCGTCGCTAAGCGCCACGATCGCCTGGTCCTGCCCGATAACGCGCTGGTGGAGGTGGTCCTCCATTTTCAGCAGCTTCTCCGACTCGGTTTCCTCGAGGCGTGAGACGGGGATGCCCGTCATCTGTCCCACGAGTGAGGCGATGTCCTCAGCCGTCACGCGGAGGTCGACGTCGTGTTCCTTCGCCCACTCGGCCCGGAGTTGCGCGTATTCCTCCTGGAGCTTGAGCACCTCGGACTTGATTCGTGCCGATGCCTCGTAATCCTGCTTTTCGACGGCTGCGTCGGCCTGGTTGCCCAGGTCTTCGAGCCGCTTCTGGAGCTGGCGCACCGGTTCCGGCAACTCCTGCGCGTCGATGACGTGCTTCGATGCGGCCTCGTCGATGAGGTCGATCGCCTTATCGGGCAGGTGCCGCTCGGTGACGTACCGGCTCGAAAGGTGCGCCGCTGCCTCCAGCGCCTCGTCGGTGATTTCCACCTTGTGGTGGGCTTCGTACTTCGGCCGGATGCCGCGGAGGATGGCGATCGTATCTTCGACGCTTGGTTCGTCCACGTAGACGGGTGCGAAGCGCCGTTCGAGTGCCGGGTCCTTCTCGATGCGCGTGCGGTATTCGTCGAGCGTGGTCGCGCCGATGGCGTGGAGTTCACCCCGGGCGAGGGCGGGCTTCATGAGGTTCGAGGCGTCGATTGCCCCGTCGGCCCCGCCAGCACCCATGACGGTGTGGAGCTCGTCGATGAAGAGGACGACCTCGCCCTCGGACTGCTTGACCTCCTCCATCACCGCCTTGAGGCGCTCTTCGAACTCGCCCCGGAACTTGGAGCCAGCGACGAGGGCGCCCATGTCGAGGGCGAGAACGCGCTTGTCCTTGAGGTTCTCGGGCACATCCCCGTTCGCCATGCGCTGGGCGAGGCCCTCGACGATGGCTGTCTTGCCGACGCCGGCCTCGCCGATGATGACCGGGTTGTTCTTCGTCCGCCGGTTGAGGATCTGCATCACGCGGCGAACCTCGACGTCGCGCCCGATGACCGGGTCGAGTTTCCCTGCCCGGGCGAGTGCCGTCAGGTCGGTCGAGTACTTTTCGAGGCTCTGGTAGCGTGCCTCGGCTGTCGGGCTCGTCACGCGCGACCGTCCCCGGATCTCGTGGAGTGCACGGTAGATCCCTTCCTTGGTCACGCCGAAATCGGCGAGCAGGCGGGTGGCCCCGCTCTCCTCGTTGTCGGCGATGGCGATGAGCAGGTGCTCGACGCCGACATAGTCGTCCTTGAGGCGCTCGGCTTCGGCGTTGGCGACTTCGAGCATCCGCACGACTTCGGGGGTGGTGTAGATCTGGACGACGTCGTGCTGGAGGCGCGGCATCGCGTTCACGGTCTGGGCGACGCGTTCGCGCAGCCGTCCCATGTTGACGTTGAGCCGCTCGAGGACCTGCTCGGCGAGGCCGCCCTGCAGGGTGACGAGTGCGGCCAGTACATGTGGCACGCCCCACTGGCTGTTGCGCTGAATGCGCACGATCTCCTGCGATTGCGCGAGTACCTGTTGGGCCTGCTCGGTGAATCGGTCCTGTCGCATCATGGTTGGGGTCCCTCCTGACCGGGAGTGCTGGGTGTTGAGCGGAGTGTGCTGAGCCGGGTTTGGTGTGCTTCGAATCGGATGGCCGGAGATCGCCTGCCCGGCTTTCGGTGCCGGGGCTGCGCCCTAGCCGCGATAGGGGGCGGGGAGACGTGTCGACCGCAGCCGGTCGAGTTCGGCACGGACCGATTCGACTTCGGCCTGGAGAGCCTGGATCTGCTCGCTCATACGAAGAATGATGTCGACACCTGCGAGGTTCACACCCAGGTCGTCGACGAGCCGTTGCGCCTGGCGGATGCGCTGGATGTCGCGGTTCGAGTACATCCGGATGTTGCCGCTCGTTCTCCGGGGTTCGATGAGGCCGGCGCGTTCGTAGTAGCGCAGTGTCTGCTGGTGCATCCCCACGAGGCGTGCGGCGATGGAGATGACGTAGCACGGCTCGTCGTCGGGCATGTCTGCCTCCGGGTTATCGGACGTTCTGTTCTTTGCCATGCGGGGGCCACCTCCTTTCGAATGTGATTAGTGAGTGGAAACGGTTTCGGCCTTGCGCAGGGCGCGCAGCGCTTCGAAATGCTGGCGTTCTTCCGGTGTGAGTTGTTCCGGGAGTTCGATGCGGACCCGGACGAAGAGGTCTCCGGCGCGATCGGAATGGCCGAGTAGCGGCATGCCCTTGCTTTTCAGCCGGATCTGGCGGCCGTTCTGCGTCAGCTCCGGAACCCGGAGTGCAACGCGCCCCGTCATCGTTGGCACTTCCACCTCTCCGCCGAGGACGGCATCGACATACGGCACGTTCACGTCGATGTACAGGTCGTCGCCCTTGCGCTCGAACTTGCTGTGCGGCTGCACGGTGACGACGAGGTAGAGGTCTCCGGCGGGTCCGCCGTTTGAGCCGGGCTGGCCTTCGCCGGCCACCCGCACGCGTGAGCCCGTCTTCACGCCCCTGGGTACCTTGACTTCGAGGCGGCGGCTCCGGACGACCTGTCCCATGCCGTCGCAGTTGTGGCAGACAGCGCCGGCGACCTCGCCAGAACCTCCACAGGTCTTGCAGGCCTCGGGGCTCTGCAGGTTCACAGTCCGCGCGGTGCCCCGGAACGCCTCTTCGAGCGACACCTCGACGGGTGTCTCGATGTCCTGGCCCCGCCGTGGAGCGGAGTGGCCGCGGGGGCCGCCGCGCTCGCGCCGGAAGAGGTTATCGAAGATGGAGCCAAAGTCGCCGCCTTCTGTGCCGAAGAACGTTGCGCCGCCGGGGCCACCCTGGCGTGCCCAGCCTGCGGCCGACTGCCGCTTCTGGCTCTCCTCTATCTGGTCGGCCATCTCCCAGCGGTCGCCGTACTTGTCGTACTTCTTCTTCTTATCGGGATCTGAGAGGACCTCGTAGGCGGCGTTGATCTCCTTGAAGCGTGCCTCGGCGGCACGATCGTTGGGGTTCACATCCGGGTGGTACTTGCGCGCGAGCTTGCGGTATGCGCTCCGGATGTCTTTTTCGGAGGCAGACCGGGGCACCTCGAGCAGTTCGTAGAAGTCCTTCTTCGCCATTGCAACCTCAACACTACGCTCCCGGGAGGAAGGTGACAAGGGGAAGCTGGAGAAGGTTGATAATTTCTTTATCAGACTACTTGCATCAGGACGATGAGTTACCCTACCATCGAATGTGCCAGGGATGGCCGCATGGCTACCCAATCACCGCGCCAGACACCGAAAGGAGAAACCACGACCCATGGCCACCACACTCACCCGCTGGGAACCATCCTCTGAGATGGCCTCGATGCGCAACATGATGGACCGCCTCTTCGAGCAGAGCTTTGGCCGCCTGCCCTCGTTCCGAGGCAGCGAAGAGCTTGGCCCTGCAAACCTCAGCCTCGATGTCGTTGAGAACGGCGAGAGCTTCGTCGTCAAAGCAGCTGTCCCGGGCGTCGACCCCAAGGACATCGACATCTCCGTCGATGACGACGTCCTCACCATCAAGGGCGAGTTTCAGCACAAGGACGAAACCACCGAGGACAACTACATCCGCCGTGAGCTCCGCTATGGCAGCTTCCAGCGCCAGCTCCGCCTCCCGCCGACTGTCGACGCCGAGAACGCCCGCGCCGACTTCGAGCACGGGATGCTGAAGCTCACCCTTCCGAAGAGGCCCGAAGCGCGCGCCCGCTCGATAAAGATCACGCCGCACGGTGTCATTGACGGCGCTGCCGCTTCCGATACCAGGAACGGCGAGCAGGGCTAATCGGGACCCTGTACCCGGGATCTCACGGGCACGGCCGCCCCGCCACGGGGCGGCCGTTTGCGTTGGCTCAGAGCCTGAGCCCGAGGAGCTCCCGGCTTACCACCCCATCGCGCACCGTCACGTTCACCCAGGTTACGCGGATCTTGGTGCGCTTCCCCTTTACCTCGATCCAGACCTCATCGCCCTTCTCCCAGCGATAGTCCGAATCGATCGTCGCCAGGTGTTCGCCCTTGCTGCCGCCGAACGGGTCGGCCTCATAGAATTCTGTTTTCATGCATCTCCCTCAACCGCGTCGGTGTGCGCGTCGAGCCACTTCGCAAGGTCGCCCAGCACCTCGTCGCGCTCCGGTTCGTTGAAGATCTCGTGGTAGAGGCCCTCGTAGAGCTCGAATGTCTTGTCGGAGGTGTTTGCCCGCGCATACAGCTCTTCGCTTGCCCGCGGAGGGGCCGCGGTGTCCGCCGTTCCATGCATCACGAGGAGCGGCAGTTCTACTTCCTCCATGTCCCTGCCAATGCGCTCGAGCCCGCGAAGGAATGCCGCTGCCAGCCCGGCCTTCATCTTCCCTGTGTAGACCAGCGGGTCGGCGAGGTAGGTCTCCACCACCTTCGGGTCGCGCGAGACCGATGCTGCATTGAACGGGCGGATACCAGCTTCGGGGTGGACTTTCGCCAGGAATGACAGGCCCAACCGCAGCGGGAACGGGGGCGCCATCCCGCCCAATGCCGGACCGCTGAGGATGAGCCCGTCGAGCGAGGGCTTCCGCGTGATCGCGTACAACGTCGCGATCGCACCGCCCATGCTGTGCCCGAGCAGGAAGATGCGTTGCCCCGGGTGACGCTCGCGCACGATGCGCAGGAAGTGCCCCAGGTCGATCAGGTACTCGTTCATGCTCCCGACGACCACGCGCCGGCCCTCGGAACGGCCATGCCCGCGCAGGTCGAACGCCTCGACTGCATAGCCGCGGCAGGCCAGGAAATCCGCCACGTGGTCGTACCGGCCCGAATGCTCAGCGTAGCCGTGGACAATGACGACCACGCCGCGCGCCTTTTCCTCGGGCCGCCACCACTGCTCGAACAGTTCGAGGCCGCCGGAGGTTTCGAATCCACCGCTCCCGTGCACAATCATGGCTATTGCCCGGCCTGCGCGGCGAGCGCTGCACGTGCCGCCGCCATCTGCCCGCTGAAGTTGCCGGCGGTGATGCCGCCGTCAGGGAAGATGATCGTCCCGTTTACGAAGCGCGCTTCATCCGAGGCGATGAAGGCGGCCACGGCCGCCACGTCCTCGGGCTTGCCGATGTACCCGACCGGTGTCCGGTCCACGAGCCAGCCTTCGATCGCCGGATTCTCGCGGAGGCCGGCTGTCATCTGTGTTTCGATGAAGCCCGGCCCGATGGCGTTGCAGGTGATCCCCCTGGGGCCGACCGCCTGCCCGAACGACTTCACCAGCTGCTTCACGCCGCCCTTGCTCGCGCAGTAGGCCGGTGTTGTCGAAGACCCCCACTCGGCCATGATGCTCGCGATCGCGATCAAGCGGCCCTGGATGCCGGCGGCGATCATCCGGTTCGCCGCGGCCTGCAAGGTGAAGAACACGCCCTTCAGGTTGATGTCGATGGTGCGGTCCCACTCCGCCTCGGTCATCACCAGGCAGTCGGTTCCGGTTTCGGCGACGCCGGCGTTCGCCACCGCGATATCCACCCGGCCAAAGCGGTCGTGCGTGGCCGCGAAGAGTGCATCGATATCTGCCTTCTTCGAGACGTCGCACCGGTGCGTGAGCGCCTGCCGCTCCTGTTGCTTCACGAGCCGTGCTGTCTCGGCCATGCCCGCCTCGTCCAGGTCGGCGACTACCACGTCGGCACCATCGTGCGCGAACTGGACCGCCATCGCCCGCCCGTTGCCTGAAGCGGCACCCGTAACCACGGCAACCCGACCGTCGAACCTGCCCATTGTCATGCTCCTACCCGTTTGTGCGCGTGAGTCTACGCCTTTGTTGGCCGCTGGAGCAGCTGCCGGTCCCCCGGTGCGGCAGTCGTACAATGTGGCCATGCTCATCGACGCTATCGATCATGTCGTGCTTCCCGTGCTGGACCTGGCAGGGGCTACCGAACCGTTCGAACGGCTCGGGTTCACCCTCAGCCCGCGGGCGAAACATGCCGGCCAGGGCACCGAAAATCGCGCCCTGTTCGCCGGGACTGGCCAGGACCAGTTCTACGTCGAGTTCCTCGCCGTGCACGACGAGGCTGAAGCGCTGGCTGCTGGCCGTGAGGGCTACCTTCGCGCCGCGCGGGAGGGCGCGGGTCTCAACCGCCTCGTCCTTCGCACGCAGCAGATCGCACGCGTCCGCTCGCTCCTCGAGCAGGCGGGTGTCTCTGCGGATTCCTACGACGTCTTCGATGCCGGTGGTGCGAAGGTCTGCACCGTCCTGCCGCTCGGCGCGGACCGCGACCTCCTCGGCTGCCGGGCGGCCGTCATCCAATACGAAGGCGATCTCGCCGAACGCTTTGCGCGCCGGGAAGCCAACGGTCTCACGCGCCACGGTATTCAGCTCGAGCGCCTCGACCACCTCGCGATGATCGCGCCGGAGGCCGAGGTAACCGAGCGCTTCTGGTCGGAGATTCTCGGTGTCGAGGTGACGGGCGAAGTCCCGGGCCGCGGCATGGTCATTCGCCAGCTCAAGATAGGCGACGCTATCGTCGAACTCCTCGTCCCGACTGACCCCGAGAGTCCGCTCCACCAGCGGCCGGGTGGGCTCGCGAGCATGTGCGCCTACGAAGTTGGGGATGTTGATTCGGCCATCGCCTTTGCGACCGAGTGCGGATTCACGGCCTCGGCGCCCGGCCCCGGCCCGCTCCCCGGCACCCGCGTGGCGACCATCCCGGGCGCCCAGCTTTCCGGCCTCTCGCTCCAGCTCCTCCAGTATGTGTGAGGCGGCCGGCCTGCGCGGGGGGCGGGGTGTGTTTTCCCGGAATCACGAGGGATTCGCTCCTCTTACCTGGTGACGTATTGCATATTCCTGGGTATCTTGCGTCGAACAGGAGTTCTAATGTCCTTGCGGGTGCATGTCCCCGGCACGAACGAACTCGCGCGCCTTCCCAGTTTGCTCGGCCTGGATGGCAGCGCCGAGGAACTCCGTCTGTACCTGGCGAACGCGAACTCAACCTGGCTCACGGCTGCTCGACCGGGTCTCGATGCGTGCCAAACCATGAGAGTAAGAGTTGGCCTCGACTTGCTCCCGCAAGGTCAGGCTCTCCTACGGCTTCGAGATATCGCATCGTCGAATCCAGCGAGACGCGACGTGGCCCTCGTCGAGCATACCGACGGCTCTATCTTCCACCCAAAAGTGTACGCGGTCCGTCATGGAAGAACGTGGCGAGCATTGGTCGGTTCGTCGAACGGGTCCAGTGGTGGCTTTGGCCTCAATCTCGAGGCGAACCTGTTGATTGAGGGGCCGGAGACCGACCCAGAAGTGAGCGAAGTCCTGAGGCTTACGGATCTCATAGAGCACGAGATCGAGGTCCGTGCACGGCAAAAGCGTCTGAACATTCTGCGCTTGCCCCACGACCCACTTCCGATCATCAAGCCGGCACCTGGCCGGAGAGCTGCCAGTACAGAGGCAGATGAGGCTGTGGTCAGCGACGGTTGGGAACAGGATCCAAGCTTCTTGCGCGCGACCCACCTCGTTTCGTTCGATGCACCGCTTTCCGGGATGGTTGAGTACGTCACAGCCAACGGGCACCAGGGAGGATTCGACATCGACAAGGACAAGCGCTCGGTAGTGGAGGCGCTGATTCCTCGCGGAGCGGGTGCCGACCTGAGACTCCGATGGCGATTCGTAACCAACGACGGTGCGACCATATTCGCCGTTGACGAGGATCCCAGGCGCGTCGTCCTAAGTGGATATGGCGGACACAATCGTGTGATAACCGCCAGCAAGCCGACTGTGGCTCGGCCAGCATACGAGCAACTCAAAGCAGTGGGGGTTACCTCCGGGCTGGCCGATATCGAGTACCGGCTAGACCGCGAAAGCTCACCCCCGGCGCTGTGGATGATCCATCGGGTTCCCGACCGTGCAGGTGCATTTAGCAGGACAAAGGAGATCACGTGAGGCAGTCGTTTCGGTTCATCGACCTTTTTGCCGGTATCGGTGGCACGCGCACTGCGTTTGAGCGAGCAGGTGG
This sequence comes from uncultured Anaerolineaceae bacterium, assembly GCA_964508715.1. Taxonomy (GTDB): domain Bacteria; phylum Chloroflexota; class Dehalococcoidia; order Tepidiformales; family Tepidiformaceae; genus JAKALX01. The sequence goes on along the minus strand of CAZDUX010000004.1, from coordinate 79,970 downwards.
CCGATGCGTCTTCTCGTCCGAGTGGGATTCGTTCGCGCAGCAAACGTACTTCATGAATTACGGGGAGATGCCTCACGGCGATATCACCCAGATCGACGAGACGGGAATTCCCGACCACGATGTTCTTGTCGCAGGCTTTCCATGCCAGCCCTTCTCCATCGCTGGTGTCTCCAAGCACAACGCGCTTGGGAATGCCCACGGCTTTGCCAACCGTACCCAGGGCACGCTGTTTTTTGACGTCGCCCGTATTCTGGCTGCCAAACGCCCGGCGGCTTTCCTTCTCGAGAATGTGAAGAATCTCGAGACGCACGATAAGCGGCGTACTTTTTCGACCATCATCGATACGTTGGTCGAGGAACTCGGCTACGACGTTCGTTTCAAGGTGGTCGATGCTGGGGCGGTCGTACCGCAACACCGGGAGCGAATCTACATCGTCGGGTTCCGGGATGGGGCCGATTTCCGGTTTCCGCCTTTGGGCCGCGACTGCGCAAGGCCAACGCTCCGCTCCATCCTTGACCCGGATCCCGCCCCCAAATACACCCTCACCGCACACCTCTGGCAGTACCTTCAGGAGTATGCCGAGAAGCATCGGGCCAGAGGAAACGGTTTCGGCTTCGGGCTGGTGGATCCGGATGATCCGAACGCCATCACACGCACCTTGTCTGCCCGGTACTATAAAGACGGTTCGGAGATCCTCATCAAGCAGGGTGACGGCATCCCGCGCCGACTCACGCCACGAGAATGTGCTCGCCTCATGGGTTTTCCCGATGATTTCCGGATCGTCGTCAGCGACACGCGTGCGTACAAGCAATTCGGTAACTCCGTGGTGGTTCCCGTCGTCGAAGCGATCGCCCGGGAGATGGTGAAGTGGCTTCCAGAGGAAGACGAAGAGACTCCCGTGGTCGCAGCATTGAATGGGCAGCGGAGCCTGCAGCTTCGAGACGAGTTGATCGAGTACGCCGCCGTCTGATGGCGTGGGGGAAGGCCCACTTCAACGTATTTGCCTGGCGTGATGAGCCAGATCCGTGGCTCGCACTCGTTGCAGAGATGATGCTGCAGCGGACGCGCGCGCCCCAGGCGGAAGCGGCTTTCTTGCTGTTCAAGATGAAATATCCGAGAGCGGAGCATCTGGCGGGCGCTGCTGATACTGAGGTTGCCGCCTTGACCTCACGGTTGGGGCTCCACTGGCGTGGTCCGCTCCTCAAGGAGACTGCGCGGATAGTCGCCGAGCGTGGTGGCACTCCGCCTGAGAGGCTTGAAGAACTCGTGGCACTGCCTGGTGTCGGTCCATACGCATCGGCGGCATGGCTATCGCTACACCGGAACAAGCGTGGCGTCATCATCGATGCGAATGTTGCGCGTTGGCTCGCCCGGATGACCGGACAGGCATACGACGCCGAAACTCGTCGAAAGCGGTGGGTTCGTGAACTCGCAGACACCCTAACCCCCTTGCGCGCCTTTCGCACGTACAATTACGCCGTCCTCGATTTCACCATGGAGATCTGCCGGCCCCGGAAGCCACGATGTAGTGCCTGTCCGATCCGGCTGGACTGTGTCTTCGGGACCACGGCGCAGGCCGTGGATGGTCGATGACTTCCCTCGGGTTGTTTCCTGCGCCATGATCCCTGTACCTCTGCTCAGGTACGCGCAGTTCGGCACAGTTAGACATAGAACACAATACCCCGAATGATCTGATTTCTATTGATGCCGCTCAGCGCCAGATGGGAATCTCACGGCGAACAATCTACCGGCTGATCGAAGCGGGAGAGCTGACAAAGTACCGGCGCACAGGAGACCGCAAGTCTTACATCTCCCTGGCAGCGTTGAAAGAAGCCACCGGGTTTCGCGAGGCGTGAACCCGGCAGGAAGCCCGGCTTTCGCCGGGCTTCCTGCGCTGTCCCCCGAGGTGTCTCATCTGCCGCCGTGCTGGCATGGTGGCTGCTCGCGGAGCCGGCTCAGCGTGTGCTGGCCATGAGCCCCGGTGTCCGCGAGGTGTGGCCGGATGAGTGCCTGAAGTATAGCTAATACGAATCTCGGATGTAAGTCCTGGCTTCTGTTGGAATTGCCTGTCTCTTCGGGCCGTTCGCCCATTCGCACCTCCCTGTACAATCCGCCCAATCCGGAGGTGCACTTCATGAACGACTTTCAGACCATCCTCTACGAGGTTGAGAAGGGCCGCGCCCGCATCACCTTCAACCGGCCCGAAAAGCTCAACGCCCTTTCCATGCAACTGCAGCAAGAGCTCAACGAGGCGCTCTGGGAGGCCGACAACGACAACAACGTTCACTGTGTCATCATCCGCGGCAACGGCCGTGCCTTCAGCGCTGGCTATGACCTTACGCCGCTCGCCAACCGCCACCCCGGGCCGGTGACCGATAGCTACACGGCAGTCTATCGCGGCGGCCGTACGTTCGATGATGACGCGTGGCAACTCGAACGCGCCCAACGCCTGCGGATGGCGATCTTCGACATGCACAAGCCCGTCATTGCCCAGGTCCATGGCTACTGCCTTGCCGGCGGGACAGATATCGCCCTGCTCTGCGACATCGTCATCGCTACGGAAGACGCCACGATTGGGTTTCCGCCGGCGCGCGCGATGGGGGCCCTGCCCAACAGCATGTGGCTCTATCACTGTGGCCCCCAGTGGGCCAAACGCCTCTTTCTCACCGGGGATACGGTGACCGGCGCCGAGGCGGCGAAAATCGGTCTCGTCCTCAAGGCCGTCCCGCGTGAGCACCTGGAGGGTGAAGTCGAGGGCCTTGCCGATCGCATGGCGATGATCGACACGGAGCTCCTCAGTGCGAACAAGCGGATCGTCAACGTTGGCCTCGAGATCATGGGCGCCCGTACGCTGCAGCGCATGGCTGCCGAGAACGACGCCCGCGCGCACCTTGCGCCGAGCGTCAGTGAGTTCGGGCGGATCGCGGGCGAACAGGGTCTCAAGGCAGCACTCCACTGGCGTGATGCGAAGTTTGGCGATGGCCGCGCCCGCGTCGAAGGTCCTGAAATCCGCGATGAGCAGGGCTACCTGAAATGACCATCAAGGCGACGTCCATGCTCTCCATCCTTGCCATCTGGATCGGGACGGTCGTGGGCGTCGCCGTCTCGCATGACGCATGGCCTGCAGTCATTTTCGCCGCGCTTGCTACCGGTGCAGTTGGTGTCTCGGCCTGGCGGCGCCTCGGTATCTCCCGTCTCGCCGCGCTATCCGGGACATGGGGCGCGACCGGCTGGGCGATCGCAGCCCACGAAGGCAACTGGTGGATATCGATCTTTGCTTTTCTCACCACCGGCGCCGTTGTCTACAGCACGATGCGTCGTGACGCACTGGCCGCCGGGGCAGGGATTGCAGTCGCGTGGCTGGCCTGCGCCGCTGCATCGCAGCAACACGAGGGCGCCGCATGGATGGCGATTTTCGCCTTCCTCACCGCCGGAGCGATCGCGAACACGGGCGGCAATGTGCGCGGCCTCAGTGCCATCCTCTGGTGGACGATTGCCGGTGCGATCGTCGTTGCCGGTGGCTCTGGTTGGGCGTGGACTGGAGTCATCGCTTTCGTGCTCACGTCGGCGTCGCTCGGGTTCTCCGATTTCAACTTCCCGCGGGGCCTGGAATGGGACCTTTTCGATCGTGACGACGATTCGGGGGTCATCCGCTAGGATCGATCCATGGTCAGCACGGGCTATGCCGACGATGAGGAGTTCGATGAGGATGACGAGCCGATCGTCCTCGGGACCCGTGAGCCCGATGACCGGGACGGGCCGAACCTCGGACCGGATGATCACGATCGCGACCTGATGGATGGCTCGTGGGAGGAGCGGTACTACCAGGGCCGAAACAGAACGCGCGACTGGAATGGCATCATGACCGGCCTTGGGCTGCTCGTCCTCCTTGGTATGCTCCTGCCTGCCCTGGTGGTGCTGCTCCGATGACGACACCACTGGCGAACTCTGCCGCTGCGCTCATCGCCCATGGTAGCGACTTCGATCGGGCGATTGCCGTCGCTCTTGCCGAGGCTGGCGCCGATGTAGCGATTGCCACCGAGTCGCCAGAGCAGTCGCAGGAGTTCGCCACGGCCTCCATCGCGAATGAGATCTGGGCCATAGGCCGGGAGCAGTTCTCATACGTTCTCGAGGCTGCCAGTGCCGACGAGGTCGGGGCCTACGCGCGTGAAGTGGTGGCCCGCCTTGGCCGCTGTGACGCGCTGATCGTGGTCGAACCAGGGCCATCGCTCCACCCTGGCGAAATTCACCGCAGCTTCGCCAGCGCCCTCGCGGAAGATGTCGCGCTCATCGTGGTTGGCCCGCCCGGTGCACCATCGACCACCGTGAGCGCTGGGCCCGGGGCGCCGGCCGAGGTCGTCGCCGCTGTGGTGCGTGAACTCGCCCTCGAGAAGTAGAGGCCACGAGAAGAGCGCGGCCGAGCGAACCAGCCGTGGCTGTGCGGATCCCGGCGCCGTGGCGGTTCAATCAAGCTGCGTGCTTGCGATCATCGCCCGGTGAAGCGTGGCTCGCGTTTCTCCATGAACGATTGCACCCCTTCGCGGCGGTCGTCGCTCGGGCCAATCGTGCTCAACGCCATCCCCGAGAACTCGAGCGCACCTTCGAAGTCCATGTTCTGGGTCCGGTAGGCGAGCATCTTCCCCAGCTTCTGTCCCAGGGGAGGTCCCGCCTCGACTGCGCGGGCGAGCTCCATTGTCTTTGCCTCGAGCTCCCCCGGTTCCACGAGGTAGTTGGTGAGCCCGGCGCTGTGGGCCTCTTCGGCACTCATGAAGCGCCCGGTGGTCATCAGTTCCATGGCCTTGCGCCAGCCGATAACCCGGGGGAGCGAATAGAACCCGCCGAGGTCGGCGAACAGACCTCGCTTCACATAAGCCACCTGGTAGCGTGCCGCGGTTGATGCAACCGCCATATCGCAGTGGGCAACCATGTCGAGGCCCGCACCGACGCAGACGCCATTGATCGAAGCAATGACAGGTACATCGATGCGCTTGAGGGCGATGTAGGTCTCGCTCTCGTTCCGAAAGAACAGGCGCGCACCCTCGAGATCGGTCGCTGAATGCGCTTCGGCGTAGAGCAGGCCTGGTGGGCGGCCGCCCGAGAAGTCCGCACCAGCGCAGAATCCGCGGCCCGCGCCGGTGATCACCACACATCGCACCGTCCGGTCGGTTCGTGCGCCCTGGAACACCTGCCGCAGTTCATCGAAGAGCGTCATGCTCAGCGCGTTCAGCTTTTCTGGCCGGTTCAAGGTCACCCACAGGATGCCGCCTGTCTCGCCCCGCCGTTCAGTGAGCACGGTTTCGAATACCATCGTCCGACACCTCCGCGGCGGAGTCTGTTTCGCCGGGCCGAAGGAGTCAATCACCAATCGCCAGCCACCAGCGCGGCAAGCCGGAGGTGAAGCAACCATGGTGCGCCACAGCCCGCCACGGGAGTCGTTCACGGTCCTTTAGATTGGGCGTCCGCTCATGAACATCAGGCCTTTTGCCAGTACCTCGCCGGCGAAGACCGCTCCCATGCAGATGTAGAGCAGCCCCGTTGCACTCTGCATCGCCTTCAATTGCGTCGTCTTGAGGGAGAGCACGGCAAGGACGATGGGGAACACGATGCCAACTCCGAGCCGCAGGTAGAGTGCCGGGTTCAGTGCCAGGCTTACATCCACCGGGTTCGACGGTGTGGGCGTGTCGCGCACGGGGAGCGCCAGGTTCAGTGCCACCACGGCCGTCTGGAACACGAGCGCCCCGATGAGGATCCAGGCGAGGTCGCGTAACGGCCACGATGGCAGTGCGCCCTCGGTCAGGTACCAGTGGCCCCAGACCATCGAGACCGATACGGCCCCCATCGCGAGTGTCCCCGCGAGCAGCGCGAGCAACGACCCGGGGTAACCCCACGTGGGCGGTGCGAGCATGGCGGCGAGACACCCGACGACGAGCAATCCCGCGATTGAACCGGCGATACCGGCGAGGCGGCCGATAGCATCCCAGCCCATGAATGCGCCGAGGGTGTAGAGCCCGCCTGTCACGATCAGCACGAGGAGGCCGCGCTTCGCCGGGTCGAACCAGTCCGAATCGATCCGGTAGCCGTCCACATCGCGGCTGATAGTGAGGCCGGCCGCTGTCCAGTAGGCGAGGCCGGCGGTTATCGCGACGCAGAACGCCATCGTCATGACGAAGCCGCGAGTCACGCCGCCGCGGAGGTCGCTCGCCAGCGTGATCCAGAGGCTGCCGACGGCGAGTTCGGCGAGGATGAGCAGCAGGGTGTAGGGGAGCGCGGCGACGTTCACTGCATGGAGTGTAGGGTGTCCGTGCATACCGGTCAGGAATGCCGCGCCTTACGAGTGGTCACGACCCTTCCTCGCGGGAGGCACGCGCCCGCCTCTGCCAGCACGGCGCCGGGTTCGCTTGCGGCAGCAACAGTACCTACGTCCCGGCGGGCCCCACGAAGCTGATCGGCATACCGAGCGACCCCTGGCCAAGCGAGAGCTGGAGTTCGTCGGTCTTCCAGGCCATCACGTTCCCGCCCACCATGTCGCGGTAGATGCGCTCGAGTGCCTTTGCACGGACGTAGGCGTGGGCGCCGCACGTCCGCATCGCGCCCGCCGAGACCTCCTCGCTCATCCGGCGCAGGTGGTACACCGTCCGAATCAGGTAGCGGACGAACTCCTGGGGTGAATCGAAGTGCCGGTCGAGAGCGGCCACACCGTCGTAGAGCACAATCCTGCCTGTTTCCAGCCAGTGTTCCATGTTGCCGATGCCCATCTGGGCCCATGCCTGGTCGGAGCGGAAGCCTGCCTGGATCCCTGCCGACGTTGGCCCCGCCAGGTATCCGTGCCGCTGCTTCACGTAGTCGATTGTAAAATCGAATGCCGCCTGTGCCAGCCCGAGCCAGATCGCGAGGATCCCCATTGCACCCCGCGCCCGGTTCTGCGTCATAGGGCTCGTGACCTGCCCCTGGGCCTCGAGCACCACGCGCAAGAGCGGCTGCGGGATCACGAGTGCATCAGCTTTCGAGACGATGAGTCCGTCGGCCACGATGTCGTGGCTCGCTGTCCCGCGGAGGCCCATCGCATCCCAGTTATGGAGAACGGTGAGCCCGGGTGAACTCAACTCGGGCAGCATCATCGCGACGTCTGGCTCATTGCCTTCGCCCCGGTCCACAAGGGCGCCGATGATGCAGTACTTTGCACCGTCGCTTCCGGAAGCGAACCCTGCTTTGCCCGATACGCGGAGGTGGCCGCCCTCATCGGTCGCCCTGAATCCCGCCTTCCGGTTGTCGAGGTCGCCGGTTGGCACGGAACCGGGGCCGCAGATCATCTCGCCGTTCTGGCCCATGTCGCGGAGCACGGCATCGCGCCGTGGAAACGGCGGGAAGTAGGTCAGGAAATCGGCCACGAGGCAGTGCATGTTGAGTGCGACCGCGGTCGAGCCATCGCCGTAGGCGATCTCCTCCATGACGCGCATCTGTGCCTCGGCGCTGATTCCCATCCCCCCGAATGCCCTGGGGAGGGCTATACCCGGGATACCAAGCGCCTGGAGTTCCGCGAAGTTCTCCACTGGATAGCGGCCTTCACGGTCGATCGCGGCCGCCCGCTCTGCAAATTTCGTCCGCGAAAGCTCGCGCACCTTCGCTATCAAATCGACTTCCCACTGTTCCAACGCTGCGTCCCCCGTTCGGTGGCTGGGCCGAAAGGCTAACATACCCGCGCGAGCGCTGCTCGGAACCGAACGCCGCTGCGGCGCTCCCTATCCCGCCTCCGCACGGGGAAGTGTGAACCCGAGCACCCGTTCGAGTTCGTCGATTGCGCCCGGGCCTGCGTCGACCTTGATCGTCGTCATCCCGAGCGCCCTGGCGCCCTTCAGATTCGCCCCCAGGTCGTCGAGGAACACCGCCTCGGCGGGGTCCACCGACAGCGCCTCACAGGCCATCTGGTAGATGCGTGGATCGGGTTTTCGTATGCCCACGATGGAGGACTCGATGACCACATCGAAGAGGCTGTGGATGTCGAGCCCTGCCGTGCGCGTTGGCGCTGGCTGGTCGCGGGCCACGTTGTTGGTGATGCTCCCGAGCTTCACGCGGCCACGCAGGAATCGCACCACCTCGAGGAACTCCGGCCGCGGCTCGAACCCGCGGAAGAACTGTTCGAGGAAATGCGCCCCCTTCGGCCCGCAGCCGCACACGGCGATCGCCCTGTCGAATTCGGCCGCGAACTGGTCCGTGGTCAACTCGCTCCGCTCGTACTGCCCCCACAACCCATCGTGCGGTGCGAATATCTCGTAACGAACCTCCTCGCTGATCCCGTTCGCGGCGCAATAGCGCTGGATCGCGGTGACGGGCGAGACGGTGAGGACGCCCCCGATATCGAAGATTGCGGCGGTGATGGCCATGCGGGAATGCGAACTCCTGGAGGTTGTCCCCTGATCTTAGGGCACTGCCGTCTTACTGCCCCGGCGCCTCCCTGTGCTGTGACCGGGCAGGCTCAGCTCGGGATCTTGTAATTCCTGCCGATGACGATGACGACGTCCGGGAGCGTCGCGTCATCTCCCTTCGAGAGCGTGCGAATCTGCTCCTTCGGGACGTTCAGCCATTTCGCGATGTCTTCAGCGAGCACGCGCTTGTTATCGCTGTAGAGCGTGATGGTCGTCTCTGCCTGTTGCGGCTGGTCCGGCCCGTAGGACACGGTTGGCAAGCCACGGGAGTAGGCGAGGTAGCGCCCCAGCGAAGCTGCACGCGTCGCCCCGTCGGGGCCATACCCGTTCTGGATCTCGACGCTCGATTGCGAATAGGCGGCCTTCGTGAACGTCTGGCTCAGCCAGTACTGGACGTTGTCCGGATCCCAGCGGAGGACCGATGCGCCCGCCGCTGTCATCTCTCCCCAGACGGTTGGCTTGTCGTTTACCGGGTCGCCCACGGAGAAGAAGTTCGACTTGCCGTTGGTGTCTCGCAGAAGCAGCGCATAGCCGGGCATCAGGTTCTTGGGGATGTCCGTCTTGATGGTGCTGATGTAGGCGTCCCAGAGCCCGGGCCAGGTGTCGGGGCTGAGCAAACCCTGGCTGAAGACGCGTGCCAGTGCGGCCTTGAGGACGAGCTGTTGCCGCTTGACGCGTGCCATGTCGCTCGGGTCGCGGTTCCGCCCAAACGCTACCGCGTGGTACCCATCGAGGTGCTGTTGCCCTGCCGGGAAGCTCACGTACACGCCGTGCTCATCGTCGTCGCTGTAGAACCAACTCGGCACGGAGAGTTCATAGGGGATATCGAGGTCCACGCCTCCGACAGCATCGACGAGCTTCTCGACACCCTTGAAGTCCATCAACACGTAGTAGTTGATGTCGATCCCGAAGTTGAGCTTCATGTCCTTTTCGAGCTGCTTCGCCCCGGCATCCGCCGTCTTGTCCGCATCGAGGCCGGTGAGGAACGACGCATTGATCCGGTCCTCGTATTGGCCGCCCTGTGGTGGATGGATGTCGATGAGCATGTCGCGCGGGAACCCGAGGAAGCTCATCGTCCTGGCGACCGGGTCGATCGTCGCGACCATCAACGTGTCCGTCCGGGCGCCCCATCGCACCTCGTCGGGCAGGTTCTCGGGGTTTGGGCCAAGGGGGCGCTGGTCGACACCCATGATCAACAGGTTGATTCGCCGGTTGAACGCGCTGTTCTGGTCGGGCGCCTTGATGCCCACCTTATCGGGCAGATTCCCGATGCCGGGTAGCTCGATGTTGGCGATACTTCGGCCGGGAAAGAGCGCAGGTGTTACCCGGGCCAACAGTGCTACCCCGGTGTATATGGAAGCCAGCCCGAAGGTGAAGAGCGCGAGGACAAAGAGAAACCGCTGCGATCCGGTGAGTCCGACGGTCGATGACCGTGCTCTGGCTCGCGAGGGGCGAATCGGGTAGGTCGCTTCCTCGGCGCGGCTCACCATTGCCTGCCAACGTATCGGCCACCCAAAGTTGGGTCAATTGCCGCTTTCCCGTCCTTTCACCCGGTGATAAATCGCCTCGATGAGCACCAGGGAAGCGAAGGTCCTCAATCCATCCCCAACTCGTGTAAGCGTTCGTCGTCTATCCCGAAGTAATGGCCGATCTCGTGGAGCACCGTCACCCGTACCTGCTCGCGTACTTCGTCGTCTGTTTCACAGATCGACTCGATCGCCTCCTGGTAGATGCTGATCTTGTCTGGCAGCACCAGGTTGTAATTCTCGCCCCGCTTCGTGATGGGGATGCCGTGGTAGAGCCCGAGCAGCAGGCTTCGCGGGCCAATTCCGGCGACTTTGCGGTCGCGCGCCGTTGGGCGCGTCTCGATGACGATGTCCACGTTGTGCACTCGGCTCAGCAGATCGTCCGGGATCTCCGCGATCGCCTCACGAACCAGCTTCCGAAAGTGCTTGCGATCCAGGTCGCCCTACCGCCTGCTCGGCGAGGCGCTCCACAAGGTCCGGAAGCCGTCGCCCCGGATCGCCTCCCGGTGCTGTTTCCGCTCCAGCGCCACGAGCTCGTCCAGCGCAGCCTCAGCCATTCGCACCGATTCGGTGTGGCCACTCTCGCTTACGCGCTCCATCACCTCCGCCCACACACCGGTGGGTTCGAGTGACGAGCAGAAGCGTGGCCACCAGATTGCCACGATCTTGTCCGGAGAATCGAAGCGCGGGCGCAATTGGCGGAGGCTCCGGTAGCGCTCTTCGATGGACTTCACCGGCATCACGATCTTGACCATCGGACCGTCGATCTCGGTGCTTCGAAAGTCGAGCAGCAGCCGATGTCCTACCGCGACGAACCGGATTGCAATGACTTCGCTGCTCCGAATCGTCTGGGCGATATCGACAAGGTCGATGCTGAAGTCGTTGTCCATTGCCCGGAGTGTACGGACTCACTCCGCAGTGGGCCACACGGGTAACCCTGGAGGGACACCAGCCGGCGAGCCTTCTCAGGACCTGCGCTTCTCTGTCCACGCACCATAAAGGAATCCGGCGCCATAGGTCAGGTGCATGGTCGCCATCGCCGCAAACGTCAGGAATGGATTTGCACCGGCTTTCCTCGCTGCCGAACGAGCGGTGAACAGCCCACCCACCACATAGACGATTGCGAGCAGGTCGAGCAGCCGCCTCGCCCACTTGAACCCGAACCCGAGCATGAAGAGGAGGGGGCCACCGGCCACCATTGCCGCCGGCGCGAAGTGCCGCGGCTGCAACGGCCGTCCGCGCCCCAACAGCACGCCCTTGGCGGCTCCGTATTCCCAGTACTGCTTCGCCAGCGCCTTCAGCGTCTTGCGGGGGAAATAGGAACTGCGAATTGACGGCGCCAGCCAGATCTTCCCGCCTGCCTCGATGAGCCGGGCGTTATAGCTGTCTTCGTCCGCGCCATCCACCGTCTCATCGAACCGGCCGACTACCTCCCAGACGCGGCGGTGGTAGCAGCCGAACGGCACGGTATCTACCTCGCCTTCGGTCTCGGAATAGCGGAACTTCGCGTTTCCCACCCCGAACGGCGATGACATTGCGGCGGCGATCGCCTTCCCCATTGTCCCTTCGCCGATGGTCTCGATTGGCCCGCCGACACAGGCCGCCCCCGTTCGCTCGAGCGCTTCGACCGATGCCTTTACGAAGTCGCTGCGGACCTTGCTGTGCGCCCCGATGATGATCCAGCAGTCGCCGCGGGCCGCATCCATCCCCGCATTCAGCCCGCCGACAGTGATCCGTTTCGGATTGTCCACGAGCTCGAGCCGTGCAAAGGGCGATTGGTAGCCTCGTACCAGGTCGCGGGTCGCATCGGTGCTTCCGCCGTCAGCCACGATTACCTCGATGCCGTCAGGCCCATAGTCCTGCGCCGCCAGTGAATCGAGCAGCGGCACGATGTAGCGCTCCTCGTTCAGGCACGGAATGACGATTGAAACGAGTGGACGCAGAGGCAGGGTGAGCGGAGCGTCATCGAGCCGCCCCGAAGCGGTTGGCGTGGTCATCGCTTCAACCTAGAAGGCGAAACCGCAACTCGCAACTCGCATCTCACAACTTCCCCCATTACTCTCGAACCGGTGCCAGACGCGCAACCTGCATTCAGCGATTCACAACCTTCGGGGCCGATGCTCCGCGTGGGGGTTGTGGGCTACGGTTACTGGGGGCCGAACCTGGCCCGCAACGCTGCCCAGAACGCCTCCATGGAACTCGCTGCCGTCGCCGATCCCGACCCGAGGCGGCTGGCTGCGGCCCGCAACCTCTATCCGGGCATCCACCTCGCCCCGGACGCCGGTGCGCTCTTCACCGACAGGGATATCGACGCGGTGCTCATCGCCACTCCCCCGGAGACGCACTGCAAGCTCGTCCTCGAAGCCCTCGCCCGGGGGAAGCACGTCCTCGTCGAAAAGCCGCTTGCGACGAATGAGTCCGACGCCCTGCGGATGGCCGGAGCCGCCAGGCAGGCCGGCCGTGTCCTCCTCGTCGACCATACATTCCTTTTCACTCCGGCGGTCCAGAAGATGAAGTCCTACTTCGATGCCGGTGAAATGGGCGAGGTCTACTACTACGACTCCACGCGCATCAATCTTGGTATCTTCCAGACGCACAGCAACGTCATCTGGGACCTTGCCCCACACGATATATCGATCATGCTTCACCTCCTCGACGAGCCGGTGAAGTCCGTCTCCGCTTTTGGCGCCCGGCATGTCGATCTCTCGAACGAGAACATCGCTTACCTCACCCTCCAATTCGAAAGCTCGCTGCTCGCCCACTTTCACGTGAACTGGCTCGCTCCCACCAAGATCCGGCGCACGATCATTGGGGCGAGCCGCAAGATGCTCGTTTACGACGACGTCGAACCCGATGAGAAGCTCAAGGTCTACGACTCCGGGGCGCAGCTCGCCGCAGCGAACGTCGAGGAGATCTACGGCAGGCTCGTCGAATACCGTACCGGTGATGTCCTCTCGCCGCGCCTCGACCGCACGGAGGCCCTCGCCTCGGAAATGCAGCACTTCGTCCGCGTCATCCGAGGGCAGGAAGCGCCCATATCCGATGGTGATTTTGGCGTCCGGGTCGTCCAGATCATCGATGCTGCCCAACGCTCACTGAGGAACGGCGGTGTCCCGGAGCCCGTCCACCAGTGAACGTCCCCTTTGTTGACATGCACCGTCTCCACGCCGAGACGCGCAGCCAGGTGCTCGCGGCGTTCACGCGCGTGCTCGATTCGGGTGGCTTCGTCCAGGGGGCGGAGGTCGAAGCGTTCGAGCGGGAGTTCGCGACCCAGTACGGAATGCGCCACGCCGTCGCGGTGAACAGCGGCACGGCGGCACTGCATCTCGCGCTCGAGGCCCTGGGAATCGGCGCGGGCGACGAAGTCATCACCGTCGCCAATACGTTCATCGCCACCGCGGAGGCGATCACGCTCGCTCGCGCCACGCCGGTCTTTGCCGATATCGAGCCTGGAGGGTTCAACATCGATCCCGGCGACGCTGAGCGCCGGATCACCGCACGAACCAGGGCGATCATCGCTGTGCACCTCTATGGCCAGGTCGCCCAGATGGCGCGTCTCCGTGAGATCTGCGACCGTCACGGGCTCGCGCTCATCGAGGATGCGTGCCAGGCGCACGGCGCCGTCCTGGATGGGCAGAACGCCGGTACTATCGGCGACGCCGGGTGCCTGAGCTTCTACCCGACGAAGAACGTCGGCACCATCGGGGAAGGCGGCATGCTCCTGACGGCGAACGATGAGGCCGCCGAGAAGGCGCGCTCTCTCCGCAATCACGGGCAGGCGGCGCGGCATGAACACCTCGTCCCCGGATACAACTACCGGATGGCCGAGCTGCAGGCTGCGGCACTCCGCGTGCTCGCCCCTCACCTCGATCGCTGGAACGAACTCCGCCAGCAGGCGGCGGGCTGGTACCGGCAGGCGCTCATCGACACCCCGGTCGAGCTCCCTGCCGAAGGCTCACCGGGGAGCCATGTCTACCATCTGTTCGTCATCCGGGCGGCCCACCGCGATGCTCTCCAGGCGAAGCTTGCCGAAGCTGGCATCAGCAGCGCCGTCCACTATCCAACAGCCATCCATCAGCAACCCGCTTACCGCGCATTCAGCCCCGGGGTTCTTCCGCGTACCGAGTCGGCCGTCAGGGAGATTCTCTCTCTCCCATTCCACCCGTTTATCACGCGCGAGGAGGTGGAGGCGGTTGCCGAGGGGGTGAAGGGGTTCGTGGCGAACCAATCCCAAACTACGTAGCATGGCGGCGTGAACCGGCGGGAGTTCAGAAGACGGCTCGCCCAGCGCCCCAACAATGTTCGCTTTGAAGAGCTCGAACGCCTGCTAAACTTGTACGGATGGACGCTCGAACGCTCCCGAGGAAGTCATTTTGGCTTTCGTCGTGGTAGTGCGACGCTGGTCGTGCCCTATCGCCGTCCACACGTCCTGGCTATCTACGTTCGCCTGGCCCTTGAAGTGACCCGAGACGATGATCAATGACAGATGACGATCGCGAAGCCACCATTCAGGCGACCATCCGGCGCCCATATCACCGGGTAATCCGCGGTGAGCCTGTCGAGGGCTATCTGGGTGAGGTCCTGGAGTTTCCGGGCTGTTTCACAGCCGGCGAGACGCCCGAGGAGGCACTCCGCAATCTCGATGAAGCGATGGCAGTCTGGATCGAGTCTGCCCTGGCCCACGGCGATCCGATTCCCGAACCTGCGGCCGGCCCGGCACGCCTAACCGCGTAACGCCCTACGCGTAGAAGATCTGTGCGATCGTCATCGCATACTGCATGAGCTGCTCCGGCGCCAGCGTGTACACCGGCGGTGCGAGCGTGACCGAGTCGGCGACCTCCCAGATCTTGCTCACGCGCTGGCGAACTTCGTCCGGGGTCCCACACACCACGAATGTCTGTGCCATCTCGTCCGGGACCAGGTGCTTCACCGACACATAGTCGCCGCGCTTCACCCCCTCTTGCAGGAGCCGCGCCTCCCTGGCGAATCCGTGTGCGGCGAAGTAGGTCTCGTACTGCTCGACGCCAGCATAGAACGCTACAGTGGCCCTCGCGTCCTCAATCGCCTGTTTGCGGTCGTTGTTCGGCGCCACGAAGAGCCACGCGTTGAACTCGATTGCCGACCGGTCGCGGCCGGCTTTCGCAAGCCCGGCCTTGATATCGTCCATGACCTTCGTCGTTGCCCACTCGATCGACCAGATCGGATGACCGATCACGCCGTCGGCCACTTCCGCTCCCATCTTGAGCAGCGGCTGCCGCAGCCCGGCCACCCAGATCGGCAGATCGGTTCGGACTGGCTGGGCCAGTGGCTGGAACTCACTGAAATCGAGGTGGTGGTACTTCCCGTCGTACTGTTTGAGTTCGCCTGTGTGGCTCTTGGCGATCACCAGGCGGACGATCTCGATCACCTCGCGGAGGTGCTCCACCGGTTTGCCATAGGGCATCCCAAAGAAGCCCTCGCTCCATGCGCGCACGCTCGAGCCGAGCCCGAGGGTGAACCGCCCTCCGCTCAGCCGGTCCATATCCATTGCCGCCACTGCCGTCTCGAACGGGCTTCGTGTGAACGCGAGCGCGATGCCGGTTGCAAGCCGGAGGCGTGTCGTGACCGCTGCCGCCGCCGCCAACGGGATGAAGGGTGGCCCATAGACCTGTGGTGCAAAGACCCCCTCGAGACCTATCGCTTCTTGCTGCTGCACCTGAGCCGTCAACATCGCGGCCGGTCCCGGCGATACGGTTCCCCAGTAGCGTCGTCGTTCGGTCATTACGCCCTCCTTTCGGGCGCTTATGCGCGTTTGTGGGGCTGGCCGCAATGATGCTGATCATGCCTGGCACCCGGTGGATTCTACTTTGTCCGCCGGGTGCCTTCGATTCCCACGCAGGCCACGAGTGCCTCGGGCACCGACCCGGGGGCCTCGCGCTCGCTTAGCACCGTCAGTTCGTCGTAGCCAAGCGTCGTGTACCAGCGTTTCACTTGCTGGTTCGTGTGGCGGTGCACATAGCGTGGCGTCCACCGGTCCCTGGCCGCGTGCATCGCATCCCGCCAGCTGTACGGTCTCTGGTGGGGGTCGCGACGGCTCTGCACCCTCTGATGGAGGATGTAGAGGGGTGCCCACGGCGCAAGTGAGACGGTCTGGAGCGGGCCGGGGAGGCGTGAATAGACTGGCCGCGCCACGCCCTCGATCGCGAAAAGGACGCGCCGCAGCGGCGTCCGCTCCTCATCGAACCGGCTATAGACCCAGACGTAGAGCCGTGCACCGGTCTTTGGTAGCTTCGCAAGGCTGCGAAACGCCGCCTGGGTCGAATACGTGTGGTGGATGACGCCCTGGCTGTAAACGTAGTCGAACTGCGACTCGGCGAAGGGCGGAGCGAATGCCGAAGCCTGCGCGACATGGAAGAACGGGTTGGCCCCGAAATGCTCAAACGCCCCATCCACCGCGTAACTCAGGTCAATCCCCACGAGTTCGCAATGCGTCTGCCTTGCCACGTGGTCCGCAATCCCGCCGATGCCGATACCCACTTCGAGCACCAGTCGGTCGCGCAACTCCTTGTGCTCGAGGTCGAGGAGGAAATCCATGCTCCGGAACAGTTCCTGCGCTGATTGGCCCCAGTAGTTGCGCTCGTCCCAACCGTAGTTCTTCCATTCGCTCGAGAAGTTACGGAGCACTGCCTCCTCGCCTGGCGTCCCCTTCTCAGTTGGCGCGGAGTACCCGGCGAAGTCGCGTTTCAGGCGTGTCTCATTCTTTGCGACCCAATCGCGCACAACACCCGTTGGGAAGATGAGCATCCGTGGGACGCCTTCGACGATCGGGTAGAACAGCTTCTTTCGCCGGTTGAGCAGCACCCCGCTGCGCACTTCCCGCTCAAACCGATCGGGGTGTAATCCCATCCGCCGAACCCGGATGAGGTCGTCGGTTCCGAGTGGCGCAGGCGTGGATTCCCACTCGATGAGTTCGAGCGGGCCACGGTCGATTGGACAGACCATCAGGTCGGCAAGACGAGGCTTCAGCGGACGTGCCTTTCGAGGAGTTCCCGCTACTCTGCTGGCCGCATCGCGGTGTGGGCGGGGCTCTCATGCGCCGCTTGCCTCCGCACCACCAGCAAGGTTGCATGCTATCGGCTTTCAGGCACGCGGGCCAATTCGCTTCGAGATACTCGCACTATCGGTTTTTGACCGTCCAGCCAGGCCGCTCCTATCATCCGGCAGGGGCCCCGACAGCCCTGTCAACTCCATGCGAATAGCCGAGATCAATGATGTGGCCTCCGTGGCGAGCGAGCTGGCCTGGGGATTGCGTACCCGAGGCCATACCGTCGATCTCATCCAGCCACGCCTCATCGGAGGCGGCCTCCCGGTCATGGTGAAGCCTGTTGTCGCCCCGGTGCGTGCCTTCGACTGGGCCGACATCATCCGCCGCGTTCGCCGTCATCACTACGACCTTCTCCACATCCACTATGCGTACCTCGGTGTTCTCGGCATCGCGGCCCGGAGACCGTACGTCCTCCATGCCCATGGTGCAGACGTCTGGGGCCTCACTCCCTTCACTCGCTGGCCAACCAAACAGGCGCTCGAGCGTGCTGCCCACGTCTTCTACTCGACACCCGACCTCGAACCACATACGAAGCGCTATCGCCCTGACGCCGAGTTCCTGCCGAACCCGATAGACTGGCACACCTTCCAACCGCTGACGCCCGCCGCTGGTAGTAACCGGGTCTACATCGCCTGCGCCCTCGACGATCTCAAGGGTGCACCACGCATTCTCGATGCGTGCCGGATTCTCCTTGGCAGGCGCCCGGACATCCGCATCACGGCCATCTCCGGTGGTGAGCACACAGCCGGGTTCGCAGCACTTCCGAACATCGCCTTGATCCCTCGCCAGCGGCGTGCCGACCTTCCCGCTGTCATCTCCCGACACGGCATTGTCATCGGGCAGGTCAACCTCGGCGCTGTCGGAATGGCAGAGCTCGAGGCGATGTCGAGTGGGCGGCCGGTCGTCAGCCATTTCACTTTCAATGCTGCCTACCCCGAACCGGCGCCTTTCGCACCTGCATCGACTCCTGAGGAGATCGCCGCGTCCGTCATCCGCTTCGCCGACGACCCGGCTGCGCGTGCCTCGGCCGGCGAGGCTGGCCGTGCATGGATCCGCCGGTACCACGACCTTGACACCATTGCCGGCCGCGTGGAGGAAGTCGCAATCGCTACCCTCGAACGCCGCGGGACGAAGCGATGAACCGCCGTGTCGTCATCCTCGGTCTCCCCTACTTCGGGCAGATCATGGAGAAGGAACTCGGTGGACACGGGTGGGCCGCGACCTACTATCACCATCCCGGCCGGAGCCTGCCTGGCTGGATCCGGCTCATCCCGGCGGTTCTCCGGGCCCGTGCCTTCTACCTCATCTCCAGCCGCATCGACCGGCGCTCACCACAGGCCATTGCCGCCCGTCTTCTGCGCAAGCCGATGCTCATTCACTGGGTTGGCACCGATGTCGTCTTTGCCCTCGAGTCGTTCCGCGCGGGTGCTGCCTCGCGCTTCCTCCTCGACAACGCGATGCACATCGTCGATGCCCCCTGGCTTGCGGGGGAGCTGGCTGAAATGGGAGTCTCCGCGGAGTACCAGCCCCTTCCCGTCCCGGCACTCCGGCGCGAGGAGCCACCGCCATTCCCGCCGAATTTCACCGCCCTGATCTACTATCCCACCGACCCAACCGACCGTGAGGTTTACGACGCGGAGACCTACTTCCGCCTCGTTCATGACTTTCCCGAGGTCACCTTTCGCCTCGTCCCCTCACCACCCGAGACGCTGCCCGGACCGATTCCGGCGAACCTGCACGCAACTGGCTGGGTCTCGGACATGGACCCTGTTTACCGCGACATCACCGTCTACATCCGCCTGACGAGCCACGATGGCACCTCGTTCATGGCCATCGAAGCCCTCTCCCGGGGCCGCTACGTCATCTGGACGTACCCGATGCCGGGCGCCGTCCAGGCGAGCGGCTATGACGAGGTCTCATCCGCCCTCCGCGACCTCTATGAGCGCCACCTTCGTGGTGAGCTCCCACTCAACGAGCAGGGCCGCCAATCGGTCCTTGCCCTCTTCGACACCACTCGCCTCGCCCTCGAGCTCAGCAACCGGCTTAAGCGCTTGCTCAAGGCACGCCGCAACTAATCGGAGGCGCGGCCTGGTATGCCGAAGGCCATCAGTGCTCGCCGGTCGATTGAGTTAGGGGCAGGGAATTGTGATGCGTCACGCAGCGGGCGGCCACGATGTTGCCGGGATATCTGCGCCGGAGACGATCGCCATCGCCACCTCTTCCACCCGTGCGGCTGCGAGGTCGAGGCGATGATAGCGCTCGACCCATGCCCGCCCTTCCCTGCCGATGCGGTCCCGTGCGCCCGGGTCATCCGCGAGCTGCATGATTGCGGCGGCGATGTCGAAGCCATCGACGGCCCGCAGAATTGGCGGATCCTGCGGATAGACGTGTGCCTGGTTGAACCACGCCACAACGGGCCGTCCGCACGACATCGCCTCGAGTTCCGCCATCCCCGCTATCCCGAGCTTCACCCAACCGAGCACGATTGCATGCTGATTGATGATCTCCGGGAACCGCGATCGTGGTTGGTGTGGGAGCAGTGTCACGTTCGGTAGCGCGCGAAAGGCCTCGGTATACGGTCCACCTGCGATGGCCGTGATGCGGATTTCCGGCCGCTGCTCGGCCAATCGCCGGCAGGCGTTGTAGAGCCGTCCTGCACCCTTGATCTCGGTGAGTGCGCAGCAGATAAACACGCCATCGCGCTCCGATGGCTTCGACACCGGCTGGAAGAACTCCGTGTCGATCGGATTGGGCAGGAACTCGCAGTCCTCGCGGTACTCGCGCACGTATGCTTCCAGGTCGGGTGTCGAGTAGAAGACGTGCCGGGCGTTGCGGATGGCATGCCGGATCAACGGCCGCGTGAAGACTGTTGCACCACGCAGATCGGTGCCGTGGCAGTGCAGGATATACGGGAAGCGTCCAAGTGCCCCGATGTTGCCCATGTACGCGTAGTGGATGTGAGCCAGGTCGTAATTCCCGGTGCGCAGCGTGCGGATGAGTGCCGCCCAGTCGGCTGCGCGTGCCGGGCCAATCACCGGCTTGATCATCGGGTGGAGCGTTGCCCCGACGAGATGCGGCTGCAACAGGTCGACTTCGTGGCCACGCGCTCGCAGCCCCCGGGCAATTTCGGTGGCAACTGAGGCGACGTCGTTGATCTCTGCGATACGCATGAGGCGTTCCCGGGCCGAAGCTCTTTCCCTAGTCTGCCGTGTTGGCCCGGATCTGCGAAAGCCACTCGACCCCGTAGATAGCGATGAGCCCGAACACCACCGTTATTGCGATGACGATCGCTACGCGGCCGACCATCGACCCGGCAAGCCCGCCCGATGTGCTGTAGGTCGTGTCGGCGGTGCTCGCGGCCGATGCAGCGGCCGCACGGGCGCCTTCCACCGCGTCCGACGCCTGTTGCTTCTGATTGTCGAGCGACCGCACGAGCGTCACCTGTGCCGAGACCTCCGCCGGCATCCCGGAGTCGGTGTAACCGGACCGCTGCGTGCGAAGGGCTGTGATCGCCGCTTTCAGGCTCGTGTTGGTTGCAGTGAGCGCATTCAACCCCTCGCCAGCCGGGACCGGCTTCCCGAGCACGGCTGACGCAACAGCCGCGGCCGTCGCCGCGTTTGCGCCGTTCAGCGAATCGATGGCGCCCTGTACCTGAGCCTGCCGGCCCACGAGTTGCGCCTCCTCGCGTGACAGCTCGTCGATGAGGCCGCTTCCGCGCGCGTACTGCGCGTACATTGTCAGCACGTCGATGGGCAAGTTCTTCCCGGCTACGAGTGCCTGGAGCTTCGCGAGTTCATCTGCGTAGAGCTTCTGGGAGACGGTCAGTACGTCCTGCTTCTTCTGGATAAACCGCTCGCGAAAGAGCCCGTCCTGTGCCTCGTATTCACGTACGAATGTGTCGACCCACGCCTTGCGCAGCCGCTCCGCTATGGCAAGGTCTTCGTCGTGAATCGAAACGGTGAGCGTCCCCTGGGAGACGCCGTCTGCGACTGCGACGGAGTTTAGCGAAATCGTGTACCGGCTGTAATCGAAGTTCGGATCGCCAATTGCTTCCCGCACCCGCTTCTTGAACTCTTCGTCGCGCGTCATCGAGTCGGCTTCGAAGATGCGGAAACCCCGGTCGCCGCCGGGGATGACGTTGTAGACCACGGTCTCGAGCTGGATCGATGCGACCGCATTCGATGTGCCTGCGAAGCTCCCGAACGCCAGTGTGACGAGCACACCGAGTACAAGAAAGGGGATGAACAGCCACCACCGCCGCCGAATCAGCGAAATGTCTCGTTCCAGTCCGCTGGTACGGGCCGTCATCGCCGGTTAGGGTATGGGTGGCCCGATACCCGGTCAATTTGCCTGGTTTGCCCGCCAGCCATCCTCCGTGAACTGGGAAAGCATGCTCGAAATCGCCGTCATTGCCGCCGTCGAATGTGTGCTGCTCGCGGCCATCCTCATCCTCCGCGAACCCAAACTGCTCATCCTCATGGTGATCCTCGGGCTCCCATTCGAGTACCTGGGCACCCAGGCGCTCGGCTCCCTCGGTGAGGGTGGAGCCGGTGGCGCCGTCCGGGCGATGCTCAATCCCGGCAAGGCGGCAATGGTTGCCACGATCGGTGTCGTTGCTGTCCGCGAACGGCACAACCCGGGCCGCCTCATCCCCAACTCCTCTGCTGTCGTGCCGGTTCTCGTGCTTTTTGCGCTCACCATCCTCGGTGTGTTCTGGTCCGATTCCCTCAAGCCAACGAACGCGGTCCTCATCCTCCCGATGTATGTCGCATTCGTCTTCACTGCACCCACCCTCATCGAAGATCGCCGTGACATCGAACGGATTATGGGCGCGTTCCTCGCGGTTGCGGTTGTGCTCGCGCTCATTGCCATCGCGCAGCGTCCGTTTGGTATCTGGATGTGGCGGACGATCCTGATCCAGTCCGATGGCTACAGCTACCGCTCTAATGCCACCTTCGCCGACCCCAACCACCTTGCCCGCTACTTCTCGATCTGCATTGCACTCGCCGCGGGGCTTATCCTCGCCACCGGCCCGCGCCGGCTCACGGTCTACCTGGCCGCTCCGACAATGGCACTGGGTCTCTTCGCGATCCTGATGACCGCGTCCCGCTCAGGCTGGGGGATGATGCTCTTCTGTGGCGCCATCGTGGTCTTCGCTGCCCCGATCGCCCGGGAGACCAAGGTCAAGCTCGCCACCATCGTGACCTCCGGGGTCGTCCTGCTCCTGGTGCTGCTTCTCGTGCAGGGCGGCCAGAACGCACAGCGCGTGGCCACCCTCGCGAGCCCACTCACCGCTCTTGGCCAGCGTGAGTTCCTGATCAACGTTGGCTGGCACATGTTCCTCGATAACCCGCTGATCGGCGTCGGCACTGGCAATTACCAGCACGCCCTCATCACGTCGTACCGGTCGCTCGTGCCCTACTGGGCCGAAGTCACCCTCTCACACACCTCCATCGTCTCGATCATGGCCGAGTGGGGCATCGTCGGTCTCGCCATGTTCGCATTCATCTGCATTCGCATCTCCGCCACGATCATCCACTGCTACGCGCGTGCCCGCCGCGCACCTCATCTGCGGCTGGCCCTCGCCTGGGTTGGTGCGGCGCTTCTCGGCATCGTCCTGCACAGCCAGAGCGAAGGACGCCTCTTCGACGAGCCGTACCTGTACCTCTTTCTCGCCATCCTTGTCGCGATTGAAACCGGCGCCCGCTTCTGGCCGGATTACCCGGCTGTAGCGGCGCCAGGAGCCACCCCGGCCTCGTCTGCCGTGCGCCCGGTGCGGGCCGTAAGGACCCCGCTGGCGCGCCCGGCATCGGAGCCCGCCGATGGCTGATTGGTTGCCTCGCGCTTAGCTATACCGCGCCGGGCCCGCCTCCCCGCCGCCTGATGCCCGGACCTCGGCGAGGCTCTCGCGCAGTGCCTCGAGATACGCTTCCGCGGCGGGTTCATGCACGGGCGTGCACATCACGTGAATGCCGTCGGGCTGCGTCGTTCGCGCGCAGAGCCAGCCACGCTTCCACATCGCCCCCGCAACGCGGCCCATGCTCACGCCTTCGAATCCGAACGCGAACGCCCAGAGCTGCGGCGCCCCGAAGAGCGTGGCGCCCATCGACTCCACGCCCCGGGCGATCGCCTCCTTCGCACGCATCGATGACGCGGCGATCTCGCGGTAGCCGCTCTCGCCCAGGTATTGGAACGCGGCCCAGGCTGCTGCGATCGCTCCACCCGGGCGTGATCCGGTGAACGTATAGGTGCTGTAGCCGCCGCTTGGCCACTCGTTCATCTGGTAGTGCGCGAATTCGCGCATTTCGGCCGTTCGGAACGTCAGCGTCGAGGCTGGCTTCGCCGCATATCCTGACTTGTGCAGATCCGCTGAGATCGATGAAACCCCGTCGTTCGCGAAGTCGAATGAGTCGACGGTGTACCCGGCCTGGCGAACCGCCGGTGCGAGGATGCCGCCCACGCACGCGTCGACGTGTAGCCAGAGGACATGCCGCCGGGCCAGTTCGCCGATGGCGCCCACCGGATCGATGAGCCCGAGCGAATAGGTTGGCGCCGAGGCATAGAGCATCACCGTGTTGGGGCCGATGGCCGCCTCCAACGCCGTCGTATCCGCTCGAAAGTCCGGGGCGACCGGAACACGTCTGACTCGCATCCCCAGCAGGTGTGCGGCTTTCGAGACTGCCGGGTGTGCCGAGTATGGCGCCACGATCTCCGGGATGCCGGCGACCGTCCTCGTTGCCCGGGCCCATTCGCGCGCGGCGTAGACGGCAAGGAAGATGCTCTCCGTCCCGCCTGAGGTGAAGATGCCGGCAGCGTCGCCGGGTGCGCGCAACAGGCCCTGCACGCACTCGAGGACCTCCCGCTCCATGCGCTCGATGCTCGGGAAGACGCGCAGCCCGAGCCCGTTCTCCACCATGAACATCGTGTAGGCGCCGGACAGCACCTGTTCGAGTTCATCGGCCGCGTACCAGACGTACGCGCCGTGCCGGCCATGCCGCCAGTCGAGGTCGTGCCCGCGCATCCCGCTCATCTCGTCCGCAATCTCGGCCCACGGCCGACCCTCTCCAGCCAATGTCGTTCGCATGCCGCGATTTTGCGCGGGGAATTACCAAGAAACCAAGGGCTTCGATGATGATGACCCCGCGAGATTGGGACGTTGTTCCCGGAGGCGGGCTCTATGGGAGTTCACGGCATCCCGGCGGCCCGGTCTCTCGCGGGCCAACGGAGCCCCGCAGAATGCGTCTGCACCTGGCTGCATCCAGGACCACTCAACCGGAAATTCCATCGAGAATCCGCGGTGGCTCGGTGTGTTCGCCACATGAAGCCCGGTATCTTCGTTGCGCCCTTTCACCGTGGTGGTGAAAACCCCGCGCTCGCCCAGTACGACGCGCCGCTCATCGAACACATCGAGGCGCTCGGCTACGACGAAGCCTGAATCAGCGAGTGCTATTGGCCACGGCGGTTCGGCGAGGAGTCACGACCCGGGCTGAGCCGGCAAGAGTCAGCTGGCAATCTCAACCGGGCAGGTTGATGACGAGGCAGGTGGTTGTTGCTGCCACGCCCGGCACTGTCTGGATTGTCCTCCCAAGCGCTTCGCCGAGGACCTCCAGGTTGTCTGCCTCGAGCTCAATCACCACATCGTACGGCCCGACCACAGCATCGCAATGGAGCACCCGTGCCCCCGGATGCTCGACGTCTCTCATGCACGCCGCCACCACCTGGTCCTTCCCTGCCTCGGTCCGCACGAGAATATAACCGCGTACTGCCATTCCCGATCCCTGCCATTTCGAAAGGGTATGCCTACGAGCGTATCCCTACGGGGGTTGACGTCAATGGAGTCCGCTTCGCCCTTTCGCCCCTGCGCCCAATCGCGTACCCTCGCCCAACTATCCACCTCCCCCCGAGGCCACGACGTGCTCACTCCCGCTGATGACTTTCTCGTCCACCAGACCCCCTATACCTTCGACCGCGTATTCACGAGCGACCGTAATTTCTACGACCGCTACTTCTTCAATGGGTACCAGCGCGATGGGGAGGTGTACTTCGCGGTGGCCATGGGCGCCTACCCGAACATGGGCGTCTTCGATGCAGCGTTTTCCGTTGTCCACAACGGCAAGCAGAGGAACGTCCGCGCCTCGCGCCTGCTTGGCCACGACCGCCTTGCTTCCGAGGCTGGCCCCATCAAGGTTGAAGTCCTCGAACCCCTGAAGAAGCTCCGCGTCACCGTCGCCCCCAACGACTACGGCGTGACCGCCGACCTCGTCTTCGAAGCCCGCTCTCTCCCCGTTGAGGAGCCCCACTTCCTCCGCGATATGACCGGCTTCATGACGATGGACTACACCCGGATGACCCAGCACGGAGCCTGGACCGGGAAGATCAGCTTCGATGGCCGCACCTTTGAGGTCACTCCGAACAACTGGTGGGGCTCGCGTGACCATTCATGGGGCATTCGTAATGTCGGTGGCCGCGACCCTCGTGGTGCGCCTCCCCAGGCAATTCCCCAGTTCTACTGGAACTGGGCGCCGCTCAACTTTGAAGACCTCTGCAGCCTCTACACCGTTTCCGAGAATGCCGACGGCCGGCGCTGGCACGAGTCGGGCGTGATCCTTACCCCCTTCCCCAACGCCACGGAGACTGACTGCGAGGTCGCCTACCATCTCAAGTTCCAATCCGGCACTCGCTGGATAGCCGGTGGCTCAACGATCACGATGGCACCGAGATCGGGTAGTGAACCTCTCGAGATCCGCTTTCAACCCCTCTACCACTTCCTCATGCAGGGCATCGGCTATGGCCACCCCAAGTGGGGGCATGGCATGTGGGTTGGCCCCAACGAAGTCGATGGCGACGAATACACCACGGCTGCCGAAAGCGCCCTGCAGCACCTCCACGTCCAGACGGTCTCGAAGGTGACGGCCGGCAACCGTGAGGGGATCGGCATCTTCGAGATCATCGTCATGGGCCCGCACGCCCCCAGCGGTTTCAAGGACCTGATGGACCCTGCTCCCTGAGCCTGCACCCCGGCTCGCGATTCCCGACCTGGCTGCCGCGCGAATTATGAAGGGTACATTGTAAATTCCTGCTGCCCCGGACATGACGGCTGTCATAGTCCCGAAAGCGAAACCACTCCGTAGGATGCCGCCAACGCCGGGCTGCTGTGCCCGGCGATCTTGGGGGGAATTCCATGGGACAACTGCAATTTGAGCGGAGCAACTACTGGGTTAACCGGTTCAATCGCCGCCGCCTGATCGGTGGAGCAGCGACTGCCGGTGTTGGGCTCGCGGCTGCGGGCATTGTTGGCTGCGGTGGCGACGATTCGACATCGACACCAACCAGGGCGGCCACGACTGGCAGCTCTGCGACGGCGGCCGGTTCGCCAGCAGCCTCGAAGACCGCCGCGGCGACCCCGGCGGCGAAGGCCGGCGGCACCTATCGCTCCAGCAGCACCAACGCCACCTACGATAGCTTCGATGCCAGCCGCAGCCGCTTCACCCCGGTCGGCGACATCGTCGGCCTCACCATGCAGCGCATCGTCCAGTGGGACAACTACAAGGAAGGCAAGATTGGTGGCGGGCTCGCCGAGAAGTGGGAGCAGCCTGACGGCCAGACCATCGTTCTCAAGCTCCGGCCGAACACCTTCTTCCACAACAAGCCCCCGGTCAACGGCCGCGCCGCCACGGTTGAGGACATCAAGTTCCACATCGAACGCAACCGCGACGGCAAGTTGCAGGATGGGACACCGGACCCGAACTTCTATCGCCAGCCTTACTACGCCAACGTCGACAGCGTCACCGCGACTGATGCGAGCACTGTGACGATCAAGCTCAAGACGCCGTCGCCGCTCTTCTTCAACCTCCTGGCCCAGCCATTCGAGGGTATCCAGGCGCCGGAGGCCGTCAAGCAGTTCGAGAAGGACTACGCCCAGTTCAACGAAAAGCTCATCATCGGCACCGGGCCATACGTCCTCACCGAGTTCTCGCCCGAGGGCCGGCTCAAATTCAAGAAGTTCGACAAGTTCTCGGGCAAGACCAACTTCAATGGGGTGAACTATGTACCCCTCTTCACCGATGAGGCTGCTCGCCAGGCTGCGTGGGAACAGAAGCAGATTGACGTCCACGGCCCATCGACCACGCAGGTGTTGAACGAGCTCAAGAGCCGCTACTCGGGGAAGATCCAGGACATTCCGAACTTCTCCGCGAACCCCATCATCGCTGGCAGCTACTACATCGGCAGCGCCCCGTGGAATAACGAGAACCTCCTGGGCGCCATCTTCCGCGGGTACGACCGGCGCCAGCTGATCCAGCAGTTCCATGGTGGGCGGGGAGCCGTTTCCGGCAGCGTTCCGCCCCAGCACGGCAGCTTCGCCCTGAGCGAAAAGGAACTCATCAACTACCCCGGCTATCTCGAGAACCGTGACACCGAGAACAACGAGGCCCGCAAGATGTGGGCAGCGGGCGGCGGTCCCGCTCTTGGCGAGGTAACCCTCGATATCCCCGACATCTTCGAAGGCAGCTACCAGGCAGCCTCCATCCTGGTCGCCATGCTCAACAAGAACCTTGGTGTCACCCAGTTCAAGGCGAAAGTCGAGCCCTATGCCACGATTACTTCGAAGATCGTCCAGCAGAAGTACGGCAACGGGAATGCCGCCATCTGGTATGGCTGGGACACCGATATCCTCGACCCGGAACCTGCCAGCTTCCTGATCGCCAACTACAAGTCTGATTCACCCCAGGCCAAGCAGACGTTTGGACTCAAGATCGATGCCCTCGATGCCGTCCTCACGAAGCTCGGCGCCGAGCTCGACCAGGCGAAGCGCCGCGAACTTACCCACGACGCTGAGAAGCTCCTGCTCAAAGCCTACGGAGCAGGCCGCGCCTATTCTCACGTTGCGATCACCAACACCCTCGCGTGGAACTACTACCATCCCCGAGAGGCCGCGCCGTTCAACACCGCCCATCTCATCGTCAACGCCTGGATTGACCCGTCCGACCCGACCTACCAGGGCCGCGCCGCCGACGAAAACGCCTGAACCCCTGCGGTGGCGGTGGCTCTGGCCGCCGCCACCGCCTATGACCGTCGTCATACCCCATGCGCCGCTGCAATCGCGAAGCTTCCCGCGCATCCATCGGCTTCTCCGGAGCCGCCCGGCCCTCGGAGGCTGCCGTTTTACCCACCACCGCTGCATCTCCGGAGGCCACCAATGACAGCTCCTGCCAAACCAGCGACCCGCCAGGCGGATACTGACGGCGACAGGTACCGCGACCGCTGGGACTGGGATGAGGTCCGCTGGGCCTCGCACTGCATCGACTGCTATCCCGGCAACTGCCCGCTTCGCGTCTACCTCAAGAACGGCAAGATCGTCCGCGAGGAACCAGCGGCCGTCTTCCCGGTCATCCAGGACGGCGTCCCCGATATGAACCCGATGGGTTGTCAGAAGGGCGCCGGCTGGCAGCGCATGAATGAAGGCAGTGAGCGTGTTCTCTACCCCCTCAAGCGCGTTGGTGAGCGTGGCTCCGGCCGCTGGGAGCGCGTCACCTGGGACCAGGCGGCCACGGAAATCGCCGACGCCGTCCTCGATGCAGTCGAGGAAGTGGGCGGGGAGTCCATCATTGCGCCGTCGGGCTGCAACACGCCCCCGGCTGCTCTCGCCGCGCGCGGCCGCTTCCTCAGCATGGTCGGTGGCATCACCACCGATGTAAACGCGGAGATGAACGACTTCGCGCCCGGCTACTACCTGACCTATGGCACCTTCGATCCCGTCAGCGAAGTTGCCGACTGGTTCCATTCCGAGATCTTCATCATCTGGTTTGGGAACCCGAACTATACCCGCATCCCCCACGTCCACTTCGTCAACGAGGCACGCTACCGGGGCTGCGAAGTCGTCACCATTGCTCCCGACTTCTCCCCTTCCACCATCCATGCGGACCTGCACGTTCCCGTGCGTATTGGCAGCGATGCTGCCCTTGCACTGGCAATGTCAAAGGTCGTCATCGATGAAGGTCTCATCCACGAAGACTTCGCCCGGACCCAGACTGACCTGCCACTCCTCGTGAACCCGGAAACGAAGCGCTATCTGCGCGAATCCGACCTCGTCGCCGGGGGCAGTGCCGAGCAGTTTTACGCGTGGGATACGAAGACGAACCAGGCCGTGAAAGCCCCGCGCGCCACCCTTTTCTGGGGCGACGTAGAGCCGGCGCTCGAAGGCACGTACACCGTCCAGGGGCTCAACGGGCCGATCAACCTGACGACCGTCTTCGCCCTCATCCGTGAACGTCTCGAGGAGTACACACCCGAGCGCGCCCAGGAGATCACGGGCGTCCACGCAAGCACGATCCGCGACCTTGCCCGGAAGATTGCCCGAAAGCGGACGAACATCCTTGGCTCCCTGGGTGGCGCCGGCAAGCACTATCACGGTGACCTCATGGAGCGCGCGCAACTCCTCCTCCTGGGACTCACCGGGAACTGGGGCAAGCACGGCACTGGCGTGCGCGCCTGGACCGCCGGTCTGCTCGACGGCTCCGGCACCATCCACATGAAGACCAAGCGCGGCCCCGAGGAGGTCGCTGGCCTCCTCCAGATGCGCGAGATGCTGATGAACGCGATGATGCAGGCCGATCCCTCGCTTACGCCTGCGCTCATCTCCATCGAACAATCCAAGTCCTCATCGGGTGGGCTCCTGCCCCCGCTCTTCTGGTGGTACCACCATGCTGGCTACCGTGAAGCGTGGAACCGCAAGGAGTGGAGCGATCCCGGGATGAAGCGGCCGTTCGACGAGTACTTCCAGGAAGCCTTCGAAAAAGGCTGGTGGGCGGGGAATGACTACCCCCGCAAGGAGCACCCCACCCGCGTTCTCATCGAGATGGGTGGTAACGTCATCCGCCGGACCCGCGGGGGCGGCAAGATGCTCCTCGAAAACCTCTGGCCCATGCTCAAGATGGTCGTCACCTTCGAAGTCCGCATGAGCGCCACTGCTCTCTACTCCGACTTCGTCCTCCCGTGCGCCCAGCAATATGAGAAGATCGGCTTCGGCATCCCCAGTACCCACACGATGAATCTCACCTTCTGCGACAAGGCGGTCGACCCGCCCGGCGAGGCCGTCGACGAGTGGGAAGCGTTCCGCCGCCTCGCTGTGAAGCTCCAGGAGCGGGCGCGCGCCCGCGGTTTCAAGCCGTTCAAGGATGCACGGGGCGTTGAGCATGACCCCGCCAACGCGCACGACCTTTACACCCGAAACGGCGCCTTCATGACTGAGGAAGTGCTCGCCGATGAGATGCTCCGCGATAGTGCGCTCACCGGTGCGCTGCCGCCCGAGGCGAGCCTCTCTGACGTGCGCGAGAAGGGCTACTACCGCTGGGTCGGTACAGGGATCGGGCCACGCATCGTGGCCCAGGCGACAGATCCGCAGCCTGATGAAACGTTTGTCCCCTTCCGCAAACATGTCGAAGACGGCGAACCCTATCCGACGCTCGCCCGCCGGGCCCAGTTCCTCATCGAGCATGAGTGGTTTATCGAGGCGGATGAGCACCTCCCGACTCACAAGGATGCCCCGGCATTCGGTGGCAACTATCCCTTCCAGATCACGAGCGGGCACAACCGCTGGAGCATCCACTCCCTCAACACCGCCACCCAGATGATGCTCGAAACACACCGGGGTGAGCCCCATATGGTCATCAACACATCCGATGCAGCTCGCATCGGGGTGAGCGACGGACAGATGGTGCGTGTCCATAACGACCAGGGCGAGTTCCAGGTCATGGCACTCATATCACCGAGCGCCCAGCCCGGCCAGGTTGTCATGTATAACGGCTTCGATACCTTCCAGTTCCCGAACTGGGCGGGCCCGAACGACGCAGAGCCGGGCATGATCAAGTGGCTTCATCTTGCTGGCGGCTACGGCCACCTCAAGTACTGGGTCACGGAATGGCAGCCGTGTCCCGTGATGCGCGGGACGCGTGTCGCCGTCGAACCGGTCTAGCACCAGCTGTTTTCAGGGTGGGGTCCTTCAACGGGCCGGGAGAAATCCCGGCCCGTTTTCATTTTCGGCAGCACAGGCCGTCCAATTATCGATGCCGTTTTCGGGCTTATGACCACCGTCATATGATCCACACGGGGCCTGCTGCCACCATCCGGCACATGCAAGTGACACCAGAAGGCGAAGCAGTCTACTCGGGGTCCCGCGACCTCTATCGCAAGAAGTGGACGTGGGACGCGGTCTACTGGGGCACCCATTGCGTCGATTGCTACCCGGGCAACTGCCCGATGCGCGTCTACGTGAAAGACGGAATGGTCTTCCGCGAAGAGCAGTCGGGCACCTTCGGGACAATCGAAGAGGGGGTCCCCGACTTCAACCCAATGGGATGCCAGAAAGGCGCCTCGTGGAGCCAATCCCTCTACGGGCCCGACCGCTTGCTCTACCCCCTCAAGAGGGTAGGTGAGCGCGGCGAGGGTAAGTGGAATCGTGTTTCCTGGGACCAGGCGCTCGAGGAGATCGCCGACCGCATGATCGATGCGATCCAGGAACAGGGGCCCCAGAGCATCGTCCACGAAGGCACCCCGGAGATGGCCACCGTCATCCCCACCAACAAGTTCTTCAGCGTCATCGGCGGCCACGGGCTGGACCTCAACGGGTCTATCAACGACTTCTCCATCGGCCTCTACGAGACGTTCGGCCGCTTCAGCCCTGTCTCATCCGCCGATGACTGGTTCAACTCCGAGATCGTGCTCATCTGGCACATGAACCCGATCTACACGCGCATCCCCTTCTATCACTTCATTGCCGAAGCGCGCTACAACGGCGCCGAGGTCATCAACATCTCTCCCGATGTGAACCCCTCGCACCTCCACGCCGATATCCAGGTTCCTATTAATGGCGCGAGTGACCCGGCGTTTGGCCTGGCCATGGTGCAGGTGATGTTCGAAGAGAACATCGCCAACTGGAAGTTCATTCGCGAACAGACTGACCTCGGCTTCCTCGTCCGCACCGACACGTGGCGCTACCTCCGCCAGATCGATGTCGAAGGTCACGGCCGCGAGGACCAGATGTACCAGTGGGTCGCCGGTAAGGGCCTCAAGCTCGCCGACCGCGGGCACATCTTCCTCAACGGCAGTGATATCGCCCTCGAGGGGACCTACGACGTCACCCTCGCCGATGGCTCGACCGTCACGGTTCGCCCTGCCTGCGACATCCTCCGTCAGCAACTCAACGAGAAGTTCACGCCCGAGAAGCAGCAGGAGATCACCGGCGTCAACCCCGAGGTCGTCCGGATGATCGCGCGCAAGGTTGCCACCAAGCGAACGAACATCATGCTTGGCTACAACGCCTGCAAGTTCTACCACGGCGATCTCATGGAGCGTGCCCAGGCGCTCGTCCTTGCCGTTAGCGGGAACTGGGGCAAGAAGGGCACTGGCATCCGCTGCTGGGCATCTGGCATGCACGATGGGGCGTTTATCGCGGTGAACAAGCCCGGCCCCGGCGCCGCCAACACGGAAATCGTGCTTTCTGGCCGCGACGCAGCCATCGCCCAGATGAAGCAGATGGACCCGACGATGACGACCGAGATCGCGGTCAAGACGCTCGGCCAGATGTCGTCGAAGATGCAGCGCTCCCGCTTCCGGGCTGGCCAGGAAGACAGCGAGCCCACCGATGGTACCTCTGCACCGCCGGCCTTCTGGTGGTACTGGCAGGGCGGCTACAAGGAGCGGTGGAACAAGGAAGGCTGGGGCGACACGTCGCTCCCGCGGACCTTCGACGAGTACTTCAACGAGGCCATCGAAAAGGGCTGGTGGGATGGCATGGATCACCCCCGCCCCGAGGAGGAGCCTCGCGTCCTCATCGAATGCGGCGGCAACATGCTTCGCCGCACCCGTGGTGGCAAGGCTGCACTGCTCGAAACCCTCTGGCCCAAGCTCACCACGATCGTCACGATCGACTTCCGCATGAGCCAGACGGCCCTCCATGCCGACTATGTCCTCCCCGCGGCCCAACACTACGAGAAGATCGGCTTCCACATCCCGACGCCGCACCTCCTCAACCTGACGTTCAGCGACAAGGCTGCGGAGCCGGCTGGCGAGGCCAAGAACGAGTGGCAGATCTACCACGCCCTCGCGACGAAGATCGCCGAGCGCGCTGCCGCCCGCGGGCTGACTGACTACAGCGACACGCGGGGCAATACCCGCCGCTACGCTGAACTCCCCGGCAAGTACTCGATGAACGGTTTCCTCCTCGATGAGGAACGCCTTGCCGACGAGCAGATCCGCGACTCTGCCCTCGCAGGTACGCTGCCGATGGGCACCAACCTCCGCACCCTCCGCGAAAAGGGCCACGTCCGCTTCATCGACTGGGGTCTCTCGCCGATGGCACTTGCCCAGGCGTCTCCAATCAAGCCGAACGAAGTCCACGTTCCGTTCCGTGACCATACCGAGCGGGGGATGCCGTTCCCAACGTATGCCCGCCGCGCCCAGTTCTACATCGACCATCCCTGGTTCATCGAAGCCGGCGAGGCGCTGCCGACCTACAAGCCCAATCCGAAGGCTGGCGGCGATTATCCGCTTGGCATGACCTCGGGCCACAACCGCTGGTCCATTCACACCATGAACCAGGCGAACTGGGTCATCCTCGGCACCCACCGGGGCGAGCCCGACGTTGTCGTCAACCCCGATGACGCGGCCGAGCGCGGCGTCAAGGATGATGACCTGATCCGCGTCTTCAACGATCTCAGTTCGTTCAAGGTACGAGCCCGTATCTCGCCAACCGTGAAGCGCGGCCAGCTCGTCTCTTACAACGGGTGGGCCGGCTTCCAGTACAAGGACTGGAGCGGAGC
The DNA here is from genome assembly GCA_964508715.1 of uncultured Anaerolineaceae bacterium. GTDB lineage: Bacteria > Chloroflexota > Dehalococcoidia > Tepidiformales > Tepidiformaceae > JAKALX01. The sequence goes on along the minus strand of CAZDUX010000004.1, from coordinate 46,120 downwards.
CAACGAAATCGAACCCGGAATGGTCAAGTGGATCGGGTTCGCCGGCGGCTACGGCCATCTCAGCCACCTGGGCGCCGAATGGCAGCCAGTCCCGGCCGACCGCTGGGTGCCCTGCGATTTCGAAAAGGCCAGCGAGGAGTAAACATGAAAGTCGCAACCCAATCCAACGCGCACGGCGAGCTGGCGAATCCCGCCTCCTCTGCCTGGAGCAACGTCCCGTCCGAGGTCGTCAGCCTCGCGCCCGTCGACCTCGCAAAGCAGCCGACGGCCTACATTGGTGAGGCGTGGCAGAGCCGCAAGTACGGGACCACCCCCTCGGTATCGGTGGCGGCAGCGAAAGCCGGCGATGACCTCTTCGTCCGCCTCGAATGGGCCGACGATGAAAAGCCCAACGGCGAGTTCCAGGATGCCGCGGGTGTGATCTTCCCCGCCAGCTCGGGTAGTGCCGTGGAGACGCTGGGCAGCCACGACGATGCTGTCGGCATCTGGTTCTGGGAGCAGGGGCGCGATGCCCCGCTCGACCTCGTATCACGCGGGCCCGGCGTTGTCCGTAAGACTGGTGCCGAACTCGGCGCCCAGGCCAGCCTGGCCGATGGCCGCTGGAGCGTGGTACTCCGGGGCCCGGCCTCCGCTGCTCAGCTCGGCCAGATCGGCTTCGCAGTATGGAACGGCTCATCGGGCGAACGCGCCGGCCTCGGCGCAGTCAGCCAGAAATGGGTCGCGATCGAGAACGGGGGAGGAAACTAGAGATGACCGATAACGGAAACCGCCAGCTCGCCTGGGTCTACGACCTCAACAAGTGCATCGGCTGCCAGACGTGCTCGGTCGCCTGTAAAGTCCTCTGGACGCGCGAAGACGGCGAGAAGCACCAGTGGTGGATGTCCGTCAACACCATGCCTGGCCAGGGTACGCCGAAGGGTTGGGAAGAGATGGGCGGGGGCATCGACCCCGAGACCGGCAAGCCTCGCCCGGGCCACCTGCCGACCCGCGAGGAGTTCGGTGGCGGCTTCGATTACAACTACTACGAGGTGTTCTACGGCGGAACTGCCGGAAAGGCCCACCTCGAGCCGCAGGCCCCGCGCGAAAACCGCTGGGCAATGAACTGGGACGAAGACCAGGGTGCTGGCGAATGGCCGAACTCCTACTACTTCTACATGCCGCGCCAGTGCAACCACTGCACTAACCCCGTCTGCCTCAGCGCCTGCGCAACGGGAGCGCTCAGCAAGACCTCTGATGGGCTCGTCCTCCGCGATGAAGAGATCTGCATGGGCGACCGCTTCTGCATGGAAGCCTGCCCGTACAAGAAGATCTCCTTCAACTACGAGCGCCACGTGGCCCAGCATTGCATCGGCTGCTTCCCGCGCATCGAGGCCGGTGTTGCCCCCGCCTGCGTCCGCCAGTGCCCTGGCCGCGCAGTCTTCGTCGGCTGGCTCGATGAGGTCGACACCCCGGTCAACAAGCTCGTCAAGGAGTGGAAGGTTGCTCTCCCGCTCCACGCCGAAGCGGGCACCAAGCCCAACGTCTACTACGTTCCCCCGCTGTCGCCCGCCCGCCTCAACGACGATATGAGCATCGACACCGAAACCCCGCGCATTCCGCCGGAATACCTCGAGTCGCTCTTTGGCCCAGAAGTTCACGATGCCCTTGGTACGCTCAAGGGTGAGATGGACAAGGTTCGCGAAGGCGGTTCATCGGAGCTCCTCAAGACGCTCATTGCCTACAAGTGGCAGGAGCTCCTTGGGCCGTTCACGCGTGACCCGGCAGAGCTCACGCCGACCGCCGATTAGGAGGAAAAGCCAATGTTCGTTTACTCACTCGCCGGCCTCAAGATGGATGGTGAAGCCTCGTCCGACGTCGAGGTCGCGGATAGCCCGATCACGTCGCGCCTCGGCGTCTACCAGGAACTCGCCCGCCTCTTCGGCTCTCCCAACCAGGACAGCTACGACGCAGCCGTTGCCGGGGAGTGGCCCCGGCAACTCGCTCGCGATGCCGCCCTCCTTCCCTATGAGTTCGACTACGGCGCGACACAGGTCTCCCCGGAGACGAGCCGCGACGAGTTCGAAGCCGAATACCTCCGGCTCTTCGAGGTTGGCTCCGGTATTGGCGGCCCCGAGGTCCCGCTCTTCGGTGGCTGCTATGGCGGCGGCGACCGGATGAAGAAGCTCGAAGACGTGGTGCGCTTCTACGAGTACTTCGGTCTTCGTGCCTCGGCCGAAGACCCGCGCCCACCCGACCACCTCGCGACGGAACTCGAGTTCATGAAGTTCCTCACCTACAAGGAGGCGGCGTCGCCGTCTCCCCGCCTGCAGGCGTCGTTCCGGCGTGCCCAGCTCGATTTCGCCGAACGCGAAGTGGGGCGCTGGCTCCCCGAGGTGGCCGCAGCGGTTGCCGCTGCGAACCCGATGCCCTTCTGGGACTGGGCGACGCGAACTGCCGCATCGTTCGTTGCCGCTGATATCGCGTATATGCGTCAGGCCCAGGCCTGAGCCAGGAAGCGACCATTTCATGACGACCGGGACCGTCTCTTCGAATACCTCCGATCGCTACCGCCAGCGCTGGAGCTGGAAACGGGCAACCTTCGGAACGCACTGCCTGAACTGCCTGGCCACGTGTCCGTATCGCGTCTTCTCGGCCGATGGCCAGGTTCTCTTCGAAGAGCCGGCCGCCATCTTCGAGCAGGTCGATCCCGAAGTCCCCGATATGAACCCGATGAGCTGCCAGAAGGGGAGCGCGTGGAGCCAGCAGCTCAGCGCTCCCGACCGGCTCCGCCACCCGATGCGGCGCATCGGCGAACGCGGCTCGGGCCAGTGGGAACAGATCACGTGGGATGAGGCTCTCGAGGAAGCTGCTGACGCAATCATCGAGGCGATCGACTGCGAGGGCCCCGAATCCATCGTTTTCGAGGAAACGGTCGAGGGTGGCCTGCTCACCCAGGCGCCCTACCTCCGCTTCGCCGGCCTTCTCGGAGCTGTCACGCTCGATGCGAACGGTCTCATCAACGATTTCCCTGCCGGCCATCACATCACGTTCGGGAAGTTCTCCTGCGCCAGCACCGTGGACGATACGTTCCACAGTGAGCTCATCCTCATCTGGCATTCGAACCCCGCGTACACTTCCATCCCCTACGCGCACTTCATCACGGAAGCTCGCTACCACGGCAGCAAAGTCGTGGCTATCGCGCCCGACTACAGCGCCTCGTGCGTGATATCCGACCAGTTCGTGCCAATCAAACCGGCGACGGATGCGGCGTTTGCCCTGGCGATGTGCCAGGTCATCCTCGAAGAGGGGCTCGCCAACTACGAGTTCGTTGCCACGCAGACGGACCTCTCGCTCCTTGCCTTCACCCAATCGCGCCGCTTTCTCCGTGCCAGCGACATGGAGGCGGGTGGCCGCGAGGACCAGTTCTACTGGTGGGACGATGGCACCGGCGGGCCTGTCGAGGCGCCCCGCGGCACGCTTTCACTCGAAGGAGCTTCCCCTGCCCTTGGTGGCCGGTTCAACGTGACCCTCGCTGATGGCACACAGGCAGAGGTAACACCGGTTATCGAGCTCCTGCGCGAGCAGTTGCAGCAGTACACTCCCGAGCTGGCGAGCCCGGTCTGCGGCGTCAACCCTGGCGTGATTCGGAACCTCGCCCGCGAGGCCGCGAAGCGCCGCACGAAGATCATCGAGGGTTTCAACGCCCCGAAGTACTACCATGGCGACCTCATGGAGCGGGCGATGTGCCTGCTCCTCGCCCTCACGGGGAACTGGGGCCGCCCGGGCACCGGCATCCAGGGGCTCGCCCTCGCTGGCTTCGATGGCTACATGCTCTACGGGATGAAGCAGAAGCGTGGTGTTGCCGAGACCATCCGCATCATGGAAGGCATCGAAGCCGCACTTGGCGCCCTCGAGAAGCAGGACCCTGAAGCCTCGGACGAGATGCTTGGCAACGAACTCCTGCTTCGTGGCGTCGTCGCTGGCACGGCCAGCCCACCTGCGTTCTTCCACTTCTACCACTGCGGCTACAAGGACACCTGGAATCGCAAGGAGTGGAGCGATCCAGCGATGACCCAGCCCTTCGAGGACTACGTCAACGATGCTGTCCGCCGTGGTTGGTGGGGCGGTCTCGTGAAGCCGGGCCCCAGCACCGACCCGCAAGTCCTGTTTATCGTCGCGACGAACCCGGTCCGCCGCCAGCGAGGCGGCAGCGATACGCTCCTCCAGAACCTCTGGCCAAAGCTGGAGAAGGTCATCGTTGTCGACAACCGGATGAGCGCGACGGCACTCCAGGCCGACCTCGTCCTGCCGGCTGCCATGCAATACGAGCGAGTGAACCTGCAGTACGCCATCACCCACTCGTTCCGCATCGGCTTCAGCGACCAGGCTGTCCCCCCGCAGGGTGAAGCAAAGACCGAGTGGGAGATCTTCAAGGCGCTCTCGAAGAAGATCGAGGAACGTGCCGAGGTCGCCGGTGTCAACGAGTTTCTCGACGGCCGCCGCCAGCCTCGCCGCCTCGAGGGCCTTGCGGACGCGTTCACCCTCAATGGCGCTTACGATGACGAAGAAGCCGTTCTCGACGAGTGGCTGCGCGACAGCATCGAAGCCGGCACCGTCCCCGAAGATGGCACGCTTGGCTCGCTTCGCGAAAAAGGCTCTGTCCGCTTCTCGGGGCTCGGCATGTTCGCCCCCGGCCTCTCACTCGCCGCGAACGTCGAGCCCGACAAGACCATCACCGCCTTCGAGTGGCACGTGGAGGATATGGTCCCGTACCCGACGCTCACGCACCGTGCGCAGTTTCTCATCGATCATCCCTGGTTCCAGCAGGCGGGCGAAGACCTCCCCGTGCACAAGGACACACCGAAGATGGGCGGTGACTACCCGCTCCTCCTCACGAGCGGCCATTCCCGCTGGACTATCCACGCGGTTTCGATGGGCAACGAAACGCTGGCCGGTACGCATCGCGGCGAGCCCCTCGCCATCCTCGGAACCGTCGATGCGACTGCGCGCGGCATCGCCGATGGCGATCTCGTCCGTGTCAGTAACGACCGGGGAAACTACCTTATCCGTGCTCGTGTCGCCCCGCGCGTGCGCCCTGGCCAGGTCATCGTCTATAACGGCTGGGAACCGCACATGTTCGCTGAATGGCGCGGCCCGAACGAAGTCGAACCCGGCATGGTCAAATGGCTCCACCTCGTGAGCCGGTATGGCCATCTCCGTTATCTCCCCTTCGGCTGGCAGCCAGTTCCCGCCGACCGAGCGGTATTCGTAGAGGTCACCAAAGCATGACAACCACCCCATCGAGCCAGCCCGCACTGGCAATCACTCCCACGGAGCAGGAGCAGATCGCCCGCGCCTTCGAAGGTGGTCCATCGCTCTTTTCGCTCCTCTCCACTATTCGCACCCGCCGCTTTGGCCTCGGCTATCGCAGCGAAACGGGCGAAGAGGAGATGCAGGCATGGTCCACGCGCCAGTCGGTCAGGCAGCGCGAGGGGCCGCTTGCCTATTCATCACAGCACGAGCCTGTGCGTCTCACCGAGGTTGAGGAGGCGCTCCTCGCCTGGGCTGCGCTCGGTCCCAACGGGATTGTCACTGCCGACATCCCGGTCGAGGGGGACCTCTCCAGCCTCATTCGCTGGGCCGGCCGGACCGTCCCCGGATCCAGCAACGCCTGGGGAGTCGACCTTTTCATCATCAACGACGATGGCGTCTTCGTGTACCGCCCCGGCCCGGAGCGGATGGCTCCGGTCGAGATCTCGGGCCCGCAGGACTACTGGAAGATCCTCCACTGGTACCGTTCCGGCCGGACGAAGATCTCGAGCCAGCGCCCGGATATTGGCTGGTTCACCTCGCCTCCCGGCACCCACAACGTGAACACCATGGGCGCCCCGCAATACAACATGAACCGCCCGGGGAGCACCTGGTTCCTGCCGGTCGGCGATGTCGGCCTCGAGTGGGTCAACCTCCTGCTCTCGTCGTACCAGTTCTCCGGGTTCTACCTGCAAGACCCCGAGAACGACAAGCCGGCGGGCTGCGACCAGTGGATCCGCCCGGGTTTCCTCGAGGTCGGTTTCCCCATCCCCACGTTCGATGAACTCGCCCTCATGCTTCATTCCACGGAGGCGGCGTGCGTCGTCGAAAATCTCCGGCTGGCGAACGAGGCTCTCGGCCTTGGCGCCTGGGTCATGGGTGGCTACTCCGATGACCTCATCCTCGGGGCTTACCCGGAAGTTGCAAAGGGCCTCGGATTCTCCCATCTCGAGCGGCAGCCATCGAAGAACCCGACGCGCACGGCGAGTTGCCAGGGCCTCAAGGGTGTCCTCGAAGCGCACATGACGCCATCGCCATGGTTCCCCAATGCGGAGGCGCTCGTGACACATGTGGTGAACATGCGCTACGAGCGTGGCGCTGTGCTCTCGCGTGATGACAACTGGGGCGAGCGCGCCCAGGGCCCCTACAATGAGGCGACGCTCGAGAAGGTGCTCGAGAGTCCCCGTTCCTACATCCCCGACTGGGTCATCTCGGCCGCCATCGACACGGTCAAGTACATCGTCGAGAAGTACGGCTGCGCCCCGGCCCTCATCAACCCGGTTCGTGCCAAGTTCTCGTGCCAGTCGCACCACGTCGACCTCGACTACTACCGGCACTTCCACGCGTCACCCGGTGGCGAACCCTACATGGCTCCGGCCCAACTCCTGAGCCACTTCCGTGACTGGCACCCGGGAATGCCGGACATCTACGGGCCGAGGTAACCCATGCCGTACAACCTCGACGTCTGGCTACACGTCATCTACGGCTTCCTGCACGACATCGGTATCGCCGTTTACATCGGTGGCGCGATCTCGATGGAGTTCGTGCTCGGGCCTGCACAGGGCTCGATCCCGCCCGCCCAGGCACAGGTGATGGGCCAGAAAACCGCTGACCGCTTCCTCTGGTTCGTCTGGGGCTCCCTTGCGCTCATCGTTGTGACGGGCATCCTCCGGCTCGAAAAGCTCGGCCGATTGGAGTGGAGCTGGCCCTTCTTCACCGACTCGATGAAGCTCTCCAACGATTATGGCCGGACTGTCTGGACGATGTTCGCCCTCTGGTGCGTCCTCTGCATCAACGGCTTCATTATCACGTTCATCCTCAGGCCGCGGCTGCAGGGGAAACTCGGGTCGGGTGCTGGCGCAGCACACGTAGCGGCCGCCCAGAGTGCCAAGATGCAGGCTGCGACCTGGGTCCAGCGGATCACCCGCGCGGACGTGGTCATCGCGATCACGATCGCCTTCCTCGGCGCCTCCCTAAAATGGGGCGGGGTGCTTTGATCTGCCTGCGGATGGCAGCGAGAACGAATGGACACACTGATTGGCGCCGTCCACGCCATCGCGTGGGCGACCTACGTGGGCGGCGCACTCACCATGGATTTCATCCTCCGCTACGCCCAGAAGACGATGCCGCCTTCACAGGTCGGCATCGTCTGCAAGAAGTCCGGCGGCCGCTACCGGTGGGTCGCCCTCGGTGCGCTGATCGTCATCGGCATCACCGGGCTGCTCATGGTCCTGCGAACGAGCGACGCCGATCTCGCCGGACGAGTCGGCGATCCACGCCTCAGCCTCTCCGATCCCTACGGACGCACGCTCCTGCTGCTCGCCATCACGTGGCTGCTGGCACTCGCCGCGGTGTCGTCCATGGCATTCGTATTGCACCCGGCCCAGGCGAAGCGTTCGAAGCCCGATATGACCAGAGAAGAGATCCAGGCGGAGCGCGAACGCATCGGTCGCGCCATCAAGCGGATGGACCGCGTTCTCAGGTTCGAGCTCTATCTCTCTATCGTATCGGTCGCTCTCGGGGCTTCACTTCACGCCGGGGGCCTGTTCTGATACACGCAGTGTTCTCCTGCCGGACTCCACACCAAGCACTTCGCACGTAGGAACGAACCATGCCAAAGACCATCGCCATCACACCGTCCTGGTATTGGCCCACCGGAGTCACCCGGGTTGTCGGTATCCCTCCGTTCTCCATCGTCGAGCTCTGCGTCGAACGCAACGCGCGCGAAAACCCTTCTGCTCTCGCACTCGTTGCCGACTCGACGCGGCTTACCGCCGGGGAGCTGAAGGACGAAGTCTGGCGCCGCGCGGCTGGCCTCGGCGCCGGTTCGGAGGCGATCGCGATTCCTGCCGGTGTGCCAACCGCCGAAAGCGTCCTCTCCTTTCTTGGCGCACTTGCCGCTGGCCGGCACTGTGACTTCACGGGGGGCGGGCAGCCGCCGGCTCCGCCTGCCGCCAGCGCCGATGGATTCAGCCCGCAGCGCCTCTCGATGCCGCACCTGCGCGCGCCCGCTGTCACCATCGCCGGGCGAGCAGGCCCGGTCGGGCACTCACACCGCTCGCTCCTCGCAGCCGTTATCAGCCTTGGCTCATTTCTCGAGGTGCAGCACGGGAAGCCCTGGATGCCGCTCATCGGCCTTGGCCGCTGGGAGGGGCTCCTCTCTACCCTCGCTCCACTCTATTTCGGGGGTCCGCTCGTTCTCGCGTCTTCCGGGAACGACGCTGAGAAGACGGTGCAGGCTATAACGCGAGAACGCGTTGGCTACGCCTTCGCCGACCTCGACGCCGCCGGCCGCCTCACTCGCGACGCCAAGAAGTCCACCAAGGACGCCCGCCGCGTGCTCGATGGCTTCCTCCTCAGTGTCGATGGCATGTTCGATGCCGACGAGCGCCGCCGCGTGGCCCGCGCCTTCGAATGCCCGGCACTCACCGTCTGGGGAACACCCGAGACTGGTCCGGTCTTCGCCTCGCACCCCTCATGGTATATGGATGAATCGATCGGGATCCCGGTGACCAACGCACAGGTCATCCCATCGGACCCGCGCAACGGTGCGCCGATCCAGGCACTCTGGGAACTCGTTGATTCGGCCGAGGTCACGGTCTGGTCGCCGGCGGTTTGTGCATCGATGTCTGGCGAGGAGGGCGGGTCGTGGGCGGAGAACCGTTTCCGGACGGGCATGCTCGCGTCATCGGATGCCAACGGGATGGTCTATCTCCTCGGCGCAGCCTGAACGAACCTCTGCGTGGCACAACAAGGAATGCGGCCCATTTCCGGGGCCGCCTTCCTGTTGTGTGACCGTGGGAGAGGCTGTCTCTCAGGCGCGAACCGGGTACTCCGCCGGCTCCCGCGGGTCCGATGCGGCCAGCTCATGGAGGTAGGTGGCATCGGCGGCGAATGCCTGGCCTGCGAAGTGGACTGCGCCCGCGTAGAACGGCCCGGGCTGGCGCGTCTCGAGCCGGGGACGGGTTGCCTCTGCCCATGGCCTGAGCTGCCGCTGGAGCAGGTCGAACTGTGCTGCTCGCGCCTGATCGGCGGAAACGCTGTCGGCCGCCGCCTCGCGGAGCACGAGGTACTGCTGGAACTCGAGCACCGTTGGCAACGCGTCTGGCAGGTCGCGGCCCTGGTTGGCCAGCGTTACCCCGAAGTGGCGGTACAGCCGGAGGATCTCCTCCATCGCATCGCGGCGCGAGGGCGAGTAGACGCCCGTGTAGAGCGGGCACGTCTTACCGCCGCCCGGCAGGTCGAAGAGGCGGATGTACTCCGCCTCCAGTTCGGCCGGATCGACGTGGACTTCGAACCCATCGCGCTCGAATGCAACCTCGTAGGGTAGCGCCCGGGTGACGGCATGGATGGAATGTGCGAGCGCACCGTGGCTGATCGCCTCGCCAAGCTCGCGGGTGGGGAACGAGAACAGTTCGGCGAGGAGCCCGTACAGTTCGCGGCGGGCTCGCAACGCCTGGTTTGCCGATGCGGTTGCGTGGCTCATGGGGCTATCCAACCGGCTGACGTTCGATTGTCGCCGGGTTCACCGTGAACGGACCCATCAGGTCGTCCCACTTGCGGGAGATGAGGATGTCCATCAGCTCTGACTCCCCGCCGGCGGCGACCTTCGCGCGCTCCGCCTGGAGCGTTGCCAGTGCCGCGTCCACGCCCGGCCCGAAGAGCTCCCGCAGGTACTCCAGCGGGATCCGGTTTCTTGTCTCATCGAACTCACCGTTTTCATCGAACGCTGTCGGTGAAATCGGTGGGACGTAGTAGACGTTGGGCTTGACGCCGAAGTCCGGCCGCAACGGCAGGGCGACCTTCCACTCGTTCACGAGCTTGTGGATGTGGCCGTCCTCGTTGTCGAGGTAGTCGATGTGCCTCACCCGGCCGGGGCACTGGCGCACGCATGCGGGTGCGACACCCTGCTCCAGCCGTGGATAGCACGAGATGCATTTCTGGGCCCTGGCCAGCGGCGCATTGAAGTAGATCCGCTTGTAGGGGCACGCCTCCGCACAGAACCGGTAGCCGTGACAGCGTTCTTCGTCGACGAGGACGATGCCGTCCTCCTCGCGCTTGTAGATCGCTGTTCGCGGGCACGCCTCCAGGCAGGCCGGCTCGCTGCAGTTCATGCAGATCTGCTGCAGGTAGAAGAAGTAGGAGTTCGGGTACTCGCCGCCGCCCTGGTCTTCATCCCAGTTTGGGCCCCATTCCGGGCTCTTGCCGTCTGCCCCAACGGGGTGGAGCGGGATGGTCATGTCGTGTTCGGCGAACACCTCTTCGTGGTGCAGGTCCCAGGCCTCGCCCCACTCTCGCAGCGGTGGGAAGGTGCCTGGCACCGGCTTGCCGTCCTTGTAGCCGCCACCGTGCGACCATGCGTCGCGTGGCGTACCGCGCCCGGGCATGGTGTTGACGATGTTCCACCACATCGCCTCCATGCCCTCGCCCTGCGTCCAGAGCGTCTTGCACGCGACCGTGCACGACTGGCAGCCAAGGCACTTGTTGAGGTCGAACACCATTGCCACCTGGCGGCCGGTGTGGTTCTTCGTCATGCTGTCGCTCCCGTCGAGGGCTGGATCCGGCTCCAGGCCGGTGAGCACGATGCGAGTCCGCCGCGCTCCTGGTTGGCGCCTGTCCATACGGCAAATGCCACCAGTCCCCCGGCATTGAGCGTGGGTGTGTGGCCATTGGTTCCGGCCGGGTGTGAGAACACGACCGCCCAGCGGCCGGACTTCCACTCGGCGGTGGCCGCCAGGTCGTGATTGGTGCGACGGGTGAGGGTGCCGGCGCCCGCACCGTCGGCCACGAAGGCCGTCTCCGCACCGGCCCGCCAATGCCAGGTGACTACCGGCTCAGCCTCGCTGCCCATCGTCATGAGTGGCGCCGCGTGGCCGTTGGCCGGCATCAGCAGTGCGCAAGCATCGGCGAAGACGTCGTTATCGGTGATGTTGTGGCGCGGTGATTCGCACTCCCACTCCATCCGGACGAGCATCGCCCCCGACGCCTGGACACAATGGACCAGGACTTCGGGGACCTTTCCATAGGGCCGCTCGCGCCAGGCCTCCTGTACGTACGCCGAAGGCTGGGCATCGAGCGGTGACGGTTGGAGTGCGACGGTCGTGCCCGTCCCCCAGCCAGTAGACCAGGGGCCGAGCGCGCTCGCTTTCTTCGCAAGGGTGGAGACGGTGACGAGCTCACTCATCGCCGTGTCCCACCCGAACGATTTCGACGGCCGCTTCCTTTGGAACGTGGTTCATGGTGTACGACGCCATTCGGTAGTGGAGCTGGCCGTAGTTGCCAACCAGGTTCGTGGGCTTGATCGGGCTCGCCGCCACATCGTTCTGGGTGTGGCCATCTTTGAACTGGAAGCCCTCCCACGCGTGGTAGACGATGACCGTGCCCGGCTGCGCTGCGGGGGAGACTTTCGCCAACACCTCGAACTCACCCACGTCGTTGTAGACGCGAATGCGGTCGTTGTCGGCGATGCCGCGTGCCTTTGCGTCGGCGATGGAGATATATCCGACCGGTTCGCCGCGTTGCAGCCGCAACAACTCCTGGCTGGCCCGCCAGATGGAGTGCATGCTCCAGCGCGTGTGGCCACCCGTGAGCCGCAAGGGGTACTGCCCGCCTGCTGCCACCGGCTCCTTGTGAACGAGCAGTTCTTCGCCGGCCTCGAGGAACCAGTCGTGGTCCAGGTAGAACTGCTGGCGGCCGGTGACGGTTGGCCACGGGTTCTTCCGGTTGACGAACCAGCCGCAGGAGTTCATCGGCTCGTCTTCGGTGTAGTCGCTGTAGACGGAGTTGAACATCACGGCCAGGGCCGATGGCTGGACCGACTTGATCTTCACCATCCCCTTTTCGGCTGCCTTTGCCCAGCCGCCTTCGCCAAGGCCGCTGTTCCGGGTGATGGCCGAGTACTGCATGATGAAGTCGAGGGCGCGTTCCTCGCCCTTTTCGCCTTCGGTGTAGGCGCCGTCGGCCGACATCTGGTCGTAGACGTTCGCCAGGTCGTGGCCCATGCCGCGCGGGTCCGGGTACGGCCCGATGCCGCGGGCGCGCGCCCGTTCCTGGAGCGCCTTCGCCAGCAAGAACGCGACGTCCCACTCGTGTTTCGACTCATAGAGCGGGGGCACTGCACGGTCGCCGACCACCACATACGGTACGTACGTGCTGGTGTACTTGATCCCTGGCTTCTCGTAATAGCCGCAGCCGGGGAGGACGTAGTCGGCCCACATTGCCGAGGTGGACATCCGGAAGTCGAGGGTCACAATCGTGTCGAGGTTCTTCCAGAGGCCATCGCGGAGCACTTTCGGGTTTGGCCAACGACGCAGCGGGTTGGGGCCGGAGAAGTAGAGGAACCGCGGACGTTTTGGCAGTGCCGGCGAAATGGGCTGCCAGCCCTTGCTCAGCGCCTCATCCACGTATTCCTTCACGGGCCGTGGGAGCGACGGGTCGTTCCACTCGTCGCGTGCGGCGCTCTTCGCCCACTCCTCATCGTGGGCATAGAGCCAGGGGATGAGCGGGGTCGCACTCCCGTGCCGACCTCCCTCGAAGGTCATCTTCGAGAGCTCCTGCACACCTACCCGGTCGATCGGCAGTTCCGGAACGGGATCCGTGTTGAGCCGGATACTCGGCTGGCCAAGCGGGTTCCCGGTCAACGCCCCGTTGGGTGGTGGCCACCAGGTCGAGACCTTGATCCCTGTCCCGGGCCGGCCGCCCGAGTTCCCCGTGAGCGCGCACATGTAGGCCATGCCGCGCTGGAAGAGGTCGCTGTGGTAGTGCTTGCAGGCGCCCCAGGAGGAGTAGATCATGGCCGACTTTGCGGCTGAGAACTCCCGGGCGACGGTCTGGATATTCCTGGCCGGGACGCCCGTGATCTCGGCGACCTTTTCGAGCGGATACTCTCGCACCCGCCGCTTGAGCCGTTCGAAGACGGTGCGGCAGCGAACCTGCCGCCCATCGAGCAGGGTAATCCTGTGCACACCCTCGAGGGCCGGGTCGAGGTTCTCGGACAGGGCGATCGTCGACCGCCGTGAACCCCACGTGCCGGGAGGTGATTCCTTCCGGTTCGTGATCGAGTTCCAGACGAAAAACACCGAGTCGGACCCGCCCTCGTAGACGTCGCTTTCGCGCAGGAAGTGGCCCGTATCGTCGCGCACCAGGAACGGGAGGTCGGTCTGTTCCTTGATATACGCCTCGTCGTACAACTTCTCGTCGATGATGACCTTCACCATGCCGAGTGCCAGCGCTGCATCGGTACCGAAGCGTACGTTCAGCCAGCGGTCAGCATGGACGGTTGAGGCGTTGAAGTCCGGGGCGATCGAGACGACCTTTGCCCCGCGGTAGCGTGCCTCCCACATGAAGTGGGCTTCCGGCACCTTCGTGTACGAGGGGTTCCCGATCCACATCAGGATGTAGTCGGAGAGGAACCAGTCGTCTGCCGTCCCTTCCGTCATATAGAGGCCCCACATCTGGATGAGGCCAACAGGCAGGTCGCCGACTCCGGCATAGGAGTCGATCGTCGTGGCGCCGACACCCTGGCCAAAGAGGTGCGCCTCCATGGGCGAGCCGATGCCAAAGTCCAGGTTGGTGGTGCCGTTGTCATAGATGACGCACTCGGGCCCGTGTTCGGTCACGGTATCGAGCAACCGGTCGGCGATTTCCGTGAGTGCCTGGTCCCAGGAGATGCGTTCCCACTTCCCCGAACCGCGCTCACCGGCTCGCTTGAGGGGGTACTTCACCCGCGACGGGTCGTACATGACGGAGCTGTAGACACAGCCCATGGGGCACCCGCGCGGGTTGAAGTCCGGGACGTCCTCGAAGCTCTTCTCGTACGTGGCGTTCTGCTCTTCGCGCCACACGACGCCGTCCTTGACGTAGGCGTCGAGCGAACAGGCCGAGATGCAGTTGACCCGGGTATGGGTCACCTTGACCACGCGGTCCCAGGTCCACTTGTCGCGGTAGAGATCCTCCCAACCGCGATACTCGTACGGCCGCGAAAGCAGTTCTTCGAGGTGTGTTCCGGCGTCGAGGGGGGCAAGCCGTCGGAACACAACCTCGTCTGACACAGGCGCCACGGACATTATCGAAGTCCTCCGGGACGCGCTCGCATCCCTAGCCGTTGTCCTTCGTGGCTTCGGTGGTGGCGGCTTTCTTTGCGCCGGCGCGGGCCTTCGGAGCGGCCTTTGCCCTGGCAGGGCGTGCCTCTTCGGCTTCCTCTTCGCCCTGCAACTTATCGAAATCGACTTTGATGGATGGTGCGAACATGCTGCTTCCTTCTTTCTCCACGCAGACCGATTCACGGCCCTCCCTGGCACCCTACATCCCGCCTTGATCCTTTCCGGCATGATCTCGGTCATATCTCCCTGGAATACCGTGCCTCCAACCTGTTTGCCACGCTCAGGGAAGGAGCAGACGGATGCATCGAGATATTGAAGTCGGCCTCACCGACCAGGAACGCGACATTCGCGACGCCGCTCACAAGTTCGCTGCCGAGGTTATGCGGCCGATTGGCCGCGAGCTCGATAAGCTCCACGATCCCGCCGATGTGATCGCCCCGCAGTCACCCCTCTGGACAGCCTTCGAAAAGCACAAGGCGAGCGGGCTGGCCGACCTCGAACGGGAAACCATGTCAATGGATCCCCTCCAGCGCGTCCGTGTCCGCACCCTCGTGAGCGAGGAGATGGGCTGGGGCGACGCGGGTCTTGCCATCAGCCTCGGCGTCGCGAACTTCCATAAGACGTTCGCGATGATGTCGGGCCGCCCATCGCTTATCGATCGCTACATCACGAACGGCGCCAACGAGATTGGCTGCTGGGCCGTTACGGAGCCGGACCACGGCAGCGACACCCTGATGTTCACCGAACGCCATTTCTCGGATCCCGCCATCCGTGCCAACTGCATCGCCCGCCGTGATGGTGATGAATGGGTCATCAACGGCCAGAAGTCCGGATGGGTCTCCAACGGCACCATCGCGACTGTTGCCGCGCTGTTCTGCACCATCGACCCCTCGCAGGGCTTCAAGGGCGGGGGTGTCGCCGTTGTCGATCTCACGAGCCAGGGCGTCTCCAAGGGCAAGCCCACCAACAAGCTTGGCCAGCGGGCCCTCAACCAGGGGGAGATCTTCTTCGACGAAGTCCGTATCCCCGCCGAGAACATGGTCGTCGGCGCCGAGAACTACGCCGGCATGGTCGAGCAGATCCTGACCGGGGCCAATGCCAGCATGGGGGCGATCTTCGTTGGCACCGGCCGGGCCGCTTACGAAGAGGCCCTCGCCTATGCAAAAGAGCGCAAGCAGGGCGGCGTCCCGATCATCGAGCACCAGGGCGTCAAGAGCCGCCTGTTCAAGATGTTCGCCCGCGTCGAGGCGGCACGCTCCCTCGCCCGCCGCGTCAACTATTACAACGGCACCAACATGCCGCTCATCCAGTACTCCATTGCCTCGAAGACGTTCTGCACTGACACCGCATTCGAAGTGGCCAACATGGCCATGCAGATCTTCGGCGGCAATGGCCTGACCAGGGATTTCCCTATCGAAAAGATCGTCCGCGACGCCCGCGCTTCGCAGGTCGAGGATGGCAATAACGAAGTCCTCGAGCTCGTGGGCGCCACGCGCCTCTAACGCTACACATCGTGACTTCTACCCAGGGAGGGGACCATGGAACTTCGTGAGGTTATTGGCAGGCGGCGCTCGATGCGCTTCCTGCTCCCCCATAAACCCGTCGAGCCGGAGAAGATTCAGCGCATGCTGGAAGCGGCTCGCATCGCCTCGCACTGGGGTAACGTGCAGAGCCTGCGCGCCGTGGTCGTCTTCCGTGACACGGCACCCCAGCACGTCCGCGAGGCCATCACGGCCCCAATCGCCGGCTACCAGATCCGCCTGGCCCCGGTGGTGATCGTCTGGTACGTCGACACCAGTGCCGTGGACGAGCAGAACGATCGCCTCCGCGAGTTGCTCAAGGCAGGCGCACTCGGCTTCGGTGAAGGCAAGGCCGATGAGCTCGAGAACAAGATCATCCCGTTCTTCACCAACATCCTCCCGGCGATGAAACAGCCGGGCATGAACGAGATGGACTGCGGCCAGGGCATCGCCCAGGCGACCCTCATGGCGTTTGAGCAGGGGCTTGGCACTTGCTGCCTCGGGAGTGGCAACTCCGATAAGGTGCGCCAGAACCTTGGCCTCCCCGACCATTGCCGTGTCCTCGTCCTCCAGACCGTCGGCTATCCGGCCGAGAGTGCGGAGGCAGGCGGCCAGCGGCCACGCCAGCCGTTCGAGAAGCTCTTCCACATGAACGGCTATGGGAACCCGTTCCCGCGCTCCCCCGAGGTCATCGCCGAGCTCCAGGAAGATGGTATGCTCCAGAATCCAGCACCATTGCCCTGGCGTGAGGCCGAACTCGAATATCTCAAGAACGCCCTGGGCCTCAAGGGCCACGGCCTGGTCTAGCTCCCAGCTCCAGGAGATATCTGCTCTATGAAATCAACCGCCATCGTCGCCGGCGCCGGTATGACCCGGTTCGGCAAGCACCTCGAGACTGGCCTCAAAGCCCTTGGTGGCGAGGCGGTTCGCGCCGCCATCGCTGATGCCGGCCTCCAGAATAGCGATATCGAAGCCGCCTACGTTGGTAACGCAGCAGCCGGCCTCGTGACCGGGCAGGAGTGCATTCGCGGCCAGGTCGTCCTGCGGAGCGTCGGGCTCGGCAAGATCCCGGTGATCAACGTCGAAAACGCCTGTGCCAGTGCCTCTACGGCCCTCAACCAGGCTGCTGCCATGGTGACTGCCGGCCTCTATGACGTTGTCCTCGCTGTTGGTGTCGAGAAGCTCTACCACGAAGACAAGAAGAAGAGTTTCTCGGCGTTCAGTGGCGCGGTCGACGTCGAAGAACTCGCAAAGATCATGGAGCGCCTCCGTGCCGGCGCGCGCGAAGGCGGCGCCGAGAAGGCAGCTTCCGGCGCTGGCGAAAACCGCTCCATGTTCATGGATATCTACGCCTCCGCGGCCAGGGCCCACATGAAGCGCTGGGGCACGACTGTCCAGCAGTTCGCCAAGATCTCCGCCAAGAACTCCTTCCACGGTAGCCTCAACCCGCGTGCCCAGTTCCGCGAGG
Source organism: uncultured Anaerolineaceae bacterium (assembly GCA_964508715.1). Classification (GTDB taxonomy): domain Bacteria; phylum Chloroflexota; class Dehalococcoidia; order Tepidiformales; family Tepidiformaceae; genus JAKALX01. The sequence goes on along the minus strand of CAZDUX010000004.1, from coordinate 28,742 downwards.
AGCTTTCCGTCGAAGATGTGCTCAACTCCCCGATGATCGCCGAGCCGCTTACCCGCCCGATGTGTTCGCCTATTGGCGATGGCGCTGCGGCCGTCGTCCTGGTGAGTGAGAAGAAGGCGCGTGAACTCGGCATCACTAACCCGGTCCGTATTGTTACGTCCGTCCTCCACAGTGGTTGGGACCGCGGCACCGAAGAGAACGGTGTAGCCGACCTCTGCATCCAGGAGGCACTCAAAGAAGCGGGTGCCACTCCGAATGACCTGAGCGTCATCGAATGTCACGATGCCTCGGCCCCTGCCGAGCTCATGGCCTACGAGTCCATCGGCCTCTGCGCCAAGGGCGAAGGAGGTGCGCTCGTCGACTCCGGCGCGACCACGCTCGGGGGGCGAATCCCGGTCAACACCTCGGGCGGATTGCTTCGCAAGGGGCATCCTGTTGGGGCGACCGGCATTGCCCAGATCGTCGAGTTGACGGAGCAGCTCCAGGGCCGCTCGGGCCCGCGCCAGGTTGAAGGTGCGAAACTCGCCCTCGCTCACAACGGTGGCGGCAACATCGGCTCCGATGCCGCCGCAATGTGCGTCACCATCCTGGCCAGGTAGCGCGCTGCGCACCCCGGCCCCATAGCCGAGAGGAGCTCTGATGACAGCAGTCGCACCTCAACCGATCGAGGTTCTCGCGGAGGGCACAGCCCCGATTCACCCGGTCGATCCCGATGGGTTCCGGGCGTGGGTCCGCGATCACAAGAGCCGTTCGCTCACGTCGAAGCTGATGAGCGAGAAGGAAGCTGTCGAGCGCTTCGTTTCCGATGGTGACTACCTGACCTACGAGTGCAACTACCTTACTCGCGGCCCGAATCTCGTGCTCAACGAGATCATGCGCCAACGGAAGAAGAACCTCTGGATCGCGGGCAAGTTCACCTACGTCGACATCGGCCTGATGGTTGGCGCTGGCTGCGTCAGTAAGGCCGATACCGGCTTCTTCCTTGCCACGCCGGGAGTCCGCAAGGCACTCGCGGATGGGACACTCGAGATCTTCGAGTACAGCAACGTCATCATGTCGATGCGCCTCGAAGCGGGTGCGCAGGGTATCCCTTTCATCCCGGTCCGTTCCTTCGGTGGTACCGATGGATTCGAGCACTCCGGCGCGAAGCTCATCACCGATCCCTACACGGGGCAGCCAACCGTCATCATCCCGGCTCTCAACCCGGACGTTGGCATCATCCATGTGCAGCAGGCCGACATCTTTGGGAATGCCCGGATCTTCGGGACCGGCATCTCCGATGTCCCTGCGGCCCTCGCGTCGCGCAACGTGATCGTCTCGGCCGAGGAGATCATCAGCACCGACGAGATCCGCTCGAATCCTGGTGCGACGAGCATCCCGTACTGGTGCGTTGATGCCGTCATCGAAGCCCCGTTTGGCGGCTACCCCGGAACCGTTCCGGGTTACTACGCCTCCGATCCCGCGGCCGTGATGGAGTGCTTTGCCGCTGTGCTGCGTGGCGACGTGCAACCGTACCTCGAGAAATGGATTTTCGGTGTCCAGTCCCACAAGGAGTTGCTCGAAAAGCATGTCGGGACCGCCAAACTCCTCGATATGCGTAAGCGCGAGACCATCAAGGAGGGATTCCGGGCATGACGCGAGCTGAGGCATTCTCCGAACGCGAAGTGGCCATGTGCGTGGTTGCCCGCATGGTCGAAAACGGCAAGACCTACTGGGCCGCGGGTGGCGGTACCCCGCTCTACTCCGTCCTCCTGGGGAAGAAGCTCTACGCGCCCGATGCCCAGTACGTGACGGAGGACGGCGTCATTGCGCCGATCCCCGAACTGCCCTTCGAGCCGATGATGTCGATGGTCGCATCGCGTGCAACCTACAAGGCGCTCGCCTGGGGCACCATGAATACGGCCGGCTATTACGCCCAGCTCGGCTTCATGGACTACGGCATCCTCAACACTCTCCAGGTCGACAAGCACGGCAACATCAACTCCACCTTCCTTGGTGAATACCCACAGGCTGGCCGGCGAATGCACGGCCCCGGCGGCGCCGACACCATCGCCTCCTGCTGCTGGCGTACCATCCTCATTACCGACCAGGAGAAGCGGAAGTTCGTCGAGAAGGTCGACTTTGTGTCCTCTCCGGGCTTCCTCGATGGGAGCGAGGGGGCGCGCGAACGGGCTGGCCTCCCCCGCGACACCGGGCCGTGGCGAGTCGTCACTCCCTGGGCGATGTACGACTACCACGAGCGGCGCCTTCGGCTAATGGCGCGTGTCCCCTGGGTCACTATCGACGAGATCCTGGCCGAAACGGATTGCAAGCCGCTCGTCGCTGATGAGGTGCAGGTACTCGAAGCACCAACCGAAGAGGAACTCCAACTCCTTCGCACCGAGCTGGATGTGCGCGGGCAGACGAGCGACGCGGCCGGGAGCTGGATTACCTGGGACGGAGAGAAGTACGTTCGCCAGGCTGTTTGAGAAACCCTTGGGCCGCGAGGTCCTCCTGGGTCGATAGCACACGAAGGGCTCACCACATGGTGAGCCCTTCGTGTTTTGTTCGTACGGCGGGAGCCGGGAGGGTTCCGGCGTGCCCCGGAGTCGCTCTCAGATGGAGAACTGGATCCCCATGATCCCCTTGAGGCAGTTGATCTCGCCGAGGTGCATGAACCCGTGGGTCATCACCACCTGGCGGAATACTCGCCAGCGCGGCATCTCTCCCAGCGGTTTCACCATCTGAACCTCGTTGAGGCTCTCCGCGTCCACGCTCTTCAGGAAGGCGACCGCATCCTCGCCAACCTTGCGACCGTACTCCCGCAGCACAGCCGGGTCCGAAATCGTCAGTGCCCGGGCCGACTCGAGCGACATCCCGGTGCCCTGGTCCTTATCCGGCAGTCCGAGTCTCTGGAAGTAGCCCTGCTCTATCCAGATGGGCATCTTCCGCTGAAAGACGAAATTCGTGATGTTGTCGGTTGTCCGCGTGATGTGCCAGGCGTTGAAACCGATCGAGACCGCCTTCCCATCTGGTAGCCAGTTCACCTGCTCGGCCGAAAGATCCTTGATTCCGTCATCGAGCCAGTCGTGCAGCTGGACGATCCCATCGATCAGGACGTCGCGAATATCCACGATACGTTCTCCTCGTAAGCTGTCCAGTAGCATAAAGCAACCCGGACCGGGTTTCGAACGCCGTTCCTTTCCAGCCGAAACCGGCCGCCAAATGGCATGCCGGGTGATCACCGGTTGAATGGTTCCCGGGTGGAAGAGGTCAGCTCGCTTCGCCCGGCTCAATCACGGGCATCTCGCCGCGCACCCTCGCGTCGGCGGCTCGAACGATGGCGTAGAGCGTCGCGAGCGACGGTGCTGCCACACCCAGCGTTTCGGCCCGTCGTGCCACCTCCCCGTGGATCGCCTCCACTTCGAGGGGGCGCCCCGACACGTAATCCAGCGCCATGCTCGTTCGGTAGTCGCCGATGGAGTCCGTCTGGGCGAACATCGCAGCGACCACCTGCTCCTCGTCGAGCTGCACTTCACTCCCCAGGGCGGTGAGGTCGGCGTTGGCCACGGCTACGACTTCACGCATCACACGGCCGGCCGTGGCCCGCAGCACCGGATCCTTGATGAGCGCGTGTGTCCCCACACCCCCGCAGGCGACCGACAGGCCGTTGAACGGCACGTTCCAGCAGAGCTTCTCCCATCGCGCCCAGCGCAGGTTGGGCGCCACTGCGACATCGATCCCACCCGACGCCAGCAGTGCGCGCAGCCCCTCGATCTCCGCCGCGTCGTTGAGCAGGTGGCCGATCGTGACGCGCCCGTAGGCGAGGTGATGAATGACTCCCGGCTCGCCGCGGTTGATTCCGACGAACGCCATTCCGCCGAATACCCGGTGCGGCTCTAGCCACTCCGCGAACCGCTCCTCGATTCCGAGTCCGTTCATGAGCGCGAGCACGCGCGTGCCGGGCCCGACGCATGGCTCGATGAGTGCTCGTGCTTCGTCCAGCGCTGTCGCCTTGAGCGAGCAAACCACCCAGTCGACGGCCCCAAGCCCGGCCGGCGATGCCGCAGCCGTCACGTGCGGTAGGTGAAAGTCGCCCAGGTAGCTGCGAACGTCGAGGCCGCGTGCCCGCACGGCGTCGAGATCGCGTCGCAGGAGAAAGCGAACGTCGTGCCCTGCCCGTGCCAGCATCGCCCCGTAGTAGCCACCCACGGCTCCCGCCCCGATCACCGCGATCGATGTCATGGCCGAAAGAATACGGGCATGAGTCCCCGGTAAGCGAGTGGCCTACCCCCGGATAATCTTCCGGATGCCCCGCAGTGCGACCCATGTGACGAACGCCGCAGCGACGATCAGCGGCACGTTCGCAACCGGGTCCTTGATGCGATGGAACGTTGCGACGCCGTTCCGGATCTCGATGAAACCGAGTGGCGAAGCCAGGACTCCTCCGCCTCCGCCAGCACCCTCGCCGGAGTCCAGTGCACCCGACGTCGTGTCGGCGCCCGAGCCTGCGCCGCCACCGAAGCCCCAGCGCACTTTGGCCACCGGGATAACGGTTACGCCGTCGCGCTCGACGGCGTCGCCGAAGACCGCGGCGGCGTCGGCGTGTGCCCCGATGCGGCTCGCCAGTGTGTCCAGGACGCGGTCGCCGCCCCCGCGGGCAGCCTCTTCTGCTTCGCGCATCACCCTGCTGATCTCCTCGTTCATCTCACTCCTCCCGTCACCTGCCGGTCTGTCATGGTGAATGCCACAGTGTATAACCTCCGGCAAGCCACCCGCCCTGTCGCCCGCGAACCCTGCCCGATACCATGGAATCCATGGGATCGCGTCCGGTTGCTGCCATCCTCACACTCGGCTGCAAACTCAACCTCGCCGATAGCGAAGAGATCGCGCGGGGGCTCCGCGCCGCGGGCTACCAGGTGGTCGACCGCGTCTGCGAGGCCGATGCTTTCGTCGTCAACACCTGCTCGGTCACGCATGTTGCCGATCAGAAGTCGCGGCGCCTCATCCGCTCGGTCCGGCGCCTTTCGCCCAATGCAGCTGTGACAGTTACGGGCTGCTTCCCGCAATCGGCCGGGTTCGATGCCGTCGAGGCCCTTGGCGCGGACCTCGTCGTCGGTACCCGTGACCGCGACAAATCGGTTCTCATCTCGTTCCTCGCGGATTCGATAACCGGTGAAGCCGGCCAGATCGTACCTCCCAACTCGCACCTCGCGACGGAGAACGCACAACTCGGAACTCGTATTCTGCACACGCGCGCATTCGTCAAGGCCCAGGAGGGCTGCAACGACGTCTGCGCCTTCTGCATCGTGCCCCAGACACGCGGCCGCGAGGAGTCGCGCTCCGTCCCGGATGTGGCTCGCGAAGTCGCCCGTGCCGTTGATGCCGGTGCTCGAGAGGTCGTCATTACCGGTACCCAGCTCGGTGCGTGGGGCCGTGACCTTTCGCCGCAGCTCAAACCCTATCACCTCATTGCCGGCATCCTCGAACGCACCGAGGTGCTGCGGCTCCGGTTCAGCTCACTCCAGCCGCAGGACATCAGCCCCGAACTCCTTGGGCTCTGGAATGACCCGCGCCTGATGCCCCATTTCCATCTTGCGCTGCAATCGGGCAGCCAGCAGACGCTCACGGCCATGCGGCGCCGCTACACGGGGCGCGAGTTCATCGAAGCGGCCGAGCGGATCAATGCCGCGGTCCCGGGTGCGGCCATCACGACCGATGTCATCGCTGGCTTCCCGGGTGAATCGGATGATGCGTTCGAGGAGACACTCGACCTCTGCCGCCGGGTGGGATTTGCCCGCCTGCACTGCTTCCCCTACTCCCAGCGCTCCCGCACGCTTGCCGCCCGTATGCAAGGCCAACTCTCGCCGCACATCAAACAGGAACGGATGGCCCGGCTGCTCGCCCTTGGCGACGAACTCTCCGCCAGTTTCCGCCGGCGATTCGCCGGCGAGGTCCGCCCCGTGCTCTGGGAGGGCGAACGGACGATCGATGGCGAACGACTCTGGCACGGCCACACCGACAATTACCTGGCGGTGTATATGGCCGGTAAGGATCTGCACAATCGCGTTACGCCTGTCTTGATCGGCGAGGTGTACCATGACGGCGTTCGGGGTGCTCTCCCCGGGGAGGCCGTATGAACGCAACGCGGCGAGTCATCCTCGTCATTTATAGCCTGCTGCTCATCGCCGCTGCCGGTGGGCTCATTGCCCTTGCCTGGACGCAGGACAAGAAGCTCGACCTCAAGATCGAGAGCTTCAATCTCCAGGCTGCCATCACCAGCGGCGACACGGCAAAGTACATCGCGACCCTCGTCTTCGCTGCTGCTGCCCTCATCGGGTTCCTTACCCTCGTGCTGGCGGTCCTCAAGGATTCGGGCCGGCGCAGCAAAGGCACGCTCCGCCTGAAGCAGACGGACGGCGGTACGGTAGAGGTCACCGCGGTTGCCATCGAGAACCTCCTCCGCGATGAACTCGAACGGCTGCCCGAGATTCGCCGCGTCGTCCCCCGTGTCCAGGTAAATGCCGGGGCGGTCGATACCTTCCTGGATGCTTCCATCGAACCGAGCGCGAGTATCGCCCACGTCACCACCGTTCTTGCACAGGGAGTAGGTGCCGTGCTGCGGGACCAGGTCGGCGTCACCAATGTTCGCCGCCCGAATGTCCGTATCAGCTACGACGAGGCGAACGCCCGGCCGGTGGGGCAGGCGCCGCGAAGTACGCGGCCAGCAAACCCGGCGCCAGCGGCCCAGTTTGAACCGCCGCTTCCCCCGCCGCCGCAATCGCGGCCCATGGCGCCTTCCACCTCCTCGACCACAATGCCGCCCAGGGAGGATGATGGCGCCCGGAATGAGTGACGCCGGCCCGACGCCGCCCGCACCTGAAGACCTCTCGCGCGTGATGGAAGCGCTTCTGTTCGTCGCCGAGGAGCCACAGGGCCTGGGCCCGCTGGCACGAGCGGCCGGAGTCGGTGAGGCAGCTGCCCGAAGAGCACTCGAACAGCTTGCCCGTGAATGCGAGGGGCGTGGCCTTCGCCTGATGGAAGACGGTCAGAAGTTCCAACTCGTCACGGCTCCGGAGTTCGCACCCTACGTCGAGCAGATGCTGGGCAATGCGGCGAATCAGCGCCTCTCCCGCGCTGCCCTCGAAACGCTCACGATTATCGCCTACCGCCAGCCGTGCAGCCGGGCCGAGATCGAGGCGCTCCGTGGGGTCAACAGCGACAAGCTCGTCGCCACCCTCGAGCAGCGTGGTCTCATCGACATCGCTGGCACCGGCGAAGGTCCGGGCAAACCGAAGCTCTACCGCACGACGATGAAGTTCCTCGAACACTTCGGCATCCAGTCGCCCGGCGAGCTCCCGGCACTGCCCGTGGCCGACGACCCCGTTGAAGCGGAGATGTAGTGGATTTCGGCCCCCGATGCCTGGAGTTGGAGTGCACGCGGTGACTATCGGCGTGGTGCGGGTTCGGTTGCGGTTGCCTTCGCGGACCCTCAAGGAGAAGCGGACGATCGTGAAGTCCGTGGTCGAGCGCCTCCGGCAGCGCTACAACGCCTCGGTCGCTGAAATAGAGGATCTCGACGACGTGGCGACCGCGACGATCGCCGCTGCAGTCATTTCGAACGACGCACGCCACGCCGATGAGCAGGTCCAGGAGATTGCCCGCGCCATCGAAGCCTGGCGCCTCGATGCCGAGGTTCTCGAAGTCGAGACCGAGCTAGTCTGAGGGCATATGGCCGGCGCCCGGTGGACCTGGGAGGTTCCTACCAGTCTGACCAGTAATCCCAATTGCGTCGCGGTTGTTGAGCCCTTCGCAGCAGCAGATCCGGGTCATCGAGTTCGTGCAGGCTTATCGACCGTCCCACGAGTGCCTCGATTCGCCGGTAGAGAAGCTCCTCCGGCACCGAGTGGCGTGCACTCAACCACTGCTCCAGCTCCGTCAGCCGGACCGCCATTGGCAGGTCGTCTGCCTTCGGCGCATCCTCGAGAAAGCGGAGGCAGTAGCGGCAGCCGGTTGCCCGCTCGAAGGGAACGAGATGGATGTCGCATTCACTCGATGCGGGCGCCACGCGGTGATTCTACGATGAACCACGAGTGCATCATCGAAGACCAGGGTTAGCGTACCGGGCTCGGGCTCGCAGGCGGTCTCCACGGTTGGCTTCAGGTCATGATCCTGTTCGCTAACGGAGCAGCCGCGGCTCCCGGCGGGTATGATGGAGATGCGCGTTCGCACCCGGGGGCGTCATGGACGAGATCATCTTCGTGGTCAGCGAAGCCCCGGAGGGGGGCTTTACTGCGCGCGCGCTCGGAGAGGCTATCTTCACCGAGGCGGACGACCTGCTGTCGCTTCGCGAGCGGGTCCGGGACGCCGTGCGCTGTCATTATGACGAAGGTAAGGCTCCCCGGGTGGTCCGACTGCACTTCGTGCGCGACGACATCATCGCCGTATCACCCGCCTGCCCCGGGACCTGACTGGCGAGCAGTTGGCGCGAACGCTCGCCAGGCTCGGCTATTCGACAACGCGGCAAACGGGAAGCCACATGCGACTGATGACTCTGGAAGGCGGCGAACATCGCGTCACCATCCCGCGCCACGACCCGCTGCGTGTCGGGACACTCGCAGGTATCCTGGGAGAGGTAGCGGCCCACTTCCAAAGCTCGCGGGACGAAATCGTCGCGCGCCTGTTTGGGTAGGGGATCACCTGGGTCAGCCAGACAGGGCGACGGCAAGGCCGGTCCGCCAGCCCTCGCCTCTAAATCGGACCCCGAAGAAGTTGCTCCATCAGGACACGTGTCTGTGGGCCCATGAGTTCGAGGCATGCGGCGAGGTGCCCTGGCTCCCGGTGCAAGTCGTGCTCCAGCTTCTCGCAGATCGCTTCTTGCACCAGGTCGCGGCTCAGCCGGTCACCGCCGGCAGCCACTCGTTCGATGAATGCGAACGCTTGCCGCAGAAACAGGTTGTCCTGCGGCTGTGCGTCGAGCCGTGCGGCTGCCACGATGGCGTTTCCCAGCGACTCCTGCAAGATGGCGTGCGGGTCATCCTCCGGGCACGGGTCTGCTACCCCCAGGTCCGGGAACTCCTCGCGCAGCAATGACGGGATATCGATGTAAGCGATCATGATCTCTTCGAGGTTAGCACGGGTCTCCGCCAGGTCCGCGATCCTCCACGCTACCGGGTGTCGTTATCTCGAGGGTCGTCTTCCCCCAGTCGCTGAACGTCCAATCGAGCGGCTCGCCGCCGGTGGCGCGCGTGATGCGTGCGGGCAGGTTCGTGTGGGGACCGATTTCGATGCTGACGTGCCCAATTGAGTTGAATGTCGCTTCGAATCCGCTTAACGAGCGAACTGGTGATTGCGCGTTTCGCAGGCTGAGTGCCCCGTGGAGCAGGAACGGCGCCAGTACGTCGCCACTCCCACCGGGAACGCGGAACGTCTCGTTGCATGTCGACCGTTTGAAGAACGTCTGGCCGCCGACCAGCGTGATGACATAGGTGGCACCTGGTTCGCCCGTGCGGCCCAGTGTTGCCACCGCCACCTGGCCGTGCTTCGCCACCTTCACCGTCCCGCCGTCTGCTCCGCCCCAGTGCGGCAGGATGAGATTCCTCTGGACCACGGTGATCGTGTAGCTGTCCCGTAGGTCGATCGCAGCCTGTACCTGGGCGAGCGCGTCCCGCGCGTCCGTCGCCAGCGTTGGCACGCTGACCGTCGACCCTCCGTTCGAGTCGTCCTTTCCGCCGCCGGTGAGCACCAGCGTGACCACGATGCCAACGATCGCCGACACGAACACCAGGAAGGCGATGAGGAGGCGGCAACGGCCGAGCGATGGCATGCGAAGCCGTGCGCGCATCGGCGAAGCATACGCCTCGTGGCGATCGCACGCCGGACCGCGAAATGTAGGCTCCGTGACGGACAACCCCGCCGGGTGCCCACAGGATCTGTCCATGGACGACCGCGACCGCCGCTTCTACTCGCGCCTGGCGCTGGTCTTCGGGTTGCTGTTTGTGCCCGGCGGACTCCTCTTCGCCTTCACGACTCCCGGTGCGACTTACGTCTGGCTTGGCCTCGCCATGCTCCTCGGCGGCATCGGACTCCGGACACGGCTGCCGGTCATCGTGGTGGCGATTGCGGCACTTGTCGTGTTTGCGGCGCTCGTCGGCTACACCGCGTTTGCCTACCCGTAGCGGGTGCCTCCCCAATAGTGTGGAGGGATCGACAGGCATGAAGAACCTGGCCCTGGCTGGACCCGCGGGTTCGCCATGACGGTGTCGGCCAAAACCCCTGTCTCGAATTTACCAGGCCGCTCCGCTCGGCTTCGGCGCCCCTGCAGGCGCCGTGCCGTAATCCCCGAACGGGCCGTCGCGCCAGTCGAGGGCAGCCTTCAGCCCCTTCTCGCGGGCGATGCGGCCGAACGTTTCGCCGCCGGGGCGTACCCGCCCGAGCTCCTGGATGTCGCCGCCGGCGGCGAGCGAGGTCCGTAGCCCCATGATCTCGTAGACGCGGTTCACCTGCCGCTTGGTCATCTGCAGCATCGGGCCGTCGATGTTCGCGATGCGTTCGGCGAACGCCTCGGTCACCTCGCAGAGTTGGTCCACCGGCACGGCCCGGTTCGCCCAGCCGATCTCGACGGCTTCGGCGCCGGTTACGCTGTCGCCTGTGTAGAGCAGCTCGCGCGCCTTCTTCTGATGCATGTGCCAGGGGTGGTAGACGATGTCGACGGGGGTCATCGCGCGGACTGGCGGATAGCCGATGATGGCGTCCTCGGCCACGAACATGAGGTCGCACATCGTTGCCAGTTCGGTACCGCCTGCGAGGCAGTAGCCGTGAACCTGCGAGATAACGGGCTTTGTCAGCTCCCAGATCTGCCAGTAGCCCGAGAGCAGATGTTGCGGCCACTGGCCCTGGCCCGGGTGGATCGGCCCGACGTTTGGGAGCCCACTGCGTTTCTCAACATAGTCGCGATCATCGTCAGTCTTCGAAATCCCCGAGAGGTCGTAGCCGGCGCTGAAGGCGCGCCCGGAACCGCGGATGATGATGACCCGCACATCCGGGTCCATTTCGAAGTCCTTGAGCGCGTTGAAGAGCTCGGCGCGCAGGTTGTGGCTGAGGGCGTTCATCTTCTCCGGGCGGTTGAGCTGGATGATCGCGTGGCGCTTCTGCTTGATGGTGAGGATGTCGTGGTAGTCAGTCATGCGTGGATTCTGGCGATCCCGGCGCGCCCTGTCGATCCAATGCCACCGCGCGGCGGCGGCGGGCCGGCTCGCGGTGGCCGCGAGATCGCACCTGCTTCGGAGTACATCGATTGCCAGCGCATCGAATTTTGCCTACAGTCGGCGGGCTGTCTCTTTCGGCAGGCTGCGTGCTGCCCATCCTTCACAACAGAGCATCGAGGTTCCCGCCGCATGGATTTCAACCTTTCGCCCGAGCACGAGTCGTTCCGCCAGGTCGTCAGCGGCTTCATCGAGAGCCTTCCGTCGCGTGAAGATGCAGGGTTCGATGAGGCAGTCCGCAAGGGCCTCGCCGATCGGGGCTGGCTCGCGCTCGCGTGGCCGAAGGAATACGGCGGGCTCGGGGCCACCCCCATGCAGCAGATGGTCTTCAACGAGCTCATGGGCTACCAGCGCATCCGCGCTTCGAGCATGGGCACGATGTGGGTCGGCCCGGCGCTCATGATCTACGGTACCCCCGAGCAGAAGGAGCGCTGGCTCCCGCGCATCGTCACCGGCGAGGATGTCTGGTGCACCCTCTACTCCGAACCCGGGGCGGGCTCCGACCTCGCCGCACTCCAGACGCGCGCCATCCGCGATGGTGATGAGTACGTCGTCACCGGCCAGAAGATCTGGACCTCCGGCGCCCATCAATCCAACTGGGGCTGGCTTGCCGCCCGCACGGACCCCGGTGCTCCGAAACACCGTGGCATCTCGATGTTCTGCCTGCGCATGGATACCCCGGGCATCACCATCCGCCCGCTCGTGAACATGACCGGTAACCATGAGTTCAACGAGGTCTTCTTCGACAACGTCCGCATTCCGGCCTCCCAGCGGATCGGGGAGGAGAACCGCGGCTGGTATACGCTTGCCGTGGCCCTCGACTTTGAACGCTCATCCATCGGCTCGACATCTGGCGCCCGCCGCTCCCTCGACGACTTCATCGCCCTTATCAGGTCCGGGCAGGCTGGGCTCACCCGCCAGACACGCGACCGGCTCATCGACTGCCTGATCAGCGCCCAGGTCCTCCGCTTTATCGGTTACCGCATCGCCGCCGAACAGGAGAAAACAGGCACCGCCCCGACGCTCCTCGCCCAGATGGCCAAGTTGTGTGCGATGGAACTGAACCAGCGCATCACCTCGATGACCATGCAGGTCCTCGGGATGTGTGGCCAGGCGCACGAGCCCACAGCACCGGCCGAGGAGTACACGCACAACTTCCTCCGCTCAGTCGCCAACACTATCGAAGGTGGAACGAGCGAAATCCAGCGCAACGTCATCGCCACCCGTGGGCTGGGTATGCCTCGCGGCTAACGTCGCGACCGAGCATCCGTCAGCCGCCAGCGTCCCGCCTGCTCCCTCGAGTAAGAGGAGGCATCGGGACTCCACATCGCCAGCGCGTTCCACCTGCCGATGATGACGAACGGCGCCACCCTACAGCGGCGTGCGGGCATGCTCTCGTGGCAATCCCGTCGGCAGCTGGTACGACAGCCTGCCCCGAATTGTCCCGCGCTGTCAGCGTGCAGCTATACGAGGATCCCGCCTGCGAGCAGGTCGGCCGTCTCGTCCATGTCCAGCCCGAGGATCTCGGTACACACCTCCAGCGTGTGCTCCCCAAGGAGTGGGGCCGGGGCGCGGTGGCTCGCGGGTGTATGTGAAAGGCGAGCGGCGACGTTGTCGTACGCCGAAAGCCCCGTCTCCGGGTGTGGCAGGTACTGGTAGTACTTCCGGTCGCGCATGTGGACATCGCGCTCCAGCAAGTCCTGCGCGTTCTGCACGACGCCGGCTGCTATCCCTCGCGCCTGGAGCCGTTCCATCACTGCCTCGGCGCGCAACGGCCGAACCCACCGGGAGACGATCGCCTCCAGTTCGTCCTCGTTGGCCTTTCGAGCGGCAAGGGTCGCGAAACGCGGGTCGTTCGCCAGTGCTGGTTCGCCAAAGACGCTCGCCAGTACCGCCCAATCGGTGTCGGACCGGCAGGCAATTGCGATCCAGCGGTCCTCCGACCCAACCGACTCCGGGTCGTCTGCACACCGAAACGCCCCGTGTGGTGCTGCGATTGGGTGGCGGTTGCCAGTCCGCCCGGCGACGGTTCCGTTTGCCAGGTACTCGGCCACGGCCGTTCCGAGTGTCGTAACGACTGACTCGATCTGCGGGAGCTCGATGTACTGACCATTTCCCCCGAGATCCCGGTGTCGCAGGGCCGCGAGGATCGCGATCGTCGTATGGCCGGGGTTGATCGCATAGTCGGGGTAATTCGTGCCCACGCCGATTGGTGGCCGGTGCGGAAAGCCCGACATGTAGCTGAAGCCGGTGACGGGCGTGAGCACACCGCCAAATCCCAGGAAGTCGCGGTGTGGCCCTTCCATTCCCTGCATCGGCGCGTAGGCCGCAATGATCCGTGGGTTCGTCTTGGCGATCTGCTCGTAGCCCAGCCGCCACTTGTCGATGACCCGCGGGGTGAAGTTCGTCAGGAATACATCCGACCGCTCGATCAGCCGGTGTGCGAGTTCCTGCCCGCGCTCCGTGTTCAGGTTGAGCTGGAGCGAGAGTTTACCGGCGTTGAAATTGTTGAAGTAGCCGGAGATGTTGTAGCCCGTCTTCGGCGTGCCATCGGCTTCGAGTGCCCCGGGAGCTGCCGTTCGCAACCCATCGAGCTTCGCCTCCGACTCCACGCGAACCACCTCGGCACCCAGTGCAGCGAGGAATAGCCCGGCAATTGGGCCCGCACCGAACCAGGAGAAGTCGGCCACCCGGATGCCCTCGAGCGGCCGTGTCAGACGGTGTCTCCCGTTCGGTGCCGTGGCTATCCGGGCTGGCGGCGAAACCTTCACGAGGTCCGTGTCCTGTCCGAGTTTCGGCGGCTGGCCGATCTGCCCGGGCGTCTCCGAGAGCCTGTACGGGAGCCCCGGGAATTCGACGGTGCTGCCGCCGGGGCCTTCGAGGGGTACGAACCAGTTACGTGCACGCAGTTGCTCGTTCTGTGCCAGGTCCCTGGGGCTGGAGACGAGACCGATGAGGAGCCGCCGCTTTTGCCCCTCGACATACGCGGTTTCCCCGGGCATCGCCTTGAGGAACCGGCCGAGTACATCGCTCATGTGCTGAAGTTGTGCGACCAGCTCTGGCGGGGCCGATGCCGGGTCGGCGATGTACGGTGCAAGCTTGCGCAGGCCGATGCCCTCCCGGAGCGAGAGATACGGCTCCTCATCGAGGTCCTCGTGCTGGCCGGTCTCTCGCATCCATTCCACCAGCCCCTCATATCCCGCGCCCGCCCCGCCCGTCGCCATGCTGAAGATATGGCCATTGGCACTCTCATACAGCTTGAGCCCCGGGATCGGAATCCCGCGTTCTCCGAGTCCCCCGGCACGGACACGATTCTTGCGCTGGAAGTCCCACGTCTGCATCGCCGTCTCTTGCGACATCGACAGCGACTCCTGTGCTGAGACATCAACGTGCTGGCCCTGGCCCGTGGCCTCGGCCACCCGCAGGGCGGCGAGCACACCGATTGCCGCGTGGATGCTCGCAGAGACATTGGCCTGGTTGCCGTAGATCTGGTTCGGCGGGTCGGCCGGGTCGCCGGCGAGGGTCATCACCCCGCCCATCGCCTGCCCGACGATGTCGCTGTACGCGTACGAGGCGTGCGGCCCGGTCTGCCCGAATCCCGTGACCGAGGTGTAGACGAGCGACGGCTTCGCCCCGAGCAGTTCGTCCGCGCCCAGGCCACGGCTCGCCAGGAAGCCCACCGGGTAGTCCTCGATGACCACATCACCGGAGAGAGCGAGTTCGCGCGCCTGCCGCTGCCCTTCGGTGTCGTCCAGATCGAGGACAACCGATCGCTTTGACGTGTTGTGCACCCAGAACGCCAGAGACCAGTCCGGGTCCTCGTGATTGGCTACGAATGGCGGCGCCTGGCGCTGTCTGCCACCTCCCGGCGGCTCGACCTTGATAACCTCCGCCCCGAGGTCGGCGAGCAGCCTCCCGCAGTACGAACCCAACTCATCACAGAATTCGACGATGCGCAGGCCGCGCAATGCCCCGTCACCCACGTTGCCCCTCCCCAAAGAGAGCGTTGTGGCAGGATTCTAGACCCTTTCGAGGCGCCCCGGGGACGTGGCAGTTGTTCGCCCCGGGCGGTCCGTGTCAGTCCACGATCGCGCTGTTTACGAGCGCTTGCAGCTCGCGGCGGATCGGGTAGGTGCTCGATGGCAGAAGCTGGGTCATGAAGATGACGATCATCTCCTCCCGCGGATCGATCCAGAACGCGGTACTCGCCGCGCCACCCCATGCGAACTGCCCTGGGGAGCCGCTGATCTGTGCAAGCCGCTGGTCCATCAACACCGAAAAGCCGAGCCCGAAACCGGTCCCGCTCGTTGCCCCTTCGCTAAATTGGCCGGGAGGTGCAAGGGCCGCGAGATCCTTGCCACCGGCCAGGTGGTTCATCGTCATCAGCTCGATCGTCTTGCGGCTCAACAGGCGGACACCGTCGAGCGCTCCGCCGTTCAGCAACATGCGACAGAACCGCAGGTAATCGGCCGCGGTGGAGACGAGGCCGCCGCCGCCGCTGAACAGCTTCGGAGGCTTGCGATAGATGCTCGTTTGCGGGTCATCCTGGAGCACACGTTTCCCACCCGGCGACAGGGCGTAGCACGCGGCAAACCGCTCGATCTTCTCGCCAGGCACACTGAACGATGAGTCGGTCATCCCCAATGGCTCGAAAATCCGCTCCCGCAGATAGACATCAAATGGCTTCCCGCTGATCACTTCCACCAGGTATCCGCATACGTCGGTCGAGATCGAGTAGTTCCAGGCCGTTCCCGGTGTGAACTGGAGCGGCAGCCTCGCCAGCGTCTCGATGCTCTTCGCCAGCGTCTCATCCTCCGCGTCTGGCCTCGCTTCGCGCGCCGGCCCGAGGACGGTTGGCCCACCGCGCTCCATCACTCCGAGCTCCCGGTAGGCGGCGTCAATCGAGTTCCGCACGTGGAAGCCGTAGGTCAGCCCGCTCTGGTGCGAAAGCAGATCGCGCATGGTCATCGAACGCTCCGGCGCCTTTGTGACGAAATTCGGCCACGCTCCGGCGACCCACACTTTGAGCCGCTCCCACGAGGGGATGAACCTGTGTACCGGGTCATCGAGCTGAAACGCGCCCTCTTCGTAGAGCATCATCAGTGCCACCGAGGTGATCGGCTTCGACATCGAGTAGATGCGAAAGATCGTGTCCTCGGTCATTGGTTTCGCCCGCTCGGCGTCCATCAGCCCCTGGGCCGAGTAGTGCGCCACCTCGCCCTTGCGCCATACGAGGGTCAGCGTTCCGGCGAACCTCTCCGTCTGCAGGTAGCGTTCGTCGAGGTAGCTATCGATGCGCCCCAGGCGCGCGGCCGACATTCCAGCGATGGTGGGCATGGTCAATCTCCGGCAGACAGGATGAGGCCGGATTCTACCCCTCGGCGAGTGTTCCTGCCGTCATCCCGCATGCCATGCTTGTGCCATGGACCACGCAGACCATGTGAACCTCCTTCGTGATGGCATCGCCGGGCCGGGCGGAACGTGGGCTGATCTTGGCGCCGGCCGTGGCGCCTTCACACTCGCCCTCGCCGACGTCCTCGGGCCCGGGGCCGTCATCTACGCCGTCGACCGCGATGCGGCCGCCCTTCGCGCCAATGGGGATGCCATGCGTCTTCGCTTCCCGGAAGTGACCGTGCACTACCACGCTGCCGACTTCACTCAACCGCTCGATCTTCCGCCGCTCGACGGCATCGTCATCGCCAACGCGCTCCACTTCCAGCCGGAGAGCCTGCAGGCGGGGATCGTCCGTGCTCTCCGCTCCGCGCTCCGCAGGGAGGAATGCATCTTGCTCGTCGAGTACAACCTCTCGCGAGGAAACGTCGCCGTCCCTCATCCCGTTCCCTTTGCGCGCTGGGAAGAGCTCGCCCGCGATGCGGGATTCGCGCGTACGCGCCTCCTCGCGCGCCGTTCGAGCCGCTTCCTCCACGAGATCTACTCCGCCGTAAGTCGCTGACTTCACACCCCGCAGCGGGGAGAAGGCCCGGAAATGGACACCCGTCCACGGGCCTTCCCCCTGCCTGTCCCTTTCCGGTCAGATGAGCTCGGGGTCCCCTCCGAGGGCCACGCGTCCGGCGTAGAAGAGCGTCGCTTCGGGCGTGAGCGGATGATGGTTGATGCCACGGAAGTCGCGCACGATTCGCTCCAACGGCGCTGAACGGTAGAAGGATTGCCCACCGACGGCCTCCATCGCGGCGTCGATCGCCGGCTTCCCCAGGTTCGTAACGGCCCGCTTCGCGTGGAGCACGGTGAGGAAGTTGTCGAATGTCGATTCCGGGTCGTCGGTGATGCCGGCAAGCGCTCCATCGAAAGCGAGCCGTGCTGCCGTGTAGCCGTACTCCACCTCGCCAACGAGACGCTGGATGCGCGGATCGCCTGTTTTCGTTTCAGCGGATCTCAGCATTTGTACCGCTTCGTCGCGCGCCGCTCGTACCAACCCGAGGTAGACGCCTGTGACTATCGCGAGCCCGCGGATGAGGGCGATCCTGATGAGTGGGTCGACGCGGTTGAACGGACGATGGGCTCCTACCTGTGCATCCGGAACGAACACGTCATGGAGCAGCACATCGTTGCTCCCCGTCCCGCGCATCCCGTGGGCATCCCAGTTGGCGAGGATTTCGACTCCCGGCGCGCTCATCGGGATGCTGAGACCCACGATCTCCGGCTCGGCGCCTTCGGTCACAGCCCAGGTTGCCAGTACTGACCCAACCGGCGATTGGCTGGTGAAGATCTTCCGCCCCGAGACGACAAAACCGCCGTCAGCCTTGCGCGCGATGGCCGACGGCCGCACGTGGTCGGACCCGCCTGTCGACAACAGGACGATGCCTTCCTGGGCGATACGGCGGAGTGTCTTTTCGACAGGGGCGCCTCGCCGGTACCGCCAGGCTGTCGTCACGACGCTATGCGTGTGCATCGAACTTGCGAGTGACGTGCTGCCGCATGCACGGGCGAGGTCGTGATGCGCGTAACACAGCTCCCGAAGCCCGGCGCCGAGCCCGCCGAGTTCTGCGGGAACGGCAGCGGCAAGGAAGCCTGCCGCCTTGAGTGCTGCGAACGATTCACTCACGAAGCTCCCTTCCCGGTCGTGCCGGGCGGCGTTTGCTGCAAGGGTTGGTGTCACTTCACCGACGACATCGGTGAGCGTCCGCGTCGTTGTTGCGTAGTCCTGCGCTGGTGCTGTCACTGCATACTCCTCCGAATCGGATGACTCCACGCTAGCCCTGCGCCGGCTGCACTCACAGTCCAAGATCTGGACTGGCACAAATTAAGTGATATACGTCACACTGCAGGTCATGGATGCGACTCCGCAATACTGTCCCGTCGCCATGGCCATCGAGGTCGTCGCCGACCGCTGGGCACTGCTCATCCTTCGTGAGCTCATCGTTGGCGCCCACACGTTTGGTGAGATCCACTCCGGGATACCCCACATATCGCGGACCCTGCTCTCGGAGCGGCTCAAGCAACTCGCCGGTAATGGCCTTCTTCAGCGGCGCGAAGACCAGCCCGGCCGCCCGAAATACTGGCTCACCCCTGCCGGCGAAGACCTCCAGGACATCATCTTCGGGCTCGGTGAATGGGCCATCCGCTGGGCCTACTTCACCGACCCCGAAGACAGCCAGCTCGACAATACCCACCTGATGTGGCGCTTCCGGCGTGGCGTTATCCCCGACCGGGTGCCTGGCCAGCGAGTGGTCGTCGAATTCGTCCTCACCGGGCCAGGCGGCGCCATCGACCATGTTTGGCTGGTGATTACACCCAGCGGCGCGGAGGCCTGCCTCAAGCCGCCCGGATTCGATGTGGATATGGAGGTGCGCACCTCGAGCCGCGAACTGCACCGCATCTGGCTTGGCCGGACGAGCATCTCCGAGGCCATTCGGGCGCGGACACTCGAACTGATTGGGCCGGCTCAGCTTACCCGCACCTTTCCTCGCTGGTTTACTTTCAGCCCCTTCGCACCCGTTATTCGGCGAGCCCAGGCGACCCCCGCCTGAGCGAACGGCTCGTCTGCAGGGGGCGTGTCCTCGGCGCAACAGACTGGTTAGAATGCCCCACGACATTTTGACTCGAGCGAATAGTTCGGAATGGGGTGGAGGGCATGGCCCGCTATCTTGGCAACCCGATTGCCGCCATGCGCAGCGAGAGTTTCGACCGCCGCTGGCTCGTCCTCACGGTCACCAGCATCGGCTCATTCATGTCGCTCCTCGACAGCACGATCGTCAACATCGCGCTCCCGAGCATCCTCCGCCGCTTCCACGCCGACCTCGATAACGGCCAACTCGTCCTCACCGTCTACCTGCTCGCGCTCGCCGTCGTCATCCCTATCAGCGGCTTCCTCGCCGAGCGCATTGGCATGAAGCGGCTGTATATCTCGACGCTCGTCCTCTTTACGCTCGGGTCTGTCCTCTGCGGCCTCGCCTGGAATCTTCCCAGCCTCATCTTCTTCCGCCTCCTGCAGGGTCTTGGCGGGGGCATGCTCCAGCCGCTCGGTATGGCGATCGTCTTCACCCAGATCACGCCGCTGGAGCGCGGCCGCTTCATGGGGATTCTCGGGCTTCCCATGCTCCTCGCCCCGATCCTGGGGCCAACGGTGGGTGGCTACCTCGTCGAGTATTCGAGCTGGCGAACCATCTTCCTCATCAATCTCCCGATCGGCGCGGTTAACGTCTGGCTCGCCATGAGCCTCCTCACCGAGTCCGCCATTGGCCATGACGCCCGCCTCGACACCAAAGGCCTGGCCCTCGCCGTGCTCGCCTTCCCGCTGTTGCTCCTTGGCCTCAGCCAGGGCGAGGACCGTGGATGGAGCTCACCGCTCGTCCTCGGCATGTTTATTGTTGGGGGGCTCGCCCTCGCTGCCTTCATCATCGCCGAACGCCGCCACGCCGACCCGCTCCTCCAGGTGCGCCTCTTTCAGCGTCCGATGTTCGCCCTCGGGATGACGATCAACTTCGTCACCCAGTTCTCGCTCTTCGGGCTCCAGTTCCTGCTCCCGCTCTTTCTTCAGACGGCGCGCGGCATGTCGCCCGCTACGACAGGTCTCGTTCTTTTCCCGAGCGGCGTGGCCTCGTTCATTTCGATGAACGTCGGGGGACGTCTCTACAATACGGTGGGCCCGCGAAAGCTGGTTGTCTCCGGCCTGATCCTTCTCCTCATCACCACGCTCCTCCTCCACGGCCTTACCGCGGATACGAACGTCTTCGAAATCGTCCTCCTCTTTTCCATGCGTGGAATGGCGATGGGGTTCTGCATGATGCCCGTGCAGACCGCGGCGTACAACAGCATCCCGCAGCACCTCATGACTCGCGCGACTGCGCTGGTGAACATGCTCTTTCGCGTTTTCGGCTCAATGGCCACGGCGATCCTCACCACGATCCTCGTCTTCAGCCTCCAGTCCCAGGGGGCCCCGGCCGGCGCCTCGATCACCCGCGGGACTGCACCGCTCCCGTTCATGGTCGAGGCGTTCCACGACGCCTTCCTCGCGATGTCGCTGCTCACGGTCGTCGGTATCGTTCTCGCGCTCTTCCTGAAAGACCCGGTGCTCGAGGAGTTCAAGATCACGCAGGTTGCGACGGACGCCGAGGCAGCCGAATCTGCGAAGAAGGAGCTCGTCACCGCCGAGTAGTGCCCTTTCACCCCGCTTCGGCACCAGCGGTCCCTTTCGCCACGCCCGCTTGCCCGTGGTTTTCAGCCCTGGCTCCCTCCACAATCGGTCCGCCGGGGGCCGCCGTTCGAGCCGTGTGCCTTGACGGGCACGCGCGAAGGAGAGGTGAGAGATGCTGGTTGTCGCCGCACTTGGTGGAAACGCACTCCTCCGCAGGGGTGAACCGCTGACGATCGACGTCCAGGCGCGAAACGCGGCCGTTGCCGCTGCAGCGCTCGTGCCCCTGACACGCGAGTACCGTGTCGTGCTGACCCATGGCAACGGCCCCCAGGTCGGCCTCCTCGCGCTCGAGCAGGAGGGGCCAGGGGGCACCCCTCTTGATGTTCTCGGTGCACAGAGCCAGGGGATGATCGGCTACCTCCTCGAGAGTGCTCTCCGCAGTGCCCTGCCCGGGCGCGAGGTTGTGACCGTCCTTACCCAGGTTGCAGTCGACGCGTTCGACCCTGCCTTTCACCATCCCGAAAAGCCGATTGGGCCTGTCTACACCGAGGAGGTTGCCCGGGCACTTGCCGCACAGAGAGGCTGGACTATCGCCCCGGATGGCGATGGCTTTCGGCGCGCTGTCCCTTCACCGGTGCCGCGCGGAATCTTCCAGGTACCTGCCATCCACGCCCTGCTCGAACACGAACTGCTCGTGATTGCAGCCGGAGGCGGAGGTGTGCCCATCGTCGTCGACAATGGGCAGGAACGTGGCGTCGAAGCGGTGGTCGACAAAGATCTGACCGCGGCCCTCCTCGCCAGCGACCTCGGCGCCGACTCCCTGCTGCTCCTCACGGACGTCGCGGCAGTATTCGATGGCTGGGGTACGGAGCATCCCCGCGCCCTGCAGTCTGCTTCTACTACATGGCTCCGCGGCCAGCATTTCGCACCCGGCTCCATGGGTCCGAAGGTCGAGGCTGCCTGCCGCTTCGTCGAACGCACCGGTGGCTTTGCAGCGATTGGTGCGCTCGAAGCCGCGTCCGAGATCCTTGCCAGCGAGGCAGGTACGCGCATCACTCTCGACGGAGAGTTGCGCTACTGGCCAGCCTGAATGCTACAGCCCGTGTGCAGCAGCGAAGGTATCGACGAAGTTCCCGAGGCCTGGCTCCTCGCCATCGACAAAGTCGTAGCGTGCCCGTACCACGGGCTTTCGAATCGCCACGAGTGCCGCGATATCGGCCGGGGTTCCGCTGACGATGACCTCCGCATTGGAGGCGTTGATCGTCTCCCCGAGTGCCTCCAGTTGCCCGGTGCTGTAGCCCATTGCCGGTAGGACGAGTGCGAGGTGCGGGTAGGCGGCGAAGACCGCCTTGATGGCCGGGTGGGCGTGCGGCCGTGGGTCGACGATCTCGGCCGCACCGGCATCGCGGGCCGCGACAAAACCGGCCCCGAACGACATCCCGCCGTGCGTCAGCGTCGGCCCATCGTCTACCACCAGGACACGCTTTCCGCGCACCGCTTCCGGGTTGTCCAGGGCCACTGCCGAAACCGCCCTGACGATTGGCGCTCGTGGCACGATCGCTTCGATCTCGCGCGTCGCCTCGTCTATCTGTGCCGGTGTTGCGGCGTTCACCTTGTTCAACACCACGACGTCCGCCATTCGCAACACTGCTTCGCCCGGGTGGTAGCGACTTGCTTGGCCGGGCCGCAGCGCATCGGCAACCACGATGTGCAGATCCGGCCGGAAGAACGGGAAGTCGTTATTCCCGCCGTCCCAGATCACCGCGTCCGCCTCGGCTTCCGCCTGGCGAAGGATCGCCTCGTAGTCGACCCCTGCGTACACCACCGCGCCCGCGGCGATGTGCGGCTCATACTCTTCACGCTCCTCGGCGGTGCACTGCGCCACGTCCAGGTCCTCCCGGCTCGCGAAGCGCTGCACACGCTGGGCTGCCAGGTCCCCATATGGCATCGGGTGGCGGACGACTGCGACTCGCCGGCTACGGCTGCGCAGGCGTGAGGCGACCCAGCGCGCGACCTGTGACTTGCCGCAGCCCGTGCGAATGGCACTGACTGCGATGACCGGCTTGTTGCTCCGGACCATCGTCGAATCCGGACCGAGCAATGCGAAATCTGCTCCCACTGCAAGGGCCCGTGATGCAAGGTGCATGACCGCCTCGTGTGTTACGTCGCTGTAGGCGAAAAGGACGCGCTGCACCCGCTCGCGATCGCAGATCTCCTCGAGCTTCGTTTCATCGAAAATGGGAATACCGCCGGGATACAACTGCCCGGCGAGTTCCGGGGGTATCGCCGCTCCGCAATTCCAGGGATCTGCGCCGCTGTGAACGCTACCACGCGTATAGCCGGGTTGTCCCGGTACACGACATTGAAGTTGTGGAAGTCGCGCCCTGCGGCACCAAGAATCAGGGTTCGAATCGGATCCGGCATGGGTCCAGTATCCACATTCGGTGTGCTCCCCGGTACCGCCTGGCTATTTCCAGGCCGCTCGGACCGCGCTCTCCCTGCGGTATCTACCCATCCATGCCACGCAATCGAGGTCCGATCGTCCCGCGTGGTGGGGACCCTTCGGGGTTGCCCATTGGCCTCCCGAGTGGCACGTTCCCGCGCAAACGGCGACGGGATCTCGCCAGAACAACAGGGCAGGTATCGATGACTTCCACGCAGACTCGAGCCGAGGCGTCCTCGGCGACCGAACACTTCGACGTCCTCATCGTTGGCGCAGGTATCTCCGGTGTCGGAGCCGCGTTCCATCTCACCGAGCAGCGCCCGGGCACGACCTTCGTCATCCTCGATTCACTCGACCATTTCGGTGGCACCTGGTGGACCCACAAGTACCCCGGCATCCGCTCCGACAGCGACCTCTACACCTTTGGCTATCGCTTCAAGCCATGGACAGGGACGCCGATCGCGACCGCCGAGGAGATCCTCAAGTACATGCGCGAGGTCATCGAAGAGAACGACCTCGCACGCCACATCCGCTACAGCCACAAGATCGTCTCCGCAAAATGGTCTGACGAGACCAACCGCTGGACTATCGAGGCCCGCCGAACCGACACCGGCGAAACGAAGCGTTTCACCGCCAACTTCCTCTGGATGTGCCAGGGCTACTACCGCCACGAACAGGGCTACACCCCCGAATGGCCGGGTATGGGCCAGTACAGGGGACAGATCGTCCACCCGCAAACCTGGCCCGAAGATATCGACCTGAAGGCGAAGCGCGTCATCTGCATCGGTTCGGGTGCGACGGCGGCCACGCTCGTCCCTGCCATTGCCGGTGAGTGCGCCCATGTCACCCTGCTCCAGCGGTCGCCTACCTACTTCATCCCTGGTCGCAACGCCAACGACCTTGCCGATATCCTCCGCGAACTCGATATCGATGAGACCTGGATCCACGAAATCGTCCGCCGGAAGATCCTCCACGACCAGGCGCTCTTCACGAAGCGCTCCTTCGAGGAGCCCGAGGTGGTGAAGAAGGAACTCATCGGCATGGTCGGCGCCTACCTCGGCCCTGACTACCCGATCGAAAGAGACTTCACCCCTCACTACCGCCCCTGGCGCCAGCGCATCGCCTTCGTCCCCGATGGCGACATCTTCCAGGGGATTCGAGCCGGCAAGGCCAGTGTTGTGACCGATGAAATCGACCGCTTCACCGAGAAGGGGATCCTTCTCAAGTCCGGCCAGGAACTCGAAGCCGACATCATCATCACCGCCACCGGCTTCAACATGAACGCCCTCGGCGATGTCGCCTTTGAAGTCAACGGTGAGCCGCTCGATTTCCACCAGACTGTGACCTATCGCGGGATGATGTTCACCGGCCTCCCGAACCTGGCCTGGATCTTCGGCTACTTCCGAGCGAGCTGGACGCTCCGTGTCGACCTCGTTGCTGATTTCGTCTGCCGTCTACTTGCCCACATGGAGGCGAGGGGGGCGAAGCGCGTCGAAGTCGCCCTCCGCCCCGAAGACAAGGACATGAAGCTCCTCCCCTGGATCGATCCGGAGAACTTCAACCCCGGCTACCTCATGCGAGCCATGGATATCCTCCCGCAGCGCGGGGAGAAGCCGGAATGGCAGCACACCCAGGACTATTGGAAGGAGAAGGACGAACTGCCGAAGGTCGACCTCGACGGGCCCGAGTTTGTCTACGCCTGATTGACGGCATGATTCCCGTGGGGCCCGGGTAGTTCCTCATCGCCCGGGCCCGGCGCCTCATGGGTGACCGCGTAACCGGAGGCCTTCCGGCTCGCTGCATCACCGCCGCTGCGGCGTCTTCGGAGGGACGCTACCCCTCGTACGTCAACGCCCGCCGAACTCGCGCGATGTCTGGCGCCCGCCCGAAGACCGTCAGGACATCACCCACCTGCAGGGTCGTCCGGCCATCCGGGATGATGTTGCGGGCTCCCCGGCGGATAATCGGCACGACGGTGCCGCGCAGCGCACCCAGTTGCTGTATCTGCCGTTGCGCATCCGGGTTTGATACGAGGACCCGCACAGCGGCCACGTCCTCCTCCCATGGGAGCACTGATTCCGAAAGATCGGGCTCCCCGAAGGCTGCTGCCAGTTCCATGGCGGTGGCTTCCGAAGGGTTCACCACCGTCACCCCGAGGCTTGCGAACGCTGGCATGTTGGAACGCTCGTTCACCCTGGCCAGGATGCGCTGGCACTGGAACTCGGTTCGTGCCAGTTGGGCTGCGAGCAGGTTCTTCTCGTCGTCCGCGGTCGTCAGGACCAATCCGTTTGCATGGTCGAGGCCTGCGGCGCGCAGTATCTCGATCTTCCCTGCCTCGCCGAGAATGACGGTGAACCCCGCCTCGCGCGCCTGCATGGCGGCCGTTTCCGAGGCCTCGATGAGCGTTACCTCTTCGCCCGAGGCCAGCAGCCTCGTGGCCAGGCGGCGCCCAACTTCTCCTGCTCCCGCAATCACTGTCGTCATCGGATACACGCGCAGGAGCCTGCTCAGCGGGCCCGCGTAGAGCGATTGTACGGTAATCGTCGTGAGGATGACCGCGAACACGAGGGCAACCAACCGCGCCTCATCGGCTCCAAGGCGAGCGCCTGCTTCCACCGCCACAACACTCGCGAGTGATGCCGCAACCACACCACGGGGTGCGACAGCTGCAAGGAACAGGCGTTCGCGGATGGAGAGCCGGGAGCGAATTGTCGCCAGGAACACCAGCAGTGGCCGGCCAATCACCACCAGCGCGCCGACCACGATGAGCCCCTCCGGCCAGAGCCCGCGAAGGGCGCTCATGTCCACGCTTGCCGCGAGGATCAGGTAGACACTCCCGACGAGCACCGCTGAGAGCGTCTCCATCAGTTCGTCGACGGCTTCCCGGTGGGGAACCGGCACATTGGCGAGCGCAATCCCCATCACGACCATCGCTGTCAGGCCCGATTCCGGGGCGAAGCGTTCGGCCACGGCGAACACCGCGACGGCTCCGCCGAGGACCAGGAGCCCCACCTCGCGGCTCAACAGCCGCTGGACGACGCGGAGGGTCACGAACACGGCCAGTGCGCCCCCGCCGCCGATGAGCGCCCCCGCCACCACCCGTGTGATCACCCAGCGTGCGGGTCCCGTCGGCTCGAAACTCCCGGCGACGGCCAATTGCAGTAAGAACAACGTCAGCAGGGCACCGAACGGATCGATGATGATCCCTTCGCCCATGAGCGTTGCCCGGAGCCGGTCGTTCACCCGGATGCTTCGCAGCAACGGGCTGATGACGCTCGGGCCGGTAACCGCGACGAGGGCCCCGAAGAGGAATGAGACACGCCAGCCGGTGCCGAGCATCGCGTGGACGCTGACGGCACCGACGACAGGCGTGATGATGAGCCCCAGCACCACGAGATTGCGAACGGGTGATGCCACCACTCCCAGGAACTGCCAGCGGAGGCTCGTGCTCCCCTCGAAGACGATGATCGCCACGGAAAGCACGACAATCAGCCGCGATAGCTCGGCTGTTCGGGATGGGGCAATCCATCCCACCCCGTCTTCGCCCAGCACCATCCCGACCACGAGCAAGAACACCGGGACGGGAATGAAGGTTCGCCGGCCAGTGACCTGCGCCACCGCGGAAGCGACCGCAATGACCGCGACCAGCTGGAGTGCGTACTCTACCGCCACGCGTGCCGCACCCGTCTCACCATCGCTGCCCAGCATACGCAACCGCCCGCCCACGCAGAAAGCAACCTGCTACGTGCACTCAATTTGGCGAATAGTGCTCGCTCCTCTCTGTCATAGAAGCTCACGATGTGCGCCCGGATTAACGCCGTCTTATACCTCCGCAATGCCAGCCCATGCGACACTCAAAGCAGGGCACCGTCGATTGGACGCCATTTCTCCGGCGTTCGACCGATGGCAAGACAGCATCAATGCGAAATACTGGAACCGTGACCGATACCCAGCACGCCCTCCCGGCCGGCCCGCTCCAACTGAGTGATGGCCGCCGCGTCTGGTTCCGGCCCATCCGGCCCGACGACGTCGCTCGTCTTCGCGCTTTCCATCGGCGCCTCTCGATGGACACTCAACGGCTTCGCTTCTTCACGCCCCTGCGCGAACTCAGCCAGGCGATGGCGGAGAACTTCTGCAACGTCGACCACGACCGGCGAACGGCAATTGTCGTCTGTTATCCGGGTGAGGATGCTATCCGTGGTGTCGGCCGCCTCGAAGACATGGGCGACGGCACCGCCGAGATCGCTTTCGTCCTGGAAGACCAACTCCAGGGCAAGGGTCTCGGGAAAGCGCTCCTGCGCCTCCTCGCGGCCCATGCGCGCGAACGTAATGTGCAATGGCTGACGGCTGTCGTACTCCCGGAAAACGGTGCAATGCTGCATCTTTTCCGTACCTGTGAATTCCCGGCAACCTTCGAAATCCGCGACGGCAACGAGTACATCACCCTCGATATCAGCGAACCCTACGCACCGCACCCCCTGGTGGCCGGCGCAGCCTGAGCGCCGCTCCCGTTGCCGGCCCCGAGGCTAGTGCCAGGGTAGCGGCGCTTCTATTCTCGCTTAGTTGCATCACGCAACTTACTCCGATACTATGCCCCACATCGCCGTCCCGGGAGTCCTGCAATGTCCCAGCCGTCTACCGAGGGCCATGTTCGCCACGAGACTATCGGCCACGTCCTCAAGATCACCATCGACAACGTGTCGAAGCGAAACGCGTTCGTCCCGGAGATGATGGTCGAGCTTTCCAACGCCCTGACACTGCTGGATGCCGACCCACAGCTCCGCGCAGGCGTGCTCTGCGCGGAAGGCGCCCACTTCACCGCTGGTCTCGACATGCCAAAGTTCTTCGGGCCGGGCGCAACTCCGCGCGAAACCCCTGCCGGTAACGTCGACGTGTTTCAGCTCTCGAAGGTTTGCCGCAAGCCGCTCATTACTGCCGTCCAGGGTGTCACCTACACCGTCGGTATCGAGATGATGCTTGCCGGGGACATCGTCATAGCGGCCGACGATGCCCGCTTCTGCCAGATGGAGGCGAAGCGTGGCCTCGCACCACTCGCCGGTGCCCACTTCCGAATGCTCACGCGCACGGGCTGGGGCGACGCCATGTACCACCTGCTTCTCTGTGACGAATTCGGCGCCGCCGAAGCTCACCGAATCGGCCTCGTCCAGGAGGTCGTCCCGGCTGGTTCACAGGTTGGCCGGGCGATGGAGCTGGCGAATCTCATCGCGGCCAACGCGCCGCTTGGCATCCAGGTGACGAAGCTGGCCGCGCGCAGGTACATCGAAGCCGCCGAGGCCGCCGCCACCGCAGCGATCGCCGAGATTCGCGCCACCGTGCTGGACACAGAGGACGCGAAGGAAGGCATCCGCTCCTTTGTCGAGCGCCGCCCCGCCGAGTTCCAGGGCCGCTAGTGTAGTGTCTCTTAAGTAGAGTTATCTGTAGACTCTCTCCATGGAGAGAG
>CAZDUX010000003.1:0-224368 GCA_964508715.1 uncultured Anaerolineaceae bacterium | reverse complement strand
CGCCCGCTCTGCTCTGGCAGGTACCGAGGGGCGGATTAATCAGCGAATCCCTAAGTCGGGTCGATTCGGTGCCAGGTGCGCATGAAGAGCAGGCCAATACCAAAGACGAGAGCAAGTGCACCCGCCACAGGGAGCACGGTCTTCATCCAGTCGATACCCTCAGCCTCACTCGTGTCCTTTGCCGGCACCGCGTAGAGGTTGGTGACAGCGCGTACCTCGGCGACGAGTTGTGCCTCGGCCCGGTCATCGGCGACGTCACCAGTGAGGCGTGCATGGCCGTCCTCGAGGACGAAGGCGTAGGCGGCATCTGGCCACGCGAAGCCGGTTCCCGATGGTGCGAGGAAAAGCATCACTCGGTCGCCAGCACTCAGCTTCGCGAGCGGACACTCTGGCTGCTGCCCGGGTCGCAGCAGCAGGAGTGGTTCAAGACGAGCCGGACCTTTCAGGAACGCTTCGGGGCGAAGCTGGAGCGAGCCGCCCACGTCTTCGATGGCACCCAGCACGATGACTGGCGAGTCCTGGATGCGCGCGGTAAGCGGTGGAGGTTCCGCGGCACACGAAAACGCCTTGACTCCCGGCACGAAAACAGCGGCCCCCGGTATGAGGGCCGCTGCAAGGAATACAACGAGGACGAGAAGCCTACTGAGCGGCCTGCGCAAACTGGTAGATCTTCCCTTCGGTCTTGATCGCTGGAGCGATGACCATCTCGGCCTGCTGGAACTCGCGAACGGTGTGTGCACCGCACATCCCCATCGCCGTACGCAGGGCACCCACGAGGTTCTCGGTGCCGTCCGTGCGGCTGGTGGGTCCGTAGAGGAGCTTCTGCACCGTCGTCTGTACACCGACGGCGACACGCGTGCCACGCGGCAGATTCGCATGAGGGGTTGCCATACCCCAGTGATATCCGCGGCCGGGCGCCTCGGTGGTCGAAGCGAAGGGTGAGCCCATCATCACCCCGTCGGCGCCAGACGCGAAGCACTTGCAGACATCGCCGCCGGTGCGGATACCACCATCAGTGATGATCGGAACGTACCGGCCGGTTTCCTTGAAGTAGTAGTCCCGGGCAGCGGCGCAATCGATCGTCGCGGTGACCTGGGGGACGCCAATGCCGAGCACTTCACGGCTCGTGCAGGCGGCACCCGGGCCGACGCCGACGAGAACAGCCGCAACGCCCGTGCGCATGATCTCGAGCGTGGCGCCAAAACCGACGGTGTTGCCAACGATGACCGGGATGTGAATACCCTTGAAGAGCTTGTCGAAGCGCAGACCCTCAACGCTGTTCGACTCGTGGCGGGCGGTGGTAACGGTGCTCTGGACGACGAGGAGGTCGCCGCCAGCTTCCTGGATGAGGGGCGCGTAGCGCTTAGTATTCATCGGGGTGACCGATACGGCCGCAACGGCGCCGCCAGCCTTGATCTCGTGGATCCGGCGGGCAATGAGGTCTTCACGCATCGGCTGCAGGTAGGCGGCCTGGAGAATGGCGGTTGCCTCTTCCCGGCTAGCCGACGCCACCTGCTGGAGGATCTGGCCCGGGTCATCGTACTTCGTCCAGACACCCTCGAGGTTGAGAACGGCGAGACCGCCTGCCTCGTGCATGGCAATGGCGAACTTCGGATCAACAACGGCATCCATCGCCGAAGCGAGGAATGGGACATTGAAGTGGTGAGGCCCAATATCGAGGCCGAGCTCCACGAGTTCGGGGTTGATGGTGACATCGCCCGGGACGATGGCAACCTCGTCGAAGCCATAAGCGCGGCGAAGTTGTTTGAACTGGGGTACGTTTCCATCAGCGGAATGCAACGGCGCATGGCCGCTCTCCGGCATGTCGGAGGCGGCGGAGGAGAGGTGAAGAGCAGTAGTCAAGTCAGCGCATCCCGGGGAGGTGAAGTGGCGGTCGCTCGGACCCGGCCGCCTGTATCATTTGAGTGTAGGAGCCTCCCGCGAACAGGGTCAATATGATTCGATTCGTCGCTCCGAATACTACGAATCGATGACCGATATGTCGCCTAACACCCGGTTCGAGCCTGGCCTCTATGTCGTGGCAACCCCGATTGGGAATCTGGGCGACCTCAGCCCACGAGCCTGTGCAACCCTAACCGAAGCGCAAATCGTCGCCGCTGAGGATACCCGAACGAGCGCAGTTATCCTTCGCCAGGCCGCGAGTACCGCGCCGATGGTCTCGCTGACAGAGCACAACGTGGCCCAGCGCATCCCCGAGTTGCTGGCCGCCGCCCGGGAGGGCGTGGTGGCACTTGTATCCGATGCAGGCACTCCCGTGGTCGCGGATCCTGGCGCCCGCCTCGTTGACGCGGCGCATGAGGCCAGTATCCGGGTGTTCACCGTTCCCGGGCCGTCGGCACTCGTCGCCGCCCTTTCGGTATCTGGGTTCGCCGGCGACGATGTTCACTTTCTTGGTTTCCTCCCGAGGCCGAAGGGGCAGCGGATTGAGCGGCTTCAGCATGCCGCCGGGACGGCCTCGGTGCTCGTATTTTTCGAAAGCCCAAACCGGCTGCCGGCGACGCTCGGTGAAGTCGCGGAGTGCATCGGCGATCCACGCGTGGTCGTCTGTCGCGAGTTGACCAAGCTGCACGAGGAGGTTGTGCGTGGGCGGGCCTCAGAGCTATCGGCGCATTTTCCCCGGGCAAAGGGAGAAATAACCGTCGTCGTGGAAGTACCATCAGGGCAAATCGAAGCGGTAAATGACGATGATGTTCTCGCCTACCTGGGCGAGATGAAGCGCGCCGAGGCGCGCCGCTCACCCGCTGCTGCCGAGGCGGCGCGCCGGTTTGGCATCGAACGCACGCGCGCCTACCAACTCTGGGAGCAGGCCTGACGGGAGCCTGTGGTAAACTCAATGCAATCCCCGAAACCAGGTGGCTTCGTGCCCGAACGGATCCTCGTCTGCGTCGCGTGGCCCTACGCGAACTACCTTCTGCACGTCGGCCAGATCGCCGGCGCTTATCTTCCCGCGGATATCTTTGCCCGCTATCACCGGCTCAAAGGTGACGATGTGGTGATGGTCTCCGGCTCTGATTGCCACGGCACGCCGATCACGGTGGCTGCAGATCGCGAGGGCGTCGAACCACGCGAGATAGTAAACCGCTACCACGCTCGCATCCTCGAGGTGTGGGAGCGCCTCGGAATCGTCTGGGAGCTGTACACGACGACCCTGACGGACAACCACTACGCGGTCACGCAGGATGTCTTCCTGACGCTCCTCGAGCACGGCTACCTTTACCCGAAGACCGAGGACCACCTCTACGATCCGGAAGCCAATCGGTTTCTCCCAGACCGTTATGTGGAGGGGACATGTCCCAATTGCGGCTACGAGGAAGCACGCGGTGACCAGTGCGACAACTGCGGTTCGACACTCGATGCGGTCGAGTTGCTGAACCCGCGCTCAAAGCTCACAGGGACAACCCCGGTGCTCCGGCCATCGGAGCACTACTTCCTCAAGCTCTCGGCCCTGGAGGATGGGTTGAAGGAGTGGGTCTCCGGCAAGGAACACTGGCGCCGGAATGTCCTGAACTTCACGCTCGGCTCCCTCAATGAGGGACTCAAGGACCGGGCGATTACGCGAGACATCAGCTGGGGCGTCCCCGTACCCGTAGAAGGCTACGAGGACAAGCGTATTTATGTCTGGTTCGATGCAGTGATTGGGTACCTGTCGGCGACAAAGGAGTGGGCACAGCGCAAAGGCGAACCCGAGGCGTGGAAGGAGTATTGGGAGGATCCCGAGGCCAGGAGCTTCTACTTCATCGGCAAAGACAACATCCCGTTCCACACGATCATCTGGCCGGGGATGCTGATGGGATACCGAGGCCTCAACCTCCCGTTCGATGTGCCCGCGAACCAGTACGTGAACTTTGCCGCTGGCCAGAAACAGAGTAAGTCGAAGGGTACCGGCACCTGGATGGTCTCGCTCCTCGACCAGTACGACGCGGATGTCATCCGCTTCTACCTCACGACCATCCTGCCGGAAACGAGCGACTCGGAGTTCCGTGAAGAGGAGCTCATCCGCGCGAACAACGACGTCCTCATCGCGACCTGGGGGAACCTGGCGAACCGCGTCATCTCCATGATCCACCGTAACTTCGAGGGATCCGTGCCCACAGCAGGTTCACTCTCGAGTGAGAGCGAGGCATTGATTTCCACCGCGCGGGAGGCGTTTGACACCGTAGCCGCCGAGTATGCGGGCTGCCATTTCCGCAACGCCCTGCAGGAAGCGCTCAAGGTTGCACAGGCAGCCAACAAGTACCTGGATGAACGGGCGCCGTGGAAGGCCGTGAAGAGCGATCGCGATCACGCCGCCGAGACCCTCGTGACGGCACTGAACGTCATCAATGCCCTCAAGACGCTCCTCCACCCCATCCTGCCTTTCTCGACGATGCGATTGCATGAGGACCTTGCGCAAGCGGGCCGCATCCTTGACGAGGGTTGGGTCTATCGTGAAATCGCGCCGGGGACACGCCTGCCGGCGCCGCGCCCGCTCTACACGAAGATCGACGTACCCGATGAGGCTCGAGCGTGACGCTGGCGTTCGATACGCACGCCCATCTGCAGGACCCTGCGTTCGCCGCTGACGCCACCGAGGTCATCGAGCGAGCCGCGGCGAGGAGTGTTGGGGGCGTGGTGGTTTGCGGCTACGATCAGCCTTCAAACGAACAGGCACTCGAACTCGCGGCCCGGTCGCCGCTCATCTTCCCGGCAGTCGGCTTTCACCCGCACGATGCGAAGGACGTGACCCCCGCAATGCTGGACGAACTGGAACGCCTTGCAGCATTGCCCCAGGTTGTGGCCATTGGCGAAATCGGGCTGGACTACTACCGTGACCATTCGCCGCACGAAGCGCAGGCACAGGTGCTCGAAGCGGAACTCAAGATCGCGGCGCGGCTGGGAAAGCCTGTCTCGGTCCACTCCCGTGCCGCCGAGGGCGCCATCTACGAGCACCTGGCGCGGTATTCACAGTCAACCGGCTGGCAGCCAGGTTCCCGGCCCATAGGCATCATGCACTGCTTCAGCGGGTCGCTCGAACTGGCACAGCGTTATGTAGAGGTTGGATTCCTTGTCTCCTTTGCGTGCACGCTAACCTACCCCCGCAACGATGCGGCACGTACGATAGCGGCGGCACTGCCCCTGGAGTCCATCGTGGTCGAAACCGACAGCCCGTATCTTCCGCCCCAGAAGCTCCGCGGTAAGCGAAACGAACCAGCCAACGTGGTTCATGCAGTCGAGTCGCTGGCGGAAGCTCGCGGCATCGATGCCTGCGAAGCAGCCACTGCGACAACAGCGAATGCACTCCGCATCTTCGGGGTCTCACTTCCAAGCAAGGTGGCAGCACGGTGACCCAGGCCCAGCTCAAGAGCCTTTATGGTGCGGTGGCCGAGGACATGATCCTCGTAGAAGACCTTCTCGAGTCGGTGAAGCAGGTGGAGCTCGCGCCGCTCCGGCGGATGCTCGACGTCGCACTCGAAGCGCGCGGCAAGCGCCTGCGCCCCGCACTCGTACTCCTTGCCGGCTCGTTCGGCGACTACAACCTCAATCGGCTCGTGCCGCTCGGAGCCGCCATTGAGCTCCTGCACACGGCGAGCCTCGTGCACGATGACGTTGTCGATGGCGCTCTCAGCCGGAGAGGGCGCCCGACCTCCAACGCGATTTTCGACAACGCCCTGACCGTTCTGTTGGGGGACTATATGTTCGCGAACGCGGCCGAGATGGTAACCCGCACGGGCAGCCTGCCGGTCACGCGTCTCTTCGCGCTGGCACTGATGAAGATGACCAGCGGCGAACTCGACCAGGACGCGGCCGCGTTCGACGTGGGCAAGGATATCCAGAACTACCTCTGGCGAATTGGCGGGAAGACCGCGGCACTATTCGCCAACGCCACCGAGGGTGGCGCGACACTCGGCCGCTGTGATGAGCAGACGGTGGAAGCGCTCCGCCAGTATGGATACGCGGCAGGGATGGCGTTCCAGATTGTCGACGACATCCTCGACTACACCGGAGACGAGGAGACGCTCGGCAAGCCGGCCGGGAGCGATCTTCGCGAGGGTACGCTCACGCTCCCCGGTCTCCTCCTGCTCGAACGATATCCGCGCGACAACCCGATCAAGAAGTTCTTTGCGGCCCGGCGCGACCGCGAGGCCCGTTTGCAGGAAGCAATCGCCATGATCCGCAGCACTGATGTGCTCGAGGCGTCGATGGATATGGCCCGCGACTACATTCGGCGTGCGAACGAGGCGATCGATCCGCTTCCCGAGAACGACGCGAAACACAGCCTCCATGAGATCGGGGACTACATTCTCACGAGGCAGAGCTGAGCCACCCGGCGCTCCGCCTTCATCAGGAAATGAACAAGCGGCCCCCGTTTTCGGGGGCCGCTTGCTGACAGTATGACCTGGTACGCCTCAGAGGTTTCGGGGCGTGCCCTTTCGGAGGACACGGCCTTCCCTCGCCATCTCCTTGACCTTCGCCGGCTGGACAGCGTTGCCCGAAAGGTCGACGAGGTCCTGTTTGGCAGCGGCTTCCTGCATGTCGGCAATTTCCGAGACCTCGCCCTTGAGGGGCACCGGAGGCGGAACCGGCTTGTTGATTTCGGGATGTTCATTGGGCCGGGCCGATTTCACGAGGGTGTTGACCTTCTGGCCGAGGTGGTAGTACTTCCCATCATCAGGGATACGGCGTGGGTAGCCCTCGCGGAAGGTAAACGCGGAGAACGAGGTAGGCATGATGCGGTTCGCGTCCTTGTAGCACTGGGGACACGGCACCGGCTCGGATGATTCGCGCATCGGCCGCAGCTCTTCGAAGATGCCGTTACACGGCTCGCAGTAGTACTCGTAAAGGGGCATCCAAACCTCAACCGGTGGGGGAGTTTGGCGTCATTGTACATCGTCGCCGGTAAGTGCCACGGATGGCCCGAGGCGTGCGACCTGGTCCACGAACCGGCCGCTGTTGACTTCACGTTCGAGCACGAACCGAATGACCTCGCCGAGCATCAATTGCAACTGCCGCCCGAGCCCGGGGTCGAGCCGAAGAGCGGCGAAGTCCGAGAAACTCGCACTTCGGGCATAGCGCAGCACCTTGATGGCCCGCACCGAGAGGATCCTGCCCCCACCAGCACGAGCCCGGCAGCCGGCGCAGACAAGTCCGCCCGAGGCCGGCGAGAGCAAGGTATCGTCCTCGATGATTCGCCGCCCGCAGATGGCGCATTGGTCGAGTTGCACCTCGTAGCCCATGAGGCGGAGAAGTTCGAGCTCGAAGATGCGAACGACGTGCGTTGGCATCGCACTATCGAGTGCTTCGAAGAGTGCGACAAGCAGACCATAGAGGTCGATGTTCTCCTGGCGATCCGCAGTGAAGCGGTCAGTAAGCTCGGCTACGTACATGGCGGCGGCTCCGAGTTCCAGGTCATCGCGGACCGCACGGTACGGCGAAATGGTCTCTGCCTGGGTGAAAACATCGAGGCTTCGACCCCGGGCTACGAGGAACCGGCTGCGCGTAAGGGGCTCGAGGTGACCGCGCATGTGACTTCGGGCTTTACGTACGCCTCGTGCCACCGCATCGAACTTCCCCTCAGATGCGCTGAAGACGGTGAAGACCGAATCCGCCTCACCGATGTTGCGGCGGCGAAGGACAATGCCCTCGCACTTGTAGATACGGGGGCGGTCGGCCATCTCAGACAGCCTGCCGCCCTTCCAGGGCGCGAGCCAGTGTCACGTCATCCGTATATTCGAGATCTGCGCCGCTTGGGAGGCCGCGCGCGAGCCTCGTGACCTTCACGCCGGCCGGTCCAACGAGCCGCTGGATGTACATCGCCGTGGCTTCGCCCTCGAGACTGGGGTTGGTTGCCATGATGATCTCCTGGACCTCGCCCTGCTTCAGCCGCTCAACGAGCTCGCGAACTCGGATCTCGTCGGGGCCGATGCCGTCCATCGGGTTTAGCACACCGTGGAGTACATGGTATTGGCCCCGGTAGCCGGTCCGTTCGATGGCGAGAATATCCAGCGCCTGTTCGACCACGCAGATCAGAGAGCGGTCTCGCCTGGGGTCCTGGCAGTACGAGCAGGGGTCGGCTTCAGTGATGTTCATGCACACCGTGCAGAGCACGATGCGGCGCTTCACGTCCATGATCGCGTTGGCTATTGCTGCGGCCTGTTCTTCCGGGATCCGCAGGATGTGATAGGCGAGCCGTTGCGCTGATTTGGGGCCAATACCGGGGAGCTTATGGAATGCCTCGATGAGGCGAACGATGGGCTCGGGTGTCCCGCCACCGGCCACGGCTCTCAGCCGATCCCGAGACCAGGAAGGTTCAGCCCACCCGTGATTGCCCCGAATGATTGCGATTGCAGTGCTGAGGCACGCTCGTTCGCGTCGGTGATTGCCGCCATGATGAGGTCTTGCAGCATCTCCACGTCATCCGGGTCGACGACATCTGGCTCGATAGCGATAGCCGTAATCTTCTGTTCGCCCGTCATGGTGACACGTACCGCACCACCGCCAGATGAGCCCTCAACCGTGGTGGCTGCGAGTTCGGCCTGTGCCTTGGCCAGCATCTCCTGGGCGGCTGCGAGGGCGTTCCCCTGTCCGCCGGCGCCGGGGCGGGCCATACTGCTTCCACCACCAGAGCGGCGAAGGTACCGGTTGTTTCCCGCGCCCTTTGCCATGTCTGTTACTCCTTCGCTACCGGTGTTGCTCCAAGGGCAACGGCTGCTTCTGCAAGGTGACCGCCACGCGGCCGTTTTGGCGTTCCCGCTGTCTTCTCTCGATCGATGCGTTTTGCCTCGAGACGCACAGGCCGCCCCAGGATTATCTCTGCCTGCTGCTCTATGATCGCGCGCCCATCGGTGGTTACCTTCTCCAGGTGGAAGTCGTGGTAGAACCCGAGTTCGATAGTGCTCTCCCCAATTTCGAGTACTTCACAGGACCCGTTGAGCCACGCACCGACCTTCACATTCGCCATGCTGCAGCGGTCGTACAGCTGGCGGAGGAATCGCTCCTCGGCGCTCGAAGATCCCGTGTCTCGAGACCCGGATGGTTCGCGCGAAGCTGGCCGGCCGGCACGTTGTTCGTGTGGCGCGCTGGCCTTCCCGGCCGTGACGTTTGCAGGCGGAGCGCCAATAACGCCCACCGCCACCGGCTGCAGGATCGCGGCCGCACATGCCATCTCGAGCGGTACGGGGCTCGCCGGATCGAGGCGGAAATCGGCTTTCGCGAGCTCCTGGATGGCTACCGCGATCGCCTGGACGGGTATGCCACGGCTTCGCGCGAGCTCAACCAGAGCGGCGTCCTCGGGATTTTCCGCCCCATCGCCGGATGAGCCGCGAATAACCTGGGGGAGTAATCGCCGCAGTATGTCCAGCGTTGCCCGTGTGAAGCGAGCGATATCGATCCCGTCATCGGCGACTTCGCGGGAGATCTCGAGGGCTTCGGCGAGGTCTTCTTCGAGGATCGCACGGACGAGGCGCGGGCTGCGCTCGTCCTGGACGAGGCCCAGGGCGGACAGCACGTCCTGGAACGTCGGCGCCGGGCCGTAGCGTGCGACGACCTGCTCGAGGAGAGTGATGGCATCACGCATCCCGCCGCGCGACTGTATGCCAATCGCGGCAAGCCCTTCGCGGGGGACGCTGAAGCCTTCGCCCTCGCAGATGCGTTCGAGGCGGACAATGACCGCGTCGTTCGGCACACGGTGAAAGTCGTAGCGCTGGCAACGCGAAATGATCGTTGCCGGGACCTTGTGGAGGTCGGTGGTGGCGAGGATGAAGATGGCGTGCGGCGGTGGCTCCTCGAGCGTCTTGAGGAGCGCATTGAACGCCCCCTCGGTGAGCATGTGCACTTCGTCGAGGAGGTAGACCTTCTTCTGGAGATCGCTCGGGGCAAAGGCGATCTTGTCTCGGAGTTCGCGAATGTCATCGATACCGCGGTTGCTGGCCGCATCCATTTCGATCAGGTCCAGGGCGTTGCCGCGCTGGATGGCGAGGCATGGCTCGCAGGCGCCGCAGGGGTCACCGTTTCGCAGGTCACGGCAATTCACTGCCTTCGCGAGAATGCGGGCTGTTGTTGTCTTACCCGTGCCACGGGGTCCACTGAAAAGAAAGGCGTGGGCCATCGGGTCTTCGGAACCGGGTTTGCCGGTTGCCGCATGATCGTGCGAGGCGATGAGGGCGTTGCGAAGTGTGGTCACGATGTGATCCTGGCCCACAACTTCATCAAAGCCCTGGGGCCGCCATTTGCCGTAGAGCACACGTCACCTGCCCGCTGGAGTACTCCAAGTATAGAACAGATGTGTTCCCTTCACGAGCCAGGGGTAAACGGCCAATTAGTGGACGTGCCGATGGAGTGCGCCGAGGTCTCCGAGGTAGTGCTCCTCACGAGCACGCATCGTTGCCTCGTCTTCGGGGCTGTCGACGTGGTCGTAGCCGCAGAGATGCAGGATGCCGTGCGTCAGAAGATGCGCGAGCTCGGCGTCGATGGAATGACCGGCCTGCTCGGCCTGTTTCCGCGCGGTTGGGAGCGAGATAGCGATATCGCCCAGGTACGGCTCGGTTGCTATTCCTTCGACGAAGCCGTCGGCCTCATCCGGGAACGAGAGGACATCGGTGGGCTCGTCGATCCCGAGGAACTGGTGATTCATCTGCCGGACTTCGTCGTCATCGGTCACGAGGACCGAGAGCCCGGTGCCTGGTCCGATATCCTCGCCTTCCATCACGCGCCGGGCGAGATCGCCAAGTGCCTCCACCGCGATATCGGTAGCTTCGACCGCGAGCTCGATCGAAATGTCGTACGGCATCGGCTAGCGCGGGCTGAAAACGTTGGCTGCATGCGTTGCCGCATCGAGGAGGGGCGCCGGCAGGATACCGAAGACGAAGACACCGGCGGCGGCTACGCTCATCGAGAGGCCAATACTTGGGCTCGTTCGGATACTGGTGCTGTCCTCGCTCTGGCCGAGGAAAACGATCCGCGCGACTGCGAGGTAGTAGTAGGCGGAGATGACACTGTTGAGAACGCCAATGACCACGAGCCAGGTGAGATCGGCACGAATACCAGCATTGAAGATATACATCTTCGCCCAGAAACCTGCAGTCGGAGGGATGCCGGTGAGTGAAACGAGGCAGAACGCCAGCCCAAGGCTGAGGAAGGGCGCGCGCTTCCACATCCCGGCGTAGTCGCGGATCTGGTCGCTGCCGGTTTTCTGGGAGATCGCGATGATGGCGATAAATGCGCCCAGGTTCGTGAACGCATAGGCAGCGAGGAAGAAGAGCACACCGCTCGCACCAAGCGTGAACTCGTGTCCCGACACGGAGATGGCGGCAAGCCCAACCATGAAGTTGCCCGCCTGGGCAATGGACGAATACCCGAGCATGCGCTTGATATCGGTCTGGACAATGGCGGCGAGGTTGCCGACGGTCATCGTGACGGCGGCGAGGATGGCAAAGAGCATCGACCAATCGTCGCTCAGGAACCTGCTCCCAAGTGCCTCGAAGAAGATGCGCGTGACGACCGCGAAACCCGCTGCCTTTGAGCCCACCGAGAGGAAGGCGGTGACGGGAGTTGGAGCGCCCTGGTAGACGTCCGGCACCCACATCTGGAAGGGAACGATCGCCATCTTGAAGCCAAAGCCCGCGATGATCAGTGTCATCGCGACGACGAGGACGGAGCGGTTGGATTCGCCGCCGGAAGCGACCACGTTCGCTATCTCGTCAAGTATCGTCGTTCCGGTGATGCCATAGAGGAGAGCCATACCGTAAAGCAGAAGCGATGAAGCAATTGCGGCGAGAAGCAGGTACTTGATTCCTGCTTCGCTCGAGCGGTTGTCCTTGCCCCAGCCCGCGAGCGCCGCCTGCGGGATCGATGAGAGTTCGAGGCTGAGATAGATGGTGATCAGATCGCGCGCGGCCGAGAGGAACATGAGCCCGGCGCAGGTAGTCAGAACGAGGGCGTAGTACTCGCCCTGGCCGCGGGCTTCCCGGTTCACCCAGTCGATCGAGGCGAGGACCACGGTTGCGGTAATGCCGGCGAAGAGGAAGTAGAAGAAGACCGCATACTTGTCGAGCACAAGCGTGCCGTTGAACGCCGTCTGGTAGTCATCGCGTGCGACCCAACTCAGCGTCCATGCAGCCGAGATCGCCAGGCCAATGAGCGCGACGAACGGAAGGAGGCGGCGTTGCTGGGGGACGAGCGCATCGAGCAAGAGCACGACGCCCGCCGCTCCAAGCACGGCTACCTGTGGGCCAGCCAAGTCGATGCCGTTCACGAGCCGACCCTCATCACGATGGTGTTGATTGCGGGCTCCATCATATCCATGAGGAGCGCCGGGTAGACGCCGAGCAGAATCACGAGTGCCGCCAGGCCAACCACAACCGAATGTTCCCACCAGTGGTTCTGGTCGGTGAGGCTATCCCATTCGTGGCGGACGGGTCCAAAGACGACGCGCTGCATCGTCCAGAGGATATACCCGGCAGAGAGGACCACGCCGAAGATCGACATGAGCACCGCCCACTCGTAGCGCTGGAAGGTGCCAAGGAAGACCGTGGCTTCCGCGATGAACCCGGCCATCGCCGGGAGGCCGAGACCCCCGAAGCCGGCGAACACCATGCCGGTCGCGATCAGCGGCATCTGGCGGGCAAGTCCCCCGAGGCGCGCAATCTCACGAGTGTGTGTCCGGTCGTACAGGAGGCCAACCATGACGAAGAGGAGGCCCGTGATGAGCCCATGGGCGAGCATCTGGTAGGCCGCTCCCATGAGTCCTGTTGTGCCCAGGGCTCCGATCCCGAGCATGACGATACCCATGTGGCTAACCGATGAGTAGGCAACGAGCCGCTTGAGGTCCTTCTGGCGGAGGGTGATGAAGGCACCGTAGAGAATGCTGACTGCGCCGATAATTGCGAACCAGATTGAGTAGTCGTCGGCAACGCCAGGCATGATGGTGACGCACATCCGGATGATGCCGTAACCCCCCATCTTGAGGAGCACGCCGGCGAGCATCACCGATACGGCAGTCGGTGCATCGCTATGTGCATCGGGCAGCCACGTGTGGAGCGGAACGATCGGCAGCTTCACACCGAAGCCAATGAAAAGGAAGAGGAAGACCCAACCAAGTGGAATGAGCGTGTTATGGAAGTCTGACCGCCCAAGTACTTCGATGTCGAATGTCCCCGCGTTGAAAGCCAACACAAGGATGCCGACGAGCATGAACGCCGAGCCAAAGACGGTGTAGAGCAGGAACTTTGTTGCCGAGTATTCCTTGCGGCCGGAGCCCCAGACCGCGATGAGCAGGAACATTGGGAAGAGCTCGAGTTCCCAGAAGAGAAAGAAGAGGAGGAAGTCGAGCGAGACAAACACGCCGAGGACTGAACTGGAAAGGACCATGAGCGATGCGTAGTACGCTCGCGGGCGCATCGTGATACCAAACGAGATGAGGACCGAAGCCGTTGTGAGTGCCGTGGTAAGCACCACGAGAGGCATACTCAAGCCATCAACACCCAGGAAGTACTGGAGGTTGAACGAGCCAAGGTCGACCCACTCTTTCCGAACTACGTACTGGAAGCCATGGTGGCCCTGGTCGAAGTCGAAGAACATCCAGATCGAGAGGGCGAGAACAGCAAGCGAAGCCGCCAGCGCGATCCAGCGGGCAAGCGACTCCTGTTTCTGAGGCAGGAGAAGGATGAGGCCCGCGGCGACCGCAGGGAGGAAGACGAGGACGGTCAGTTCCACGAGAGGCTCCCTACAGTGGGTTCGCCGTGAAAACGGCGACCACGATGATGATGACGCCCGCGGCAAGGCCGAGGCCGTAAGACTGCAGCTGCCCCGTCTGAATTGCACGTCCGCGTGAGCTGACTTCGCGGGCCAGCCTGGCCGATCCGTTCACGATGCCATCAATCACGTAGACATCGTTCAGTTCGAGTAGCCGGTTCCAGCCTTTCTGGAGGATGGTCCGGACGAACAGGTCTTCATAGAGCTTGTCCATGAAGTACTTGTTCTCGAAAACGATGGTGAGCGGTGCGAAGCCCTCGCGGATACTCTTCGACGTGACCCATTCCTTGATGTAAATGGCGTAAGCGGCGCCGATTCCAAGCACGGCGATCACCGTTGAACTGATCGCGATGCCCCACTCGAAGGTACTGCCTTCATGCAATGGCTCGGGGAGCGCGTGCATGATGAAGTCACCAAACGACCCGTTGATGTTCAGCCACCCGGCCCCGATAGCCGGAATGGCCAGGATGATCAGGGGGGCCGCCATCACCCATGGTGACTCGTGCGGATGCGCAGGGTCACCATGGAAGTGGGAGTCGGGATCATGGTGGTCGACAGGTTCGCCGCCCTTGTATTCGCCGTGGAAGGTCAGGAAGATTGCGCGGAACATGTAGAAAGCGGTCATGAAGGCGGCTGCGAGCGCGACAATCCAGAGCCCGCGGTTGTCACGCCAGGCGTCGAGCAGGATCTCGTCCTTCGACCAGAATCCTGCAAGGGGGAAGATCCCCGCGAGGCTCAGGGAGCCAATAACGAACGTCCAGTACGTGACAGGCATGTGCTTCTTGAGCCCGCCCATCTTCCGCATGTCGAACGTATTCGTGGAGTGGTTCACCGAGCCGCTGCCGAGGAAGAGAAGTGCCTTGAAGAATGCATGGGTGAAGAGGTGGAAGATGGCTGCAACGTATCCAAGCGTGCCGAGTGCCAGCATCATGTAACCGAGCTGGCTGATGGTGGAATAGGCCAGCACTCGCTTGAAGTCTGTCTGGACGAGGGCGATGGTGGCTGCCATGAGGGCTGTGACGCCGCCAATGACGGCGACGACCTGGCGCGCATCGGCGGACGCTTCGAATACCGGGAAGAAGCGTGCCACAAGGTAGACGCCCGCAGCGACCATCGTCGCGGCATGGATGAGGGCGGAAACTGGCGTCGGGCCTTCCATGGCGTCCGGGAGCCACACGTGGAGTGGGAATTGAGCACTCTTCCCGGCGGCCCCGGCGAAGATCCCGAGTCCGAACCAGGTGATGACCCAGCCCGCTACGGCATGATTGGCAACGGCCTCGTGGATTCCATCAACCTGAAGCGTGCCTGTCCGCGTCCAGATGAGAAGCATCGCCGCGAGGAGACCAAGGTCGCCGAACCGGGTAACGATAAACGCCTTCTTCGCGGCTGCTGCAGCACTCGGTTTGTGGAACCAGAAGCCGATGAGCAGGTAGCTGCTGAGGCCCACGAGTTCCCAGAACACGAAGATCATGAAGAGGTTGTCGGCCAGCACCAGCCCGAGCATCGACGTGGTGAACAGGCACATGTGGGCGAAGTAGCGCCCATATCCGGGGTCGCCGGCCATGTATCCCTGCGAGTAAATCTGGACGAGGAGCGAGACCGACGTGACGACCACGAGCATGATGGCGGTCAGCCCATCAACACGCACACCGAGGTGGATCTGGAGATTGCCCGCCGTGTACCACTCATGCGTATGGATGGCCGCATGGCCATCGGCGTCGATTACGTTGAAGAGCGTGATATAGGCCAGGACGCAGGCAGCGCCTACCCCAAGGATGGCAAGGTAGCCTGCAACCGCTGGCAGCTTTCGCACGTAAAGGACGATGAGCACCCAGGCCACGAGCGGAGCGGCGATGATCGCCCAAAGCATCCCTTCGGCGATATCCGGTGCGGTAGTCGAAGCTTCGAGCAGCGGCATCGGCTAGATCTTCCTCAGGATTTCCCGGGCGATGTGAGCCTTCCCGGTTGGTACATAGAGTGTCCGCGGATCGCGCATCGAGGCCTTTTCACCCCGGCCAATGGGCGGGATGATGCGCGTGCTCAAACCCTCGGCAGCGAAGAGTTCGCGCCAGGTCTCAGCCACATAGGCATTTGGAACGGTCATGAATTCGACCCACATAGGCGTTACGACTTCAGCAAGTTGATGCGGTCAACATCAACGGTTTCGCGGTTACGGTAGACGGCGACGGCAAGGGCCAGCGCCACGGCAGCTTCAGCGGCGGCAACCGTGATCACAAAAACCACGAATACCTGGCCGGAGATAGGGCGGTCGCTTGGTGCGAATCGAGAGAACGTGATCAGCGTGAGGTTCACGGCGTTGAGCATCATCTCGACACCCATCAGTACACCGATCGCGTTTCGTTTCGTCAGTGCGACCATCAGTCCGAGGCAGAACAGCAGTGCGCCAACC
This sequence comes from uncultured Anaerolineaceae bacterium, assembly GCA_964508715.1. Taxonomy (GTDB): domain Bacteria; phylum Chloroflexota; class Dehalococcoidia; order Tepidiformales; family Tepidiformaceae; genus JAKALX01. The sequence goes on along the minus strand of CAZDUX010000003.1, from coordinate 208,209 downwards.
GTTAGGAAGTGATCGATTCCAACACTCATGCGAGCGCATCCTCCGCTTCTTCCTGGGGTGTCCGGGCCAGCATAATCGCACCTACGAGTGCCGCTGTGAGCAGCACTGATGCAATTTCGAACGGCAGTACCCATGTTTGGAGCAGGGCATTACCGAGGTCCACGGAACTGAAACTCGGTGCCTCTCGCACCGCGTTCCAGTTGGCATCCTGGATGATGAAAAGGAGTACGGCCGCGAGGCAGACCGAAAGTAGTGCCCCCGGGAGGAACATGCGCGTCTCGGCGTTGTCCCGGCTCGCGCGCGGCGTCAACAGCACGGCAAAGAGGACAAGCACGGAGATTGCACCGACATAGATGATGACCTGCGCCATCGCAAGGAATTCGGCTGAGAGCAGCACGAAGAATCCCGCGATCCCGACGAAGGTCAGGATGAGGAAGAGTACCGCGTGAAACAGGCTGCGTGAGACCATCACGCCACCGGCAGCGACAAGCGTAACCAGGGCGAGTATCCAGAAGGCAGCACTGGGGCCGAATCCGTCCATTAGCGGCGCACCTCCTGTTTCGTTGCGGCACTCACCGGCACGTAGCCGCGCGCTTCCTTCACCAGCCGTGGTTTGGTTGGCGTGTCCTCAGGCCGGTAGCCCAGGAAGCGTGACCAGAAGTAGACGATCCCGGCAGCAGCAAAGATGTTGATGATCGCGAAGGCGAAGACCATATCTTTGTCGCTGTTGAAGGTCTTGAGCCAGAGGATGCGCTCGGTGGCAACGAGCAAGAGGTTCGCTATGGCAACGGGCAGCATAAACTTCCAGCCAAACTCCATGAGCTGGTCGCTGCGAAGCCGTGGCAGGGTACCTCGTGTCCAGATGAAGAGGAAGTAGAAGAGGTGTGTCTTGCCAATAATAATGAGCCACGGCGGAACCCACTTATCGAGCCCGAAGAACGACCAGCCACCGAGGAAGACCGTTGCTGCAAAGGCCGAGGCCGCGAGTGCATAGCCGATATCCATGCCGTAGAAAAGGCCCCATTTCATACCTGAGTATTCCGTGAGATAGCCAGCGACGATCTCCGATTCCGCCTCGGCGATGTCTGTCGGGGTCCGGTTCAACTCGGCACTCACGGCGATGAAGTAGATAGCGAACGCGGCAGGCTGCAGGAATATCAGCCAGATGTGATAGTCCTTCTGCCAGAACACCATGTCGTTGAGGTTGAGGGTGCGCGTGAAAAGCACCACCCCGAGGAGCGAGAGGACCAGCGGCGCCTCGTAGCTGATCGACATCGCGACGATACGGATGGCGCCAAAGAGCGAGTACTTGTTGTTGTGGCTCCAGCCCGCCATGAACGCCACGATGACGGGGATCGATGAGAGGGCCAGGAAGTAGAGGAGCGAAGCCGAAACGTTCGCCAGCACCATGCGCGGGCCGAACGGGATGACCGCCATGAGCAGGACGACCGGCATGACGAACAGGATCGGGGCCAGGTACATGACCGCCTTGTCGGCCGTCGTCGGTGTGAGCGACTCTTTGGTCAGGAGCTTGATGGCATCAGCGATCGGCTGAAGCACTCCGAACTTGCCAGCACGGTTCGGGCCGTAGCGCGATTGCATGCGGCCGATGATCTTGCGTTCACCGAGCACTCCAACGAAGAGCTGCGACGGGAGGACAAAGATCACGAAACTGGCGAGGAAGCCAATGATTGGCGCGAGGATGTAGACGATGCCGTGGGGCGCGATCTTATCCACCCCTTCGAGAATGACTCGGGAGAGGTTGGAGAGATCACGGAGATCATACCAATTGTTCGTCGCCAGGAACGCACCCATTAGCGGTCGATCTCCCCAACTACGATGTCAATGGAACCAAGCACCACAATTGCATCGGCGACGGTGCCGCCGACGGTCATCTCCCTGAGCGCGCTGAGATTGATGAACGAGGGTGGGCGGATGTGGAAACGGTACGGCGACGGGCCCTCATCGCTCACCACGTAGTAGCCGAGTTCGCCACGGGGAGCTTCGACGCGCGCATAGGCCTCGCCCTTCGGTGGCCGCAGCGCGAGCGGAACCTGCGTGCTGTGGGGGCCGCCCGGAAGGCCGTCGAGCGCCTGCCGGATGATCTTGACACTCTGGCGCATCTCCTCGAGCCGCACGATGAAGCGGTCGAAGGCATCACCCTGGTAACCAATCGGGATATCAAAGTCGTACTGCTCATAGCCGCAGTAGGGATCGGCCTTACGGAGGTCCCAGGCGATGCCGCTCCCCCGAAGCATGGGCCCGGAGAGGCTGGCATTCGTCGCCATCTCGGGGGAAAGCACTCCGATGCCGCGTGTCCGGGCGAGGAAGATCTCATTCCCGACGAGCAGGCCTTCCATCTCATCAAGAAATGGCGGGAAGTCGTGGAGCACCTTCTCGACCATCTCGGTGAAGCCGGGGCGAAGGTCGAAGGCCACGCCACCGATGCGCATGTAGTTACAGGTGAGGCGCGCGCCGGAGGTCATCTCGAAGATATCCAGCACCTTCTCGCGTTCACGAAACGCCCACATCACGGGTGTTTGCCAGGCGCCGGCGTCGTTCGCAAAGGCGCCGACGGCCATGCAGTGGCTGGCGAGCCGTTGGAGTTCGGCCATGATCACGCGGATGGCGTTACCCCGGGCAGGAACTTCGATACCAGCCAGCTTCTCGACTGCGAGCACGTAGCCGAGGTTATTCGACATGCTGCTCAGGTAGTCGGTGCGGTCGGTGAAGGGGATGTTCTGGGTGTAGGTGCGCTCCTCGGCGAGTTTCTCCATCGCACGGTGGAGGTAACCCATGACCATCTCCGCGTCGATGACCTTTTCGCCATCAACGGTTGCGCGGATGCGGAATACACCGTGAGTTGAAGGGTGCTGGGGCCCGATATTGACGATGAACGGCTCACTCTTGAGGACGTTGCTCATTCCATCACCCTCATCGGTGGCTCGGGCCGGGGAGATATCCCGGCAAATTCACCGAGACCGGGCTGGAGACCACCCGGCATCGAGAGGAAGTCCTTGCGCAGAGGATAGCCCGGGTAGCCTTCCCAGAGCAGGATCCGGTAGAGGTTTGGGTGGCCTTCAAAGCGGATACCAAGAAGGTCGTACGCCTCGCACTCCTGCATCCATGCACCGTGGAAGACTGGCACGACGGAGGGAAGCACGGGCTTCTCATGATCGAGTGCCTCGCACTTGATGACCGCGATCTGGTTCTTGTCGAAAGACTGGATGTGGTAGACCACCTCGAAGCGATCCCACCAGTCAACGCCGCAGAGGTTCGTGAGGTGAACGAGGTCGGCATCGGCCGATGTGCGGAGTGCCTGCAGGGCCTCCACGAGCTTTTCAGGCTTGAGGTAGCAGGCAACGCCCTCAACGCGGTCGACTGAGCCTGGAACGAGCCCTTCCGCCCAATCGGCGACCTGCTGGCCGGTAAGCTGAAGGGTCACAGCCGCCACTCCAGGGCCCGTTTTCGCCAGGCGTAAAGGATACCGAGCGAGAGGATCCCGATGAATCCGATACCCTCGAAGTAGCCGGCCCAGCCGATGGAATCGAAGACAAGTGCCCACGGGAAGAGGAAGACGAGTTCGACGTCAAACAAGACGAAGAGCAGGGCAATCGTATAGAAGCGGAAGTTGAACTGGACGAGGCTGGAGCCCTCGGTGCGAAGGCCACACTCGTAAATGTCATCCTTGATCGGGTTATCCGGTGTTTCGGGGCGGATGCGGATGAAACCGAACGCCCACGACGTCACCAGCGCGCCCAACGGGAAGACGAAGGCGATGAGAGCGAGGATGCCGATTTGGCCGTATTCGTAGAGCACGCGAACGCCGTTTGTGAAATTCGTCCCTAAGACGCTGCGGACTATAGCACGGAGCCCGTGCGCGAACAAAAGTGCCGCAGGTTTGGGTGCATAACAAGAGCCGCCTACGGAGGATGACACTTGCGCCCCCAGGTGCTGGTCTTCCGTAGGCGGCTCCGCCACCGCGAGTGCGGAACCCGGGTGGCCGGCCCAATGGCCTCACCGAAGTATCAGGGGCCGGCCACGGTCGTTCCGCCATATCTCGCAAGAACCGCGTAACCCGGCCGTAAATCGGGAACGCGTAGAATCCGGCCATTCTCTCGTGCGAGCGTAACCATGCCAGATCCTGTTATCGGCCTCATTGGCTGCGGTTTCATCGGCCGCTTTCATTCGCGCAATCTCCGGCTTGCGCTCCGCACAGAGCTCGTCCCAGGTGAGTACCCGGCAGTCTGCGACCGTGTCTTCGGCCGGGCAGAGTCGTTCGCCGGAATCACCGGAGCGAGAGTGGTGGCCGAGAACGCGGAGCAGGTCTTCTCCACGCCCGGTATCAACGCCATCTACATCTGCACAGAGACGGCCGAGCACCCCTCGCTCGTGCAACGTGCTGCCAGCCTCGGATTACACGTGTTCTGTGAGAAGCCGCTGGCTCGAACACTCGCCGAGGTAGAAATGATGGTCGAGGCGGTCGAATCGGCGGGGGTCACGAACCAGGTCGGACTCGTCTTGCGTTACAGCCCTATCTACACCGTCTTGAAGGAGATGATCTCCGATCCTGCACTTGGCCCGTTCCTCACAGCCCATCTTCGCGACGACCAGTACTTCCCGACGACTGGCCAGTATGGCAGCCAATGGCGGGGCGACTTCGAGCGAGCGGGCGGAGGGACGCTCATCGAGCACTCCATCCACGATGTCGACCTCTTCCAGTGGCTCTTCGGACCTGTTACGAGCGTCCGCTGCAGGACACGCTACTCGAGCGGCCACGACCGGGTAGAAGACCTGGCTCTCGTAACCTTCGAACACGAAGGCGGCCATACCACGACGCTCTCGTCCATCTGGCACGCAATCGGCGACCGGCCGTCGACCCGGCGCCTCGAGGTCTTTTTCGAAGGCGGCTACTTTGCCACCGACGATGACTTCATCGGGCCGATCACCGTCCAGTTGCGTTCGGGTGAAGCGCGGGAGATCCCCGCGGATGAGGTGCTGGCACGGTACCGGCAGCTTGCCAGCCTAACCGAAGCGGAAATGGAACTCGCGACCAGGGGTGCACTCGAGGATTTTCGTTTCCTGGAGGCCGTTCACCATGGGCGTCCATCATTTCCGGATTTCCGCACGGCACTCTCGGCTCATCGAGTTGTGGACGCGTGCTATAGGAGTGCGCAGGGGTCTGCCGAGGTTTCAGTCGAGAAGCTATAACAAGCGTCTATGGCTGTGGGGTAACTATGATTTACCCGTGAATACCAGCCGCGCTAGAATCGCTGCACGCGGCCACGCCCCGGGCGGGCCGACGCCATGGCGCCGGATGGGCAGCCCGAGGAGTTGGACGTGACCACCGAAATCGTGAAAGACCTCTACGACGTCGGGGAGCAGCCCCCCCTGGGGCACGTGCCCGCCAATATGCACGCACAGATCATCCGCCAATCGCGCTTCGGGCAGCCTACGCAGGCGTTTCAGCCCGAGGTGTTGCCCGTGCCCGAGATCGGGCCGGACGATGCCCTCATCTATGTGATGGCGGCCGGGGTCAACTACAACAATGTCTGGGCTGGGCTCGGAATCCCGGTCGACGTGATCGGTGCACGCCAGAAGGGGGGAGAGCCGGAGGACTTCCATATCGGGGGCTCCGACGCCTCGGGCATCGTCTACAAGGTGGGTGCGAACGTCACCAACGTGAAGGTTGGCGACGAGGTGGTGGTCCACTGCGGTACCTGGGATATCCATGCGCCGGAGGTAACCTCGGGCGACGACCCGATGTTTAGTCCCTCATTCCGAATCTGGGGCTACGAAACCAACTACGGCTCATTCGCGCAGTTCACGAAGGTGCAGGCGCACCAGTGCATGCCCAAGGCTCCGCATCTGACGTGGGAAGAGGCGGCTGCTCCGACGCTCGTTGGTTGCACCGCCTACCGGATGCTGTTTGGCTGGCCCCCGCACACGGTGCGCGAGGGCGACGTTGTCCTGATCTGGGGTGGTGCCGGTGGCCTCGGCTCGATGGCAATCCAACTCGCCGCCCAGGCCGGGGCGAAACCGATCGCCGTCATCTCGAACGAATCGAAGGTCGAGTTCTGCAAACGGCTCGGCGCAGTCGGCTGCATCAACCGCAAGGAGTTCAACCACTGGAGCCGCCTCCCCGACTGGGAAAACCAGGCGGAGATGAACGCCTTCACGGCGGGCGCGCGTGCCTTTGGCAAGGCGATCTGGGACATCCTGGGTGAGCGCAAGAGCCCGCGCATCGTCTTCGAGCACCCCGGCCAGGACACCATTCCCACGTCGATTTTCGTCTGCGACACCGGCGGCATGGTCGCGGTCTGCGCGGGCACGACCGGCTACAATGCCGACGTCGACCTGCGCTACCTGTGGATGCGCCAGAAGCGCCTGCAGGGCTCGCACTTCGCCAACGACGAGCAGTCGTACGCCTTCAACAAGCTGGTGCTCGAGAAGAAGATCGACCCCTGCCTCTCGCGCACCTTCCAGTTCAGCGAGACGGGCGACTGCCACCAGCTGATGTACGAGAACCGCCACCCGGACGGCAACATGGCCATCCTCGTGGGCGCCCCGGCGACGGGGCTGAAGTAGGCGATACGGGGCGGGAGCGGGCCGTGTTGGCCTGCCACGAACCTCAGTCGCAGTACCCGCTGTAGCTCTTGATGAGCGTACTGCCCTGGTACCAGAGCGACTGACATCCAGATGGATTGAAGGTCGCGTAGCCGTTCTGGAAGTCCATGCTGTAGACGCCGTACCAGTAGAACGAATCGGCGAGCGGGTAACCGATGAAGTACATCCCCTGGTGCCCCGAACCATCCCAGTACAGGGTGTACGGGTAGTAAAGGGCGCGGGACATGAACACGGCATTCCCTCCCGACCGCTGGAAGATGCCGTGTTCAGATCCGCCGTAGACTGAGCCCGCGCCACGGAACGTCTGAACCGTGCCGGAGTATCCGCCAGCTGTACAGGATCTCCATCCAGAACTGGACGTGAGACATGGAGACTGGTAATAGGGAAGCGCAACCGAGGCACCTACTATGCTGATGCCGCCTGTCGCGAGATACTTGTCATGAATCGATTGTTGCCACTGCACCGGTGGTGTTGAGTACCCCGCGGCGAGGTTGTCGGAGGTCGCCGTGTTTCCCTCGGTCCCTTGAAAGTTTGAGATTCCTTCCATCGTGAACGAAGCCGAGTAGGAATTGCTTGTGGTAGTCGTCCTCATGAAGTGGAGATGGTCGGGAAAGTCTAGCCGACTTACGCCTGTCGTACCGGTGTAGCTGATGTGTCTGCCTTGTGCAACGTCCACATAGCCGACGAACGGGCATGAGTCTGCATGAGCGTAGAAGTCCGACGTCGTCTCACCGGACTTGATGACCCGCACAACCCAGCCAAAGGCGTAGTTCTGGATCCGCCAATCCTCACAGTGAGCTGTGCCATCGCGTGCAGCCCAGACGGGTGCATTGGTGGTGGAGCCGTAGACGTCCAACGCGTATTCGAGCCGTCGGGCGGCGGTGTGCGTCGTTGCTCCGTTCCATCCCTGTGAAATGGTCCAGGTCTCGCCGTAGCTCCATGGCCAACGGTACTGATCCCAGGCGTTTCGAGCCGGATAGTTGGTTGCGGCGGTGGGCAGGACAGCAGCAAATCCGAGGACCGCGACAACGACTATGAAGAGCAAGCGATTCATGTCATCTAACCTCGATTGACTCGGCGATTCTTATGAGGGTGCGAACATCGTCGTTGGATGCTGGGTCGGTGACACGGCCCAGGACATCGAGGACGCGTCCATCGGGAAGCTGGTGTTTCCCGCGCAGGATGATCGCACCGCTCCGTCCATCGGGATCCACGTAGTGACCGAGATTCATCGATTGCTTCGTTGCCGGCAGTTGCAGCGATGTCGAGTCAACAAGCGTCGAGTCACCGTCTTGCGCGGGGATGATGGGTCCGGATGGGTAGAGCTGCACCGTGAGAGACAACTCACCCGCGGAAACAGGGACACCCTCTTTCAATGGGGGCCGAGACGCCGCAGCAGGGTTCATGACGACGAGCGCGTGGATCTGACCAGCGCCAATTGCGAGGTTGAGCACCCGTAGCGTGCTTGTATACGTCGGCGGAACGCGCGCGGTGAGCAAGACCTGGGGGTTTTGCGATGGAACCCACGACGCGACATTCAGTGTTGCTGCCGTCGTGACAAGCTCCGCAAGTCCCCGCAGTGGTTCCAGGGAAGCTTGGGTCGGAGTTGACGCAGGCGTCGTGGACGGCCGCTGGACAGTCTGAAAAGCGACGGCGGGTTTGTTGGGTTGATCGCCTGTTGACCCTGAACCACCTACCCCTTGGCCGATAGCAACTGCCACAAGAGCCAACGCCCCGGCGAGAGCCACCATCATCAGGACGGTGCGCCGCTTCTGGCCACCTGGCAGATGACTCATATTCATCACCTCAGTTCCACCATGGTGGTCGACAGAGGCACGTTCGCCCATCACCCGCCACGGGCGATCTTTTCGCGCCACCACCGTGCTGCTTCACGCCGGTTGGCAAGCCCCAGCTTCGACAGGATGTGGGACACGTGTGTCTTCACCGTCTCGGGCGAGCATACGAGTCGCTCCGCGATCTCCGCGTTCGTCAAGTCGTCTGCGAGGAACTCGAGAACCTGTTCTTCAGCGGCGGAGAGGGCTCGACCTGGTTCATCCTGGTACATCATGCGCTCCCGTGGTTGCGGGCACCGTAGCACACACCACAACGCTTCGGACTATGGCCCAACGGGTCCCGAGAGTGGGAACTATCCGGTCCCGCAGTGGCCCAAACTCGCCGCCCCGTGGTTCAATCCTCCCCATGCATGTCACCCGTCGGGTCTCGGTCGAACGGAACAGGTTGCGGTTTGCGGCCGCCCACATGGCCACCTTCGGGGGGCAGTGCGAGCCGCTCCACGGCCACAACTACGAGCTCATTGTCGAGGTCGAAGGCGACCTCACCGAGGACTCCTGGGTCTGGGACTTCGGCGACCTGAAGCGCCGCACGAAAGCGCTCGCCGACGAACTCGACCACAAGTTCCTGCTCCAGCGCGAGAGCCGCGTGCTGTCCATCACCGAGCACACCGACTCATGGGAGGTCGCATTCGAAGGGCGGCGTTACGTCTTCCCAAGGAGCGATGTCGCCGTGCTGCCCATCGACAACACGATGGCCGAACGCCTGGCGGAATGGTTCGGCGAACGGTTGCTGGCGGGCCTCCAGGCAAGCGGCGGAAAAGCAATTCGCAAGCTGACGGTTGGCGTGGAAGAGATGCCGGGACAGGCTGGCTGGTATACTGTCGAAACAGGAAGCGCGGGCTAACCGCTGCCTCCAGGGAGGACGGTTGATGCAGTTGGATTGGGACAAGGCCATCAACGAGATCCTCGCAGAAAAGATGGCATGCCAGGCCTGCGGGGCGCTCGGTGATCAGATGATCGTCGGCTATACGCGCAACCCGGCAGCCGCCGAGTTCGCGGCGCGCTGCCGTGATTGCACCGACAAGACTGATTGTGACGCGCGCAAGCTCGTGGTCGTCTGCCCGGCCTGCGCACGCACCTACCGTGTCAACGGCCAGATGATGGATGAAGTTGGCATGATGTCAGTCCTCCTCGACGAATGCCGCCACAACCTCGAGGAATCCATCGACTACCTCGCTGGCTATTGGAAAGAGGACGCGGAAGTCGAGTTCGAGGATATGGACAAGCGGCTCGACGAGGTGGATCCCGACCTGTTCAAGGAAGAGGACTCGTGGCGCATGCGGCTCGAGGAGGAGTACCTCCAGCTTCATCGCTGGTTCCGTGAGCACAACGCACCCATCCCAGACCCCGGTTGGCGCAGTCAGTACGTCGAAGACGTCATCGGTCTCGGGTACGGGACGCTGCTCGGAGACTGATCAGCGAATCGCAATCTGCCTGGTGACACCCTTGTCGGTGGGGCTACCCGCCAATCATGGGGGTGTCGTCGCTACTGCTGCTCTGTGGCCGGACTGAGAAGGGATCGCGGGAGGCGTTGGGCCGCGTGACGCGAGGCGCAGCAGCCTGGACAGGGGCAGCTTCGGCTACCGGGCCCGGTGCGGGGCGCGGGTTCGGCTGACGCGCTCCGCCAGCGGGTATCGCCTCGCGACGAAGACCTCGCACTGGCCTGGCCCCATAGCCCTCGCGCGGTGGCTTTTCGAGGCCACAGAACGGGCAGGCGACCCAGGCATAGCTCAGTGGTCTCTGGCAACTACGGCACGGCTCTTTGAGCTGCGTGCGGCACGACGGACAGATGAGGAAGTCATCGAGCACCCGCCGCTTGCAGGTTGGGCATGCCTTCTGATCTTCGAGTTCCTGCAGCAGCGCTTCCTCCTCCAGTGAACGTTCGTAGAGTTCGGTGAGGGTGTAGCGTGGGCGCAGGATGAGGTAGATCCAGTGGCCCGGCAGGAAGAAAAGGAGGACGAGGAGAACCGAGACCGTCTGAAGGATCGGGTCGCGTGAGCGTTGGCGGATATCCCGATAGGTCCAGAAGACGAGGGTGATCCAGATTGCGGCGAGATAGATCGCGAGGATGGCACCGGCCATCTTCGCTGTTGCCTGCCATTCGCCGCCTGGCCACGAAACGAGCGTCATCGCGTTCTCCCGGGGAGACTGCAGCACCCGCTGCCGCATTCAACTATAGCACCCACTCCCCTCTCAACGACGAAATGGCTAGGCAGACTGAGCAGATGTAGACTATCCGGGTGACGCACGGCACCGACCAGCTCCCCCCGATCCTCGATGGATTGAACCCCGAACAGTACCGCGCCGTGACTCACGGTAACGGGGCAGTACTGATTCTCGCGGGACCGGGGAGCGGCAAGACACGCGTCATCACTCACCGCATTGCGTTCCTCGTGCGCGAAAGGCGGACACCGCCATGGCGCATCCTTGCCGTGACCTTCACGAATAAGGCCGCGCGTGAGATGCGTGAGCGGGCAGCCCGGTTGCTTGGCGAGGACGCTGCCAGCCTGCATCTCGGCACCTTTCATTCACAGTGCGCCCGATGGCTCCGTATCGACGGCGGCGCCATCGGCCTCGACCCGAACTTCATCATTTATGACGACGCCGACCAGGTGGCGCTCATGAAGCGCGTGCTCGAAGAACTGAACGTCGATCCTCGCCGGTTTTCGCCTCGTAGCGTGCTATCTGCTATCTCCAACGCCAAGAGCGACCTCCAGGTTCCCGCCGATTTTGCCGGACACGTGAGCAGTTACTTCGAGGAGGTCGTTTCGCGGGCATGGGCACGCTATGCGGAACGAATGAAGGCGGCGTCGGCACTCGACTTCGATGATCTCCTGAGCGAAGCGGTCCGCCTCTTGCAGGAAGGTCCGGGGATGCTCGAGAAGTACGCCGGGCGCTACCTCCATGTACTCGTCGATGAGTTCCAGGACACGAACCCGGTGCAGTACACGCTCGCACGCCTGCTCGCGTCCACCCATGGGAATATCACGGTTGTTGGCGACCCCGACCAGGGCATCTATTCGTGGCGATCAGCCGATGTGCGCAACGTCGGGTATTTCGAACGCGACTTTCCGGGCTGTACGACCTACCTTCTCGAACAGAATTACCGGTCCACGCCGGCGATCCTTGCCGCGGCCGAAGCGGTGATTGCCGGAAACCATGGCCGAAAGCCGCGGCGGCTGTGGACCGAGCGCGAGGGTGGTGAACTCATCGCCACCTACGCCGCCTATAACGACGAGGAAGAGGGCGAGACGGTCGCCTCGGAAACAGCACGGCTCGTGTTGACGAACCGGCAGTACGGTGACATCGCCGTTATGTATCGTACCAATGCACAATCCCGGGCAGTCGAAGAGGCGATGGTACGCCATCGCATCCCCTACCGGCTCATCGGCGGGACGAGGTTCTACCAGCGCCGCGAGGTGAAGGATCTCGTTGCCTACCTGCGGCTCATCCACAATCCCAATGACGAAGCCGGCTTCCTGCGCATCGTGAACGTCCCCCCTCGGGGCATCGGGAGTAAGTCGGTCGAGCGGCTCCGTGAGTATGCAGACGCCAACGGGACCACGATGTGGACCGTGTGCGAGATGCTCGCGCAGGGCGTCTCAGCCTCGGGAATCACGGGGCGCTCGGCCACTGCCATCCGCGAGTTCGTGCTCATGATTCAGCGCCTGCGAGGCCAGGTGAGTGGCTCGCTCGAGGGTCTCTTCGATGCATTGATGCGTGAGACCGGGTACGGGAAGTACCTGCAGAGCGGCGATGCCGATGCCGACGACCGGATCGAGAACGTCCTCGAACTGCGGCGCGTCCTCGCCGAATTCCAGGATGAGGGTGGCGAGCGAGATGGTCTCGCGCTCTTTCTCCAGGATGCCGCTCTTGTTGCTGACGTTGACGAGCTTCGCGAAGGGAGCGAAGCGGTCACGCTCATCACGCTCCACGCCGCGAAGGGGCTCGAGTTCCCGGTTGTCTTCATCATCGGAATGGAGGAAGGCATTCTGCCGCACATCCGCTCATTCGACGATCCGCGGCAGATGGAGGAAGAGCGAAGGCTCGCGTATGTCGGTATTACGCGGGCGATGGATTGCCTCTACCTCCTGCGCGCATTCCGGCGGTTCCAGATGGGCGGGGCGAGCACGAATCCCCCGTCACGGTTCCTGGCCGACATCCCATCTGAACTCCTGCGCCCACTGGGGGGTGGCAGTGCGAGCTCGTACATCCAGTCCGTCATCGAAGTACCCTCAGCGAAGTATGACGACTTACCCGCTCCCGACGCGGAGTTTGGGCCCGGTGACAAGGTGCGGCACGTGAAGTTCGGTATCGGCCGCGTTGTGAGTGCCAGCAAGAATGGCGGGGACGTCGAGTACCAGGTCGATTTCGAGACCGCAGGGGTCCGCCGGCTGCTACAGACCTACGCAAAGCTGGTCCCTGCGTGAGCGGTTCACACCCCATCTTGTTTACTGTCACGCGGTGGAATGGCTGGCGGGGCTGGCTCGACGACCAGAGGGCAACGGCGGGCGAACACCTGGCACGAGTGGTCGTGGTTCTCGTCCTCCTGGGCGTGGTCCAGTTCCTTTTCCGGCGGATCGTGACGGGCATCCTCAACCGGGCGATTGAGCGGGCGGCCCGGAGGCGTGGGGAGGACCTCGTTGTCGTGCGCCGCCGGGCGAACACACTGCTGAACACCCTCAACTGGGTGTTCAGCATCATCCTCGTATTCCTTGCGGCGGGCTTCATCCTCGGGGAGATCGGGCTAAACGTGTCGGCCCTCATTGCCGGTGTCGGCGTGGTGGGTATCGCACTCGGACTCGGTGCCCAGACGCTTGTGAAGGACGTTATCAATGGGATGTTCATCCTTATCGAGGACCAGTATTCGATCGGAGATACGGTGACTGTTGCGGGGGCGACGGGTGAGGTGATTGAGATCAACCCGCGCCGCACGGTGGTTCGTGACAGCGATGGGAACGTGCATATCATCCCGAACAGCGCGATCTCGGTCGCGGTCAATCGAACGGGTTCCCTCAACCGGTTCCGTGTAGAAGTTGAGGTACCGTTCCGCGACAGCGACCGAGCGATCGATTTTGCGAACACGGTGGGAGCAGAGACCAGCCGCGACCTCGGGCCCGAAGTACTGTCCGCACCCCGGGTTCAGGGTCAGCGCGTCGTCGGTGCAGGAGACGTCCGGCTGGTGATAACCGGTGACGCGCGTGAAGCGAGCCGGTGGAAAGTGGAATCCGAGTACCGGCGGCGGCTCAAGCGCCGATTCGATGCGGAACGGATGGAATTGCGGTTTGAGGGTGAGTCAGCCGTCGGCTCTTGACCGCTACTCGCTGGCGACGCTCGAGAGTTCGCCGGCCGAGATACCCCGTTTCGCCTCGAGTTGGTGCGGGACAGGTCCTACGATGGGCGCTTCGGTACCATGACCTTGCGGCGGAAGTAGCAGACCTCCTCGCCCCGCTGGTTGAAGCCACGCGTCTCGACGGTGACGATGCCGCGGTCAGGCTTCGACGAAGACTCGACCTTGTCGAGCACCACCGTCTCGGCACGAATCGTGTCGCCATGGAACGTCGGTTTAGAGTGCTTGAGGGTCTCAATCTCGAGGTTGGCAATTGCCTTACCTGAGACGTCCGGGACGCTCATCCCGAGAACCAGCGAGTAGACGAGGTTGCCAACGACCACGTTCTTTTTGAACTGGGTTTCTTCCTCGGCATACCAGGCATCCGAGTGAAGGGGATGGTGGTTCATGGTCATGTCACAGAAGAGATGATCCATCTCCTCCGTAATCGTCTTGCCAGGCCAGTGCTTGTACACATCACCGGGTTCAAACTCCTCGTAGTAGCGGCCAAACTTATCGCGTCCATCATATATCGCCATATAAAGCCTCCTCTTCTCGAGATCAGGGAATCGTGAATGGCTAGACCGGGTAGTCGCGAACGAGATTGCGCGCGATCACGATCTTCTGGATGTCGCTGGTGCCTTCGGCGATGATCATGAGTGGCGCATCGCGGTAGTAGCGCTCGAGCGGGAGCTCCTTGCTGTAGGCGACGCCCCCGTGGATGCGCATCGCGTCGAGGACGACCTCCTGGGCGATTTCGGTCGAAAACAGCTTGGCCATCCCTGCATCGAGGTCGCTGCGCACACCCGAGTCCTTTTTCCGGGCAGCGTCGAACGTGAGCAGGCGGGCAGCGCGGATCTTCGTTGCCATCTCAGCGAGGCGGATCTGCTGCGCCTGGTGTTCGAAGATCGGCTTCCCAAACGCTTCTCGCACCTGCGCGTAGCGAATCGCATCGTCGAAGGCGCCCTGGGCGACACCGACACCGCGTGCCGCAACGTTTATCCGCCCGACTTCGAGCGCGGACATGATGTGCTGGAAACCAGAACCTTCTTTGCCACCAAGCACCGCGCTTGCAGAAACGCGTGCGTCGTCGAAGGCGAGCTCCGTTGTCTCGACGCCCTTGTAACCGAGCTTGTCGAACTTCTTCCCCTTGATGAAGCCAGGTGCATCGTGCGGCACAAGGAACGCAGTGATTCCCTTGTGCCGAGGCTGCGCATTCAGATCCGTCTTGGTCATCACCAGGTAGACGCCCGCGCGGTGCCCGTTCGTCACCCACATCTTCTGACCGTTGATAATGTATTCGTCGCCGTCACGGCGGGCCGTCGTCTTGATAGCCTGTGCGTCCGAACCGGCATCGGGCTCTGTGATACTCAGCGCGCAGCGGATCTCCGGCTCGACGAGCTTCGGCAGATAGTGGCTCTTCTGCTCCTCGGTCCCGTATTCACTGATGGCGTAACCCACGAGGACATGGGTATTGATAATGCCTGCGAGGCTCATCCAGCCACGAGCGAGTTCCATGCAGACGCCGGCATAGCACTCGAACGAGAGATCGAGACCACCGTACCGCTCGGGGATCTTGATCCCGAAGAGGCCCATATCCGACATGCCCTTGAGCATCGGCTCGGGGAACTGGTCGGCATGTTCGAACTCGCTGGCGTTTGGCTTCACCTCCTTATCCACCCAGATGCCAACGTTGGTGACGATCTCCTGGGCGATGGGATCGAGGATATCGGCTGCGAAATCTCGGGCCATGCGCGAGTAGGTCCCTTTCGAACGAGGTCTGTGTGCAGGCCATTATGAGGTGGGCAGACCCAACGGACACTCGCAGACAGCCCTCGGAGGAGATTTCCCGAGTTCTACAGCACCCCTTTTCCTTGCCGGGATTCGCGCATTTCGTCACAATCGGGGCAGCCGCGTAACCCGCGTGGGAGTGTGCCCGTGCCCATCGTTGTCGTTACCTCGCAGCAGCCCGGCGAAGGCAAGACCGGCGTCGCCGTAGCTATCGCCCGGCATTTTGCCTACCTTGGCCGACCGGTCACGCTCACACGTATCGCCGGGGAAGGGTCGAATGCTGGCCTCGATGCAAGCTACTTCGCATCCCTTTCCTTCGTGCCTGGCGGCCCGGTCGGTGTCGCCGCGCCGGGCGACGTGAGCGATCCCGGGGGCGACAGCATCGCCGTCGTTGAAGCGGACAGTGCCAGCGCGGCATCGATAGCCGGTGCGAGCATCGTTTTGGCAGCCCGCCACTCGGCGCCGAAAGCCGCGCCCGCCGGCCTTTCGCCTATCGCGACCGTGGTTACCGATGTTAGCGGCCTGAAGGGCGTTCGCACGAACGGCAACATTGTCGAACTCGGCGAGGACAGGATACTCGCTGGCTTCAGCGTCGATGATGCGAAGGCGGCCCTCAACGCCGAGATCCTCGTCCCGGGTGACTGGGAGAACACGCGGACGTGCGATCACCTGGTGATCGCCCCCATCGCATCCGACGCGGGCCAGCCATATTTCCGCCGGTTCGACACCAAAGCGGTGGTTGTACGTTTTGACAAGACAGATCAGCACCTCGCAGCGATGCGCGGCGACCCCGAGTTCCTCATCCTGACCGGCGGCCGCATGCCAATGGGGTATCTCTTCGACGCTGCATCCGCAAACGGAGTACCAGTGCTGCTCTCACGCACCGATACGGAGAACACGGTCATTGCGCTCGAAGGTATCTTCGACCACACGCGGTTTCACGGCGAGCGCAAACTCGAGCGGATGACCGAGTTGCTCGAAGGATCGCCACTCTGGGAGTCGCTTGGCCTGTAGTCCATTGAAGGTGGGCGAACACCTGTGCTAGAATCGGTCTATCTGGGGACGAAAGGATTCGACAGGGAGCTAGGTAGCCGGGTAGCAGGCCGAGGTTGGATGTCACCCTCGTAAATCAGGCGTCCAAAAATAGTTGGCAACCGTCAACTCGCTCTCGCCGCTTAATAAGTGACGACGTCTCTCGCGACCCTCGCCCTGGTGGGGTTGCCTGAGGCGCTGCAATGCCAGGGTGCCGCGAATCGACGCCGATGCAGTTCGCGAAAGACTTGTCGGCTGGCCGCAAGGGATGGGGACCACCACTGTACCCGGGCGGCGAGACCCAAATCGGTGGGAAAGCCTGTAGGATAATCCGGAGCTGAACTTTGCTGGACCGGGAGTTCAACTCTCCCGCGTCTCCACCATCGACAACCCGAAGGGGGCCCGCTTACATGCGGGCCCCCTTCTACGTTCGGGTACCTTTCGTCGTGGTGAAGCTTATCCCCGCAGCGCCTGCGGAAACCACTCCTCCGGACGTTTGCTGTCCTCGAATGCAGCCCGGACTGCCTCGATATGCTCGGGGTCCAGCGTCGAATCGCTGGCCGGGTAGAGGATCTGTTCTTCCTTGAAGTTATGCGCCGAGAGAACGGCTTCCATGCTCTCGAACGCTGCCATGGCGCGATCCATGTCACGGCCATCCTCCGACCGCACCGCATCGAGTGCCCGCCAGATCTCACCGTGTTCACGGATCATGACGAATACGGGTGCGACCATCCCGGCCTGCCGCAACGATGGGAAGAGCGTCTCCTCCTCCACGTAGATATGGTGCCGAAGTTCATCAGCCGCGTGCTCAAATAGCTCACGGTGCCACTCACCTCGCTTCAAACCCGCCTTGACGCGCTCGAGTTCCTCGTCGATGGCCCGGTGGTCGTGTTCGAGTGTTTCCGCAATAGCAAAAGTGGTCACAGCCGACCCCCTCCCGCCGCTCGCCATAGGCCGGCGAAGCGACTCATACAGCCCAAGGGTAGCTCTCCACAGCGAACGGGCCGTGACTTAGGTCGCACCAGTCGTATGACCCAGCCCGGTACATAGACAACGCATCCCCGGGCCGCCGGTCCGCCGGTCCGCCGCGCATGATGATCATTAGCCAGAGGCTAAGTAGGATCCAATTAGGGGTGATGAACGGCCGGATATAGGGATCCTCTTTTCTGCAGTACACCGCGCGTACGCCGAGCGGCTTGGCAGGCGAATCGCCAGCGCCGGCCTGGGTGAGGTTCGTCCCGCCCACCTCTTTGTTATCCGCATGCTCGCCCGGAATGACACGACGATCACTGCGCTCGCCCGGCGGCTGGGCACCAGCAAGCAGGCTGCGGTCGCACTGGTTGATGAACTCGAGGAGGCTGGGCTGGCCACACGCGAGCCCCTGACAACTGACCGGCGAGTGAAAATCATCGCACTGACCACACGGGCTCGTACCCTCCTGTCCGAGATTTGCCTTGCGGGCCGCGAAATCGAAGAGGCGTTGGCGGACAGAGTTGGGCCGTCAATGGCCCAGAGCCTGCGGTGTGCCCTCCAGGAGTTCATCGACATGAGCGGCGGAGTCGACCACGTAATGGCACTGCGCACACGGGGTTGCTGGTAGCTCAGCCGGCAAGCATCAGCGAATCGCCGACGGCGACTCTCCCTCTGGCAAGCACCGAGGCGTAGACACCGGCGAATGCATCATTGAGTTCACCGGCAGCCTTGAGCATGGCCGGTGCTGCATCGCCACCCTCGGGGTCGAGCGTGATCATCTGGCAGCGGCGGTCCTGCTCGGTTACCGCCAATCCAACTCCTCCGATCGCCAGCGACCGTCCGACCCAGTGCAGCTCGCTGAATGGCTCATCGCCCGCGTCGATGACGAGGTTCATACGGAACCGGCGGTAGTCAATTGGTACTCCTGCCGCCTGGCAGAGCTTTCGAACCGTTGCCGTGGTGATGAGTGAGATGTAGGCGATATCGTGGTTGCCTCGGTGATCGCTGTGAAGGCGGACCGGGCGTCCGGCGAGCATCTCGATGCGCCCACGTAATCCCTCGGCGTCGACATGCAGCCGCTCGCCACCCGGCACGGTAACCGCAAGTCGGGGTCTGCCACCTTCAACCGGCTCCCACACAGGCTGGCACTCCAGGAGTGCCGGGCATTCGCGGCCCGTGAGCCAGGGGAACGGCGAATGAACCCCGTCCTGGACAAATGCGTACATCCGGTCTCCGGCAATACCCTGGAAACCAATGTCCGTAGACTCGAGTGACTCCCCTTGCATCGATTTCACGGGGTAGCGAGTAATAGCGACGACGGTCCCAATAGCTGTCATGCCGGAAGCATACGCCGAAGCGGGCATCGCTTCTGGAAGCGGGGGGGCCTAGACCCTGGCGAGCTTCTTCTGCTCGATGATCGCATCCAGTTCGACCCGGAGACGATCGAGAACAGTGTCGTAGGGGAAGGCCCCAAGTTCTTCCTCGCCACGCTTCAGGTTCACGAAGTTGGGTGCGCACCAGAGGCCAAGGTCCGCGTCGTCGGTCTCACCCGGTCCATTCACCCGGCAGCCCATGACGGCAATGGTTATGTCGTAATCCTTGGCATAGACGCTCATCTCCTTCACCTTCATGGCGAGATCGATGAAGGCTTCATTCTCGACACGGCTGCAACTCGGGCAGCTGATGATGTTCAGCCCATGTTCCTGGAAGACGGGAACCGAGCGGAACCGCCCGGCTTCGACATCGGTGATGATCTGCCTTCCCGCCTCGACTTCCTTCCACTTCTCCGCGAAGGGGAGGGTGAGCGAAACACGGAGGGTATCGCCGATACCCCGGCTGAGGAGTTGTTCGAACGCGATCCGCGTCTTGATAACTCCGTCGGGGAGCATTCCGGCCTCGGTGACACCGAGGTGAAGCGGGACATCGGGCCGGGCCGCGGCGAACCGCACGTTCCCTTCGATCACTTTGCGCGGGTCACTGTCCTTCATGGAAACGACGTAGCGTGTGAAGCCGCTATCGTCGAGGTAACGGCAGTGTTCGAGCGCACTTTCGACCATGGCCGTTACACCCTCGAGCTTCGGCTCGTCAGCACCTTCGAATCGTGCTGCCATTTCGGGGTCAACCGAGCCGCAGTTCACGCCAACGCGCAGGGCGATGTCATTCCGGGCGGCCACGTCGGCGATGAACGCCACCTTGTCACGCACGGCCTTCTGCTTCTCATGGTGGTAGAGATGACCCGGGTTGTAGCGCACCTTGTTGACGATCGGCGCCACCTCAGAGATGAGCCGGTAGTTCTCCTGGAGGTCGATGACGATATTCACCTCCGGGACGCGAGCACGAACTTCCCGGAGGGCTTCGACATCCTTGTGGCTATCGATCGCAATACGAACCAGTCCGGCCCCCGCTTCATGGAGCATGCGTGCCTGGTTGACGGTCGCCTCGACATCCTGCGTGCGAGTTGCGCACATGGACTGGACGACGATGGGGTTGCCGCCACCGATAGTGACGGAACCGGCGCGGACGGGACGGGTATTTGCGCGCTTCATGTCTGGCAGTGTAGCAGTTGGCCAGGCAACACCGTGGGGTGCACGCCCACCGTAGAATCGGTTTCGAAGCAACTCAAAGGAGCCGCTCGTGCCGATTCCGCTGCTCGAAGCCGATGCCCTCGAGATCACCATCCTCGTCGACAACCAGGTCGACGGGTTGCTCCCTGGAGAGGAGGGAGTTCGCCGCCATCCAGGCGCGAAGGCCCCGCGCAACCCGTTTCTCGAGGCAGGTGAGGGACTCGAAACGCTTCACGCGGAACACGGCTTCTCAGCACTTGTCACGGTCACGGTCGGGGGTGACCGCCACACGATCCTCTTCGACACCGGCGTCTCGGCGAACGGCATGGTAGAAAACATGGCACAGCTGGAGATCGACCCGAAAGACGTCGAGGCAGTGGCCCTCTCACACGGTCACGCCGACCACACCGCGGGGCTTGCCGGGCTGGTCGATCGATTGGGGTCGGCGAACATGCCCATGCTCGTTCACCGCCTGGCTTTCACCCGGCGGCGGATGGCTCCGCCAGTTGGCGAACCGCGAATCCTGCCGCCACCGTCGCGCTCTGCCATCGAAGGAGCCGGGTTCGAGATCGTGGAAAGCGAGGACCCCTCGCTCCTCTTCCAGGGGGCCTTACTGCTGACCGGTGAGGTACCACGTGTCACGGACTTCGAACAAGGGTTCCCGTTCTTCCAGAAGGACGCCGGGCACGGATGGGAACCCGAACCACATCTCCTCGACGACCAGGCACTCGTCGCAAACGTGAAGGGCAAGGGGCTCGTGGTACTCACTGGCTGTGGGCATGCGGGGATCGTCAATATCGTGACTGCAGCGAGACAGGTGACGGGGATCGACCGTATCCACGGTGTGCTCGGTGGCTTTCACATGCCTGGCGCCTATTTTGAACCGCTCATCCCGCTCACTATCGACACCCTCCGTGACTTTGGCCCGGATGTGATCGTCCCCGCGCACTGCACCGGCTACAAGGCGCAGCAGGCGATCGCCGCCGCGATGCCCGATTCGTATGTCCACAATGCGGTCGGGACGACGTACCTGTTCTGATGGCGCTCGCGGCTCGCCGTTGCACATGAGTGCGAGGCCACGGCATTTCCGCGGGAGAGACACTGACTGTGGATATCGAATTCGATTCTCTGACCGATGCCGGGGGCGACGTGCTGGTTCGCCCGATGCGGGATGAACTGGCGGAATATCAGCTTGTCGCCCAGTGGCTCACCGATGACCGCGTGTTGGAGTGGGTCTATGGCCGTGATAACGCATGGCCGCTCGAACGGCTTCTCCCGAAGTATCGTCCGCGCGTTCGCCGTGAGTCGGAAGTCCGGGTCTGCCTGGTCGAGCATCGTGGAGTGCCCGTCGGGCTGATCCAGTACTACCCGATCCAGGGCTCGGACCATCTCGCGGGCTACGGACTGAGCCAGGACGTTGGTGCCTGGGGAATTGACATGTGGATCGGCGACCCGGCCTGGTGGGGCCGGGGGCTCGGACCACAGGCTCTTCGGTTGGTCGTCGACTACCTGTGGGCACGCAACGACGTACAGCGGCTCGTGATCGATCCCCGGGTGGACAATCCGCGAGCGATCCGTGCCTACGAAAAGGCCGGGTTCCAGAAGGTCCGGGTGCTCCCGCAGCATGAGTTCCATGAGGGGGAACCGCGAGATGCATGGCTGATGGAGATGCGGACGGGCGGCGGCTCTTTCTCGGTTTGACCTTATCCGGCCGCGCGGGCGGCCCACCTGATCCACTCCTGCTGCGAGGGCCCGGACCAGAGAGACCAGCCGCGGCCGGTACGTTCGCGGGCCCTCATTCCACCCGGAATGTCACCCGCATACCTTCGACGGCATGGCTTATCGCCTTGCCGTTCGATTCTTCAACGATCGAACAAACGAGCTCGTAATCGCCTTTCTTCAGGTTCAGGGCAAGGTCCTGCGATTCGCCGGAAGTGAGATCCCGGGTCTTACCCACCTGGTCGAGAGAACCGTCGGCATTCTTCCGAAGCACGACAACGTTGTGCACCTGGCCAATGGCAGAACCATGCTCATGCCCCTCGTTGTGGCCGACTTTGAAGGTCACGGGTCCGGCACTGATATGGTCGGTTGAAAGGTTGATGTTCCACATGGTGAGTCCGACGCCGACGTCGCGCGGGCCGAGGCCATCGCTGCTGAACCAGCCGCGGTCGATGCCAGTGAAGAGCAGGAGCGGGACGACGAGGATGGCCGCGGCGGCGCTCATCGAAAATATCGGGCCGCGGTTTGCCGCAAGGAAGCTGCGCTTCGCGCCACCGTACGGATTGCCGCTGGCCTCGGCAATGGCCTTCGCCTTCGTGCGCAGCCGGAGGCTGTTCGCCATTACGCTCACCGAGCTCATGGCCATGGTCGCACCGGCGATGATCGGGTTGAGCAAACCGGCCGCCGCGATTGGGATGGCAACGACGTTATAGCCGAACGCCCACGTGAGGTTCTGCTTGATGGCGCCGAGCGTCGCCCGGCTGAGTGCGATCGCCTCGGCGATCTTCGAGACGTCACCGTTGAGGAGGGTGATGTCGCCGGCCTCGATCGCGACGTCCGTACCGGTGCTCATGGCGATACCGATATCGGCCTGGGCGAGGGCCGGTGCGTCATTCACACCGTCGCCGACCATCGCGACCTGCAACCCCTGGGCCTGGAGTTCACGAACGAGTGCCAGCTTGTCCTCGGGCTTCGCGTTGGCACGAAACTCGGTGACCCCTGTGCGTGCTGCGACCGTCGCCGCGGCCCGCTCATTGTCACCCGTCATCATGATGACGCGGAGGCCGAGGTCGTGGAGGGCACTGATGGCGCGCGGAGCGTTCTGCTTCACCTCGTCGGCCATACCGAGGATACCTGCCGGCTCACCATCGATGGCGACGAAGATCACGGTGCGGCCGAGTTCCTCGAGCGTCCTGGCTTCGGTGAGCGCATGCTCCGGGAGAGCGATACCACGCTCGTCCAAGAGCGCACGGTTACCGGCGAGCACCCTCCGCCGTTCAACGGTCGCCGAGACGCCGCGGGCGGTCAGTGCTTCGAACTCCGAGAACTCCGGGACTTCGTAGCCAGCGTCGACCGCGGAGTCGACTACTGCGCGGCTGAGGGGATGTTCACTCCCCGATTCGGCAGCAGCCGCAATTGCCAGGAGGCGTTCAGCAGTCCAGGCACCCAGGGGGATGGTTTCCGTGACCTGCGGGCGCCCTTCGGTGAGGGTGCCGGTCTTGTCGAGAATCACGGCGTTGAGCGACTTCGTGCGCTGGAGGATCTCGGCGTTCTTGATGAGGATGCCGCGCTCGGCGCCCATACCGGTACCGACCATGATAGCCGTCGGCGTGGCCAGGCCGAGGGCGCACGGGCAGGCGATAACGAGCACCGCGACGGCGTAGATCATGGCCTTGATCCATTCACTATCCCCACCGGCGCCCGGTGTCGGCCCAAAGAGACCCCAGGCGAGGAAGACGACGGTAGCGATGGCGATGACAATTGGTACGAAGACAGCAGCAACCTGGTCGACAAGCTTCTGGATAGGGGCCTTCGAGCCCTGCGCGTCTTCGACCATGCGAGCCATGCGGCGGAGCGCGGTCTGCTCGCCGACAGCGGTGGCCTCAACGCGGATAACGCCGTTCTGGTTGATGGTTCCACCGATGACGTGATCACCGGGTTTGCGATCCACGGGGATGGACTCCCCCGTGATCATCGATTCATCAACCGAGCCGCTGCCCTCGCGCACGATTCCATCGACCGCTACCCGTTGGCCGGGGCGGACCACGAAGATGTCGCCGAGTCTCACCTGCTCGACGGGGAGTTCGGCCTCGCCGCCATCCCGGATGACAGATGCTGTCTTCGCCGAAAGCCCGAGAAGCGAGCGGATGGCACTCGACGCAGCACCCTTCGACACCTCCTCGAAGTACTTGCCCATCGTAATGAAGACGAGCACCGAGGCAGAAACATCGAAAAACATGTGGTACGGCCGGTCCCAGAGGACAACCCAGGCACTGAAGAGATACGCAACCGAGGTGCCCAGGGCAACGAGTACATCCATGTTCGGGTTGAGGTGGCGGAGGCTGGTGTAGCTACCCTTGTAGAACCGCCAGCCGAGACCGATCTGCACCGGTGTGGCGAGGACGAGGAGCAGGCGGCCTGTGAAAACGTGATCGTCGAAGAGCGCGAGCCCCGCAATGTCCATCGCCATCGCGAGGATGACGGTGGGCACAGCCAACAGCGCGCCGGCAATGAGCGTGAGGAGCGTCGTTCGCGCGTGGCTTGCACGTTCTGCCTCGCGGTCTTTGTCCGGTTGCGATTCACTGGCCTCATAACCGGCCTTCTCTACTGCCGAGACGAGTTGCTCGACAGGGATATCACCCGCGAAGGTGACCCGGGCGGTCTCGGCCGCGAAGTTCACACTCGCCGTCTCGACGCCTTCTACCTTGCTCAGGGCACGTTCGACCCGGCGTACGCAGGAAGCGCACGTCATTCCGTTGATGTCGAGCGTGACCGCCCGTTCCTTCGTCGCCATTTTGTTCCCTCCCTGGGACCTGTAGCCGGGTGCCTACTTCACCGAGGCGGTGTAGCCCTCTTCGGCCACGGCCTCGATTGCCTTCTGAATGTCGATGTTGTCGCCCTCTACCACCGCGGACTTGCTTTCGAGCGAAACCGTAGCCGCCGTGACGCCGGGTGTATCCTTCAGTGCGGTGGTGACTGCGCGGACGCAATGGTCGCAGGTCATGCCTTCGATATTGAATTGGATCGTCTGTGCCATTTGGGGTCGGGTCCTTTCGTGCCCTCGCAGGGCGTACTTTGGAATGGTCAGGATTCGGCCGGTCCCTGGACCTTGTAGAGGCGCAAGAGCTCACTGACGGCGCGGTCAACCTCGCCACCGGTCATTTGTTCGATGACGTGTGTGCGGAGGTGCCCCTCGATGACCACGAGATCGAGGCTGCGCAGGGCCTTCTGGATAGAGAGCGAGAGGTCGAGGACGTCCATGCAATAGCGGTCGTCTTCGAGCTGCTTCTCCAGGGCCTGCACCTGGCCGGCGATGATTTTCATCCGCCGTAATGCCTGCCTTTGCGTCTCAGGGGTCATGGGACCCGTCTCCTGAATAGGGTACCCCCCTATCCTACTAGTAATCTGAGAAAATGCAAGCAGGACTTCTGGCGGAGATCAGGCGGATGTTGGATGCCCTACCGTGGGCCGATCGCCCCCGCATCCTTGAGTCCGGCGATCTGCTCCCAGTCGAAGCCGTTCTCGAGTAAGACCTCTTCCGTGTGCTCGCCAAACTCGGGTGCGCGGTGGCGAATGTGGCCGGGGCTCTTTTCGAGTTGGACAGCGGGCCCCACGATGCGCGTCTCCGTCCCATCGGGCAGGGTGAATGGCACGATGTACCGGTTTGCGATGACCTGGGGATCATCGATGATCTGGCCGTAGTCCTGTACCGGGGCCACGGCGAGCCCCTTGCCACACAGGTCGTTCACCCATTCCCACTGGTCACGCTTTGCGAAGAGTTCATCGAGGATCTGGATGAGTTCACCCCGGTGGTTGTGCTGGTCGGCCGAGGTGGCGAAGCGCTCATCTGCCAGCAGGTCCGGCCGTCCGACCGACTCGCAAAATGGTCCCCACCAACGGCCGACAAGCGACATACTCACGGCGATGTAGCGGTCGTCCCTGCACCGGTACACGTTCCACAGTGGTTCGGCATCTTCGCGGGGGCGGCGAGGAGGAACTCGATCGGTGAAAAGCGTCGACGTGATATTGAATGACTGGAGCATTACCTGGCCACCAAGCAGCGATGCTTCGACATGCTGGCCCTCACCCGTCCTGGCGCGGTGCCAGAGTGCGAGCAGGATGGCGTACGAGAGTGAGACCGCACCAACCTGGTCGGCCATCCCGCCAAACGAGAAGATCGGGGCGAGATCGGGCGGGCCCTGCATCATCATCGTCCCGCCGCGCGCCTGGCCGAGAATGTCCATGGCGGGCCACTTCGCGTGCGGGCCCTTGCTGCCATAGCCGCTGGCCGAGGCATAGATGATCCGCGGATTGCGAGCCTTCATGTCCTCGTAACCGAGGCCGAGGCGCGTCATCACCCCCTGGCGCATGTTCTGAACGAACACGTCCGCGGTCTCGATGAGCTTGAGGATTGTCTCACGGCCATCCGGGTGCTTGAGGTCGACGACAATTCCCCGCTTATTACGGTTGTGACTCTGGAAGTAGGCCTCGCTCAGGCCGCGGCCCGGGTCGGGAGAGTCTGGCCCTTCGACCTTGATCACATCGGCGCCGAAATCGGCGAGCATCGCGCTGGCGTACGTGCCTTGCTGCCAGATTGTACAGTCAATCACCTTCAGCCCGGAGAGCGGTAGTCCGGTGTGGGGTACGTCCGGAAACATGGCGTCCTCCTCGCATGCCTGATGATGGCGGGATCATCGTGAGGTGTGGCCGGGGTGTCAACGTGCCGGTATGGTTCGCCTATGGAAAGCGGGCACCGTGCATTCGCAGCGTTCTGGGAGCAGGTGATAAGGCGGGAAGGCGCTCGGCACCGGGAGAAGCGCCACCGCGTGGTGAGCGGTGCGCACGGACGGGTGCTCGAAATCGGAGCGGGACTCGGGGCGAATTGGCAGCACCTCGGCCCGGATGTGGAGTACATCGGGATAGAGCCGGACCCTTTCATGAGGGCCCGTGCGGCTGAACGGGCGGCCAGAACCCACCAGGCATTCGAGCTGATTGATGCCCGCGCAGAGGCGTTGCCGTTCGAAGACAAGTCGTTTGACAGCGTCTTTGGGACCTATGTGTTCTGCACGATACCCGATGCAGCGGGTGCTTTGCGTGAGGTAGAGCGAGTACTCAAGCCGGGGGGTGAGTTCCGGTTCTGGGAGCACCTGCGGCCCGAGGGCAGGTTCGCTGGCCCGTTCTTCGAACTACTTGATCCCGCATGGTCGAGGCTCCTCGGGGGGTGCCACCCAAACCGGCGAACGGTTGATGACATCGAAGCCGCCGGTTTCCGAATCCGTGAGCTCCGGGCATCGCGCCGCGTGATCGTGCCGGATGTAACAGGGGTCGCCGTCAAATCCTGACGGACCGACTGGAGGGCGCAGGACACCGGCCACGAGGCACGTATACTCGCTCTTGCCCGGATGGCCGGGCAGGAGGCGAGCGATCCATGCGAATCGGTGCTCATATCTCGGCTGCCGGGGGCATTCAGAGAGTCTTCGGCCGCGCGAAGGAGATCGGCGCCGAGGCCGTACAGGTCTTCCCGTCGGCGCCCCAGCAATGGAAGGCCCCGGTGATCAGCGATGACTCGGCGGCCGAGTTCAAGCGCGTTCTTGCAGAGAGCGGAATGCCTGCATTCTTCCACGGCGTGTACCTCATCAATTTCGGGTCGAAGGACGAGGTGCTGCTCCAGCGTTCCGTTGACTCACTCGCCACGTACCTGGATTGGGCAGGGAAGCTGGGAGTGACGGGTACCATTTTTCACGTGGGAAGTCACCTTGGATCCGGCTGGGATGAGGCGATGGTGAAACACGTCTGCACCCAGATACGCCGGACACTCGATGCTACACCCAACGATTCACTCCTGATTCTCGAAAACAACGCGGGCCAGGGGAACTGCATCGGCGGCCAATGGGAGGAGCTCGGGGCTATCATCCGGGGCCTCGACAACGACCCGCGGCTCGCCGTCTGTTTCGACACGTGCCACGCACTGGCGATGAACCACGACATCCGGACCGATGCGGCGTGCGAGGCGACGATGGATGCTTTCGACCGCGAAATCGGCCTGGATCGCCTGGCAGCCGTGCACGCAAACGATAGCAAGCAACCACTCGGTGGCCTGCGCGACCGCCATGAGAACATCGGCGATGGGTACATCGGGCTCGACGGGTTCGCAGCAATCATGCGGCACCCGGCGTTTCGCGATGTGCCGTTCCTCCTCGAAGTCCCGGGCCTCGACGGCAAAGGCCCCGACCGTGAGAACATCATGCGGCTCAAGGCGATCCGTGCCGGCATAGGAATCGCACCACCGGTCGCCGCCGAACCGCCACACGGGTAGGCTTCCTGGAATGGACGATGTTCATGAAGTAGCGATCACCCACGTCAACCGGGCGTGGGAGTGGTTCACGGGAATGGTCTGCCTTTCGGCGACCAACCTCGGAATCGAACTCGGCATATTCGAATTACTCAAGCGGCACGGTCCGATGGCCCCGGTTGCGGTCGCCTCACGGCTGGGCCTGGACGAGCGGGCAGTAGACCTCTGGGCCAAGACGCTCGTCCATTACGAGCTTCTCGTTCCAACGGGCGGTGAACAGATAGCGATGGCTCCCGGTGTGGAGTTGATGGTTTGTGAACCAAAGAGCTTCTTCAGCCTCGGCCCGTCGTTCGCCTACCACGCGAAGTTCCTCGCGCGTGACTTCCTCGATCTGCCGCAGTTCTTCCGGGATGGGCAGGCGATTCCACCGGCACGACACGGGCCAGCGCTCTCCCGCAATATCGCGGAACAGACAGAGCTGATGCATGCCCTGTTCGTGCAGGCAATCCTTCCCGAACTCGACGACGTCATCGCACGTTTCGTCGCCGGCGCGAAGGTTCTGGATGTGGGTTGCGGTGCCGGCGGACTGGGTATCGCCTTGTGCTCAGTCTTCGAGTACGTCCGTTATGTCGGGTTTGACCTTGACAAACATGCCATCGCAGCCGGCCGCAGTCGCGTCACCGAGACGGGGTTCGGAGGAAGGATCGACCTCGTAGAGGCCGACGCTGCGACACTCCGCGCCGACCAATCGTTCGACACCGCCTTCCTGTTCCTCGCACTCCACGAAATCCCCGTCGAAGAACGCCCCGCGGTGCTCACGGCGATCCGCGGGGCCCTCAAGCCCGGGGCGAAGTTCCTGGTCCTGGATGAGACCTACCCCGCAACGCTCGAAGAGGCGGCCATGCGCGGCGCACGAATGGGGCTGCATTTCGAGTACACGGAGATGCTGTGGGGTAGCCACGTGCCTACCGAGGCCGAAGTCGACGCGCTGCTCACGGGCGCGGGCTTCACTGGAATCGAACGGTTGCGGATGCTTGATGGCAGCTTCGAACTGGTGGTGGCTCGCGCATGACGACAGAACGGCGATTGCAGGGCGAACTCTTCACGGAGTGCGCGGAATGGGTATGGGAACAGCTCCAGGAAGATGGGGTGCAGATGGCTGGGGAACTCATTGAGCTGATCATGGAGACGGAGCGTGAGCTCGGTGTCCAGGGCCGCGAACTCGACGAGATCGCCCGGGTGGTGGCCGATGAGTTCAGGATGCGTGGCATCAGCGGTTCACCAGGCGAAATCTCGCCGGCAATCATTCTCCAGGTCCTCCAGTGGGAGGACGATTTCCTGGGGTTCGCCGGTATCCCACGCGCAGAGAGTTAGGATTGCGCCAGACTTTGCCATTTTCGCGTTGACCTGATACGTGCGGCTCGGGCAGACTGGTTCGCAGACAGAAGCCGGAGGTGCTGGCTGCAAACAACCGGAACCAGAGCACGCGGAGAGCCGTGATCCAAGCGCCAGGTCCTTCCCCGGAAGGATGACGAGGCGGGGGCAGTATCGAACCATTCGGCGGGTGGCCCCCCGGCAGGCACAGCCGTCAGGCAACAGGCAAACCAGTACGGGCAACCGGCTGACAAATCCTGTGCAACGTGCCAGGGACTTGCAGTTCCTGTTTTTCTCTCCCATTCCCGGATTCGAGACTCGATGACCTCATGAGGTGGCCGTCTCCGGGTGCGTGCTCCCTTCTGCTGCCCGGCCGGGTAGCCAGGACAAGGAGCAACCTTCTCGTATGTGTGGAATTGTCGCGTACGCGGGCCCAAAGCAGGCCGCGCCCATCCTCATTCGTGCACTCAAGGACCTCGAATACCGGGGATACGACTCCGCGGGGATCGCGGTGCTGTCACCAGAAGATGGCGAACTCGCGATCACCAAGCGCCAGGGACGAATCGTGAACCTCGAGGCCGCAATCAACGAGGCGGCACCCGTTGCAGGTCAGACCGGTATCGGCCATACGCGTTGGGCCACCCACGGCAAGCCCAGTGACCTGAACGCCCACCCCCACACGAGCTGCGCCGGCGAGGTCGTGGTCATCCACAACGGCATCGTGGAGAACTACGCGGGACTCCGTGCCGAGCTGCGAGAGCGCGGTCACCAGTTCGCCAGCGAGACCGACACCGAGACGATTGCGCACCTCATGGAGGAGGCTGTCAATGCAGGTGAAGACCTCCTGGGAGCACTCTGCACAACCATTCGCCGCCTCGAAGGCTCCCAGGCAATCGTCGCGATGAGCGCACGTGAGCCAGGTGCCATCGTTGCTGCCCGGCTGGGAAATGCCGGCGGCATCGTCATCGGTTACGGCGATGGCGAAATGCTGGTCGCAAGTGACCTTGCAGCCGTGCTGCCGCACACGCAGGAGGTCGTGTTCCTTGCCGATGGCCAGGTAGCCCGCGTCGAGGCGGCCGGGGTTCGCTATGCCGATCGGTCGGGCGCGCCCATCGAACTCACCGTTCGGCGCGTACCGATCGATCCGGTGAGTGCGCTGAAGGGCGACTACCCGCATTTCATGCTCAAGGAGATCATGGAGCAGCCGGAATCGCTTTCCGATACGGTCCGCAGCCTCGTCACACTCGAGCCGGCCGAGGTCCACCTCGATGACCTGGGACCCGCAGCGGAGCGGCTCTCCTCCATACGGCGGGTCGTACTGGTGGGGATGGGGACGAGCCTTCACGCAGCGATGCTCGGCCGCCGCTATTTCGAAGAGCTGGCCGGCGTCCCTGCTGAGACGGACAACGCGAGCGAGTTCCGCTATCGCAACCCGATCCTGGATTCGGAAACGCTCGTTGTATCGGTCAGCCAGTCGGGGGAGACGGTGGACGTGCTCGAGGCAATGGCCGTCGCGAAGCAGAGCGGGGCGCTCCAGGTCACGATCTGTAATACCGAGGGTGCGCAGACTACCCGTGTCGCCGACGGCACCGTCTATACCCGCGCCGGCCTCGAGCGCGGCGTTGCCAGCACCAAGTGCTTTACTACGGCGGTTGCCGCGCTCTATGCCCTTGCACTCAAGCTCGGTGAGGTGCGGGGGACGTTGGGTCGCGCACGCCAGGTGCAGCTTGTTGCCGACCTTGCACGTCTGCCGGACGCGGTCGCGCGTGTTACCTCCGACTCTGCCCGCTACTCGCGGCTTGCCACTCACTTCGCGGAGGCGCAGCACCTCCTCTTCCTGGGCCGCGGTCACGCCTTTCCAGTGGCAATGGAGGGCGCGCTCAAGATGAAGGAGGTGAGCTATATCCACGCCGAAGGCTACGCTGCCGGTGAGATGAAACATGGGCCGATCGCACTCATCGACCGCTCGTTCCCCACGGTCGCTGTGGCCACCCGCCACGCCCTCCGGTCAAAACTGATTTCGAATATTGAGCAGGTGCAGGCGCGCGGTGGTGAAGTCCTTGCGGTCGTCACCGAAGGCGACCGGGAGATCGCCAGTCTTGCCGACCAGGTTGTCGAAATCCCCGAGACGCCCGAACTCCTCGAACCGATCGTGGCAACCGTCCCCCTTCAGCTTTTCGCCTACTACGTGGCGGTTCGGCGGGGCTGCGACGTGGATCAGCCGCGCAACCTGGCGAAAACGGTCACTGTCGAATGACCGGGTAGTACCGAAACAAGACAACGAATACCCATAGGGCGGTTGTGCGCAGCCGATCGATGGTAGAATCGGCGACGCACGCGAGCCCATCGGCGTGATGTATGAGACGTGGTTGGAGGTATAGCCAGATTGGTTAGCATGACTCGTTCCGTGGTCTGGTTTACCGAAGTCGGAAAAGAGGATCTCGGCCTCGTTGGAGGCAAGGGTGCCAATCTCGGCGAGCTCACACGAGCGGGCATCCCGGTGCCGCCGGGATTCGTTGTCACCGCCGACACGTATTTTCACTTCATCGCCCAGAACGGCCTCGAGCCGATCATCAAGAAGGAGCTCTTCAATCTCGATGTCCACGATTCGAGACAACTGAACGAGCGTGCCGCCTCCATCCGCAAGCACATCATGGACGCTCCCATGCCGGCCCATGTGGCTGACGAGATCGCCGAGGCGTACCGCGAACTCGGCGAGGGGCCCGTGGCCGTCCGCAGCTCCGCAACTGCCGAGGACCTGCCCGAAGCAAGCTTTGCCGGCCAGCAGAGCACGTTCCTCAACGTTGTCGGCGCGGAGAACGTGGTACGCGCCGTGCAGGCCTGCTGGGCGTCACTCTTCGAGGGGCGTGCCATCTTCTATCGGGAGGAGGCGGGCTACGACCACACGAAGGTCGGCCTCGCCGTTCCGGTCCAGCGGATGGTGCAGTCCGAGCGTTCAGGCGTCATGTTCACGGTCGAACCCGTGACCTCCGACGCGTCCAAGATCACCATCGAGGCCGTCTATGGCCTCGGTGAGGGCATCGTCTCGGGCGAGATTTCGCCCGACCTGTATATCGTTGATAAGGAGTCGCTGCTCGTCTCGTCGATCACGTCGGTACCCCAGGACCGCATGATCGCGAAGGCGGCCGACTCTGATGGCGCCTACGAAGGGGCAAACTCGTGGCAGCCTGTGCCTGCCGAACTCGAGGAACGTCAGAAACTCAACGACGAGGAGATCCGCGAGCTCGCTCGTATCGGCCGCTCTGTCGAGGAGCATTACGGACACCACCAGGACATCGAATGGGCATACGAGGGGGGGAAGTTCTACCTCACCCAGGCACGCCCAGTAACCACGATGCGTGCGGGGCACCAGGAGGAGGAGGCAGATGAGGAGGAGACAGCTCCGGTCCTCATCTCCGGACAACCCGCGAGCCCGGGCGTGGGCGTGGGTGTCGTCCGTATCGTTCATGATCCCGGTGAAATCGATATCGTGAAGCCCGGGGATGTACTGGTAGCCGAGATGACGACGCCCGACTTCGTGCCGGCCATGAAGCGTGCCAGCGCCATCGTGACCGACCGTGGCGGCCGTACCTGCCACGCGGCCATCGTCAGCCGTGAACTCGGCATCCCATGCGTCGTGGGCGCCGGGAGCGCGACGCAACAGCTGTCCGTCGACTCCGAGGTTACCGTCGACGGGTCATCGGGGAAGGTGTTCGAAGGCCGGGCCGAGGTCCGCCTCGCGTGGTACGAGCGGCAGAAGCAGCGCTACGCCCAGGCAGCGGCGATAACGACGACCACGAAGCTCTTCGTGAACCTGGCCGAACCCGAGCTCGCCGGCCGTGTGGCACAGCGGCACGTCGACGGCGTCGGGCTCCTACGGGCCGAATTCATCGTCGCCCAGATCGGGACGCATCCACGCCAGTTCATCGATGAAGGGAATCCGGCCGCCTACACAGCCGCACTCGCCGAAGGCATCAGCGAGTTCTGCAAGGCGTTCAATCCGAGGCCCGTCGTCTATCGCCTCACCGACTTCAAGACCAACGAATACGCGAACCTTCGCGGTGGAACGAAATATGAGGCGAGCGAAGAAAACCCGATGATCGGGTATCGCGGTGCAAGCCGGTATATCCGCGAGCCCGACATTTTTCAGCTCGAGATCGATGCTATCAAGAAGGTGCGCGAGAGCTACCGGAACCTCTATGTGATGGTACCGTTCGTCCGTACGCCAGCCGAACTCAAAGGGGTCAAGCAGCTCCTTGCCGAGCAAGGCCTCATCCGCGGCCAGGACTTCAAGCTCTGGATGATGGTCGAGGTACCGGCCAACGTCATCATCCTCGACCGCTTCATCGATGTCGGGATCGATGGTATTTCGATCGGCTCGAACGACCTGACTCAGCTCGTGCTCGGCATCGACCGCGACAGCGAGGCGCTGGCCGAGACGTTCGACGAGCGCAACGAGGCTGTGATGACCGCCATCCAGACGGCCGTCACGGGCGCTCGGCGGCGCGGGCTGACCGTCTCGATCTGTGGACAGGCGCCGAGCGTCTACCCGGAAGTGACGGAGAAGCTCGTCGAATGGGGCGCCACGAGCGTCAGCGTAAGTCCGGACATGATCGACCAGACACGCGAGATCATCGCCAACGCTGAGATCAAACTGGGGCGTGCTCCCCGGTAACTGGCTCCTGTAATCCCGAAGATGGGCGCTTCAGTCCTGCCGGGACGTACGAAGCGCCCGTTCCATTCACGGCAGAACCTGTCGTCACGTTGGCCTACAATCCTGCCAATGGACCTCGATCAGGTGCGCCTCAGGCTCGAAGCAAACGAGGAGCGGCTCAGCCCGTTCGCGGCAAAGACCTCGACGAGCAAGGGAAGAGTCCGCCCCGAACCGCCCTCACCGGTTCGAACGGAATACCAGCGTGATCGCGACCGGATCCTCCACACGAAGGCGTTCAGGCGGCTGAAGCACAAGACACAGGTCTTCATCGCCCCTCAACAGGATCATTATGTAACACGCATGACCCATACCCTCGAGGTTGCCCAGGTTGCGCGGACGATCACCCGTGCGCTCAACCTCAATGAAGATCTCGCCGAGGCCGCCGCGCTTGGGCACGATATTGGCCACGGGCCATTTGGACACGCCGGTGAGGAGGCGCTTGCCGAGTGCCTGCCCTATGGCTTTCGCCACAACTATCAGTCGGTACGGGTCCTCGACAGGCTGGAGCGGGGCGGGCAGGGGTTGAACCTCACCGCAGAGGTGCTCGATGCGATAGAGAAATCGAGCAAAGCCCGCGAGGACATCTTCGCGGAAGGCTGGGGGGTTCCATCAACCCTCGAGGGGGAAGTCGTAAAGACGGCCGATGCCATCGCCTATGTCAATCACGATATCCTCGATGCTATTCGCGCCGGGCTCATCACCGAAGCCGATCTGCCCGAATCATCGCAGCGGCTCCTTGGTCGCAGCCATTCCGAACGGTTGAATACCCTCATCTGCGATATCGTAGAAGCGAGCTGGGCCGCGAGCGGCGAAAACGGTAGCGATGAAAAGCCGGCGATTCGCTTCAGCCCACAGGTTCACAGCGCTGCGAACGAACTCCGGGAGTTCATGTTCCAACGGGTCTACCTGTACGACCGCACGCGGGCCGAAGCGGAACGCGGCAAGCAGGTGGTGATCTTCCTGTTCCGGCACTTCGTTGATCACCCGGAGGGCATCTCAGCCGACTTCTCCCTCCCGCAGGACCCGGTCGCACGACGGGCCGCCGACTACGTCAGCGGAATGACGGATCGCTTTGCAATTCGGCTGGCACAGGAGTTGGGCTGCCCCGAGGCCAGGGCATTCCGTGCCTGAGGCCCTCGCAGCAGGAGCCACCGTCCTTGACAGGAAGTGAATCGGAATTGTTGCCGCTAGAACGGACCGCTTCGATACTCGGTGGCAGGCAATGACTGATCGCTACGGGTCCCCCCCGCCCGACGATGAGCCGGTCATCGGCGCTACCTATCCACCGGCGTCTCAGCCACCAGCGCGAGATGCTTACGGCGGTATGCCCGGTACATCAGCGTACTCGGAAGAAGAGTATGCCGACGATGAATATGATGACTACGAAGACGGCTATGAGTACGACGACGATTACTACGATGATGAGTACTACGAAGGGACGCCAGCCCGGCAACCACTCTTCTACCTGTTCATAGGCCTCGCCGCACTCGTTGGCGGCGTGATTATCTTCTTGCTATTCACGATGGTGAACAGCGGTGGCGGGAATGGCGGCGGGACCCCATCGGCAGCTCAATTCAAAGTACGAATCGACTCCCCGGCCGATGGCAGCCGCATCGAAATCGGCAAGACCGAAGACGTGCTCGTGAGCGCGACATCGAACAAACCCCTCAGCCGCTTCGAACTCTTCGTCAACGACGCACCTGTGGACTCCCAGAACGTGACGACGTCACCCCCCGACAACACCTATAGCGCCACGCTGCGCCTGCCGCCGTTCAATACAAAAGGCAACTTCAGTGTCTATGTCCGGGTTACAACGTCGACGAACGAACATGCGGACTCATCGAAGATCACCGTAGTCGCAGTTCAGCCGGTCGGCGACAAACCGCTCGTGGTGAAGGGCAAGGTCATCGCGACAGTCAATGTGCGGAAGGGCCCCGGAGAGAACTACGACCTCGTCAAGACACTCGATAACGGCCAGGACGTCAACATCATCGGCAAAACGCGCGATGGCGAGTGGCTGCTCGTTGATATCGAGGGTGGCACATGGGTGAAGCGCGCTGCTATCCAGGAGCAGGATTCGCTTGCCCTTGTGCCCGTGAAGGACCCGACGCCGGTGCCGGCGCCAACCGCAACAAACACCGTGCAGCCGTCGCCTTCGCCTACAGCATCGCCAACCACTAACCCGAAGCTGCCGGACCTGCTTGCCTCCAACGCGCAGCTCACCGATGGGGGCGCGAAGCTGCGTGTCGCTATCGGCAACGCCAGCACGAACTCGTATTCGGGTCCGCTGGTAGTCTCGGTTAGCGGTCTAGCCCAGAATCTCAACGCGGCATTCCAGGTCGATATCCCCGCAAACGGCAGTACAACAGTCACCTTCGATCTCAACCCGCCGGTGACGACGGCAAAGACGGCGACGATCAAAATCGACCCGGATAATGCAATCAAGGAATCGAACAAGGACAACAACTCGATCCAGGTTGGCCTCGTGCCGGCCGCCGAGCCACCCGCCCTTTCCATCACCGGCGTCGACCCGAACGGAGTGTCCCTCACGGTGAAGAACTCCGGTGGACCCCTCACCTCGACCGCGATCCGCGTGCGGATCAGCGTCAAAGTGGATACCGAGACCAAAGCCGCTGAGGCGACAAAGACCGTTTCATTAGCGAAGGGGCAGGACGTTTCGTTCACCATCGGAAAGCCAGGAAGTGGCTCTGGCATGATCGAGGTGTTCCTCGGAGATAACCCGACCCCCGCCGTTTCGTTGCCGATCACGATCCCCTGACGTAACGGACGCTTCCGTGTTCAGAGATGCGGCTACGACACACCGTGACGTGATCCGCGGCCTACCATAGCCTGCAGATGGACGCCGTCGAGGAGATCAAGCGGAAGCTCGATTTGGTCGAATACATCGGGCGCGTGACGCGGCTGCAGAAGGCCGGGCGCAATTTCCGTGGGCTCTGCCCGTTTCACCAGGAGAAGACACCATCGTTTTATGTCTTTCCTGACCGTGGGAGCTGGCGCTGCTTTGGACAGTGCGGCGAAGGCGGCGACCTCTTGTCGTTTGTCCAGAAACGCGAGAACACCGACTTTCGTGGTGCGCTCCGTACCCTTGCCGAGGAGGCCGGGATCGAGCTTTCGCCAGAGCATGCTCAGCGCCGGAGCCGTGCTGAGAAGCTTTCCGCCATCCTTTCAGCGACGGTGGCCTTCTACCAGAAATGCCTGGGCGAACCCGAAGGCGCCGAAGCTCGGGCGTACCTGCACGAGAAGCGCGGATTGACCAACGAGACAATCGAAACGTTCCGGCTGGGCTGGGCGCCAAACGAATGGCGCATCCTGCGCGAGCACCTCATGGCTCGCGGGTATGACGAAAAGGATATCCTCGCTTCGGGCGTTCTCGTCGAGCCAGAAGGTGGCAGGGAGCCTTACGACCGCTTCCGCGGCCGCTTCATCGTGCCGATCGCGGACGAGCGGGGACAGTACATCGCACTCGGCGGCCGGGGCCTGCGCGGTGAAGAACCGAAGTACCTCAACTCACCACAGACCGAGATCTTCGACAAGGGCCGGACGCTCTTCGGCCTCAATCTCGCTGGTGAAGCGATTCGAAAGGCCGGCGAAGTCGTCGTTGTCGAAGGGTACATGGACGTCATTGGCCCCTGGCAGGCCGGGTTCTACAACATCGTGGCCACTATGGGCACTTCGCTAACAGAGAACCATGCAGGCCTCCTCAAGCGCTATGCGAAACGGATCGTGCTGGCGATGGATCCGGATGCAGCAGGGCTGGCGGCAGCCGAAAGAGCTGGCGGGCTATTTCTTGGGCTCGACTCTCCAGAGAATATGGCTCGCTCCGCGCGGTCGGCAGATGCAATCTCAGCCGGACACGAACTCGAGCTACGAGTAGCGCCACTCCCCGATGGCAAAGACCCTGACGAGATCGCACTCGAGACTCCGGCAGCGTGGGAATCAGCAATCGCGGGGGCGACTCCTTACGCCGAGTTCCTCCTCAAGCGGATCATGGGGCCGGCCACGCCGGACTCTCCGGTCGAAGCGCGCCGTATCGTCGACCGTCTCCGCCCGGTACTCCTTGCCGTGCGCGACCCGGTTGAGCGGGCGATGTACATACAGCGTGTCGCCCGGCACCTCGGCATTGGCGAGGAGGCGGTGCAGGAGCGCATCCGTGCGGGTATCCCGGGCCGGGTCCGTATCGACAGGCAGCGGCCCAACGAGGCTCTCGCACCCGAAGATACATTGCTGGCCTTGCTGCTCCGACACCCGCGGCTGCGGGCACGGTTTCGGCACTATCCTGCAACGTTGTTCACCGACGGCATCAATCGTGAGGCGTTCGAGCGCTGGATTCATGACGATGGCTTCCTCCTGGAGCCGGGAGATGACCCGGTGCTGGCACACGCACGGAGGCTCGAGGCCCGCCGGCTGCCGCCGCTTTCCGACGATGACGCGCAACGCGCCATTGAGGCGAAGGTGCGAGAGATCATGCGAGAACGCATTAGCCAGCACCAGGCCGCACTTGCCGAAGAGGTTGCCGAGGCCGAACGGGAACTCGGTGCAAACCGGGTGGCAGAGATCTCCGCCGCCATGTGGCTCGGCAGGGTGCCCGAGACCGAAGAGACCAGGGACCTGGCGGAGACCATGATCGAGGGGCTTCAGCTAGGGCTGAGCATTCATCGCCGTGAAGGACCCGGCGGCGAGTAGTCATGACACGACATTCTCATATATTTCGTAAAAACATAGAGTGGACCGTATTCACCCACTTGACACCCTTCTGTAACGTTGGCGCATACTTGCCCTGCTGAACCGGGTCCATCCGGTTTAGACGAAGCGGGAGGTGCCAATGGACCGGAGCATTACCTGGAGCATTACCTGGTCAATTACCTGGTAACACCACGGCACTCAAACGGAAGAAAGCGGACCGGCGAATGGTCCGCTTTCTTCGTGTCCGGGATCGTTACCGGGCCGTGCTTGCCGGGTCAGCTCGCCCTGCGCTCAGGCTTCGTATGGCCGGTCGGCAGATAGAGCAGGGGAGTCTCGCCGGGCTTTTCTTTCTCCCATTGCGGGAAGATCGCCTCGAACGCTTCGACGACCTTCGGATCAAACTGGGAGCCAGCGCAGCGGAGAATTTCGGCGAAGGCGGCGTGAGGCGACTGGCCTGCCCGGTAGGGACGGTCCGAGATGATCGCATCATAGGTATCGGCCAGCGCAAAAATGCGGGCTCCGAGGGGAATATCCTCCCCTTTGAGCTTGCGTGGATACCCTCCCCCGTCCCAACGCTCGTGGTGCGCGAGCACGATCTTTGCGGCCGGGCGCAGGTACGGCACCTGGGCGAGGATCTTGTACCCCATAGCCGGGTGTTTCTGCATGAACTCCCATTCGTCATCGGTTAGCTTGCCTGGCTTGAGCAGGATCGCATCGGGAACCCCGATCTTGCCGACGTCGTGCATCAGCGCGCCACGGTAGACGAATGCGAGCTCCTCCTCGTCCTTGGTGCCAAGCATTCGGGCGATATCGACGGAGTGGGTCGCGACACGCATTGAGTGGCCGCGTGTTTCCTGGTCGCGAACGTCGAGCGCAGTGACCAGCGACTCCAGCGTTCCGGTATAGGCATCGCGCAGCTGCTCCGACATGTCACGAATTTCGACATACGCATGCTGGAGCTGATCGTTCGACCGTTCGAGGCGAAGGACATTGTCACGGGTGCGGTTGACGAACTGCTCCATCGCGTACCGCGTGAGAAGGAGCGGGAGTGCGAGCACGAGGACACTGGCAACACCGACACCCGAATAGATAGCAGCGAGAGCCCCGGCCACGATGCCGAGCACGACGTAGTGTGGGAAGAGCCAGCCGAAGTTCTCGCGGTAGCTCGCCCGGAAGCTGCGTCCCGAGGTCATGCTGATGATCTGCGCCACTGCGATCGCGCTCACCATGTAGAGCACGAAACCAGAGGCAGCCCCGGCGACGAGGAGCAGGCTGGTTTCGTTCGACGTTCCACTCCAGCCACCAATGGCAAGTGGAGTCGCTACCAGGAACGCGGCGATGTTGAGATGGCCGAAGTTGAACAGCAGCTTTCGAGCCGGGCGTTCCGAGCCGACGTAGGTACTCAGGGCGATGGCTGTCGCGGCAAGCGCTCCTCCGATGGGGCCAAAGATGAGGATCGCCAGGACGGTCCCCACGAAGCTCGGAGAGATGCGGCCATCGAAGTACATCTTCACCGACAGCCGTTCGCTCAGGCCTGTGAGCACAACCACCGTAGTCAGGCCAAGGAGGTCGGGTTCGGAACTCAAGAAAAACGCCAGGGTGAACGAGACAGCACCGGCCGCGAACACGAGACTAATGAAGAGTTCCTCCTTGCGGCTCAGGTGGGGAATATCTGGCATCTCATTACATCTATCGGCTCGTGTTCGAAATCTTGACAGGCCCTGTCGCGGAATTCCGGCCGCTGATGGGCGATTGTTCCGTGACCGCCCTACTTGAACCGCACATGGTGATGACCCGGTGAAACCCCTCTCTCCCGGATACGGAATCACCCTCGCAGGTAACCTGAGCGCTCCGGTAATGGCGAGCAGTATCGGGGGAACCTTCGGTTTCTATCCGGTGAACGCGCGACTCTGCCGGAA
Organism: uncultured Anaerolineaceae bacterium; assembly: GCA_964508715.1. Classification (GTDB taxonomy): domain Bacteria; phylum Chloroflexota; class Dehalococcoidia; order Tepidiformales; family Tepidiformaceae; genus JAKALX01. The sequence goes on along the minus strand of CAZDUX010000003.1, from coordinate 167,319 downwards.
CCGTACGAGGGGGGCAGGTGATTGCCTTCGTGCCGGGGGTGGGTAGACTGCCCGTCATGACAGCTGCACTTGCCGGAATCCGCATCCTCGATTTCACCCGCTACCAGCAGGGACCATTCGCGACGGTGATGCTCGGGGACCTCGGCGCCGAGGTGATCAAGGTTGAGGACCCGAAGGGCGGTGATTTCGGCCGGCGGATGTGGAAGGAGCCGGATGGCTTCTCCGGGTTCTGGGAGGCGCTTGACCGGTCCAAGAAGTCGATCTGCATTGATCTCCGGACACCCGAGGGACGCGAGGCCGCGCTGCGCATCGGCACAGATTGTGATGTGGTGGTGGAGAACTTCCGTCCGGGGACGATGGACGACTGGGGACTCGGATACGAAGCGTTCCGTGCCCGCAGTAAGGCCATTATCTATGCCCAGGCGACGGGCTGGGGAACGAAGGGCCCAATGGCCCGCTTCCCCTCGTTCGACCAGATCGCGCAAGCGTACAGCGGCTATGCCCAGCATTCCGGGGGAGGACCGGGATTTCAGCCTGAAATCCCGTACCCTGGTGTGGCCGACCAATCCGGCGCGATGAACCTCGCCTTCGGCATCATGACCGCGCTCTATGTGCGGGAGAAAACCGGAATGGGCCAGAAGGTCGAGGTGTCTCTCTATGGCACCCAGCTGGCACTACAGTCCCCGGAAATCCTCCACTCGCTCCATTTTGGCGAGGAACGTGCACGCGAGTTCCGTGCCTCACCAACCGTGGGGCACTATGAATGTGCCGACGGCCGATGGATCATGATCGTCGGGATCGACCAGAAGTTCTGGCCGCGAATCGCGCGAGCGCTCGGTCTTGCCGCACTCATCGATGATCCGCGTTTCGCACGTGGATTCCCGCGGTGGCAGAACCGGGACGAACTGCAGCAACTGATGGAGAACGCCTTCGCTTCAAGGGACTCGGCGCACTGGCTCGAGCGTCTCCGGGACGAGGATGTGCCAACCTCCCTTGTGCGATCGTATGCCGAGCTGCCCGATGATGAGCAGGCACTCGAAAACGGCTACATCGTGGAATATGACCACCCACGCTTCGGGCGGCAGAAGACCGTGGGTCTGCACATTCACCTGAGCGAGACACCTGGTGAACTCGGCAAAGCGGCGCCATTGCTCGGCGAGCACACCGCCGAGGTCCTCCGTTCAGCCGGTTACAGCGATGCCGAGCTCGCTCAACTCGAGGAGTCGGGCGTCATTGGCCTGGCATAGACGCTACCCTTCAGCGAGCAGCCCCGGGTTCGACACGGCCAGTTTGTCACGCATTACCTCACGAAGATGACCGAGCAGTTGTGTTCGAAAGGCCGGGTCGTCTGCCTCTCCATCGCGAATGCGTCTCGAGAGGTCCTCGTTGCGGGAGAGAAGTGCCATGCGCGATTCGGCCAGGCTCAACGGCCGCTCCTGGACGCCGATGAGGCCATCAAGACCCTTCCATTCGCGGTCGAGGTGCTCCTCCTCAGAACTCAGCTCACGGCGAAGCATCTGGATCACGTTGGCTGCAACTCGGGCATGGAAGCTGACCCGGCCGCTCGTACTTGGCATGACGTCGTCCTGCAAGAAACCGGCCACAGCGGCAAGGAGTTCGTCGACATTCGGCCGGTCCTGCATCAGGCGCCTTTCCCTTCGAGAAGATTGAGCAACTCCCACTCCGTTTCGGCAGTACGGCGCCCGATGGCCGCAAGTTCGACGCTCTTGCTGCGCCCTGACAGGTAGGTTCCGGCCTGGGTGATAGTGATGACCCCCCAGCGGAGGTTGCCGAATAGCTCCCAGAAGCGGACCCGGTCGTGATCAACTGGAAAGCCTCCCGCCGCTTCATAGGCCGCATAGAACTCCTCGCGCGCAGCGATACCGGCAACGGGCTTCTTACCTCCGAAGCGCCAGGAGCGCACGCAGAGCCAGGCGATATCCTCCATGGGGTCGCCCCAGTGGGCCAGTTCCCAGTCGATGATGCCGTGGAGGCCATCCTCGCCGAAAAGGAAGTTCCCAAGGCGGAAGTCACCATGGACGAGGACGGTCTGGGGTATATCTGGCAGATTCTGATGGCACCACCGAAAGGCGAGCTCGAATATCGGGTGGGGATTTGCAGATGCCATTCGAAAGGCAGCTTCGTAATGGCCGAGTTCCAGCGTCGCAGGCGACTTCCCCGGTTCGGGAGTGGGGAGCTGGAGGAGGTCCGGGTTCTTTTCCGCGGAGATGTGATGGATTCGGGCGAGGCTCAGCGCAAGCTGAGCAGGTGTGGACTCACGAGCGTTTGCATACTGCTCGCCGCGGATCATTCGCGCTCCGAGTGTCTCGCCCGGCACACGCCGCATCACGAAGAACTTCACGCCAAAACGCTTATCACCATCCCACATGGGTTCGGGGACAACGACGCCGTTATCCCACGCCGCGCGAAGGAGGTGGTACTCGAGTTCGCGGCCCGGCATCGTGGGCTGTCCCGGGATCGGATCACATCGGAAGATCCCCTCGAGCACCTCGGGGCCGCTTCCGCCAACGATATCGGCATCGAACGACCATGTCTCCCGCGATGCTCCGCCGGAAAGCCGCACCAGGTTACGGACCGTCGCCGGCGAGCCTGTCCGCTCGCCGAGGAACGCGGTGAGCCCCTCCTGAACCGTGGCGGTATCCATCCGGCTATTCGACCTGGTCGAGATATTCGCTGAGACCGTAGCCGACGCGCTTACCATCGAGCGTGTACTCGGTCATGCCCTCTCCGATATGCGTGAACATCCCCGCGCGCCGGTTGCGAAGAGGGATGAAGCCCGTCACCTTGCCTTCAACCACGTGCTCTTCGCCGTTGTCGAGCGTCACGACCGCCTTGAGCGCAGTGTGGTAATTAGTGTTGCCTTCGTATTCGGTGTCGAGCTTGATATCGGTGATGCGGTGGAGCTCCTGGCCTTTGTGAAACACCCCACCGACACGGTCGCCAATGACGGACATCACCATCCCGAGATCGTCACCATAGTTGCCCGTGATCCAGCGGTACGATGGTGTGGACTGCCAGTAGCGCGGTCCCCACGAGTGATCGCGCAGGCCATGACCGGAAATCTCGACGATCGGGCCATCTTCAACCTGTAGCGTCCCAGTAACGCGCATGTGCTGTTCGTAGTGGGCACGGGCGAAATCGTTCTGGCTGTTGCTGGCACTCGGCTCGGCGACGTGCCCATAGATGGGCCCGACACCTTCATGCAACAGGTCGAGCTTGATCTTCTTGTGGGGGTTCTGCTTGAAAGCGTCACCCGGTTCCCTCATGTCACGCGGATCGGCCAGGTAAACCACCGAGCCCTCGTACGTCGTGCGTATCGTCTCGCCGGGCTCCAGCACATCGACTTTTAGCCCGCCAGCGTCCCAGCCGTCGTTCGAACTGATCTGCGGACGCTTGTAGTTGAAGAGGGCAGAACCGTCGGATTGGTAGACGATGACAGTCATCTCGGCGTGGCCCTCGTTCGCCCGGTTGCCGATGCGCAGGAAGCCACCCATTCTCTTTTCCCGATCAAAGAAGTTGAAGTACACAGACTCGTTGAAGTTCTCTTCGGGACCGAGTGGGTGGGTGTAATCATCCTCGGGCTTGACGTTGCCGATGATCGTGACCATAAGGGCGGCCTCTCGCGTAGAATCGGCCGGCGCACCGGCGGTTGGACGGGATTCTACCCGAGGCAGCAGAGTTTCGCTCGGCGCGAAGGAGTCTGGAGTGAAGCTGGCGAAAAACCACATCGACGTTGGCCTGTTCACAAACAATGGCGACGCGATGATGCGGTTCTGGCAGCAGGAAGCCGGCCTGCCGTTCGAAGAAACGCTGGCTGTTGGGGGTGGCGTCCGGCAGCAACGCCATGCGATGAACGGTAGTGTCTTGAAGCTGAATGAAGCGCGTGACCCGCTTCCAGCTGAGCCACCCGCCGGCTACCGGGAGTTGTTCATCGCCCGGCCCGGCCTTGCTGAACCGCAGAGGCTTACCGACCCCGACGGCAACCGAGTGACACTCGTCCCACCGGGGTTTGATGGGATAAGGGGGATCGGTATTGGGCTTGCCGTCCGGGACGAGGCGGCATTCCGGGACTTCTATGGCCGGATCCTCCAGCTCGCTGAGGTGGGGCGAAATCGTTACCGCTGGGGCGATTCATTGGTGCTGTTCCACGAGGATCCATCGGCATTTCGGGCCGGCGAGATGCGGGCGCCGGGATTTCGCTACGTAACCGTCCAGGTATGGGACTGCGATGTGGAACACGCAGCGTTCCTCGCCGCGGGCGCGGAAGAGGGCCGGCCTCCCACCACGCTTGGAACGACGGCTCGAATCAGCTTCATCCGTGACCCTGAGGGCAACTGGATCGAAGTCTCACAGCGCGCGTCACTAACCGGCGAACTGCCCGGTTAGGGTTCGGCCAGCCTATTGAGCGGCTCCTGTTGCCCGGGGCGTGATGTAGTTCGGGTGCTCAACGAGGTGGTCACCGGGGAGGTCACGGCCTTCTGGTACGACACACCTCGTTTCGCTACCGCGGGATAAGGAGCTTCCGGCCCCCTGGGCGAAGGCCACGCCTGCCAGCGTTGCACCGATGCTCAGCCTCGGTCCACCTCTCGGGGCGTACCTCCGGATTGCACGGTACATACGTACGTCAACGGGTGAGCAAGATACAAACGTCCACATGGTGCCGCCGGAAGGGCTACTGGTTCTGAGGCGTGAGTGTGCGCAGGAAGTTCACGAGATGCCAGATCTGCTCCTGGCTGAGCTTGCCTTCGTCGAGCCACCCAACCATGGCACTACCGGCAACGCCGTGAGCTATGAAATTGTAGAGCTGGCCGTCGGGATGTTGTGGAGCATGGATCGTGAGATCGAGCGGGTAGGGGCTCAAGTTCAGCCCCCGCGGTGGCACGCCGCTCTTGCCATGACATGTGGCGCAGTTGTTCGTATATAACGAGCGGCCAGTTGAGACGGAGTTCGCATCGGGGAAGATGGGGTTGACCGGCAACGGCCCCGCGGGCGGATGAGCGTGAACTCCGAAGAGGAGGAGGACCCCCATGCCAAAGCCAAGCATGGCACCGCCATTCGCAGCCCACCTACCGTGCCGCCCGGTGCGGCTGAGAACACCCCGGGACAGAGTGAATCCGAATCCTATCGCGACAAGAAGCAGCCCCCCGAACTCATTCCAGGAGAGGTTTGGCGCAGGGTCATCCCAGGCGCTACCACGACGAGGATTGCTGAATTGCTGACCCGCCGGGCGGACGGCGAAGAACACAACTGCATCATCAACGTTGTCGCGTCGCACCTCGACCTCAACCTGCCAGTTGCCTTCGAGCGGAAGATACGGCCCCCGGCCGCTGTAGGTGCCCTCTGAGGCTGAGGTCAGGATCAGCGTCGACGGCCCTACCGTTTGATCATCGCGATAGCGAAATGTAAGGCGCACGCGCTGCACTTCGACTTTCGCGTTCTGGTTGTCGGTGAGTACAACCTGGAAGGTGTTGAGGCCGGTGCGATTGGGGTCGACGTGCAGTGCGATGTTGATATCACCGGCCTTCTCTGCCTGTTCAAACGGCCGGGCACTTTTCTGAGTGACGATCGCCTTCGCCACCGTCGTCTGCGTCAGGAAAGATGCTGCAAGCAGAACGCCGAGCCCGAGGGCGATCTCGGCTGAAGTGATCAGGATGAAGCGGCGAGGTTCGCCGGCGGCCAGCACTGCGAGCTGGTGCCGCCCGATGCGCGTGTTGTAGAAACCGATCAGAAGCAGCGGCACCATCAGCCCGATTTTCACGAGCAGGGTGACCCCGTAGCGCGTTTCCCAGAGCTTCGCCGGCGTGTCAACTTCGATGAACGACGAGAACAGGCCCGTAACGAGCAGGACGAACACCGTGACCGATGCCAACAGCGAGAATCGTGGCATCAGCGCCGCATAGTGGCCTTCACGCCAGAGCATCCGCGCGCTTATAGCAACGCCGATGACCGCGCCGACCCAGGTAATCGCCGCGTAGCCGTGGGCGAAGTCCAGTGCTCGAGCCCAGGCGCTCCCCGTACCTGCGGCGGCATGCGAGGTCGCCGTGTAGGCCCAGAGGTAGAGACCGGAGAGGAACAGGATCGCGGTCGAAGCCCGCCGTGGCGTCTTGGTCAGGAAAGAAGCACCGGACGCAACGACCAGCACGACGCCCAGGCGTGTGAGCCAGTAACGACCCGCCGTGGTGTGAAACAGGGTGTCTTGCAGCGAGAGTGCCGTGTAGGCGTCGTGTATCACCACGAGGTTCAGGGCGGTTGCGATACCGAGCACGGTCGCGCCGAAGCAGACAGCAAGTTGGAGCCTTCCGCGTGCCTGGCGGCCTGCATCACCCCAGAGGAGGACGAGCAGTGCCCCGCCCGTTATAACCACCAGGCCGAGGAGCGAGAGGGCGCGTACCGCGACACCCTCAGCGAGTGGGGCCGGGTCTGCTGCACCGCCCGGTCCGGCGATGCTATTACCGCCGGCCGGCACACTACCATCCGGGTTGAGCACTGTGAACGGGTAGGAACCTCGCAGGCTGTGCCCGTCAGTACTCGAGAGATTAACCCAGAGCACGTTGTAGATTCCGGGGCCCAGTTTCGGAACCTGCGCGGTCATCGAGAGGCTATCGGGAGAGAACGTGAGGCCCGTCAGCCCGATTTCGACGCCCCCGGCATCGAGCAGCTGGATGGTGCTCATGCGGGTATCGAGTGGCTCGCTGAAGGTCAGTGAGACCTGGGAGGGAGCTTTCTGGAGGAAGGCGTTGGGTGCGGGATCGGAGGAGACAAGAGCAGCATGGCCGAGCGCCGTGCCAGGCCGGAGAGCGATGACAGCAAGAACCGCGAGCACCGTGATGAGACTGGTGAGGCGCCTCATGAAGGCTTCTTGTTCACGAGCAGATACGTGGACCCCGAGCCAAGGGCGAACATCCCGACCGCCACTGCAATGACCAACACCCAGGAGGTGCCAGGGTCTCCCCTGTCGAGACCAGCCACCGAGCCCGGGGCCGCCGTAGTGGGAGTCGCAGGCTCTATGCCTGTGTCGACCAGGTTCTCATTGCCCACAAAGGGTGTTTTCGCCGGATCGTAGGTGAACACCAATTCTCCGTTGGCAGGATCGCCGTCATCCGCACTCAGGGTTTTCCATTTCACGGTGTAGGAGCCAACGGCGAGATTCGACGGCAGGGGAACGCTGATCTTGCGGCGATCGCTGTTGTCGATGTTGGCCGATACGGTCGTCACCTTGTTACCGCCCACGTCGAAGACCTCAATGTCGTTCGCGCCAGCCTGCCGAGCCATTTCCTGGGTCATTTGGATCTGGACTTCGGTCGGTGCCTGGGCGAGCACCGCTCCATCGCCAGGCTTCACGATCGCCGGTTCTGCATGCGCGAACGCTATCGTGAATGTCGCAAGCGCCAAGACCACAGCTGCAACGATGACGGCCGACCTCATCCACAACTCAGTCTAGTGCGGCGATAGGCCCTGGCAACCGGGAGCGAGCATCCCCTTGCCGTGCACAAACTCAGGTATCGCCCAATTCTGCCCGCTCGCGCACTCTCGCATCGTCGAGAGACATCTCGGGTACAGCCCTGGTTTCAGCGTGTTCGGCACGTGTAAATGCTGGCATCACCTCGGCTGCGAATAGCCGGAGAGATGCCAGTACCTTAGCGTGAGGAATAGTCTCGCCGGTGTTGATAAGGAAAACCATGCGATCAACACCCACCTCTTCCCACCACTTGAGCGCCCTGATGCACGCGTCAGGGTCGCCGATCGGTGTGCCCTGGGAAACCGGGCCAACGACATCACCCGGGCGGTTTCGCAGGGGCGCCGCAACCGAATGGGCATAATAGGCGGGCGATGGGTAGATGGAGCCAACACTAACGAGGTGGGCCGCCCGCTGAGCGAACTGCGTGGTCGCCATGGCGCCGACCGCCTGGGCCTCCCCGTTATCCTCGCCGCAGTACATGAAGGCGACCCCGTTCACCTGTTCATTCACCGATTCGCCAACGGGCTCGCAGCCGCGAATGGCGCGCCGGTAGTCCTTCACCATCTGCTGGTAATTGACTGGCGCGCCGAGCGTCACCCCGAGCATGCCCATTCCGCGTTGCCCGGCCTGGACAGCCGTCTCAGGGGATTGAACCGCGACCCAGAGGGGCGGGTGTGGCTTCTGGAGCGGCTTGGGGATGACGTTGCGGGGTGGCATTGAGAAGTGCTTACCGTGCCAGGAAAAGTTGTCGGTGGTCCACATCTTCACGATTGCACGGGTGCACTCGTCCCACATCTCCTTGGTATCGTCCGGTTCGCACCGGAACCCGCCAAGTTCCGTCCATGTGGCCGCCCGGCCGGTCCCGAATTCGAGGCGGCCATTAGAGAGGATATCGAGCGTGGCTGCCCTCTCCGCGATTCGCGCGGGATGATTGACCGGAGGGAGCATGAGCGCGATACCGTGGCCAAGACGGATACGGCTGGTCTTTGCAGCACAATACGAAAGGAATACCTCCGGTGCCGAAGAGTGCGAGTATTCCTCGAGAAAGTGGTGTTCCACTTCCCACGCCTGGTCGAATCCGACCTCCTCGGCGACGACGATCTGCTCGACTGCCTGGCGAAAGACTCGCGCCTCGGACAACTCATCCCATGGTTTGAGGACCGAGTGCTCGAAGAAGATCCCGAACTTCACTGCTGCCCTTTTTCGTTCCGCATGAACTCTACGCCCCAGACTAAGAGTCCATGCTACCATGCCCACGCCTGTCGGCAGCCGTTACGAGAGATCGTCAGCAGGCCAGAATCACCGTCGGAAGCATGTCCGCTGGCTGGCCGGCTGAAGCACCGCCGGGCTGCCTCCGCACTATCGCTCTCCCGAGGCCACCACTCGAAGGCGAGGTGGTATCGAAGTGGCAGTTCGACCCAACAGAGCCCCGGAAGTGGATTTCACAGGAACGAGTGGCGTCACAGATATTCACAGTGTGGAGAGAGGCGTGGCGGTCTGAACGGTCTGAACGAACGCAAAACGGATTGGGTTCGTCGCAGCCGCCGAGAACTGAGCACGCTGATGACGCGTGCCAGAACCCTGAACAGCGGATCAGCGAGCGGTCAGAAGATGACCGAGCGCCGGAAACCGGCGAACATCGTTAGCGGCGAGTTGAACCCCGCCACCGGGGGTCAATCCGCACGAGGCGTCAGCGGCGCCTGTGTGACGCCACGACGACGGGAGTAACTACGGGTGCCAGACCGCGGACGCCTCGATCCTTCTGGCATAACCGCCGGGCCGCTACTTCGGGGGGAGCAAGCGGCGCCATGGGTGCTTCGCGGTGCCCGCTGGGCACAGGTCACGTTCGAAGCAGATCAGGCGGAAGTGCTTGCCGTACTGCCCGAGGACCTCAATCGGCCGGTGCCAGCCTACGCACGGGTCGTGGTGCTCGATGCTCCCACGTCGCCGGCGGGACCGCTGAAAATGGCCGCACTACTCGCCGGCGGGCGCTACCGGCTACTCCCGCGCAACGTGCTCGCCGAGGCGGTGGTCGATGGCCCCGTTCGAGAAGTGGCGGGCGCCTTTGGCGCTCCGTTCGTTCCCGGCTCCGTTGAGGCTCATTTCGGAGCGGAAGGGCTTGCGGCCAGCATCGCCGTGGGCGAAGTGAATCTGGCCATCAACCTCGCCCGCCTCCGCGCTGTCGAACCGGCACTCCTCCGCTGGGATCCATGGCTGGGGTTCGCAGGTCCCCGAGACAACACAGACCTCATCGAATACCGGTTCGAGCCCACGATCAGCCAGGCGTGGCTCTCCGGGCTGACGAAGCTCGACATGACTGACGGCTCAGAGACCGGATCACCGTGGGCCCGCCTCCAGAGCGTCAACCAGATCAGCAGTTGCATATGCGAAGGCACGCTCACACTGGCCGTGCCCGAAGTCCTCCAGGCGCTCGTGTAGCGAACGACACCAGGCAGCAATTGGGAGGGTGCCTGGCATGCTCCCTTCAGCGGACCGGAATCAGGCGGTAGCGAGCTGGCGGCGGGCATCTTCGGCCGTGGCCGCACGGTGCCGGACCTCCACGTCCGGATCGAGCACCTTCGTCCAGGAGGCAAACTCCAGGAGGATACCGTCGGGGTCCATGAAGTAGACTGAGCGGACGAATACGCCTTCGTGCATTTCGCGGCTTACCTGCGCCGGGCTGTCATCGTGGTTGTAGATGCGCGACGTCTTGATGCCTTTCTCATGCAACTTCTCGACGTACGCCTCGAACTGCTCCCCCGGTACATCGAAAGCAACGTGGTTCATCGACCCGTGAGCGGTCACGATCTCGCCGTCGCCAGGCCAGTGGGCCGCCGAGGAGACGCCGGGTGCCGCCTCGGGTGCAGTCGGGAACCAGAAGAACGCAAGTGAGTCCCCGTTTCCCATGTCGAAGAAGAAGTGCTGGCCCATGCCGCCCGGAAGTTCGATCGTCTTCACGAGCGGCATCCCAAGCACACCCTGGTAGAAGTCGACGGTTCGCTGCATGTCCTTGCACACGAGTGCGAGGTGATTGAGCCCTCGGAACTCGAACTCGTTGTTGATGCGATTGGAAAGCTCTGGCTTCGGCATTGCTGCGGTCCTCCTATGCCATCCCGGGATGTCCGCCAGCTTACACCCGGGAGGAGGCCATGCGTGAGTGGTACGGAAACAGAGCCCTGAGAACCTGCTGTGCCTCCAGATTGAAGCCCGGGTCAGACCCCGGGGTCGACGGCGAAGTAGACCTCGCATGCCCTGCGCGCCGCGGCCGGCTCGAGCGTCGGTGAGCGCTTCACGAATCGCGACTCCTCGATGATGAGCTGCAGGATGTCCCGCGGCTGGCAACTGCGGAAACGCTGCTCGCTCGCCCGGTACACCTGTTGCACGACGACGTCGATGGCTTCTGCTGTTGCTTCGACGCCCATTGCGTCGGCAAAACGGCGGAAGATCTCCGCCATCTGCGGAACGGTCGGCTCGGGGATGCGGATCTTGTAAGGGATCCGGCGGAGGTGCGCCTCTTCGAGCATCGACTTCGGCTCGAGGTTCGTGCTGAAAACGATGGTCGAGCGGAACGGGAAGGTGATTCGCTCACCGGTAACCAGTGCCATCGTGTCTTCGCCACGCTCGAGGGCTGCGATCCAACGGTTGAGCAGGGCGTGCGGCGAGACCTGTTGCCGGCCAAAGTCGTCGATGGCAAGGAGGCCGCCATGTGCCTTCACATGCGGAGGGGCCTGGTGGTAACCGAGTGCGGGGTCATAGGCGAGATCGAGATCCTCGGGCCGCAGTTCGCCGCCGACGAAGACGAATGGACGGCGGATGCGAAGCCAGCGACGGTCGTAATTGCCATAGGAGTCGCCCATGTCGTCGCCTTCGACTGCCACGTGTACGAGGTCATCGTAGAGCTTGATGATGTGTCCACTTACGTAGACACATACCGGCAAGAGAGTGACGCCATGGATCGCCTCGGAGCAGAGCTCGAGGATCGTCGTCTTGCCGTTGCCCGGGGCACCCCAGAGCATCGCAGGGCGGCCCGACGTGAGGGCGAGGCAAACCTTCGCGACGACATCACGGGCGAGGACGAGCTGCTGCAGGGCCCGCGCCAGGCGCACCGGATCGGGTGCCCCTATCTCGTGGTCCTGCTCCAGGAGCCCGAAGTAATCCTGGATTGGCACGGGGGCCGGCCCGACGTACTTGCTGCGCCCGAATGCCTGCTCGGCTTCGTGCATTCCCTGTTCAGTCAGGCGGTACTGCCATTCCGACTCGAGGCGCCCCGACGCGGAGGTAGTCTCCATCAGACGCTGCCGCTTCAGGGCTTCGATGGCCTCTCGGGCGATCCCCGGCGGAACGCGCATGGCATTCGCCAGGCCGGCGGTAGTGGGAACAGGCAGGCGGTAGAGCGTCTTGAGGACGAGGTCCTCTATGAACCGGTCGGGTAATCCGAGGTCCTCGAGCCGCTCCGGCGCGGGCGGGAGCAGCGGGAGGGCACGAAGCTGTCCCGCGGGCCGGGGAGCGGGGCGCGCCGCACCGTCGTGATACTGGTCGTCCGCGAGGGCGAGATTACCAGACGTGTCAGGATAGTTCGGCTCCATCGCACCTGTAGCGCCCGGCAGGCGGGCGGTCCTCTACGTTGGTTGTCGGCAGCCATGCCCCGTGAAGGAGGATCCCCGGGTGCATAGAGGACGTTCAGATGGTGACGGCCACGTGGACGAACGGGATTAGCCAGCGGGCCGGGGCAATGCAAGGCTGAACGCGTAACAGCCTTCCGCATCACGCATCAGCCACCATTCACGGCGTGCTTCCATGCGTATGTAGCATTCACCGCTTCGCTGGATACGATCAGCAGGCTCAAACCCGGCTGCGGTGAACGCTCGCCGCGCCCGTTCGTTCCATTCAAGCGTGTGAAGGATCACCCGGCGGAACGGGTGCTCATTGAAGAGATAGCGGAGGAATGCCGCCGTGACTTCGCGCCCGAGCCCCGTTCCCCGGTCAGCATCTTTCGCCAGGCTCATCCCGAACTCGACAGTCCCGCTCCGCCGGTCGGCGTTGTAGAACATGATATTGCCGATATGGCGGTCGTCTGCCCGTGAGTCGATCGAGAACATCTTTCGCCGCTCGTGTCCAAAAGCGAGATCGAACTCGAACTGCACCAGGAACTCATCGAAGGTTGCATCGCTTGGGGGTTCACCGTTGTAGCGCTGCATCTCGGGATCCTTGCGCCAGGCGAAATCATCGGCGGCATCAGCTCGGACCTTGGTGCGCACACGGGTTCGCGGCGTCTCTGCAATCACCACGGGAGGACTGGCCGTGCCTGTCACGCCAGCGCTTCCAGTGTCCGGGCGGCTTCCGCGATAACCCGGCGCTGGTTCGCGTAATTCACCTTTCTGAGCGCCTCATCGACCGGCATCCAGACCACGTCATCGAACTCATGATCGTGGTTGGCGATATCGCCGCCGGTGGGTTCCATGAGCCAGTGGTGGACTCGCTTGTGATAACGGACGCCGTGCATGGTGAACCAGTACTCAATGGTTGGGAGGGTGGCCCCGAGTACGACGTCGAGGCCGGTCTCTTCACGAACCTCTCGTATGGCCGTCTGTTCCAGGGATTCGCCGACATCAGGCGTGCCCTTGGGCAGCATCCAACTCCGGTCGGAACGGCGGCCACACACCACGATTTCCAGGCCTCCCTGGCCGTGGCGCCAGACGACGCCGCCCGCAGAAACGGCATCCTCGACCGGCAACTCCCCTCGCCGGGCCACCATCAATCGTCGTCCTCGTCCGCCGAGTTCCCGAGGGAGAGCCCAAGACCGTCCCGGGCAGCGTCAATCGCGGCAGCAACCAGGTCGGTCATAAAATCGGGCGCGTTCCCTGAGAACTCCTGCAGCTTGTCGGCTGCCTCGTCGCCACCGATTTCACCGAGTGCTTCAACTGCTGCCATCACCACCTCCACATCATCATCATCGAGCAAATCTGCGATCGGTCCGAGTGCATCCTCAGAGCCAATGGCCCCTGCTGCGATGACCGATTCGTAGCGGAACTCCGGGTCGTCGGCGTAGAACTGTTCATAGAGGTAATCGAGCCAGCGGTCATCGGCCGAGTCGCCCATCGCGTGGATGGCTGCGATACGGAGTCGGCGCTCATCGCCATCGAACGCCTCCTGGATGAGACTGGAAACCCAGGGCAGCGAACGTGCACCGAGGGACTCGAGTGCTGATGCTCGCACCTCTTCGTCCTCGGCAGGATCGGCGGCCCTTGCCCGCAAGGCATCGACGACGGCGTCACCCTCGGCCGCATCGGCCTGGTCGTACTCGCGCAGGATGACGAACTGGCGGAGGGCCCGGGCGGCGGCCGCCCGCACCTCGCTATCCTCATCATCCAGGCGGTCACGGAGGCGCGCAGCGATCCGCCGGTCCTGTGATTCCCAGAGTGCGTCGGCGGCAAGCGCCCGGACTTCGGGGTGTTCATCATCAAGAGCGATGTCGCCAAGGCACTCGAAGTTGAGTTCCACATTGTCCTCGGCGAGTTCCGTGACACGGCTGAGCACCGATACCCGCGCGGCTGCCGGGATGTGTTGCCAGCTACCGCGGACGCTCTCGGTGTCCTCACGTCCAAGGTCGGAAAGGAGCGTGAGCTCCGCGGATTGGGGGCGTTCACCGGCGATAAGCCGGTCGAGGAGCGTGGTGAGTTCGCGGGATGAGGCTGCGGGCATGCACTCCAGTCTAGCAGCCGCCAGCCACTCCCGATTCGGGTTTGAGCGGGCGGCTGAGCAATTCGGACATCGCCTCAGCGACCGTTCGCCGGCCATCGAGTACAGCCGTTACCTGGTCGGCAATTGGGAGTTCGATTCCCGCGTCGCGCGCGAGCCGGAGGGCGATCCGGGCGGTTGATGCGCCTTCCACTGCCTCACCGATTTCGGCCAGGGCAGCCTCGGGCGTCCGCCCCCTGGCGAGCAATTCGCCAAGGGTACGATTGCGGCTGAGCGGCGAGAAACACGTGGCGGCCAGGTCGCCGACTCCGGCAAGCCCCTGGAACGTAAGTGGCCGGGCACCGAGGGCAACCCCAAGGCGGGTGATCTCGGCAAGGCCCCGCGTCATGATGGTCGCGACAGCGTTGGCACCAAATCCGTAGCCCCACGCCGCGCCAGCAGCGATTGCGACAACATTCTTGAGCGCACCCGCAAGTTCCACGCCAGTGACGTCATCGCTGGTGTAGGTTCGGAATGCACCGCCTGAGAGCGCTCGTTGCCATTCCAGTGCGCGCACTTGGTCGGCGGACGCAATAACGGCAGCGGCGGGCAAGCTGCGGGCAACCTCGTGCGCGAGATTCGGGCCGGAGAGGACAGCAACCTGGTCGGCGGGCCACCCACTTTGGTGGATGACCTCACTCATCCGGAGACCGGTTGTGAGTTCGATCCCCTTTGCCGCAGAGAGAACGGGGACATGGTCGAAGTGCAGGCTCGCGATCGTCCTGCGCAGATGCTGAGCCGGTACGGCCAGCACGATACCGTCGGGAGAGCCAGTTACCGCGGAGGCATGCATGACGGTGACAGATGCCGGGAGCCGGACTTCTGGCAGCCGGGGGATGCCTTGCGCCCGGGTTACAGCTTCATCTTCGCCGCGGTCGCGCGTAACAAGGGTAACGTCATGGCCATTTCGTTCGAGGAGCCAGGTGAGCGTGACTCCCCATGATGTGGCCCCGACAACAGCGTATGAGCCCATCTCAACCGGTGGCGGGCTGATTGCCGCCCTGGCCGAGGCGCGGTTCGGTTCCTGCGAAGAGCCTCCGGATGTTCGGGATGTGCTTGTACTCCACCAGTACCGTGGCAAAGAGCGAGTACGCCGCATACGGCCAGGGCACATCGAAAAGCGCACAGGCGAGAACGACAATGCCAGCGCAGAGCGGCACCCCGACAACGGACATGACCGAAACAATCCGGGTGGTGCCGACCAGCACGAGGCCTATGAGCGGGAATATGAGCGAGAGGAGCGGTGTGAGGCCGAGTACGCCACCGTACGTACTGGCGACGCCGCGCCCACCGCGGAACCCAGCGAAGACCGGCCAGACATGACCGATAATCGCCGCGCTGGATCCGGCCGCAGCGACCCAGTCATCATTGAACAGGTAGCGGCCGGCGAGCGCCGGGACCGCTCCTTTGGCGATGTCACCAATCATGACGAGTGCAGCAGCCTTCTTGCCGGCGGTTCGAAGGACGTTGGTGGTGCCCGTCTTCCCGCTCCCCGATTCGCGAATGTCGCGGCCGATGAAGAGGTGGCCTGCGAGCAGACCAAACGGGACGGAGCCGAGGAGATAACCGAGAGCGATATTTGCGGCGAATGAGGCGATCACGACCGCGAATCTTCCTCGTTTCTGGCCCTGAAAACCAGCTTCAGCGCCGTGCCATCGAAATCGTAAGCTTCGCGCAGTGCGCGCTCCAGGTAGCGCCGGTAGCTGAAGTGAACGAGTGCCGGGTCATTCGCGAAAAGGACGAATGTCGGAGGGTCGACGCCGGCCTGCGTAGCGTAGAAGAGCTTGAACCGCTTGTTGTGCACCAGGGGCGGAACATGAGAGCGGATCGCCCGGTTGAGTGTCCCATTGAGGTCGGCGGTCGGGATACGCCGCCGCCGGGCCTCCCGGACCTCGGCGGCCAGCTCGAGCAGGCGGTCGAGGCCCTTGCCTTCGAGTGCCGAGATGAAATGCACCATCGCCCAGGGGACAAACTGCATGCGAGAGCGGAGCTGGCTCTCGGCACGAGCCTGACCGGCCTCCGGGTCGTCCCAGAGGTCGGTCTTATTGACAGCGATGATGAGGCCCTTGTACTGCTCGATAGCGATTCCCGCGATGTGGGTATCCTGCGATGTCACCCCCTCGTTGCCATCAACCACGAGGATCGCCACGTCACAACGCTCAACAGCACCCGTGGTTCGCATGACCGAGTGGCGTTCGACCCCTTTGCCAAGCTTCCCGGGGCGCCGGACGCCCGCCGTATCGATGAGCAGATAGCTGCCTTCCGGTGTGTCGACTTCGGTATCCACAGCATCACGGGTCGTGCCAGCGACGTCACTGACAATGACCCGTTGTTCGCCGAGAACCGCATTGAGCAGCATCGATTTTCCGACGTTTGGCCGCCCGATAATGGCGATGCGCACGCGGTCAGATTCGATGAGCGCCTCCCCTTCTGGAAGCAGGCTCACTATCCTGTCGAGGAGCAATCCGACACCAAGGTCGTGGAGCGCGCTGATCGGAATTGCTTCACCGAAACCCAACGCCGCAGCCTCGCTAATACCGTAGACCTCGCGTGCCTCATTGTCCGCCTTGTTGGCAACAAGGATCGTCTGCCGCTGTGCCCGGCGCACAACCTCAGCGACATCCCAATCGCTTGCTGTCAGCCCGTCTCGTGCATCGACCATGAAAAGGACGACGGCGGCACCTTCGATGGCGGCGCGGATCTGCTCGACGATGAGACCTGCGTAGACGTTCTCCTCGCTGGTTTCGTACCCGCCCGTGTCGATAAGTCGAAAGCGGCGGTCGAGCCATTCGACATCAGCTTCCACGCGGTCTCGCGTAGTGCCGGGCTCATCCTCGACGATCGCTCGCCGTTCGCCGAGGACACGATTGAAGAGCGACGACTTCCCAACGTTGGGGCGGCCAACGATGACGACGCGCGGAAGGATATCGGTCGTGGTCATGGATTCCCCACAGGCCGGAGCGTTACGGCAAGTTGATCCGCATCGGCCTTCAGGTTGAGCCCCGATGGGAGAGTGATAACGACGTCGTAGCTCTTCGTGCCGGCTACCGGGTTAGTCAAAGGCACCGCCACCTTGATATCCGTCGGTTTGAGCTTCTGGAGGTCGGCCAGCG
Source organism: uncultured Anaerolineaceae bacterium (assembly GCA_964508715.1). Lineage (GTDB taxonomy): Bacteria > Chloroflexota > Dehalococcoidia > Tepidiformales > Tepidiformaceae > JAKALX01. The sequence continues at coordinate 149,988 of CAZDUX010000003.1, read as the reverse complement.
AGCCTGTGACCCGAACCTGGACGGCGTATTCGCTGGTCTCGGCCACAAGCCCGGGTGTCGCCCCGGTAAGCGCCGGCGCGACAACAAAGGTTGTGCTGCCGCACGGCGCTATCGAGGGGTCACCACAGTCGATCGGCTTGATCTCCACCTTGATGATGACCGTGGTGTGGTCGATAGCGAGGTTCGACACCCTGTCGACCTGTCGCACCTGCGTGATATCGGTTTTGGCATTGGTCACGTTCACGGCCTCGGCACCAATACCTTGAAGGCTATCGACGACGCTCTTTGGACCGGTGACCGTGACCACGGGTGGATCAACCGTTATGTTGCCAATGCGAAACCCGGGAGCAGGTTGGCCGAGGGTGGTTGGCGTGAGGCCGAGGGTTCGCTGCGTGAATGTCTGGGTCACCTTGTATGTCGCCGAGGCGCGTGCCGGTGTGATGGAAACGGTCACAGGGTTGCCGGCTTCCGTTCGAGCGACCAGCTCACCCTCCAGTGTGACACTGTCGGATCGTGCTCCAGAGAGGTTGATATCGAGGTCGACGGTGGCGACCGTGTCCACGAGTGACGGGAGGCCGCGTATCTTCACGCTGACCGGGTTGAGTTGCGGGTCGTGGTCGGGGTCGGCGAGCCGGTAGTTCTCCGGCAGCGGCTGGACGATGTGAGTGGTCACAGGCATCTCCTTTACCTTCGCCTCCTGGAGGGTAACCGTCACCTGCGCGGGCGAGACGTTCAGGATGCGAACACCACTGCGCCTCGTCGTGACATGGACCGGGACATCGACAGGGATACCAACTGGTTTACCCAGTACCGATACGGTCGCATCGAAATCGGTCGGACGGAGGTCGGCAAGGTCCGCCTTTCGGGCTTCGACCTGGACCTTCACCGGCTGCGGATCGGTAACGATGTAGTCCTGGTTGTCCTTCACCTGCACCTGGATCGAGGCGGGCTGTGGTTCGGGCGGCACGAGCCCGGTGACCCGCGGATTCTCGACATCCTGGATGACGAACCACACACCAAACGCGGCAACGAGGCTTAGACCGGCCATCGCCCAGTGCGAGGCGATATTCGAACCGATCGAGCGAAACGTGAGCCAGCCGACACGAAGGCGCGAAACCCGGCCGTTGTCATTATGTTTCACAGTCATACGGGGATACTCCCGTTGCCGCTGCGCGCCACATTCGGACTGCCAGGTTCGAGCAGCCATTCAAGAACTGCGCGAAGGCGGCGCTCATCCGCGACGTGTGTCAGGCGGCCATGGAGGGCCACACTGATCTCCCCGGTCTCCTCGGACACGACCACCGTGAGGGCATCGGTCTGCTCCGTGATGCCGATCGCTGCCCGGTGCCGCGTCCCGAGGTTACGTTCACCCGCAGGGAGCTCGCTGGCCAGGGGGAGAACGCAACCCGCGGCGACGACCCGTTCATCGCGCAGCACCACGGCCATATCGTGCAGGGGCGAGTTGGGATAGAAGATGCCGGCGAGGAGTTCCGGCGAGATCCGTGCATCAACCGGGATCCCGGTCTCGATGACGTCCTGGAGACCGGTTTCACGCTCCAGGACGAACAGGCCGCCGTGACGCTCGGCCGACATCCTGCCGGCCGCTCGGGCAATCGAGTCGATGACCTCCTCGTAGCGTGGATGGTCGAGCCAGCCCTGGAAGCCCGTGCGACCGAGGCGGTCCAGCGCGCGCCGAATCTCGGGCTGAAAGACGACCGCCGCACCAATGAGGAGGGCTGTGAATGAGTTCTCTATCAGGAAATTGATAACCGTGAGGTCGAGGGCCCGGCCCAGCACGACGAATACGAGGAAGAGGGCGAGCGCACCACGGAGCTGCGTCATAGCTGCCGTGCCGCTCAGGATGCGCAGCGTGGAGAAGATGACCACGGCAATGAGCAGCACCTCGAGCGCGCTCGACGCACCAAACTCCCCCAGGATTTCGCGAACATGGTTCAGATCGGGCATGGCGTGTCTCGGCCCTGCAAGGCACGGCCTTGGCTCATGATACGCCGTTGCATTGCAGAACCGGGTTCAGACCACCCGATCCGACACGCCGAGCAGGAACGCCACTGCCGCGGCCTGTGCCCAGACACGGTTCTCCGCCTGGTCGAAGATGATCGATGTGTCGCTTTCGAGGACTTCGTCGGTGATCTCGTCTCCACGATGAGCGGGGAGATCATGCATCACCAGCGCGCGGGGTGCGGCCTTCGCCATGAGTGCCGCGTTCACCTGGTAGCCGGTGAAGTCGATACGCCGGCGTTCGGATTCGCGCTCCTGGCCCATCGATGTCCAGACGTCGGTGTACACGCACTGCGCGCCTGATACCGCCTCGGCCGGATCGTTCACGAGGGTTAGCCTCCCACCGGAGGTGCTGGCACGTGCGCTTGCTTCGGTAATGAGCCACTCCGGGAGGCTATAGCCTTTGGGGTTCGCCATCCGCACATCCATGCCGAGCGAGGTGGCGGTAAGCACGAGGCTCGCGGCTACATTGTTGCCATCACCGACGAATGCGAGGGAGACCCCCTCGAGGTCGCCGAGCTTCTCCTTCACGGTCAGCAGGTCGGCGAGTGCCTGGCAGGGATGCTCCTCGTTGGTCAGGGCGTTGATGACCGGGATGCTGGAGTATTCGGCATACTCCTCGGCGATGACCTGGCCGAAGGTTCGCAGGGCAACAATATCGACGTACCGGCTGAGGACGCGCGATACGTCCTTGATCGCCTCTCGTTCGCCAAGCCCGACTTCCTGCGGCGCGAGGTAGATCGTCTCACCCCCAAGGTGCCGCATCGCAACCTGGAAGCTGACACGCGTGCGCAGTGACGGCTTTTCAAAGAGGAGTGCCAGCTGGCGGCCTTCGAGAAGGCGCCGGGGCTTCTGCTTCAGGCGGTAAGCGATCTCGAGGAGCGATGCGATCTCCTCTCCGCTTAGATCGGCGGATGAGAGGAGGTGCCGGGTGGATTGTGACATGTGGGCGAGTATACGTTGGGGGTTTTGTTACGTCTCGTGAAGTACGCTGCAGAACGCCCGCTCACGAACCATTGACTTTGCGGACGGGGCGTCGTTGGTTGAAGTACGAGGGGATGCGCGACAGGGTATTCCAGCATGGACCCCGAAAGTTCGCCAAGCGCCCGGTACTCGAGCACATGCGCTACGTGAGTTTTTCCGTTAGGGCGGGGCTGTTACGATAAGGACTGAGCAGGGGTGTAGCTCAGTTGGTAGAGCATCGGCCTCCAAATCCGAGTGTCGCGGGTTCGAGTCCTGCCACCCCTGCCAGAACGTGTCCACCCTCGAGCGGCTTGCCGCTGGGCACGTAAGTTACTAGTATCAAGTTCCGTGCCCAGGTGGTGGAACGGCAGACACGCTGTCTTGAGGGGGCAGTGCTCTTTTGGGCGTGTGAGTTCAAATCTCACCCTGGGCACCATCACAAACTACACACGGCGCCATGGCCAAGTGGTAAGGCAGAGCTCTGCAAAAGCTCCACCGCCGGTTCGAATCCGACTGGCGCCTCCAACACAGAATACGCCCCCGGCAACCTGCGGGGGCTTTTTCATGCGTGCTACCCAAAGGCCTGCAGGCCCCCGATGTCCTCGAACTGAATGTCGAGGGCAATGGCCATTACACAGTCCACCTGCCGGAGCCTTCGCTCGCTGACACCTCTGTTGAGATGCCCATGGCGTATGTACGGCGGGCAAACCAATCACCGTGGAGCCGTTCATGGTGAGGAATCCCTCCCGACCGACCGGCAGGAAGACCTGGACTTGCTGACGCCATTGACCGGGCATCGAGCCAGGTCGAACTGACCCTGTTACGCGTGGTTGCTCGGGGTCAATCATGCCCCCGATGTCATCGCCAGGCTCTCATCTTCCCCGGTGGGTACGTGTCAGAGCCCATACTGGACTGGCCGCGTTCGAAGCCATTCGCCGACCATCTCGCCGATCATGATCGACGTGAGATTCGTGTTCGCCCGCGGGACCGAGGGCATGATCGAGGCGTCGGCAACAACAAGGCCTTCGACAGCATGCACGCGTCCGAACTGGTCGACGACGGCCATCGGGTCATCCTTCGGGCCCATCTTCGCCGTCGCACAGGGATGGAAGCCGCTGGCTGCGAACCGCATGAGCAGACCGTCGATGGTGTCATCACTGATAGCCAGGTCGATATTCGGGAAAATCACCCGGTCGATAATCGCTGCCAGCGGGCCGGCCTTGGCGAACGCGATGCAATCTCGGAACGCCTGCCGAAGACGCACGAGATCGCGCTCGTCCTCGCAGAAGTGCTGCTCGATGAGCGGCCGGTCGTGGGGATCTGCGCTCTTCAGCCGAACGGTTCCGACGCCACACGCCTGCTCGAGCACTGCGGCGATCGCGAACGTGTTCAATTGGCCGCCGCGCGGGGAGAAGGAGAACGCCTCGATCTGGAGGTCGTTGCGTTGACTGCTGCCGTTCGCCGTATACCGAAGAATGGTCTGCACGATTGGCTGGTCGGCGTCAAGGATGGATGGGTCTTTGACTGTAGCAACCAGGGCAAGGGCCGGGTGGTCACTCAGGTTGGCGCCAACGCCCGGAACATCGGCAACTGGTTCGATTCCCAGTTGGGCTAACTCGGTGTTCGGCCCAATGCCCGAACGCATCAGGATCGCGGGCGACTGAATGGCCCCGGCCGACAGCACGAACAGGCGGCCGCGGATGAGTTCGACCTCGCCGTCCGTCTCCACTTCCGCGGCCACGACACGGCCATTTTCGATGACCAGTCGTCGGGTTAGTGTATTCGGGCGGACCTGGAGATTGGGTCGCGCACGTGCAGGTGCGAGATAGCCCACGGCCGTGGAGACCCGCAGCCGCCCGATCTTGTTCATCGGGTGCGGCCCGGCCCCCCAGGCGTGAGGATCGTTGGCGTCTTCGCAGCGGGGGTAGCCGAGCAGGTCGGAGGATTCGAGCCACGCCTGGTGAACCTTCGTCAGTTCATCCCATTCGTAGCGCCGGATGGTGATTGGCCCCGAATCGCCGTGGTAGTCGCGTTCGCCGTAGTCGAGATCCCGTTCGAGCCGCTTGAATGCCGGGAGCACCCTCTCCCACGCCCACTCCGGGTTGCCGGCCGCTGCCCAGCCATCGTAATCCTCAGGCATGCCACGCAGTGCGATACACGTATTCACGGCGCTGGACCCGCCAGTCACCCGGCCCCGGGGAAACGGGGCACCCCGGCCCGCAGCCGTCGGCTGGTAGCTGAACCCCCAGTCATGGTCCGAGTAGGAGTTGTTGTGACTGTTGACGAGGTCGAAGGGTGTCCGGGCGCCATCGGCATAGTCAGGGCCCGCTTCAACCAGGAGCACGGAACGCCGGTATTCCTCACTCGCCCGCGCGGCGATTGGAGCTCCGGACGCACCGGCGCCGATCACGACGATATCGAACAGTTCTCCATTGCCAGCAGCCATTTCATCCTCCGTGGCGCGAATCATGGCCGGGGCGAAGGGAGAGTGCAAAGGGACAGGAGACTACGCCGCGGTTCGTCCGGTTGTTGGTTCATTCGTGCCTCAGGCGGGAATCACGTATTATCCAGCCACATTCACCCCACCCCGGAGCCACTGCATGTCGTTCGCAACTGTCCTGGGCGAAGCCCGATCTGAGGGCCGTACCCTTCTCAACGAGGTTGAAGCCAAGAGTATCCTTCGGGAGGCCGGTATCGCCGCCACCGCCGCCACGCTTGCCACCAGCCGCAACGAGGCACAGGCACAGGCCGATGAGATGGGCTACCCCGTCGTGCTCAAGGTCGTTTCCCCCGATATCGCCCACAAGAGCGACGTCGGTGGCGTGAAGCTCAATCTCGAGGATCGCGAGGCGGTCGGTGCAGCCTTCGACGAGATCATGGCTAATTCGAAGAAGGCCGAGCCAAACGCTCGAATCAAGGGCGTCTCGGTCCAGCAGATGGCGCCACAGGGCACCGAAGTCATCGTTGGTATGACCACCGACCCGCAGTTCGGACCGGTGATGATGTTCGGCCTCGGCGGCATCATGGTCGAAGTCCTGAAGGACGTGTCGTTCCGTCTCGTGCCCGTCACCGAAACGGATGCCGGCCAGATGATCGACGAGATCAAGGGGAAGCCGGTCCTCCAGGGTGTCCGCGGCCAGCCCGCCGCCGACCTGGCCGCTCTCAAGAACACGATCGTGAAGGTCTCCGAGTTCGTCGCTGCACATCCCGAGGTCCAGGAACTCGACCTGAATCCAGTGTTCGCCTACCCCGATGGAGCACTTGCCGTCGATGCTCGCATCGTTGTGAGCGAGGGCTAGCCGTGGGAGTGCCGGGACACCGCCTCGACCGCATGTTCAATCCGAAAGTCGTGGCCGTGGTGGGCGACAAGGGTCCCGGCTACATGTGGCTGCACAACAACCTGCCGTTCAAGGAGCAGGGCGGTATGTTGTACTCGGTTCAGCTCGATGAGAAAGAGATCCCGGGGATCGAAGCGCTCGGTGTGAAAAACGTCCGCGCGATGAAGGAGATCCCCGAGCAGATCGACTATGCGATTGTCGCGGTGCCGCGCCAGGTATCACCGTATGTCTTGAAGGACCTCATCGAGAACGGGGCCCATGGTGCAGGGTTCTTCACATCCGGCTTTGCCGAGACTGGCGAGGACCTTGGGATTCAGCTCCAGGACAAGCTGGTCGAAATGGCACGGCCGGCAAACTTCAATCTCGTCGGTCCCAACTGCATGGGCCTCTACCTTCCCAGGGCAGGCGTGCGATTCAATGCCGACGCCCCGGTAGCGAAAGATGGGAAGATCGGATTCCTCAGCCAGTCGGGGACCCACGGCATTATGTTCAGCCTGGTTTCGAACGCAACCGGGATGCACGTGAGCCGCTGCGCGAGCTTCGGAAATGCCGTCATCCTCGATGTGAGCGACTATCTCGAATACCTCATGCTCGACGACGAGACCGAAGTCATCGGCATGTACGTCGAGGGTGTGAAGAACGGCCGGAAGTTCTTCGAAACCCTCCGCGAAGCCTGCAAGCGCAAGCCCGTCGTCGTCTGGAAGGGTGGGCAAACGGAAGCAGGGGCCCGGGCGACGATGTCGCACACGGGCTCACTCGCCGCCCCGCAGGCCGTCTGGGACGGCATGATGAAGCAGTGTGGCGCCATCACGACCAACAATCTCGACGAGACCATGGACGTGATGCAACTGCTCACGAAAGCGACGCCACCGACCGGTCCGCGCATGGCGCTGCTTGCTCAAACGGGTGGCCAGTCCGTCTCGATCACGGATGCGTTTTCAAAGGCAGGGATGCAGGTCCCGCGGTTCAGCGAGGAGACCTACGCCCGGCTCGGGGAGTTTTTCAATATCGTCGGCGGGAGCTACCAGAATCCGCTCGATATGGCCGGCACTATCCAGGGCAAGACAGAGACACTGGAACGCATCCTCCGCATCATCGAGGAGGACTCGAATGTGGATGGAATGGCGATGGAACTCTCGGCCATGTTCGCCGCGCGGCAATGGCGAAAGGACCCATCCAGCCTCGAGGCGACGCTCGATGCCATCAAGGCACACAACGATCGTTCCTCGAAGCCGCTCGCAGTCATCCTGCACCCGGCACACGAAGCGGAATACATCGCGAGCATCCAGTCGAAGTTCCACGAGCGCCAGATCCCGGTGTTCCAGAGCTTCGAGCGGGCTGCCGCTGCGATGCACCGCGTGCTCGCGTACTACCAGGGCCGTTAGGGCTGCTCGGGAGCCACATCCGTCGTTACCGCCAGCTCGTGCGTCCCCCCAGGGAGCACGAGTACCCAGCCGCCTTCGGGCCGTGCGAGCACCTGTAGGTCCGCGTCCGTTCCATCGAGTTTCATCGAGAGCGGCTCGCGGTCGATGACAGCGTAGGAACGTCCGGGAGCATCGTAGGTGAAGGTGACTGTGTTCGGCGCTACGGTTGCCGAACCGAGTTCGGCCCCAAGCCGCAGGAGAGCCGGACCACGTGCTGCCGCGCTGCCCCACTCGAGCCGGTGCTCACCCGCTGGTATGAGTGCGAAACCTGGTGCAGCCGGCCATTCCACCCCATCGACGGTCAGTGTCGTGCTGGCCGAACCATACGGGGAACGCACGAGAAGCGTTGCAGGTGCCCTGACCCCGGTATCGAGCGTTTGGGCTGAACCCGCAATCGCTGCCCCGAGGTGAGCGAGGTCACGAGCGGGCACCGTGGCGACCGAGAATACTGCCAGCCGCATACCGGCCGAACCGGCGGCCATCGCGGCAAGGTCCAGTTCGCCGCCTGTCATCGCGCTCGTTGGGCGGGCGTTTTCGCGCGGGACGACGTTGATGTCGATGAACACCTTCCCCTTCGGGAGCAACGGGGTGATGACAGGAGCGAGGCTCAGGTAGCGAAGAGGCCCTTCTTCCCATGTCGTGAACGGGTCTTCGACCTGGAGTGAAGCGCCGCCCGCCCGCGCGACCTCAGCGAGCCGTGCAACGTCGCTTCCGACCGCGTCACCATGGACCGGATCGAGACGGTCGTCGATCACCGTCAGCTGGAAGGCGAGCTCTTTCGCTCTGGGCAGCCCGTTGATGCGTGAGAGGAGCTTCTCGTTGAGCTCCACAACCAGGTCCTTGCGGAACGCCCGAAAACGCGCGAATTCCTGCGACGGTTCGCCACCAAATCGTGCGAGGGCGCTCGGATGGAAGGGCGTGAAGTTGTCCTGCTTGATGTCGGGTTCGAAGTACAGCTCGGCAATATTGATGCCGTCCCAGTCGAACGTGTTGAGCACGACTTGCCACTGTTTCCATGCAAGCTCGAAGCACTTCGGGTCCTCCAGTGCGATGAGCGCCCGCCAATCGACCATCGCATCGCGCCCGGTGGCGGTCTTCTCACGGCACTCGGGGTGGTCCTCCCACATGAGGAGATTGACAAACGGTGGTTCGAGCCACGCATAGGCGAGGATCCCCCGCGCATGGAGGGCCGAAATCAGGCCGGCGTAGTCGTAATCGTCTGCGGGGTCGCGGAAGTTGAAGTTCCATCCAGCGATCTGCACCGCGTGGACGCCCGCAAGGGAAGCCGCCAGCTTCTCCGGGTCATGCTTCAAGCTATCGGGGAGGCTACCGGGGTCGAGATAGATCTCCAGTGCGTCACGTTCGGGCCCTGGGGGCGCCTTCGTCCATGTAGCGATCTCGCGGCCGAGGGTCGGGACGAACTCGAACCCCGCCTTACCGTCAGCCATGGGGTCGATTGCGATGCCAAACACGTGCCCCTTGCCCAGAGCTGCCTGGGCGATGATGGCTGTGCCATCCGAGACAACCATTGGCGTGAAGGATCTCAGGCTCTTCCCTGCAGCGAGCCCCTGCAGCCGGTACCCATCGGGCCACTGGGCGACGAGGTTCGAGTCATCGGTGAGCGTCACCTGTGTGATCTTCGCCGCGGCGCTGCGCGTGAATCCCAGGCCGGCGAGCAGGTCCTCGTGCGGCGAGACGAGCCGCCCTCCCTGTGCTACCCAGTTATGGATGCGGTAGTGGTCGCTGGAGCTCAGCTTTGCACCGGCAGGGACGACAGCCTCGGTCCGCGTGAGAAGTTCGTCGAGTGTTCCGATGCGGGCAGCCGCTCCCGATGCGCGCTCGAGGCGCACCCATGCCTCGGCATCGGGAGCAGCAAGGACGATCAGGGGCTGATTAGGGGTAAGAGCCAGCGCCGGGGCATCCTCTTCGCCGCAGCTTGCTGCCCCAATCGCTGCAAACCCGCCAACGATGACGAGCACGGCAAGGCCGAAAAGCAGGTGGTGCGACGTCACGGGAAGACGCATCGGCCGGAGGCCTCCCGGGCAAGGTGCCACTACCCCCGATGATCGGCCCGAAGCTTCCGTTTCTTCAGTCCGGTCAGTTCACAACCACTTCGAGACGGCGAAGCCGCGGACCATCGAACTCACAGAAGTACAGGCCCTGCCAGCGGCCCAGCAGCAGGCGCCCGCCGACCAGCGGAACCTGGACCGATGACCCTACCACCATCGCCTTGATGTGAGCGTCGCTGTTGCCCTCCTCGTGCGCGAAGGCACTGTCCTGGGGGGCCAGACGTGCGAGCCAGGCAATGATGTCGGACTGGACGGCAGGGTCGGCATTCTCATTGATCGTGATAGCGGCCGTTGTATGGGGCACGAACACCGAGACCACACCGGCGTCTTTCCCGATTTCGGTCACGGCGCGAAGGACGAGATCCGTGACATCGATGAGGTGTTCACGCTCCCGGGAACGGACATGCAGGGTGCGGTGATGGGCGCTCATTCCTCCATCTCCTTTGCGGTGAGTGCGGTGTCCCGTTCGGGGCAACCGTCACAACGTTCGAACGTGGCGGAAGGCTCCGGGCAGCGCACACCTGCATGAGCGAGTAACCGTCGCAGCCGCCAGAGCGGTAAGCCCATGACTCCGCAATAGCAGCCTTCCCAGCGTTCAACAACGGGCGGATCGCCCTCCTGGATAGCGTAGGCGCCCGCCTTGTCGAGCGGGATGCCGGTCGCGACAAATGCGTCAATATCCTCATGAGTCAACAACCGGAGCGTCACAGCCGCGTCGCTCGCATCAATGAAGTGATCATCACCATTGACGACGGCTATCGCCGTCGTGACCGTGTGCGAGCGGCCCTGAAGGCGGGCAAGCATCGTCCGGGCATCGCTGTGGTCCGCGGGTTTGCCATAGGTACGGATCGCATCGTGGACGAGCGTGTCGGCGGCGATTACGACAGCACCCGGGCGGGATGCTGCAACAGCCGATGCCTTCTCCAGTGCCAGCCTGCGTGCATCGGCCCTGGGGTCATTCGTTGTCGGCTCCGGAACGTCGGAAACCACCATCTGAAAGTCGGCCACGAGTGCAGCAAGGAGCTCCCGTCTCCGAGGGGAGCCAGAGGCCAGCACAATCTGTTTCATTTCGCGCCCTCCGGAAGGATAAGCTTCGAGACACACTCGATATGCCCCGTCTGAGGAAACATGTCGAGTGGGGTGACACTCTCGAGCCGGTATCCACCGTCGACAAGCACGCGCAGGTCACGCGCGAGCGTCGCGGGATTGCAGGACACGTAGACGACGGATGCCGGGCGGAACTCGATGATCGCCTGGAGCACCGATGGAAAGCATCCGGGGCGGGGCGGATCGAGGATGATGGCATCGGGCCGCCGTTCGAGGTCGGGCAGGATCGTCTCAACCTTCCCTGCCCGGATCTCGACATGCGGCAAGTCGGTGATGTTGACTTCAGCATCCCGGATCGCGCTATGAGATTCCTCGATCGCGATCACATGCTCGAATCGGTTGGCGAAAATAGCGGCGAAGGTCCCAACTCCGGCGAAACCATCAACGAGTAGCTTCCCCTGGGAGGGAAGCGCTTCGCCGACAAGGCGCACCATCTGCTCTGCCTGGGCATGATTGACCTGGAAGAATGCTGCGGCACTCACCTGGAAGCGCCGGCCGGCGAGTTCTTCGCTGTACCACTTCTGACCGCTCTCGATATCAAGGCCGGGGACCTGGGGCCCGATGAGGTGGGTACCTGTTTCAGCGCTATGGCGAACCTGGACCTGGTGAAGACCAGCGCCCTTACCCTGCAGAGTGGGGAGCAGGTCGTTGACCCACGGGTCTGCAATGAGACACGACTCAACCTTGAGCAGGCCACGTCCTCGCCTGCTAATGAAGCCGACGTCACCCCACTTCTTTCCGGTACTGAATCGAAGGTGGTTACGGTACGCCCAGGGGTTAGCCGCACCGGCTATTGGCCGGACAACCGCGTCATCGAGGCGGCCGATGCGGCGAAGCTGTTCACGTACCACTGCTTCTTTCGCTGCAAGCTGCGCCTCATAGCGGATGTGCTGGAGCTGGCAACCGCCACACTCGCCGAACAGCGGACATGGGGGCTCGACGCGATCGGCTGACGGCTCGATGACACGAATCGTTACGGCCTCGAGGTAATCAGCATGGACCCGCTCAATCAGGGCCTCGACCAGTTCACCGGGGGCCGCATAGAGCACAAAGACGATGCGTCCATCATCGGAGTGGGCCAGGCCAGCGCCTCCAAAGACGAGCGACTCGATACGGAGGGTGCGTGTTTCGCCGGCGGGCGGGGCGAACTCGCGCGAACGTGTTCGGGGACGGGGCATGGGTCCTGCCGTTGATGCGGGGTAATCCGATCGTAGGCCGGCGCCGCACCTCGCGCCATCGAGTCCACCCAAACGGGTCACGGATATAGAATCTGGGGACCCCGTCTCCGGAGCCCCTGTTCATGGTAACTGCCTCTCTCTGCGGGCCGCTCGCCGGCATCCGTGTCATCGATATCGCGACCCCGCTCAGCGAACTCGCTAGCCGCCTGCTTGCCGAGATGGGCGCGGACGTCATCAAGGTCGAACCCCCTGGGGGTGCAGCCGCCCGCAAGATGGGCCCGTTCGACCGCCACAATGGTGAGTCGCTCTACTGGGCAGCGGTCGGAATGGGGAAGCGCAGTGTCGTGCTCGACCTTGGCGTTCCGTCCGGCCGGCAACGCTTCCTCGAGCTCGTCCGCTCCTCCGATGTCCTGATCGAATCGTTTGCACCGGGCTACATGGCCTCTATTGGGCTTGGCTACGATGTGCTGCACCAGGAGAACCCGGCGCTCGTCATGGCATCCATTTCCGCGTTCGGGCAGGATGGGCCGGAGGCTTGCAGCCCCGCCACCGATCTCACACTCGAAGCGGCCGGTGGCCTCCTCGGGCTGCAGGGCGACGGTGACCGGCCCCCGGTACCGGTTGGCTACCCGCAGGCGAGTTTCCATGCGGGAGCGCAGGCTGCAGCCGATATCACTTTTGCCCTCTATGAACGTGAGCGCTCGGGACTCGGGCAGCACCTTGACGTCTCAGCCCAGGCGGCAGTCGTCTGGACGTTGATGAATGCAACGGGATTCCCCCCAAACCCGGGCGGCAACCCCCCGGGCACATCAGAGAACCGGGCGAAGCAGGCCGAACTCTTCCCCGGTCTCAAGCTCCAGTCGGTCTGGGACTGTGCGGATGGCTGGGTGCATTGCCACACCACTCTCCCCGGAATTGGTGGGCGGACGATGCAGACGGTCATGCGATGGGTGGAAGAATCAGGCGCTCTGCCCGAGGACCTTCACGGCCTCGACTGGACGAGCTGGACCGGCGCCGTGGCGAGCGGTGCACTCACCGTTCCACAGGTCATCGCGGCATTCGGTGCCATCCAGGCTTTCTTCCTGACCAAGACCGCCCGTGAACTGCAGGCGTTTGGGAATGAAACCGGGATCCTTCTCGGTGCGATCTACCGCGTACCGGATCTCCTCACCGACCCGCAACTGATTGCCCGTGAGTACTGGCGGGAAGTGCGAGGCCGCATCCATCCCGGTCCATACATACGTCTCACCAACAACCAGGCTGGCCCACCTGCACCGGCGCCCGACCTCGGGGCCGACCAGTCACTCCTCGATCAGCCGGCAGCACCCATCGTGCGGACCGGAAGCGGCGAACGAAGGCCGATCTTCGATGGGCTCAAGGTGGCCGACTTCGCATGGGTCGGCGTCGGGCCAATCATCAGCAAGGCACTGGCCGACCACGGAGCGACCGTCGTTCATATCGAATCATCGTTACGGCCCGACGTTCTGCGCCTCCTGCCGCCATTCAAGGACGGTATCCCGGGTATCGACCGGTCACAGTTCATGGCTGACTACAACAGCTCAAAACTCGGTCTCGCGTTGAACCTGGCGACCGCAGAGGGGAAGGCCGCGGCGCTCCGTCTCATCGATTGGGCGGATGTGGTGGTGGAAAGCTTCACACCGGGCACGATGGCCAGGCTTGGGTTCGACTACGAGACGCTGCGCAAGCGAAAGCCTGGAATAGTGATGTTGAGTACCTGCCTGCGGGGCCAGACAGGGCCGGAGCGCGGGTACACAGGATTTGGCGGGCAGGGTGCCGCCCTCGCCGGTTTGCACGCCATCACCGGGTGGCCGGACCGCACGCCTGCGGGAACCTGGGGCGCCTACTCCGACTTCATCGGGCCACGCGTGGGCTGTACTGCCCTGGGAGCGGCGCTACTCCACTGGCAGCGGACGGGAGAGGGTGATTACGTCGATCTCTCCCAATCCGAAGCGGCGATCCATTTCCTCGAGCCGCTGGTGCTCGATTACACGGTGAACGGGAACATCCCGGCTCCGGCCGGCCACAGTTCCATCTACGCGGCGCCGCACGGTGTCTACCAGTGCGCGGGGATTGAGCGATATATAGCGGTGGCGCTCGAGACTGACGAACAGTGGAAAGCACTCTGTGCGACACCGGGCCTGGCGCTCGACCCGTCGCTCGATGAGGCAGGGAGGCGAACCAACAGCCGGGCAATTGACACCACACTGGCCGAGTGGTTCGCAAGCCGCGATGCGTTCGAGGCCTCCCAGGCACTACGCGCGCAGGGTGTGCCCGCTTATGCCGTCCTTCGGCCGACCGATCTCTACGAGGACCGGCAGTTGGCGCACCGTGAATTCTTCGTCACGCTCGACCACCGGGAGATGGGACCAACTCCATACGACGGACTGATTACAAGGTTTTCGGAGACTCCCGGGTGGTTGCGCACGGCTGCTCCATGCCTTGGCCAGGACACTGATTACGTGCTCCGGGAGATCCTCGGAATGACTGAAGACGAGATCATCGACCTCGCCGCTGCCGAGGCACTCGTCTGATCGATGGTTACGCCTGGCGCTCCAGGTTGAACGCTTCGGCGAGCAGTTCATAGGAGCGTTTCCGTGCCTGGAAGTCATGCGTGATGGTCACGATGACGAGTTCGTCGGCCCGGTATTCGGCAGCCATGTCGAGGAGTCGTTCCCGAACCTCGGTTCCCGTGCCGAAAACCGCCTGGCTCCGCGTGTACTCGAGGTAATCGCGTTCTGACGGGGTGTACGGGAAAGCCATCGCATCCTCGGGAGTCGGGATACCGGCCGCGCCGCCCCGTTGCCCGGCGATTCGCCAGGCCCAGCGGCTCCACGAGAGCCGCTCCGCCTCTTCTTTCGTATCGGCGGCAACGGCACTTACGGCGAGCCCGGCATGCGGGGTTTCGATGACGGGCCCCGGGACGAACCGTTCGCGGTAAGCGTCCATCGCCTCCAACCCGTTCAGCGGATTGATGAAGTGGGCATAACAGAAGCGCCAGCCAAGCTCAGCGGCATACATCGCGCCGGCATCGCTCGAACCCAGGACCCAGAGCTCTGGAGTGGTGGGGACATGCGGAATGGCGGTGATACCAGCGAACCGGTGATCGGGAGGTAGCCCATCGGTGAGGAAGCCCCAGAGGTCTGCGAGTTGGTCCGGATACGCCTCGAGTGGGAGCTGGCCCGGGCCATGGGCGAGTGCCCTGGCCGTGCGTGTATCGCTCCCTGGAGCCCGGCCGACTCCGAGATCGATACGCCCCGGGTGAAGCGCTTCGAGCATCCGGAACGTCTCGGCAACCTTGAGCGGTGAGTAATGCGTGAGCATCACGCCGCCCGAACCCACACGAATCCGATTGGTACGCGAGGCGATTTCGCCAATGAGGATCTCGGGTGTGGCAGAGGCAAGGCCCCCTGACGCGTGATGCTCGGAGAGCCAGTAGCGGCTGTAACCGAGGCGGTCAGCGAACTCAGCAAGCTCGAGCGTCTCGCTGATAGCCTGGGTGGCGGTTCCGCCCCGGCGAATCGGTGACTGATCGAGAATTCCCAGGTTCATCGGGCAAAGAGCTCCAGGGTGTCGAAGATCGATATCGTGCTGTGGCGGACGGCTCGCCCGTGCGATCTGATTGCGAGAGCGGCGATAGCTGCTCCCCGGGTAAGCGTCCGAACCAGTCTATCCAGAGACGGCCAGGCTGTATCTCGCCCGAGCGTTGGGCACGGCAATGTACTGCTCTTCGCCACCCCCGTAGTGACCGGGAGCCTATCCCGGGTATCTACCGAGCCGGCACCAGGTCGCCGCCGCGGAATCTCCCTGGTGAAATTGCCCGAAATTGGCACGTGTACGCCCCGGCGAACACGAGTAGAGTCGAACTCATGTTGCACGGCCGGCACGCTTGGAGTTACGACAACTACCGATGAAGCGGCGGACTTCGACATCGTTGGTCCTGGTGGTGGTGGCATTCGCCCTTGCCGGGTTGAGCCTCTTTCGTATCTCGGGCCACCATGCCGAGCCGGCAGCTGCCGCCGCATCGCCTCGGTTCGCCTACCTGCCCGGGCTCGCGACAGACGGCGCCGTACCAACGCACACACCGACACCTCGCCCAACGCCCACGCCGACCCCGCCGCCACGCGTTGGCCCGACCTCGCCACAGGGTGTCCGCATTTGGGCGGATGGCGACTCCACGTCTTATTTTGTGACGATTGGCCTGTTCAACCTGTTCGAGGCGAACGGCGGAGTCGCCGTACGCGAGCCTGATCACCAGATATCATCGGGCCTCATCAGTGGCAATCTCGACTGGTTCACCTACGCAGCGAGCGAGATGACCACCTACGGACCGGATATCGCGGTCCTCATGCTGGGTGCGAACGACGCCGTCGTCATCAATAGTGTCGGAACCGAGCGCTACCGGGAGCGGGTCGGGGCAATGATGGACCTGCTACGTGCGCCAAACCGGCTCGTGGTCTGGGTGGGCCAGCCAGCAATGGGGCGGGACGACCTCGCAGCCAACGTGCCTGTCGTCAATGCCATCGCGCGCGATGAGGCCACACGCCGCCCCTGGGTGCTCTACGTAGATACCACGGCGGTGACCACCGGCGCCGATGGCCAGTACACACCGTACCTCCGTGATGCCGATGGCTCGACCGTCCTGGGACGCTCTGACAAGGTGCACTTCACACCGGCAGGCGGACGGATAGTCGCCGACGCGGTGTTTGCCGCGATCTTCTCCCACTGACGGGTCAGCTCGGGCACCATTCGCGTGGCGGCCGAAGCTTCTTCATACTCTGAGCATGAGCAGCTCTCTTCCGTCGGCCGCCGAGCTCCGCGAGATCTCGTACTTCTCAGCATTGAGTGAGACCGAGGCGGCCCGGTTCGTGCAGGAGCTCGTACCGAAGTCTTATGGAGCGAGGGAACAGATCATCACCATCGGCGAGCGGACACCGGGCTTCTTCTACCTCCGTGCCGGCAAAGCTCGCATCTTTCGCACGGGGCCCGATGGCCGTGAGCAGACCATGCGGCTGGTTGCTCCGGGCGATACCTTCGGTGAGGTGCCGGTCTTCGATGGGAGCCCCGCACCTGCCTCGGTTGAAGCGCTGGACCATTGCGAGGTGCTGCTGATCCCGGCCACGGCGTTCTTTTCGCTTGTCGAACGGTGCCCGGAAGTCAGCTTCGTTATGCTCCGGCACCTCGCACGGCGATTGCGGGGCTTCACCGAACTCGTCGAGCAGATCAGCCTGCAGTCGGTACCTGCACGGCTGGCCCGGTACCTGTACCAGCTGGCTCGCGAGGAGGGCCAGAAGACGCAGGACGGGATCGTGGTCCCGCGTGAACTGACCCAGCAAGATCTCGCATCCGTCGTGGGCTCCGTGCGCGAAGTCGTGAGCCGCACCCTCCGTGTAATGGAAGACGATGGCGTGGTAGAGGTCCGCCGCAAGGAGATCCTGATCCGCGACCTCGATGCGCTCCAGCGGATGGTCTAGCCAGGTCCGAGGTGAGTCGCAAAGAACGATTCCAGGCGGTTCCAGCTATCCTCCGATGCATCGCGGTCGAAGCCGAGTTTCATGGGGCCCCACGAGTTCAGCTTTGCCAGTGCTCCACGGTGGTCGCTCATGTAGCTATGCCCGGCGTCCGGGTAAACACGAACATCGTGGTCGATGCCCTTCGCCTCGAGGGCTGCTTCCAGGCGAGCCGCCTGTTTGCCAAATACCCGGTCACGTCCACCGTACCCGGCAACAACAGGGCAAACGCCGTCCAATTCCGGCGGGTCCTTCGGCACCGCACCGTAGAACACCGCTGCCACGCCCATAGGTGCACGGGCGCCAAACAGCAAGGCGAACCCGCCACCCATGCAGAAACCGATCACGCCAAGGCGGGAGCCGTCGGTGGCAGGGTGAGCAGCGAGGAACAACCTCGTAGCCTCGAGAGCCTCCCAGGCAGGCCCACCAGGGTTCCCAAGGTCACGCATTACCCGCATGATGCAGACCGGCATGGGGCCCCGGCCGGCGAGCAAATCGGGGGCGATTGCGACGTAACCCATATCGGCGACGCGTTCCGTCTTCTCCCGGATGTCTCGATTGAGACCGAACGCCTCGTGGATGACGATAATCCCCGGAGCGGGTGCCTTCGCCGGGAGCGCAAGTGCAGCCGGGACCGTTCTTCCACCGGGGGCGGGGACGACCACGGGTTGTGTGGCCATCGCCTACATCCCGATGAGGTCGGCGCGTTCGACGATATTACGCATGATTCGGGCCGAGGCAGCGTCGACCATCACCCCATCGACCGCGACGGCGCCCAACCCCTGTGCTTCCGCCTCGGCGTATGCTGCTATGAGCTTGCGAGCACGCGCAACCTGCCGTTCCGTCGGCGAGAAGACCTCGTTCGCGATCGAAACCTGGCTCGGGTGGATGCACCACTTGCCGCTAAATCCCAGGACCTGCGCCCGTGTGCATTCGCGCCGGTACCCATCTGCATCGCGGAAGTCCGCAAATGGGCCGTCGACGGCCTGGATACCCGCTGCACGGGCGGCGATGACCACCTTGTTGCGCTGGTAAACCCAGATATCGCCAGGGTAGTCATCTATCACTCCTCCGACCGCATCGATGCGGACACCCTGTGAGGCCGAATAGTCGCCGGGGCCGAAAATGATCGCTTCGAGCCGGGGGGTGGCACGTGCAATCTCCTCAACGTTGATCATGGCCTCGACCTCCTCGATGAGGACTTCGAGGCCTATCTTCGGGGCCCAGTGCCGCTTCAATTCGATCTGCGAGAGCAGGGTATCAGCCCAGCGCACGTCCTCGGCGGACTTCACTTTCGGGACGATGATGATGTCGAGCTTCTCTCCTGCTTCCTCGACGATATGGATGATGTCTTCGTAGGCCCATTCCGTTTCGAGGTTGTTGATCCGGATTGCCTTCGTCTTCCGTCCCCAGTCGAAGGTGTTGAGTGCGTGGACGATCTTCGCCCGCGCGCCGACCTTTTCGGCAGGAGCAACCGCATCTTCGAGATCGAGGAAGACAAAATCGGCATCGCTCGACGCCGCCTTCTCGAGCATCTTCTCGGAGCTTCCCGGCGTCGAGAGTTCGGACCGGCGAAGACGTACAGGCATGAGGTTGCTCCTCTCTAGCGGATGGCGCCCTGTTCCCGGAGCACAGCGATCTCGCTGGCCGAAAACCCGGCCTGTTCAAGCACGGATGCAGTGTGCTCGCCGAGAAGCGGCGCACGCCCACGCGCCCCCGACGGTGTTGACGTCATGTGGATGGGACTGTTGGGAACGAGCACTTCGCGGTCGAGGCCGGGCTGTTCGAGCCTGGCGACCATGCCACGTGCCGCGACATGGGGGTCGGAGAGGATGTCGTTCACATCATTGACCGGGCCGCAGGGTACTTTCCCGCCAAGCACCACGAGGATTTCGGCGCGTGTACGGACACTCGTGAACGCTGTAATCGCCTCACGCACGCGTTCGGCGTTGCGCGCGCGCCCGATGGTCTTCGCAAGGGCAGGGTCCTCCGCGAGATCCGGCCGCCCAATCAGGAGCGCGACGTCATGCCAGATGTGATCGAGGGGTGCAGCGATCGTCACCCAGCCATCTTTCGCAGGAAAGACATCGAACGGGCAGAGGAACGGGTGACCGTTTCCCGAGGGAACCGTCGTCTCATCGAGGTACGATTTCCGGTACACGATCTGTTCACAGATTGCGAGGATTGTGTCGTACATTCCGACGTCGACAAACTGGCCCTCACCGCTGCGTTCGGCATGACGGACGGCAGCCGTTATGGCCAGCGCCATCATCAACCCGGGGATGATATCGCCCACACTGGGGCCGGCCTTCATCGGCTCGTCCGGGCCCGGCCCGGTCATGCTCATCAGCCCGCCCATCGCCTGGGCAACGATGTCGAACGCGGGCCACCGGGCGTACGGGCTCTCGCCAGTTCGGGGGTCACCGAATCCCCGGATACAGGCATAGACCAGGCGTGGATTCAGTGCATGCAAGGTCTCCCACGAAAGGTCCAGCCGCTCCATGACCCCGACCTTGTAGTTCTCGACGAGCACATCGGCATCGCGCGCGAGCTGAAGCAGCACGCCTCTTCCTTCCGGGCTCTTGAGATTGATCGCCACGCTTCTCTTGCCCCGGTTGATGCTCTGGAAATACCCACCGTAGCTCCTCAGTGTGTCGCCGGGCGCATAGGCATTCGTCCGCACGGGGTCGCCATCGATGGGTTCGACCTTCACCACATCCGCCCCAAGGTCGGTGAGAAGCATCGTCCCAAACGGGCCCGAGAGCATCTGGGTGAGGTCGAGAATTCGGACTCCTTCGAGTGCCCCTGGCGGCAATATGCTCACGGCTTCACCCAGTAGCTGCGTTTCTTGATGAGCGCTACGCGTTCGCCCTCAAAGACCACCTTCCCGTCGTGCTTCGTTCCCCAGTGGCGAAACCGCACTTCACCAGCGTCGGCACGTCCGGTATCCCGGACCTCGAGCACCTCCGTGAAGGCGGTGATGGTGTCGCCATGGAAGACGGGAGTACGAAAGCGGACTTTATCCATGGAGAGTTCGGCGAGGGCGTTCTCACCGGTATCCTGCATGGCGAGCCCGATGACGAGCGACGCCGTCACACCACCGAAGACGATGCGCTGACCGAACGGCGAACCCTGCATCTGGTGTTCGTTGAAGTGGCCCTGGGCGGTGTTCATCACGAGGTTGGTGATGAGCACACCGTCCATCTCGGTCATCGTCTTCGAGCGGGCATGTTCGAAGACATCACCGGGATGGAAATCCTCGAAGTAGTTGCCGTTGCCGGTCAGGCGTTCGGTGCTCATGCGCAGATCCTCGAACGATCACCTTGCGGGCAGGGGCCAGCGGAAGATCGGCTGCCCGGGGAGCAAGTGGTGGCCAAGCCTGGTGCGCCACTCGGCTCCCTTCCAATCGAGCAGGCACGGCCAGATTCGTCCAGGTTCCTCGAGACGGTCGCGGGGTCGAGCGAGGTAGTCGTCGTCACTGTCGCCCCAGACCCGGGGACAGGATTGGCCGAAACAAGCCAGTGACCGGCACGCCACGGGTGCTCGTGGACCGAACTGGCACCGGCCATGGCGGGACCTCCCACATCCATCATCGTGCCCAGGACTGGTGGTAGGGTCCTCATCGGTCGTTCAACAGGCGGTCGGAGATGATGCGGAGCTGGATTTCCGAGGTTCCCTCGAAGATTTTCGTGAGCCGGGCATCGCGCCAGTAGCGTTCGATCGGCAGGTCAGTCGTGTAGCCGTAACCACCGTGGATCTGGAGCGCCTCACTCGTGACGCGCTCACTCATCTCGCTGGCGAACCACTTGACCATCGAGGATTCCTTGTCGCACCGGCGGTGCGAGTCGATCTCCTCGGCCACGAAGTACATGAGCTGACGGGCGGCCTCGATTTCGGCCGCCATCTCGGCGAGCTTGAAGCGGATGGCCTGGAAGTTGGCGATCGGCTGGCGGAACTGGACACGCTGCTTCGCATAGGCAATTGAGTCCTCGAGCGCACCACGGGCGAGACCGATACTCCGTGCAGCGGTGTGAGCGCGTGCGCTCTCCAGGAAGCCCATCGCGGACTTGAAACCACGACTATCGTCCTCCCGCTCCTGGCCGAGTTGGGCCGATAGCGGCACACGAAAGTCTTCGAATCGCAACTCCCACGTCCGCCAGCCGTGGTAGCCGATCTTGTTGATGTTCGTCGCACTGATCCCGGGCGGAAAGTTGCCGCGCTCCTTCTCGAAAAAGAACATCGCGGTCCCGGCATGGCGGCGCTCTGGATCGACTTCACTCGTGCGACAGAGAACCGTTATGTAGTCCGCTCCGTCGGCAAACGTACACCACATCTTGTTGCCGCTAATCACCCACTCGTCGCCGTCGCGGGTGGCGCGACAACTGATATTCGCGAGGTCCGACCCGGCCTCCGGTTCGGAGAGAGCCACCGCGCCGAGGAACTCTCCACGGGCCATGCGCGGCAGGTAGCTCCTCTTCTGTTCTTCACTGAAACCGCCACCAAGGCCGTTACCGCGCGCGATGATGCTCGCCACGCTCATCCAGCCACGCGCGAGTTCTTCGGCGATGAGCACATATTCGAACACTCCGAGCCCGAGGCCACCATATTCCTCGGGTATGCGAATGCCGAAATAGCCCAGTTCCCCCATCTTGTCGCGGAGCGGCATGGGAATGTCGCCCTTCACCTTGTCGAGTTCGTTGGCAGCCGGGAGCACCTCCTTCATCGAGAACTCGCGAGCGACCTTCTGGATCATCAACCGCTCTTCGGTGAGATACCCCATTTACCGAGTCCTCCTCTTCGCCACCAGGTTCGTCCGGTGGAAGTCGATGACACGTGTTCCCTGCTCGTTGAACCCCTCGGTGTGCCAGGTGACGATACCCTGCTCGGGGCGGCTCTCAGATTCGCGCATGTCTGTCACCACGCTGCGCGCCGTGAGTGTCTCGCCGGGGTAGACCGGCTGGTGGAATGTCAGGTTGTCCGTTCCGAGGAAAAGGCCGCCAGCCTCACTCAGGTCCTCCACGGAGAGGCCAAAGACGGTAAGGAACACCAGCATTGGATTTACGACGATGCCCGGGTGGCCGAGATCCCTGGCATAGGGTGCGTTGAAGTAGAGCGGATTGAAGCTCAGGGTCAGGGTGGTAAAGAGGCTGTTGTCACCCTCGTTGATGGTCCGGCCCCAGTGGTGCTCGAACACCTGGCCGATGGCGAAATCCTCGAAGCGATTGCCTTTGTGTTTCCTGATTGGTGGGCGCGAACTCGTCATACGGGCATCCCCGGGGGCTCCACCATGGCCAACCGAATGACGTCGTTGATTGCGGGGGAGGAGTCAACAGATGCAATCGCATCACGAAGGCGCCGGGCGCGATCCCGGCCGATTACTGGTTCGGCGAGGCCCAGGAACTTCACCTCCAGCCGCTGCCACTGGCGCTCGAGGTCGCTCACTGGCCTTTCGAGATTCACGTGCTCCTCGAGTAGCCGGCCGTCTTTCATCGTGATGGCGATGTCCGTACCTGCACCCCGCCGTTCATCCGCCGGGACAACGTCCACGCGGTCCCGCAGGGCGATGAGATCGGGACGGTGCACTGCTGTATCGGTGAACGCGGCTTCGGTCGTTTCAGCGCCGCTAGCCGCGAGGGCCGCCGTGAAGCGGAGGCTGAACTTGCCCTCGAGGGCGGTAGCCGGCTCCCGGATGTTGCACATGGCGAGGTGGCCCGGCGGCACCCTCAGCCTGATCGATTCGATCTCACTCGCCTGGAGTCCATGATCCTCGCGAAGCCGAAGGACTCCCTCGATGCTCTCGTGCGTGCCGTAACAGGCTGCGTGATACTTGAAGAGCACCCCGTTGATTGCCAGTGATATGCCCAATCCGTCGAGTGCACGCTCCGGATGGGGAGTGCTCGTTTGCGTTGCCGTGAATCCTTGCGGCACATCGAGTACGGCCGGGTTGCTGGTGAATCCACGAGCTGCGAGCGTCGCCGCGAGGAGGCCATTCTCGGCAGCCTTCCCCGCATGAAGCGGCTTGCACATGGTCCCGAACATCGACTTCAGGCCGGCAGCCTGGGCCCCGGCGATACCGAGGGCCGCTTCCCAGCTTTCGAGCGGGAGTCCGAGAAGGTGAGCGCATGCTGCCGCGGCTCCGAATGTGCCGAGCGTTCCCGTTGCGTGCCAGCCAGCCGTGTAATGGCCGGGCATCACCAGTCCCCCAATCCGGCATTCGACCTCGAACCCGGCGATGAATGCCGTGACGACATCCGCGCCGCTCATGCCCAGTTTTTCGCCGAGGGCGAGGACAGCGGGCGCTACCGGCACGGTCGGATGGCCGGTCAGGCCGAGATGGACATCGTCATAGTCGAGCGCGTGGGAGGCGGCGCCGTTTACGAGGGCAGCCTGTCTCGCAGGGACACGCCGGGAGTCGCCGATGAGCGACGCCTGCGCGTTGCCGCCTGCCTCGATTGCCTCGTCGCGGAGGATCCTGGTGAGCGGCTCGCCGGCACCGGCGATGGCACAGCCAAACCAATCGAGCAGACACTGGCGAGCGAGGAAGATGGCATCGCCAGGAAGCCCATCGAAGGTGATCGAGCGGGCGGACTGGGCCAGGGTGCGGGTGATCATCGTGTCAGTTCCTGGCATTGGGCAGGCTCCAGGCGCCGGGGGCGCGGTATCTGCGTGTACTCTATTCCCGGTGGTTACGATCCGCCATGGCACCACCTCGCAATCATCCAGGGGACGAAGAGGCACGGTTGCCTGCGCACAGCTATACTCCGCCCGGCAGCAGCACGGGGGTTCATGTGGCAGACCGCGGAATCGATGGAGAGCCCTGGGGCTGGTTGCTGTTCACACCCGCCCTGGTCATCCTCGCGGCCGCGGGAGCGCTCGGGGCGTGGGCGATCAGTAATCACGGCTCGCGACAGGCCAGTGCCGCCGAAACGCTCTCTGGCGATGGCGCCTGGCTCTTCGTGTCCACATCCATGACGGAATTAAATGCCACGGCCCTCCAGGTCTGCTCCGCCGAAGCCGCACTCGCCGTCGCGGTGTCTGATGCCGACAAGGCGCGCTGGCAAGACCAGCGGATCACCCTCATGGCGCGCTACGAGCGGCAAGCCCAGGTCTACGACCAGGCTGTCGGTGAACGTATCGCACAGGGTACCCGGCGCCCCTGGGACGTCAGCCCCGTTGCCCCGCCAGTCACTGTCCTCAAGCAGAAGGCATGTCTGCCGGCCCCCTATGTCCCACCGAAACCAACTCCCGCCGGGGGCTCACTCCCACCCCCGGGGACACCATTCAGCGACCCGGGCGATCGCTTCCTCACCCTGGACCAACTCGATGCCGCGGCCGTCGCTGCAGGCTGGCCGATGGATGACGGCTGGTGGCCCGACATGCGGAAGATCATCCAATGCGAGACCCACTCCCTCGACCGCATGGCCTGGAACCAATCAGATCCAAATGGCGGAAGCTACGGCCTCGCCCAGCTCAACGGCGAACAGCACTTCATCGCCTCGGGCGAAGACTTCAACATGCGCTTCGACCCGGTGGTCAACCTTCGCGTCGCGCTCTGGCTCAGGACGGTTCGCGGGCACTTCGGCGGACCGGGCGGATGGATGATCTGCTCTCAGCGGTGGGGCATCGACTGAGCCACGGAAACACGGCACCGGGAATGGCCGTATCCCCACCCCGAAAGGGTGGTTTCCCCTTCCCGCATGGCTGCGAGGAAGCGACGGTGAGACGGCGGCGGCACGGAGTCTTGAGAAAATACTGCGATCTATGTCGTGAAGACCGCACACTTTCGTTGTATCGGCACGTATCATACGCCCCTGCGCCCGCCATCTCCGCCATACCTCGCGGGCCGGTTCGCTATCGTGCGGCCGGGTGGGGGAGAGTGGCCGTTTTCGGCACAAGAGGGAGCTGCTCGATGGGAACCGGGATCCCGTCGCGGCAGGTGAAAGGGTAGCCGTGGTGCATACCAGGGCAGAGGGTGGGGCATTGAGGGGCTCACCGTGGTGGCTCCTTGCCGCTGCGTGGGCTCTCGTGATTGTGGCCGTCATGGGCCACCCGGCACCTGTCAGTGCCGCCGGTGAGGGGATCTTTAGCCTCGATAAGACCAGCTATGACGTCGATGAGGGCAACGCCGTCATCGTTGGCGTCAATCGCACGCAGGGCGGCACGCTGACGCAAGACATTACCGTGACGCTCCAGCTTTCGGGCGGCATCGTCGACCAGGATTACCCCGCCTCCACCATCACCCAGACGGTCGTCTTCAAGCAGAACACCAACAGCACCTTCCTCCCTGCGTCGTTCCAGACAATCAACCAGCAGAAGGTCACCAACAAGACGGTGCAGGTAACGATCATTAGCGCCTCAGCAGGCGCTCTCGGCCTGCCGTCACAAAGCCCAATCGCCATCCATGGCCGCGGTACCCCGCGCGTTGATAGCGTTTCTCCTCGGAGTGCCACAGCGGGAACGCTGCTTACGCTCAACGGATTCTTCTTCCCATCCACGACCTCACTTTGTACTGGGGCGGACCCGCGCATTGTCAGCGTCCCAAACGCCACGCCCCAACTCCCACCAGGATCGGTCCGCTGCTTGAACCGCATTGACTACTTCACATTCGGCGGCAGTTATGTCGCGACAGATCCTAATCCCATCGTAGTTGGACCGTCGACAGTGCAGTCGCACCTCACAGGTTTGACCGGTGGCGCACTGATGCCAGGTCAATCCTATGATGTCCGAGCCGTTGTGATTGACCCTGTGGCACCCGCGACTCTCGACGTTCAGACGTACGGAACGATGGCGGTGACAGATATCTACTTTGCCGTGCGGAGCAGCGCGACCGCGAACGGGGCGGACCAATTCTGGTACACGGCACCCGGCGCGCCGACGGTGACGTCGGTGACTCCAATTACCGGCCCCATCGTCGGTGGCACAACGGTGACCATCCGAGGGACTAATCTAGGCGGGGCCAACTGCCCAACGTGGGCTCCTCCAGCCACACCTCCAGGTGTGTCCAGTGTTTATTTTGGCCCGATCGACCAGAGTCAGGGCCTCGGAACGCCAGCCTTCTCATGCCAATCTAACCCGGACGGAAGCATTACCGCCGTCTCTCCCAGGTCCGCAGGCACGGGAACCTTCAACGTCACTGTGTCGATAGGCGCGTTCATCTCACCGTCGACGCCAGATTCAAGGTTCACCTACACCGGCTCGCCGACGATTACGGCGATCACCCCAAACACCGGGCCAACGCCCGGGGGCACACTCGTGACCATCACCGGGACAGGCTTCAACGGTCTCTTTGGTGGCTATACGAGTAACTGCCCTGCCTGGACGATGGACAATTCGACAAATCCCCCGACCATGGTGCCTCCGTCACCGCTTCCCGGTCCTGCACCGCTTCCCGATCACCCTTTGCCGGTGATGTTTGGCTCGCGGCCAGCACTCAGTTGCAGCGTCATCAGCGATACGCAGATGACAGCCGTCTCCCCGCCCATTGCCGTCGGCGGCCCGGTCCAGGTCACCCTGAACCATTGGACCAATGGCCCCAGCCCATTCACTACCGCGGCGAACTTCAACTATGTCCAGGGGCCGGTCGTCACCGCGATCTCACCCAACTCCGGCCCTCCCCAGGGTGGTACCGTGGTGACAGTCAGCGGCTCCGGATTCGCGCCCGGCGCCGCCGTGAAATTCGGCGCCACGGACGCGGCCTTCGTCCAGTACGTGAGCCCGACCCAGCTGCAGGTGACGAGTCCCGCCGGGAACGGGCAGGTCGACATCCTTGTAACCGTTGCCGGGACGGCGAGCCCCGCGGTCCCGGCCGACCTTTTCTCCTACAATGCGCCCACGGTGACGTCTGTCGTGCCCAATGCGGGCCCCCCGGCCGGTGGCACGGTCGTCACCATCAATGGAACGAATTTCACGACAACCGCCACGGTCCAGTTCGGCGCCAATACCGTCCCGATCACCTTCATCAGCCCCGTCCAGATCCAGGCGACGGCCCCTGCCGGATCGATCGGAGCCGTCGATGTCCGCGTGACCACAAACTCGGGTCAGAGCGCCACGAGTCCGGACGACCTGTTCACCTATACGAGCGGGCCGATCATTGCCTCCCTCAACCCCGGCAGCGCACCAACGAGCGGGGGCACCATCGTCATCATCGGCGGCACGAACTTCGTCGCTCCCGCGACGGTCTCGTTCGGGGGAACAAACTCGGCCGCCGTCAACGTCAACAGCGCGACACAGATCACCGCCATGGCCCCGGCAGTCGCCTCGGCAGGGGTGGTCGATATCAAGGTGACGACTGCTGGTGGCACCAGCCCCGTCTCAACCCTGTCAAAGTTCACGTACGTGGCGAATCCGCCCGTCATCACCAGGGTCAGCCCCGATTCTGGGCCGACCGTTGGCGGTACGACCATCGAGATCACCGGGAACGGCTTCCTTGGAGCAACGTGCCCGGGTGCGATCAAGTTCGGTGCAACCGTGGTGCCTGCCTGCATCGTCAATAGCGACACGAGCATCACGGTGGTTGCTCCTCCCGGCCAGTCGGGGCCAACAATCCTCAGCGTCACAACCGCTGGTGGCACGAGCGAACTCAAGCAGAACTACACCTACACAAGCGTCGGGTCTGGCGGGTCGAGCGGAGGCTCAACAGGCGGCGGCACGGGTGGCATCAGCGGCGGGACTCTCCCGCCCCCAACCGGCGAGCCAGTTCACTACCAGCTGGACTTCCGCTGGTCGCTTCTCGTCTGGCGTGGGGGCGACGGTGTCGCTGTCGCCCTCGCACTGAAGGGGAATGGCCAAAACGACCTTACCGGCCGCGTGACGGCAGTCTACGGCTGGGATGCCGCCAATAACGTGTGGCGAGGCTACTTCACCGGGACCGGCAGTATCCCCGGCGCCTCCGACCTCCAGACCTTCACTCGCGGTGGCGTCTACTGGATCGCAATCACCGCCGGACCCGGCGTCATCTGGTCGGGTACCGATGGAGGATGAATCGCCGCTGCCCATTTCCCCAATTCTTACGTGTCTTGCGTAGTAAGGTTCGTGCAACGAGCGTCGGCCGCGGATATGCTCATGCGAAGGGATTCGGGGTGACTGCGTGAAGTTCGGCACGCTGCGCATCACCACGGTTGATGGCCGCCAGCGGGAGTATCCGCTCGATCTGCCATCGATCGTCATCGGCCGCGCCGACGGGAATGCGATCGTCATCGACGATCTCTCGGTAGCACGGCGGCATGCGCGCGCGTTCTTCGATTCCGGGCGTCTCATGCTCGAAGACCTCGGCTCTGCCGAGGGCACCTACATCGACGGTCAGCGGCTCACACCCGGTACCCCGGGCCTGGTCGAGCCTGCCTCCGAGATCCGCTTCGGCGATGTTTCCGCTCGTTATGAGCCCCCTGCCGAACCCGAAGAACCCGAGTACGAGCACGGAACCACCACTCCCGCCCTCCCGGCCGTTCCGCCCGCCACCGGCATCGGCGTGCGGCTGGCGGTGGGGAACGAACCGTTGCTACCCGGCTCCGGAGGGCTCACTGCCGAGATTACGGTTCACAACCGCGGCAACGTGGTCGACGAGTTCGACATCGCGGTCACCGGCATCTCACCGTCCTGGCTGATACTCAGCACACCTCGCGTTGGCCTCCTGCCGGGTGCCGAGACCACGGTGCTCCTCACTATCCAACCTCCACGCCACAGCGATGCGGTCGCGGGCGACCACCCGTTCGACGTCACCATTACATCCGAGACGACAGGCCAGTCCGCCACCGAATCGGGCACGCTCCGCATCCTCGGTTTCAACGGCCTCGTCCTCACGATCGAACCACCTCGCGGCCGCCGTGATTTCGTACTCGTGGCCGGAAACGATGGCAACGTCACCGAGACGCTCGCCCTCTCCGGGGTCGATGATGAGGATGCGTTCGACTACACCTTCAGGCAGGACGTACTCGTGGTGCCGCCCGGCCGCGAAGAGCGCCTGCCGTTCCGCGTGAAGCCAAGGAAGCGCGCTCTTTTCGGGCGCGAGACCATTGTTCCCTTCAATGTCGTGGCGAAACCCGAAACGGGTGAGGTCGAGGCGATCCCGGCTGCCGGCCAACTCGTCGTCCATCCACCACTCGAGCCACTCAAGCGGCCGGTCCTCTTTTCGCTCGTGCTCATCGTCCTGGGTATCGCTACCTTCGGCGTCTTCCTCTTTTCGAACGACTCCGGGACGAAGGCCGCCTCCCCCGAAGCCGCCTACGCCGGGGTCCACATGTGCGACAAGGGCAATCAGCCGAAAAATGCCCAGGCGCCTGTTTCGAACGCAAACAAGGCGAGTGCCGTGCTCGGCACCACGTCCGATGCGATCCCTGCTGTCGCCCAGACAGGGCCCGTCATCCAACAGCAGCAGGGTGACTCCGGCGGCCCCTACTTCGCACAGAACGACCCGCGCTGGGCCAACGTCGAGTACGCGAAGGCCGGTGACCCCGACTTCGGCCCCGACTGGTGTGGCACAACCATCGCCCAGTGCGGCTGCGCCATGACGTCGGTCACGACGATCATGGCCCTGTTCAACATCATCACCATGCCCGATGGGGAGCCCCTCACTCCCAAGACCGTGAACGACTGGTTCAACTTGAATGCGAGGAAAACCGTTCGCGGCTGGGTGAGCCAGGGCTACATCTACGGGGATGTTATCTGGACTGCTGCGAACCAGCTCTCCGGAGAAATCGCGGCGAAGTACCCGGGGACACGGACGCTTCGGTTCGCACGCACAGGCACCGGCTCGGATGCCGAAATCAAGGCTGAACTCCGCGCGGGCCGGCCGATCGTGCTGGAAGTTCCTGGTCACTGGATCGCAGCTGTGGGCCTCGATGGCGACACCATTCTTATCAACGACCCCTTTTATCGCGACCGCAAGACGCTCGACGCCTACGCCGGCAAGGTCAAGAGTTCCGTCCTCTTCGAACCC
Organism: uncultured Anaerolineaceae bacterium; assembly: GCA_964508715.1. Classification (GTDB taxonomy): domain Bacteria; phylum Chloroflexota; class Dehalococcoidia; order Tepidiformales; family Tepidiformaceae; genus JAKALX01. Next base: position 119,428 of record CAZDUX010000003.1, on the reverse strand, counting down.
AGTAACGACCTGAGTGCCGTCGTCATCACCGTCCCCGCCGACACACGAATCCGCGTCACCGACAAGCAAGGACGCGTCGTGGGTACGCTCGACACCACATCGGCCCAGGACGCTGCCAAGAATGCGAAGACGGAAATCCCGGGCGCAAGCTACAGCACGCGGCAGGCATGGCGCGACCCAACATGCGTCGAAAGTGCGCCCCCGGTCGGCGCCGGGACGAATCAGATCGTCCTTCCCGGCTCACGCGACGACTACAAGATCGAGGTCCTCGAAACGACAGGCGGCCCGACAAGCGTCTCGATCCACACGTACGACAAGAACGGGCAACCAACGGTGCAGACCATCGACAACGATACGGGTGGTGTCACCGCCTCGATGTCATTCGACCCCACCAAGGGCAAGGCCGATGTCAGCATTGTCGGTGGGAAGCCAGTGGAAGAGGACAGCTCTGCCCGTTCGGCCGGTAAGACCGCTCAGGCCCAGGCCGCCAGCCCCAGCCCGTCACCATCCCCATCGGCGACTGCAAGCGCCACTCCCAGCGCTGGGCCCGGCGGACTCACGACGACCACGCTCTCGGTCTCAGTCCCGGCCGGCACGAAGGAGATCGCCGTCAGCTCGCAGAACGGCTTCTCCATTGGCGACCTCATCCGCATCTCGCCCGGCCAGGCGAACGAGGAGGACGCGACCATCGCGGCCTTCGGGTCCTTCATCCTCACGACTCCGCTCAAGTTTGCCCACAGTGCGGGCGAACCCGTGGTCCGCCTCGGCGGTGCCCCACCGGGCACGGGCGGCGCCGGCGGTACACCCGGCGGAAGCCAGGGCCCACCGAAGACTGAGGTCGTGCCACCGGACAGCGTTGCCCTCACCTGCTCGGTCGTGTATTCCGACTCGCCGAGGACGGCCACGCTCGTGTGCAGTGCCGCTATCGGTGGCGTCTTCACGACCACTCGTTGGACCGTGGACGGCAGCGTGCGCGCGGAAATCTCGGGAAAAACGGTCTTCCTGGCCACCTACACGCACGATGGGCTGACATCGATTTCGGTTAGCGCTTGCAATCAGACGCTCTGCAAGAGTGATTCCACCACGCAGACCATCCGGTTCCCGGCCGCGCCTGGCCAGCCCACGCCGACGGTGGCGCCTCCACCCCCGACTCCCGTTGTGCCGACGGTCACACCGCCAGCGGTTGGGGCCGCGCTCAATTGCGGCTACCTGATCGACACGACGACTGTCGCGGGCGGCCAGGCCCAGGTCACCTGCCTGGCACAGACGAAGGAGTCACTCACCTCCTTCACCTTCCAGACGGAGGACCTTACCCCGGGGAGCACCACGCTGGTCAGTGCCTCCTCGACCGATGCCAGCGGTGCTCGCACGTACAAGTTCGATGGCACCGCGGCACCGAACGACCTGACGCCAACGAACCAGCAGGCGACGGTCACTGTCGGGGGCGAGGCATGCACGCTCTCGTCGTGCAGCACCGTGAGCCCCGCGATGCTCACCATTCCCTACGCGAACGTCTCATTGAGCGTCCTTCCCGCAACCGTGCCCCTCGGGACGAGCGTCAACCTTTTCGCGGTCATCACGGGGCCCAACGGCCTCGTACCCGCGGGCGGAACCGTGCAGTTCGCCGCAATCGATACTTCAGGATCAACGCCCGTCACCGTCCCGATCGGCCTCGAAGTGAAGGTCAGCCCCGTCGGTGGCTTTGCGGTCGCGAACCTCACCGTCCCGACCGGGCAGATGCCGCTCAGCAACACACAGGCATACAAGATCATCGCCGTTTATAGCGGTGGTGCGAACATGTTCGGGGGCACGTCACCGCAGCAGAACCTGAGTGTGACCCCGAAGCTCCCCGACATCTGCAACGGTTTCGACGACAACGGAAACGGCCAGATCGATGAGAGCTGCGTCGTGCTCGGTGATAGTGGCGCCTCTGATAAGGACATAGGTGCTGCCGTCATCATGCGCTCCGTCACGATGACATCGGGCAACGCGACGAGTGGAAGCGGCACATCATCCATTGTCGTCTCCCCCGGTGCCTCGCTCACCGTCGCGGGGACAGTGCTCCTCAACACCGAGCAGCCCGAGACGTGCATCGACTGCGTGCGGCAGGTCTACTTTGGCATCGGTGAGAATACCGCCGTCTTCCCGCAGGTCGCGCCCGTAGGCCCGTACTGTGCCATGTCGCAGAGGCTGCCGGACCCGACGGTCGATCCAGCGCCCGTGTCGCTCCCACAATCGGGCCATAACGTCACGATCAAGGCACCCACCGTCCCCGGTATTTACTACCTGCGGTCGACCGCCTCAATCCAGGCGAACTGCGGCAACCCGCCCGTCGGAGGGCCAGACGTCAGTGTCGGCCGCATCATCGTCCAGGCGGCGACGACAACGACGCTCGATCCGCTCACGCCGAACCTACAACTCGGGAACGAGTTCAGCCTCAGCGCAACCGTCAATGCAACCCGGCCGCCGGGCGGCGTGGCTGACCCCGAAGGGATGCTCCCCGGCTATGTCGTGTTCTGTGACGCTGACATGCCTTCCGAGAATGGGACGACCAACCCATGGTGCGACGCTCATTACAAGCTTGGTATGGTCCCGGTCGTCTCCGTCACTGGAGCCGGCCAGAAACCGTCAGGAGTCGCCCGCCTCGTGGTAGACAGCGGCACCTACTACCAGCTGGCCCAGGCAGATCCATCGCTATTCCAGGACCCCAGGTGGCAGAACCCGCTTGAAACCCACCACATCACGGCGAGCTACCTGGCCTATCCCGACGGCCCCTCGGCTGGCCGGTTCACGCCAACCTACCCAACACCGGTGTTCACCGGCTCTGACAGCGCCGAGGGAGCGTTCGTTCTCAACCCGGCACGTACCGAGATCGGCATCGATGTGAATCCCGCGACGGTTCCACTCGGCGGCATCGTAAATCTCGTCGCAGCCCTCTCGAGCCCCCCGCAGTTCGGCCCGCTGAATGGCTCCGTCTCGTTCATGGCGGGGACCACGCAACTCGCCTGCACGACGACCAACACCAGCGGCCTGGAGCTCGCGCGGGTCGCCTACGACACAGCGAACATCTACTCGAAGTTCCCCACGAGCGCAGTCGACACATATCACATCACGGCGAACTACCGGGCTGGCATCGATTGTACCGGGAATCCTGATGGGGTCTCGAACTACATGTCGGTGAGCACGAGCCCGCCGTCGTCATGCTCGCCAACCCAACCCGGCTGCCTGACGGTAACACCGGCCGCGAGCAAGGCGACCCTGGCGCTCACGCCGACGGGAACAACGAGCCTCGGGGATAGCGCCTTCAGCGCATCTGTTGCGCTTGCTGCACTCCCGGCCAACACCGCGGCGTTTGGCGACTTCGGTGGCGCGCTGCAGATGACCTGCGACGGAACCGATCTCGGTTCACCTACGTCCATTCCAGCCGCTACGAACCCGGTGCCAATCACGATTGGCTGGACCGACATTGCCAGTTTGTGCGGCTCCCCACTCGCGGGGCAGCACGTTCTTGGTGTGCGCTACATCCCCGGCAGCGGCTCGTTTTACGGGCCAGCCACCGCGCCCGGCGTGGGCTACTCCTTCACGGCCGTCACGACAACCACAACCGTGGACGTACCAAGTGCAACCACTACCAATCTCGGCGGTAAAGTCACAATCACAGCGACGGTCGTCGCACAGACAGCCATTGGCGAGCCCTTCGGCCCGCTCACAGGCACCGTCGAGTTCCTCGTCGGGACAGCCGTCATAGGAAGCGGCCCTACGGGCTTCAGTGCCGGAAGCACGAATGCCAGCTGTGAGTGTGATACCGGGCTAATCTATGGAGCGGTGCCTTCGCCCATCGGTGACCAAACGGTGACAGCACGGTACGTTTCGACGAGTACGAACTATCTCGGCTCGACGTCCGCCACCGGTGCCACGGTGACCATAGACCCGGAAACGACCGTCATTTCCACCACCGTATCAGCTGCAACTGTCCCGCTGGGGGGCCCCGTCACCATCACCGCAACCATATCGGCACGGCGCAACTTCGGGGCCTTCGCCGGCACCGTCCATTTCTATGACGGGAACGCCGGTACCACCGAGATCGGTACCGTTCCCGTAACCCAGATCCCGAACAACCCCGCTGGCACCGCCACCCTTGAGTTCAATACGAGCCAGTTCTATGCACTGCATCCAGGCAGCGCAGTCGGTACCCACACGATCACCGCGAGTTTCGTCGCTGCGTCTGGCGGGAACTACGCAAACGTGAACGACGCTACCGGGGCCACCCTCACAGTTACCCCCGCACCAACATCGGTGACCCTCAGCGCGAACCCGGCAGCGGCAACGAAAGGTGCATCCGTCACTCTCACCGCCCAGGTCGGCCCGCGGCCGTTTGGGAACGTCACCTCCGGCTCGGTCGTCTTCAAGGAAGGCGCGAATACGCTCGCCGGGGCGACCGCGATCGACGGGTCGACGGGCATCGCTACGGTCACGATCCCGAACATCGCTGCCGGGCCCCACACCTACACCGCACACTACGACAACGGTGGTTCCGGAAACTACGCGTCTTCCACGACCGATGGCAGCGTCAACGTCTCGGTCCTCTGGCCGACGGTTACGACGATCACGGTGCCGACCACCCAGGTGGTGGCCGGGCCGTCGACCCGGGTCATCCTCTCCACAACGGTGACGTGTCCCCAGTGCGGCGGCAGCACCCCGGTGTCTGGCACCGTCGAGTTCTTCGATGGGGTTACCTCCCTCGGGACCGCAACGCTGCTCAACGGCAGTACGTCGATCCAGGTGAACGTCCCATCCTCATCACCCGGACCAACGGACCTGACGGTCGGCCAGCACCCCTCCCTTGCGGTCCGATACTACGGCGACCCGGCCAACAACTTCGCACCATCCGACTCGCCGCTCGCCCAACTCACCATCTATGCGCCGACGACGACCACCATCGCGGCGTCGTCGACAACCGCCAATCCCGGTTCGGGTAGCACGCTCACGGTGACAGTCAGCAGCCCCTATACGGGGACCGACATCACGGGGAACGTTGAGATCTCCGATTCCGCGTGGCCAGGCAAGCGGTGGACGGTCGCCGTGAACAAGAACGGCAGCACCTTCGAGGCAGTCCAGGCATACCTGCCGCCAACCTCCGACGCCGTCGGAGACCGGACCTTCACAGCGAAGTTCGTACCGGCTGGTGGGTCGTTATTCATCGCATCCACCACGGTCTCTGGCGTGACCGTGAAGGTCCAGCACCGGACGCAGGTGACACTCAGTGCAAGTCCGACCACGGTGACGTGGGGAGCGGCATCACCCGGAGGGTCATCGACGCTGACCGCGACGCTCCAGGACACGGACGCCTCCAATGCACCGATACCCAACACCAGTTCCATCGAGTTCTACGCTCGCGTTGGCGGAACCGGTCCAAAGGTGACGCTCAACGCTGGCAGCACGGATGGATCTGGCGTTGCAACATTCGTATACACCCCACCAGATGCGCAGAATGAGGCTGTATCGGCTGCATTCATCGCTGGTACAGGGTCAAACTATCTGACAAGCACCGAGTCAACACCGACGACGATCGTCGTTAACCCGGCACCCACCACAATCACCATGAACCTCTCGTCGACCAGCGTGCAATATGCCACGGACATTCCCATCACCGGCCACGTCAGCAGCACATCCACGCCTGCCCCGGCAAGCGGGAGTGTGGCGATCTATGACAGCGGAACACAGATAGGTACCGCGAGCGTTGATAGCAGCGGCAACTATAGCTTCAGCACATCCGTGCTGGGATCACCCCTGGCCGTCGGGGGGCATCCGATCAGTGCCAGGTTCCTCGCGGGCGGGAATTATGCGCAATCACCGATCCAGGGGCCGACTACCCTTACAATCACCACCATCACCACCACGATTTCTGCTACCGCCACTGTCAACACAACTAATAAGAAAGTAACGATTAACGTTACCATGAACCCGAACAGTAACCCTGGTGGAACGTTTGCCGGGACCATGAGCTTCGTGGATGACCATGCGACACACGAAATCAATACCAGCGGAATCGCAGTTCCATTGAACGGAGTTGTCTCGTGGACAAGCGCCTCGGTAGCATCGGGCACGTACACAGTCACCATCACCTACGTCCCCGGCTCTGGTAGCAACTACGCGGGATCATCGACGGTAACTGCGGCGTTTACCGTCCCGCCATAACTCTAATGATGGCGCAGGGAAACACGGGATCCCGTCGGTAGGTAGATACAGCGCGCGGCGCGGTCTATCCTTCACCGGCGGACTGGGGCCAGCTTCGGCTGGAGGGGGACAAGGTGAAATACGGGCTGCTGCGTGTCGTCACCAGCGATGGCCGGTCGCGGGATTACCCGATCGACCTGCCGTCGCTCATCGTCGGCCGCGCCGACGGCAACAGCATCGTCATCGACGATCTCTCCGTGGCCCGGCGTCACGCCCGTCTCACCATCGACTCGGGCCACCTGCTCGTCGAGGATCTCGGTTCGGCCGAAGGAACGTTCGTTGGCGGACATCGCATTCCCGCCAACGCTCCCAGCCTCGTGGAGGCAAACGAGGACGTTCGTTTCGGCGAGGTTGGCGTCCAGTACTTCGCTCCGGAGGCACTTCAGCCCGAGCCGGGCGCCGCGCCAGTCTCCGAAGAAGCCCGCCTCGCCGAACCTGTCCCCGAACTTCCCGAATTCATCCGTGCGAACCTCGCCGTACCTCCACAGCCGATCGAAGCTGGCTCCACCCCGGCGATCGCCTACCTCACCGTCCACAATCGCGGCCGCGTCGTCGACGAGTTGACCGTCGAGGTGCTCGACCTCCCACCAGAATGGGTGCGCATCAGCCAGCCGCGCCTCGCCGTCATGCCCGATGGCCAGGCCGACGTGACTATAATCATCAGCCCCCCGCGGCGCTGGGAGTCGCGCTCGGGGGTCTACGACTTCTCGGTCGTTGTCACCAGCGGCGAGACCGGCCGCGAGGTGCTGACGAACGGCCAGTTCACGATTCTGCCCTATGAGTCGACGACACTCACCCTGAGGCCTGTCCGCAGCAAGAAGAACTTCGCCCTCATCGCCGAGAACCGTGGCAACGACCATGTGAGCTACAACCTCTCGGCAAAGGACGATGAGGAGGCGTTCCTCTATCACTTCTCGACCCCGATGCTCTCGCTTGCTCCCGGCGAAGAGGTCAACATCCCCTTTCGGGTGTCGGCGAAGAAGAAGAAGCGCTTCGGGCCAAAGCAGGCACTTCCGTTCACCGTCATTGCCACTGCGCCTGCCGGTGATGCAGAGAAGAAACCCTCCGTCACCGGGCAATTTGCCATTCACCCGCCGCTCCAGCCATTCGTCCGCCCGGTGATGTTCACACTCATGGCCCTCGCCATTCTTGCCGGGGTACTCGCTTACTTCTTCTGGCCATCATCGAAGACCGTGACCACGGCCGATGCGGAAGCGCTCTATGCCGGTGTCCACATGTGCGACAAATACCATCCGACGGCCAGCGACACGCCCCCCGACCGGCCGAGCACCAGTTCTGCCGCACCGCTCTTCAAGCAGAATGATCCCCAGTGGCGCGAGGTCGAGTACGCGAAATCGAACGATCCCCAGTTCGGCGCCAACTGGTGCGGGTCCGACCTCGAGCAGTGTGGCTGCGGGGTGACATCGGTCGCCTCGGTCATGGCCGTCTTCCAGCTGCTGACCATGCCTGACGGTGCCGACCTCAATCCGAAAACGATGAATGACTGGTTCAACCTCGATGCGCGAACCACATCGAAGGGCTGGGTGAGCCGCGGCTACGCGTATGGCGACGTCGTCTGGACTGCCGTCAATCAGCTTTCGGGCGAGATTGCGAAGCGCTACCCCGGCGCTCATACGCTCCGCTTTGCGCGCACCGGCACCGGCCAGGAAGCGGAGATCCGAAGCGAGCTCAAGGCAGGCCGCCCGGTCATCATCGAGGTGCCCGGCCACTGGATCGCCGCAATCGGGTTCGACGGCGATAGCGTCCTCATCAATGACCCCTACTACAAGGACCGGAAAACGCTCGATTTTTACAAGGACAAGATCCTCGGCACCGTGCTATTCGAGCCTTCGAATGACCTCAGCGCCGTCGCCATTACCGTCCCCTCGAATGAACGCGTTCGCGTAACCGACAAGGAGGGCCGGATCGTCGGGACGCTGAACACCGGTACACCCGACGAGGTGAGGAAGGACATCCAGACCGGCATCCCGGGTGGCAGCTACACGAACAAGCTCGCCTGGCGCGACCCCACCTGCGTCGAAAGCCCGCCACCGGCCGGTGCTGGTACGAACCAGATCATCCTCCCGGGTGCACCCGACACCTATCGGATCGAGGTGCTCGATGCCCAGGGCGGCCCGACGACCGTGGCCATCCACACCTACGACCGGAACGGTAACCTGACCATCCAGACGCAGGACAACCCTGGCCCCGCCGTCCTCTCCATGAACTACGACCCCGCCAACCCCACCACCCAGATCTCGGTTATCCCGGGTGCGACCCCTGGCGGAGCGGTGCAACCCGGCGCGGCAAGCCCGGGCCCCCAGCCGTCGCCCGGGGTGGGGCCAGGCAGCACGAACGGCAGTGCCACCGCAAGTGCAACGGCTCCCAAGGGGTCGCCATCGCCGACTGCGAGCGCCAGCCCGAGCCCTTCACCTTCGCCCACCGCGACGGCCACGCCGGCCCCTCCTGGGAACGTCACCGTCACGTGCAATACGGCGTACTCATCCCCCCCTGCACCTCAACAGGGAACGGTCTCGTGTACGACGAACATCGAGGGCGCATTCACCACCACGGTGTGGTCCGTGGGTGGCCTGGCGGTCCCCGCCTACAATGGAAAGACGTCGTTCTCGGTCTCGTTCGACAAGGACGCCGACGTGGTTGTCTCGGTGAATGCCTGCAACAACGGCGCCTGCAAGAGTAGCTCGAGTACTGTCCAGTTGCGCATCCCTGTCGTCACGGCCACCCCAACGGGAGCACCAACTGCCACCCCTGCCGGGACCGCAACACCGACACCAGCCTCGACACCGACGGGACCGGGGATGATCTGTAACTGGAACCAGGCGACCGTGACCTGCACCATCACCTTCACCGGCCAGTACTCCTCCGTTCTCTGGAATGTGGAAGTCGCGAACCCACCGGATGCAGGGGCCGGCGTGAAAACCTGGAGCTTCCCGCTGACCTTCTCCCCGAGCGTTGCCTCGGTCACCATCGGAACCACGTCGTCGGGCCCCATTCCGCTCAACTCGACTGCGGCCGCTGCGCAGTCAATCGTCGATAACGCCTTCGGCCCCGGCCTCGTGAGCGTCTCACGTATCCCCTCGGGGAACGATCACCAACTCATCTTCACGCTCAACGTCACGGCAACCGTCTGCAACTACGAGAACTGCGTAACGTCACCCCCAGGCTACGTGATCATGACGGCGAATGCGGGGTAGGCCATGATGCCCGAACAGCGTCCGCGTCACCTGTCACTCCAGGGTGTCGACACCGGCATCCGGCTTGTCCACGACCTGCTCGTTCGCGAAATCGAACGCATGAAGGCGGCCGGTGTACCAGTTGGTGAAGATGCTTATCGCGGTCTTTACGTGTCAGAGGCGGAAGTTGAGCGTCTGGCAGCGGCCGGCCCGCGACACGACGGTCCCGTCGAATTCGAATCCAACCCGGCGCTCGAACGGTTGCGTGCACTCGTCGCCGAGGATCCGGGGCGCCTCGGCCACCTCTGCCGCGTGGCGGGGCTGTCCGCCCTCGAGGCTGGAGCTGTCCTCATTTGCCTCGCCTCCGAGGCGGACCTGGGTGTCGAGCGGCTCATCGGGTACGTCCAGGATGATGTCACCAAGCGGCGCCCGCGCGTCGATCTCGCAGTCCGCCTGCTTGCCGGTGAGAACGGCCAGCTCGCCGCCCTCGGTGCATTCGACGCCCAGGCGCCGCTGCGCCGCCTCGGGCTCATTACGCTGCACGACGAGCCGGGCCAACCGCAGACGCCGTTGCGCGCTCGCCTCATCGCCCTCGACCCACGAATTGCTGCATTCTTGCTCGGTAGCGATGCAGTCGACGAGCGGCTCGCCGAACACACCGGCCCCGTTGCGGTTCCGCCTTCACGGGAACCGGGCGAACTCGCTCTCGGACGCCAGGTGGCGAATCTCGCTGGCCTCCCTGCCACATCGCTCGAACCTCCTGTCGTCGCCCTCTCCGGCAGCGACATGGGCGAGATGACCATCTGCGCAGCAACTCTTGCCGCCGGTGCATCCCTTGCCTTGATCACGGTGCGTCTCGGGCCTCTCATCGGCGACGGCGAAGCGTTGCCGGTGCTACGCCGGGCCCTGCGCGAGGCCGCACTCCAGCGCTCTGCAATCCTCCTCAACCTCAGTGGGCTCGAGAAAAAAGTCATCGCCTCTGTCCGAGACGTAGTCCGCTCGGCCCCTCTCGCGCAACTCGTCATCCTCGCCTCTTCCGAGCCAATCGGCTGGGCGGGTGTCAGCCTCGAAGTCCCGCAGCCGGGATTCGAGGCACAGCGCCGGCTCTGGGCGGCCGAACTCCACGACCAGGATGCGCTCGGTCCGGCCGACTTCGACGCCGTCGCGGGGAAGTTCCGGCTCGAGACCAACCGGATCATCGATGCCGCAAGTGCCGCCCGCGGCCTGGCCATCCGCCGCGACCCGCACCATCCCGTGGTCCTGGCGAACGACCTCTATGCCGCGGCCCGGTCCGAATCCACGCCGATCCTCAACGACCTGGCGAAGAAGATCGTGCCAAACTACCGCTGGGACGACATCATCCTCCCCGAGGACGCCCGCCAGCAGTTGCGGGAGATCTGCGCGCAGGTCGAGCACCGCCACCTCGTCTACGACATCTGGGGTCTGGGCCGCCGGCTCGCGATGGGCAAAGGCCTCGTCGCCCTCTTCGCTGGCAACTCCGGGACGGGTAAGACCATGGCAGCCGACGTCATCGCCGGCACACTCGGTCTCGATCTCTACAAGATCGACCTGTCAGGCATCGTCTCCAAGTACATCGGCGAAACGGAGAAGAACCTCGCGAGCGTGTTCAAGGAAGCGGGCTCATCGAACGCGGTCCTCTTCTTTGACGAAGCAGATGCCCTCTTCGGCAAACGCTCCGAGGTGAAGGATGCCCACGACCGCTATGCCAACATCGAGACGGCCTACCTGCTCCAGCAGATCGAAGCCTATGCCGGTGTGGTGGTTCTTGCGACGAACCTGAAGATGAACCTCGACGAGGCGTTCCTCCGGCGCATGCACTTTGTCGTCGACTTCCCGATGCCGGATGAGGATGACCGCCGCCGTATCTGGCAGGCAACCATCCCGGCCGAAATGCCCATCGCCACCGACGTCGACCTGGGGTTCCTTGCCCGGCAGTTCAAGCTGGCCGGCGGCAACATCCGCAACGTCGTGCTGTCTGCTGCGTTTCTCGCCGCGACCGATGGGACCGGCGTCGAAATGAAGCATTTCATCCGAGGAGTCCGCCGCGAGTACCAAAAACTCGGCCGGATGGTGACCGCCACCGAGTTCGGTGAATACGTGGAGTATCTACGCACGTAACAGCGTAACTAAATTTCCGCTGGTAGTGGCAATATGGAAGCGGCTATGATAAGCGGTCAGCAGAGGGGACAGGAGGCAGACCATGCCCGACACGAGACTTATGCAGCTTGATTCGGAGCGCCTACGCCAGCGGAGTTCCAGCGATACCAACGGACCCGCCCTAACTTCTCCCGCCGAACATCCAGTGCAACGGCTTCAGCGGCAGATCGGGAATGCCCAGGTGGCACGCATGCTCGCGCAGCGCGAATCGGAGGCCAGCGAAGACGAAGACGAGGAGTTGATGGCGAAGCACGATCCTGTGCTCGCCCAACGTGCCGCCGACGACGAAGACGAACTCCAGACCCTGCACGACCCCTCACTCCAGCGCGAATCCGAAGGGGCCGAAGACGAGGACGAAGAGTTGATGGCGAAGCATGACCCCTCGCTCCAGCGCGAATCCGAGGGGGCCGAAGATGAGGGCGAGGAGTTGATGGCGAAGCACGATCGCTCCCTCCAGCGCTCAGCAGCGACGGAGGAAGCTCCGCGCATCGGGCTCGAAGGGGGACCAGTCGATGCCGACCTCCAGCACCGCATCAATAGCCAGCGCGGCGGTGGTTCTGGCCTGACAGACGGTATCCGCCGCAACATGGAAGGTGCCTTCGGGACTTCCTTCGAGGACGTTCGCGTGCACACCGGCACCGAGGCCGACAGTCTCAACCGGGCCATGACGGCGAAGGCGTTCACCACGGGAAGTGACATCTTCCTCCGGAACGACAGTAGCCCAACGGACTCCAACCTTCTGGCGCACGAACTGACACACGTCGTTCAACAACGCGGTGGCGGTGGCGGCGGTATGCACGTGGGCGCCGCCGGCGATGAGAGTGAGCACGAGGCCGATAGCATGGCTCAGACTATCGCCTCCGGGAGCCCCCAACGCCTGGCCGAAGAAATCGGGCACCAGCACTAAGCAAGTCCGAGCCGGAACTGGAGGTGCGCGAGCGTGTTTAGCGACGTCGATGAATCCCTGCGTGAACTGCTGACCACCGACCTCCCAATCGTCGGCGGCGAAGTCGACATCGCGTTCGAACGCCCGACGCGGGAGTGGTCCGGCCGGCTCTCAAAGCCGACGATCAACCTCTTCCTTGCCGACATCCGCGAGCGAACCGATTTCCGGTTCACCGACCAGAACACCGTGCGCAACAACACGGACGGGACAGGCTCCCGCCGGTTCCCCGCCCGCCGGTTTGACCTCCTCTACATGCTCACGGCGTGGACGAAGGAGCCAGCGGACGAGCACCGCATTCTTGCCCGTTCACTCCGCACGATGCTGCGGTACGATCGCCTGCCACCCGAGTTGAAACGCGGCGAAATGGTGGACTGCGGTTACGAAATCTATCTCCGGAACATGCCGCCCGATTCCGTGATGAAGCCGGTCGACCTCTGGGGCGTACTCGACAACGACGCCCGGCCCTCACTTGCATGGGTGGCAACGGTACCGGTGAGCACCGACCGGGTCGTGACTTCGCCACTCGTGACTGAGCAGGAGATCCGTTTCAGCGGGGCCGGCCCTGCCAGCGAAGAGCCCGAAATCAGGCCTCGTGTCGCTGGATTGGTTCACCGGCGCGGGAATCCCACGGAACCAATTGCGCACGCACTGCTGACGCTCATGGGAGTCGGGACGAGCGTGCGTACAGATGTTGATGGCCAGTTCGTATTCGACCGGCTGGGAAGGGGGACATACCAGGTACGAGTTGAGGCCGCAGACTTGCCAGTCGCAGAACGATCCATCAACGTACCATCGCGTGAATACCGCATCGAAGTGTAGACCGAGTGGCAATTTTGTTTGCGGTACCGAAACGAACTTGCCGAAACGTGCGCCGGTTCTGTTAGAATCACGCGGCGCTTCCAGCAAGTAATCAGGGAGACAGGGAGAAACCATTGGCTACGGCGTATCTGACCCCGGGTGTCTACGTCGAAGAGGTCGACCGCGGACCAAAGCCCATTGAGGGCGTAGGTACGGCGGTGGCCGCCTTCCTTGGCGTTGCCGAAAAAGGCCCGATCGGCGAGACAGTGATGTGCGCGAACTGGACCCAGTTCGTGGAAACGTTCGGTGGCTTTGTCCCCGGCGCGTACCTCGCACCTGCTGTCTACGGCTATTTCAACAACGGCGGTACACTCGCCTTCGTCGTCCGCGTTGGCGACGAAGCAGCGGCCGACGCCGCACCGCCAGCAGCAATTGCCGAAATAGCATCGCGCGCGTCGGGCGCACCCGTCACGCTCAAGGCCATTGCCCGCGAGAGCGGAGCAGAGGGCATCAGCGTCGACGTTGCCGACGGCCCGGAGGAGAGCTTCACCATCACGGTGAAGAAGGGCACCCAGGAAGAAAAGTTCGAGGGCCTGACCATGGCCCGTGGTGCAAAGAACGCACTCGAGGTCGTCAACAAGCAGTCCCAGCTCATCACCCTCGAGGAAGTCGCCACCAAGGGGCTCGCCCTTCCCGAGCGCGCCCCTGCGACGGGGAGCTACTCACTTGTCGCTACCTCGAACGCCGCGTTGGTGCCGGTTCACCCATCGCACTATGAAGGCGACGTCGCCGCCCGGAGCGGCCTTGGCGGACTCGAGGCCATCGACCAGGTCACCATGGTTTGCGCTCCCGACGTGGTCGGTGCGTACGAGGCTGGTACCCTCGACGAGGATGGGGTGAAGGCTATCCAGCTCGCCATGATCGCCCACTGCGAGCGCATGGGTGACCGTGTAGCGATCATCGACCCGCTCCCCGGGCTCAACGCGAAGCAAGCCTACGATTGGCGCATGACGGGCGCCGGCTACGACTCGAAGTACGCCGCGATGTACTACCCGTGGATCCAGGTCGCGAACCCGATCCCGGGCGGCGCAACCACGATGCAGATGCCCCCATCGGGCCACATGGCCGGCGTGTGGGCTCGCAACGACAGCGAGCGCGGTGTGCACAAGGCTCCCGCGAACGAGGTTATCCGCGGTGTCCTCGGCCTCCAGTTGCAGCTCACCCCATCTGAGCAGGGAGTGCTCAACCCGGTAGGCGTCAACTGCATTCGCAGTTTCCCCGGCCGTGGAATCCGTGTCTGGGGCGCGCGGACGCTCTCCAGCGACCCGTCGTGGCGCTACCTCAACGTGCGCCGCCTGTTCAACTACGTCGAAAAGTCGATCTACTACGGCACGCAATGGGCCGTCTTCGAGCCAAACGACATGATGCTCTGGCTCAAGATGAAGCGTGATGTCGGCGCCTTCTTGAAGCGAACCTGGATGAGTGGCGCGCTCTTCGGCGCAACACCCGATCAGGCCTACTTCGTGAAGTGCGATGAAGAGAACAACCCGCAAGAAACGCGGGACGCCGGGCAGCTCTTTGTGGATATCGGCATCGCACCCGTCAAACCTGCCGAGTTCATCATCTTCCGAATCGGCCAATACGCCCCCGAGGCCTAGGGTAACCGGGCCAGGACCAAGTAAGAGGAGTACGCATCGTGCCTGCAGCAGCAGATCCACTGGTAGGTTTTAATTTCGCCCTCGAGATCCAGGGCAAGGTAAGTGGTTACTTCACCGAGGTCTCCGGTATCGGCTCGGAAAATGAAGTGATCGAGCAGAAGGTCATGGAGAGCAACGGCAAAGGCCAGGCCGTACGGAAGATCCCTGGTCGCCTGAAGTGGGGGGATATCACCCTCAAGCGTGGCATCACGGCGGAGATGGATATCTGGAAGTGGCGCAAGGAAGTCGAAGACGGGAACATCGAATCTGCCCGCCACGATGGTGCGATCACAATGTACGATTCGATGGGCACTCCTGTTGCCCAGTGGACGTTTGACCGTGCCTGGCCTTCCAAGGTGACCGGCCCCGCGCCGAAGGCTGATGGGAACGAAGTGAGCGTCGAAGAGGTCGTCATCACCCACGAGGGGACGCGGCGCGTTCAGTAGGTTCCTCGCTCTGAGGAACCCCGGCGGACAACTGGGAGAGGGCGAGGCCGCATGAGCGTCCCTCGCCCTCTCTCGCATGACAACTGGATACGGGGCGTGTGGTTGTGACAGCGGTGCAGACCGAGTTCGAGTTCACTCTGCCACGAGGGTTCGTGGATAGCGAGGGCCGTCTCCACAAGACTGGCACGATGCGGCTCGCGACAGCCATGGACGAGATCGAGCCACTGCGCGACCCTCGTGTCCGCAACAACCAGGCGTACCTCGTCATTATCCTGCTCGCACGGGTCATCACCCGCCTGGGACCACTCACCAATATCGCCACCGGCGACATTGAACGGCTCTACACCAGCGACCTTGCCTATCTCCAGCGTCTTTATCGCCAGCTCAACGAACGAGGAACATCGATCGTGACAGCACAGTGCCCGGGCTGCGGGAGCGAAGTGGAGGTCGATATCGCGAGCCTGGGGGGATCGCAGGCTACCCCCTCGACCGACTCTACGAGGAGGTAGCCTACCTTGCCTTTCATTTCCACTGGCAACCAGACGAACTTCTCAACATGGAGCATTCCGAACGCCGCCGCTGGGTCGAACAGGTGGCTGCCATCAACAAGCGGCTCAATGAACAGCGCTGACAGGAAGAACTGATGCCTAACGACCCGATGACCGGCTTCCAGTTCTCCGTCGAGATCGACGGAATCGAAAACGCCTATTTCACAGAGTGCAGCGGCCTCGGCGGCCAGGTCGAGATATTCGAGTACAAAGAAGGCGGCCTCAATACCTACTCCCACAAGCTCCCGGGCCGCACCACCTACGGGAATGTCCAGCTCAAGCGTGGTGTTACGGGGACAAGCGCCATGTGGACATGGTTCTCGAATATTGCAACAGCCACCGACAAGACCTCGCACCTGAAGTCCGTCTCTATCACCCAGTACAAACCTGACGGGACCGTCGTCCAGCGCTGGAACCTTGCAAACGCCTACCCGGTCAAGTGGGCGGGCCCAAAGTTCGACGCTGGGTCAACGGCCGTCACTGTCGAAGAATTCGAACTCGCATTCGGCGATCTCACGCTCGGGACGCCATAGAAACTGAGGAACACATGCCGCGATGGTGGCCGTTCGGCGGAAACCAGCAGCCGACTTCGCAGGGCGGGGGCGGCGCGATTGAGCATGCTGGCAGCGAACCTGCCCCCTCGCCCCTGGACCGTGGCGGCGAAGTCACTCGCGCCGCGACTGAACAGGCCGCACCACGGCCCGTTGTTGCCCGGATTGTGAGCCCGCAGCAGCGGGAACCAGCCGCGCCAGAGGATCTGCAAACCGCCGCGGATTTCCATCGCAGTCTCGTGAACCGCCTCTGGGACGATGCACGCCCGGGTCTTCTCGGTGATGGCGGCGGGCTTGGGGATATGGCCGCCTTCCTGCGAGAGGCGTCGCATCTCGCAGGCGGCGTGATGGACAAGCCCGTCTCGCACGACGTGATGCGTACGGGTGATGATCTCGCCTCGACACACTCCGTCGAACCGCTGCGGCCACGCGACCTTTCCACACTCATGAGCTTCTCCGAGCCTGAGGCACTGCTTGTCGGCCGCGCCCTCGATATGCCATTCGGGGAGCGCCCGTCCGAATCGGCCGCACCCACCGGTTTCCAACCGTTCGGCCCTGCTGCGCTCCCGAAGTTCGGTCCGGCCACACCGCCGGAGCGCCTCAATCTTCCGGATGTTCCTGGCTCCCACGTGCTCGGCCGCCGGGCGGCTCAGCCGCCCGTGGACACCGTACCCTCTCCTCCGCCCGCATCGAGGCGCTTCGCTGATGCCCGCGCCCATGAGGGCACCGAGCGGCCCCCGGCACCCGGCCAGCCGCTGGTGAGCCGTTCGGTGCCGGCCGATACATTCCGGGCGAACCCCCAGCCTGCGATCGACCGAGCAGCCGAGCCGTCGCGCCCTGCACCACCGCCTCTGCGCCTTCCGTCGGACGTGAGCGGAACCGCGACGAATATCGAGTCATTCCGCAGCGGGCCCCGTGCGATTCGTTCCGAGTCTCCACCGCCGGAGAGCCCGGCTCTCACCCTTGCCGAGCGCTACGCGGCAAACGACGACTTCGACAACGGCCCCGGCGGAGGGCTCGCCGCACAACGGTCACCGTCACCAGTCGAGCCGTCCGGCGGAGCAGCACCGCCCGTTGCCGGGCCGCCTTCCGCCAACGACGAGCCTCCCTCACACTCCACCGGTGTGGCCGGAGCCATGGACATACCGGGGACGCCGCAGGCCATCAGCGCCCGGCCCACAGGTCCGCTCACGACGGTATCCGAGGCTGTGGCCGCATTCGTGCCACCCAATGGAGGTGCCGCACCAGAACTGACTCTCGCTGAACCTCCTGCAACGCCGCGAGAGGACGGGATGGCGATCCATCGGGCAATTGCCTCGGAGACCGTAACCGAAATACCCGCCGCTCCATCTCCCTCACCGGCTCGCGAGATTCAAGCAGCATCCCGATCCGACGAAACTGCATCCCCGATGGTCGTACCACCGCTGACAGGATCGCTGGCCGGGCCTTCACTACAGCGGCAAGCCGAGCCGAACGTTCGCATTGCCCCTGCACCTCAGCCCGGCACGACGGGCCCGGCCGAGGCAGTCTCGCCAGTTGCCATCCCGGACCCAGGTTCTCGTGAAACGGTGGCGGCGCCAACGGCCGAAGGCGCCTATCGCACCTCAGATGAGTCCACTGCCGCTGCGGCGAGCCCGGCCGAGGGGGCCCTGCCAGCTGCGACCCCGAACCCCGATCCTCGTGAAACGGTAGCAGCGCCAACGGCCGAAGACACCTACCGCACCTCTGATGAGTCCACTGCCGTTGCGGTGAGCCCGGCCGGCGCACGTACTCCGGAGCCCGACCTCGCACTTGCTACTCCGGCCACTCCTGGGCCGCTATCGCACGAGTCACGTGCAGCGGACGGGGTAGAATCCACTGCTCCGACAGGTTCGACGAGTGCTGCGCCAGGCGAGATGCGACCACCGCTCGGCGAGAGGAGCACTACCCCGGAGGTCCTGGCGTCAACAGGGCTGGCCGCGATACCCGGTAGTGAAGCCGTGACCCCCGATGCGGCCCCTGCGATTGCGCGCACCGTTGATACGTCTCCGCTCCCACTCTCGGCTGCCACAGGCGATGATGCCGGCATCGCTGCGGCTCCGGAGCTACCGCATCCCATTACTCCGGTCTCTCCCACGGCCGGAGCGGTAGCCAGTGACCTGCCACTCGTCACCGGCGGGAGTGGCACTGCTTCCACCGATTCACCGGGGATCAGTCGCGCGACCGAATCTCCCCGGCCAGATTCACCCGCTTCCCAATCGCTCGTCAGCGAATCCCGCTCGTCGTCACCGTCGGGCGAGCGGCGCGCACCACTTGCCGCTCCGCCGTCTCCCGCGATATCCCGTCGGACCGACACATCATCAGTACCGTCCGCCGGGCCCGCAGAGCGAAGTGCCCCCGGAATCCCCCCGGCGACGGCTGAGGTAAGCACAGGGTCCACGGTTTCGTCCGATGTGGCGCCCGGCAAGCAAGTCACCGGGTCGTCCCCGGAGAGCGCTCCTTTGCCGAGCCTCGAGCTTACACGCCAGGCCAGGATCACCCGGGCCGCTGATACTGATCCTACCGCCGCAGTCAACGAACCTTCAGCCTCTCCTACCCATTCCAACCTGCCGACACCGCCCGCGAGCGCTGGTATTGACTCGCCGTCCATCGCGCGCGACGCGGATGGTGCTGGTGTCACGAGCACGCCGGAACTCCCGCGCGCCACGACAGCAGCGGGTTCACCCGGGTGGTCGGCCGGCGTCGTCGCCACGAACCCGCCCGAGGATGCGCACGATTCCGACGCTATACCGCTCGAGCTTCGACGCGCAGTTGTCGATGGTCCCTCGGCAGCATCGCCGGGCGACATCGGTCACCGGCCTGGCGAGTTCACCATGACGGGCAGTTCCCCGGATTCAGCTCCGGCAAGCGTTCAGCGTGCAACCGAATCAGCACCGGGCAACACCATATCACGAGGCCCTGCCGCTGACCGGCCGCCGTCCACGTTGCCGCTCGCCGACTCACCCGGCGCGGACATGCCGGTTGCCCCGGGCCGAGCGGCTATTGGTGCCGGGCCGGCAGTCACGCCCGACCTTGCGCTCCACGCCGGCCGGGCGGTTGTGGCGAATGAACCGCCCCTACCCGGTACTACCTCCGACACTTTGGGACGTCATCCGGAGGCGGGCACCACTGCTGCCGCCCCTCCCGGAACACGCCAGGCACCTCAGCCCGGTCTGCGTGAGCCGCTCCTATCCGTTGAGGCTCCAATGACTCCACCAGGACAGGATGCACCGACGACCGACCGCCCCTCCTCCACGGCAATACCTCGCCCCGAGACGCCCCTTGTCGTACGTTCGGTCCCAGCCAGTGCAACGTTTACGTCAAGTGACGAACTGAATACTGTAGCCACTCCTCGCTCTTCTCACCCACCTGCGCACCCGCCATCATCGCCTGGCGATGTCCAGCGACACGCTGCCGTGCCCTCCACGATGGGTGAGAGCGCATCCATGCCCTTGCCAACATCACCCCGGCCGCTGGCGAGGCTGTCGGCGAGCACCGAGACACTGGCCGAGACGTCGCCGACGACCATCTCCCGGGTTATCGCAGATGCAACGGCGCAGCCGCCCGCCATGGAATTACCCCTCGCAGCACTCCCGCCGGCAGAAGCGGACACGAACGACCCTGGTGGCCTCGTTGGATTACCAGTAGCGACCCCGGGAATTCAGGCCGCGGCCCACCAGCCCGGGGGGCGACTCACCACGAGTGTGCCTCTCACTTCCACGACTCCGGAGACGACGCCTGCGAGCCACCCTGCTCAGACGCCGAGCGCCTCATCACCAGCGACGCAGCGAGTATTGCGAACCATAGCCCGGCCCGCAGCACCGGCTAGCGGGGCGCCAGCGATCACTCCCGTCCCGGCCATGCCCGCCACCACCCCTTACGCCCCCGCCGGAGCCACGTTCACTCCAGATCTCACATGGGCTGAGGGCTCCGGGCCAGCTGCCCTGCAGCGGTTTGCCGACCAGGTGACAACACGAAACCATGCAGCTGAGTTTGCCCGGCCGGCCACACCACTTACATTGCAGTCGCCAGCACGAGCCGCAACTCCACCTGCTGCATCGGCGGCGCCGTTGGCCCCGCATGTCCAACGGACGCCCGAGTTCGGCGGGCATGAAGCGGTAGGCCAGTTCTCCGAGACGATCGTGAACCGAGTGCTCCCTGCCGGCGACGCCGCGCCGGGAGGAAACCAGGAAACACCTGCGGGCAGCGACCTGTCGGCGATCACCGAGCACGTCTGGCGGGAGATCCGCCGCCGCCTCCGGGTCGAGCGTGAGCGCTCACGGGGGGTGATGTAGCGATGTCACACGCCCAGCGGCGAGGAGGAATCCCGCGATGACCCTTGTGAAAGCCAAGCTCACGAACCTGGACACAAATGAAGCGGTTGACGTTATGTTCAATCCACCGAGTTATGAGTTCACGAAGGAAAACACGTGGGCCGAACAGGTGACCAAGGGGACCGACGTCCCGGGCTTCTTCGAGTTCGGCGGCGGAAAGTCCGCTGACCTGACAATCGATCTCTTCTTCGATACCCACACGAGTGGCCAGGACGTGCGCACCCAGTACACCAATAAGGTCTGGAAGCTCGCACTCGTCAATAAGAACAAGGTAGATGCGAACACGGGTCGTAGCGCCCCTCCGCAGGTTGAGTTCCAATGGGGCCAAACCTGGAGCTTCAAGGCGGTCGTCGTATCCGTCACCCAGAAGTTCACGCTTTTTCTATCGGATGGGACACCCACGCGGGCCGAGGTAAAGCTGCGGCTCCGCCAGGTAGAAGCGGAAGGTACGTACCCGGGCCAGAACCCAACCTCGGGTGGAACCTCGGGCCAGCGTGTTCACACCGTGCAGGAGCGGGAGACACTGGATATCATCGCCGCCCGCGAGTACGGCCACCCACGCCATTGGCGCCACATTGCCGAAGCCAACCATATCGACGATCCCCGGCGGCTTGCACCGGGCATGCAGCTGTCGCTGCCTCCGTTGGCGAACTAGCCATGCCGACCGTAACCCTTGGCTCCGACTTTACAGTCAAGATCAATGGATCACCGCTCTCCCAGGAATGGCAACTACAGATCGCATCAATCGAGGTTGATGACGCCCTGTTTATGCCATCGATGTGCTTGATGCGGTTCTATGACCCACAATTCTTCATGCTGGATTCGAGCAACATTGCCATTGGCAAATCGGTTGAGATATCGGTTAGCGAGCAGCGCATCGGGAGTCAGCAATCGGCCACCGGCTCGATCTTCAAGGGTGAAATCACCTCGCTCGAGCCTGAATATGATTCTGCCGGGTTCGTATCCTTCGTTATCCGGGCCTACGACAAGTCGCATCGGATGATGCGCACCAGGAATACCAAGACGTTCCTCAACGTGACGTTTAGCGACGTCGTTAGCCAGCTCGCGAGTAGCTCCGGCCTCAGTGCCAGCACAGCCAGCACAACTGCCCAGCACAAGTATCTCGTGCAGGATAACCAGACTGACTATGAGTTCGCCCAGTCGCTGGCGCGCCAACTGGGATTCATTCTCCGCGTGGATGATTCACAGCTCGTGTTCAAGTCCGCCTCCGCTGCCAAGGGGACGGAAATCACTGTGACATATGGCCAGGATCTTATCTCATTCCGTCCCCGTCTTACCTCGATCGGCCAGTGGAACACCGTGCACGTGCGTGGCTGGGATGTCGCGAACAAACAGGCTATCGCGGGCCAGGGCACGGCCGAAACCTCCGAGGTGATCAGTACGGTGAGCACGGCCGGGCCGGCCACCGCGCAAACTGCGTTCGGCCAGAAAACGTGGCTCCTCGAGCGCGTGGGGCCGGTCGACCAGAGTGAGGCGGACGCCTTTGCCAAGGCACTCAATACGCGCTCCGCGAGCGGGTACGCCCAGGCCGACGGCGAGATCACCGGGAATCCCAACATCAAGGCCGGGAGCGTACTCAACGTCACCAACGTCGGGACAAAGTTCAGCGGCAAGTACTTCGTCACGCGCGCAATCCACAGGTTCGACCAGGTGAGCGGCTATCGCACCCACTTCGAGGTCGACAACGGCGAAGGCGAGACTACCGCAGACCTCATCCTCCGTGGAGTGGGTGAGAACGACCTGGCAAGGGCGGCCACCAGGCGCTACGGCCTCACGATTGGGCTCGTGACCAACAACGCCGACCCGGACGGCTTCGGGCGCGTGAAACTGAAGTTCCCGACGCTTGATGACTCACTCGAGTCTGATTGGGCACGTCTTGCGACCCCCATGGCCGGTAATGATCGTGGATTCATGTTCCTGCCCGAGGTCAACGACGAAGTTGTTGTCGCCTTCGAGGATGGTGACCCGAGCCGCCCGTTCATCCTTGGCACCCTGTGGAATGGACAGGACAAGACACCCGAGACGACCGACAAGGTGGTTGCAGGCGGGGCCGTGAAGTTGCGCATTCTCAAGACGCGCACGGGCCACACGGTCACGTTCGATGACACCGACAATGCGGGAAAGATCACGATCGTGACCGTGAAGGGCCTCAAGGTCGAACTCGACGATGCAAGCAGTGGGAAGATCACGGTCGCCGACGGCAACGGGACCAACAAGGTTGAAATCGACGTGACCTCGAGCAAGATAACGGTGGAATCGGGAACGGAAATCGATCTGAAATCCCAGACCATCAAGCTCACCGCAACGAATATCCAGGTCTCGGCTGACGCTCAGCTCGAGCTCAAGGGGGGTGCAACCCTGAAGGCGAGCGGCCCGCAGGTCGAGGTCAACGGCTCCGGACAACTCGCACTCAAGGGCGGCATGGTCATGATCAACTAGCGACATGGCTGGTACTTCCGGGGCAATTCGAGAGGACAGTGAGATGGCAGGAGATGGCGTAGACTATCGTGCTGGGATGGACCAGCACAGCGAGATCATTGGTCGCGGCTGGACGTTCCCGGTTGGTCCGGGTGCAGCCGGGACCCTGGCGCTTTCCGGTGGTGTGAATGATATCGATGAATCGATATCGCTCATCCTCGGAACCCACCCGGGTGAGCGTGTGATGCGGCCCGACTTCGGTTGCCGGATTCACGAACTCGTGTTTCATCCCCCAACCGGCGACACCCTCGGGCTTGCCAAGCGCTTCGTCCAGGAGGCCCT
This sequence comes from uncultured Anaerolineaceae bacterium, assembly GCA_964508715.1. Classification (GTDB taxonomy): domain Bacteria; phylum Chloroflexota; class Dehalococcoidia; order Tepidiformales; family Tepidiformaceae; genus JAKALX01. Next base: position 95,700 of record CAZDUX010000003.1, on the reverse strand, counting down.
CGGCTGGTGGGAGCCCCGCATCGACGTGCTGGACGTCACGGTCCGGCCCGATGAGGATGACCCGGCACAGGGCACGCTCCTCATCTTCATCACCTACAGTGTCCGCGCCACCAAGGATGAGCGTACGCTGGTCTATCCGTTCTATCTCATCCGGGAGGAGTAGCCGGCCACGGCCGGGACAGACGATGCCGCTACCCGATCCGCAACTCGACGATCGCCACTTCCAGGACCTGGTGAACGAGGCAAAGCGCCTCATCCCTCGCTACTGCCCTGAATGGACCGACCACAACCTCTCGGACCCCGGCGTCACGCTCATCGAGCTCTTCGCCTGGATGACCGACCTCCTCCTCTATCGCCTCAATCGCGTACCCGACAAGGCGTATCTCCGCTTCATGGATCTGCTGGGAATCTCCATGAAGGAGCCAGTCGCTGCACGCACACGCCTCAGCTTCGCGCTTTCGGCAGCACAACCGGGGCCGCTAACCATCGCCCGCGGCACCGAAGCTGCAACTCTCACCGCGCCCGGCCGGCCGGCGATCGTCTTCGCGACCGATGAGGACCTCGTTATCTGGCCGCCAACCCTCGTTCGCTGCCTGTTCTCGAGCGACGGCGCAACCTTCACCGATTACACCCAGCGGCTTGGCATCCATGGTGAGTATTTCGATGCCTTTCAGGCCCGGCCTCTGCCCGGCGACGCGCTCTATTTTGGCTTCGCCGAGAATCTCAGCGCCCACGTGGTCGCCCTCGATATCGACAGCCGCCTCGAAGGCATCGGCGTCGACCCGAAGGACGCACCACTCGGTTGGGAGGCCTGGTGCGGTGATGTCCAGGGTTGGACCCGTTGCATCGTCGAGCGTGATGAGACCGGTGGCCTCAACCAGCCCGGAAACGTGGTGCTTCGGCTTCCCCAGGCCATGGAGACACGCATTCTCCTGCGCCAGCAAGCGTTCTGGCTGCGGCTTCGCGTCCTCCAACCGAGGCCCCGTCAGCCAACTTATTCATCATCGCCCAAGATCGACACGATCGAACCCACAGCACTCGGCGGCTACGCCTGGGCCACACACTCGAGCGTCATCATCGGTGAGGTGCTCGGCCGTGGCTCCGGCAATCCGGGCGAGACGTTCAAGCTGACGCAAACCCCGGTCCTTCCACGGCGTAATGGGGAGTACATCGAGATCGAGGAGGAGCCCGGTCACTGGATTCCCTGGACCGAGGTCGACTCATTTGCGAGCACGACTTACGAAGATCGCTGCTATCGCCTCGATGGCGTGACCGGCACCATCAGCTTTGCGCCAACGATCCGCCAACCCACCGGTTCAGAACGTCCCTACGGCATGACGCCTCCCCGCGGATCGGCAATCCGCATGACACGATACCGCTATGGTGGCGGGAACATCGGTAACGTTGGCGCGAATACCCTGAACGTCCTCACCTCGAGCATTCCATACGTGGCGCGCGTTACAAACCTCGAGCCGGCTGCTGGCGGCCTCGATGCTGAGTCGCTCGATGCTGCCAAGTTCCGGGCGCCGCAGGCCCTCCAATCACAGGGACGCGCCGTCACCGCCCAGGATTACGAGTTCCTCGCGAAGGAAGCTTCTCGCCGGGTCGCACGGGCACGTTGTATCCAGGCACGCAGTGAACTCAACACGAGTTCAGTTCCCGCGGGCACCGTCGAACTCCTCATCGTGCCGACCGTCCCTCGCGACCACCCGCGCACCATCCAGGCACTCCAACCCGACCCCGAACTCCTGGACGAAGTCAAACGGTTCCTCGATGAGCGCCGACTGCTCGGCACCCATCTCGCCGTCGATGGCCCGGCCTACGTCGGCGTTACCATCGATGCAACGATCGTTGCGCAACGCAACGCCGTCGCGGAGCGCGTCCGCCAGGATGTACACGACCGCATCCTCGATTACCTCGACCCGCTCGTGGGCGGGCCCGATGGCAACGGCTGGCCGTTTGGCCGCGACCTCTATCTCTCCGAGATGCAATCCGTTGTCCAGGGTGTGCCCGGGGTGGAGTACGCGCAGGACGTGACGCTCTACCAGGTCGACATCCAGACCGGCCAGTCACGAGCCGCCGGCCAGAAGATCACCCTGGCCGAGGATGTTCTCCTGCTGAGCTATGAGCACACCGTCAGCATTGCCCAGCGAGACCGATTCTGATGAGCACAAGAGAGGCGCCGCCACCACCTGGTGTTCTTGGGCCAGTCACTACCGGGAGTGTTCCCGCGACACCGGGTGCAGACTCACTCTCGCCCGTTGGCGGCAGCCCGGTCCACCCGGCGGGCGGCGGCGACGGTCCTGGCGGCCCAGCATTCCCCGCTGGAACGGACCGGCACGAGCCACCGGATGAGGCCTGGCCGCCGGGCGTACCGACCGATCGGAGCAGCTATCTCCAGTACCTGCCGGCAATCTACGGCCGCAACGACTTCATGGCACGGTACCTGCTCATCTTCGAAGCGATCCTGAGCCCCATCGAGCGCACCATCGCCAACATTTCCGACATCTTCGACCCCGCGACCGCACCGTCCGGCATCCTCCCCTGGCTTGGCTCATGGCTTGGAGTCGTGATGGACGAGAACTGGCCCGAAGAGCGCCGCCGTGACCTCATCCGCAACGCTGCCGAACTCTATCACTGGCGAGGTACGCGCCGCGGCCTGACCCACTACATCCACGTGGCCACTGGCTTCGAGCCCGAGATCATTGAGCCAACACTCTCGGAAATCAGCTCTTCACGAGGGCAGGCGTTCCGCTTCACCGTTCGGCTCCGCGTACCACGGGGCACGCGGCTCGACCGCCCTTCCATCCAGCGCATTATCGATGCGGAGAAACCGGCATTCGCGGTAGGGGTCCTCGAGGTCATCTTCGGGTAACCGTTGTGCGGCGAACCTCACGAGTTCACCATCTGCCGGACTCATGAGGTTCGCCGCGGACCGTTGAATTGCTCAACTATTGCGAGAGCTGCAGGAAGACCTCGCCACCATCCAGCGGCTTCTCGGCTGCCCACCCAATCAGCCCCTTGCCGTTATCAATGGTCCACCACACGAAGCCCTCATCCTCGACTTTGTCCGAGACTATCTTCACCTTGTCGCCGTCGCAGAGTTCCCCGACCTTCTTGCTTCGCGGATCCGAAGCCTGGCGGGTGTGATACTCGCGCACGAAGAGGCAGTTCCCTGCTGGCGAATGGACCGTGATCGCCGTCGCCCCGTTGTAGAGACCGCTCGGCGTCGGCGATGCTACAGCCGTCGTTGCCGGCGTCGTACTTGCGGGAGCAGGCGTCTTCTTACCGTCCTTGATCGCGCTCTTGACGTCGTTTGTGGAGAAACACTTCCCAAACCCACCGCAGTACTGGTAGACGCCGACGCCGGCGCCACCAAAGAAGATGAGCGCAATGAGTGGCGTGACGGCCAGGCGCCACCACCGAAACGGCGGCTTGACCATGATGGTCCCGCGAGCAGTTCGCTCCGACTCACCCCGCGACGGCCTGGCAACGACACTGAATGACCGTGATTCCACCGCGCTGAACAACGGCCGGTTGCTGGGCGCCGCCCGGACAGGGACTGTCACCTTCTCGCCGGGTGCGAGCGACACCTCCGGCGTTTCGACCTGGCAGTCGACTTTCCCCGCCGGGTCCTCGGCATGCAACTCGACATCGAGCGGTGAGTTCCCCGGGTTTTCGAGTGCCACACGAAAGTCACCCTCGTTCCCCTGGAGTTCCATATTGAATCCGCCGAACGGGAGGATGCTGAACGTACCGAGCACCCGGACTTCACGTCCGTTCTCCGCCGATACGACGGCAACAGAGAACGGGTGTTCACCAGCTGCGGACTGCGGTTCACGTGGTGGCTGAATCACCACCGTCACTTCATCGCGCGCGCCCGACACCAGCGCGAGGCTCGCGCGGCTCAGCCGGACCCAGGCGTCGGGCAGGTCGAGCGTGCGAATACTGACCTGGTCTGTGGTCGCTCCGCGGTTCTGGATAACGACGGTTGCAGTCGTCGTGGATCCGGCCGCAACTGGCGCCGAGGGTGACGTAAGCGAAACGGCAATCGTCGCCTCGGCCCCGGGCGCAGCGCTCGCTCCCCGGGTGGGCGAATCGATGGCGCCTCCCCCGGCCGCCAGGTACCGTGCCTCCACGTCGCCAAAGCGCACCGTTTGCTCACCAATCGGCTGCTGCTGGCCCGGTGGCACACGCTGGCTGCCGACGAACGTCCCATTGGCCGAGCCAAGGTCCTCGATGGTGACTTTGTCGTCCTCAATCCGCAGTTGTGCATGGCGGCGGCCGACCGAGACGTGGTCGATCACGACCCCGTTCCCTTCCGAGCGACCGATGACGACCGACGGACCGTCGATCGGGTATTCGCGCACCTGCCCATCAGGCGTGGTGACGCGTAGCGTGCCGTAGTCCATCCCCGAGCCCTTCCGGGTGGGCTCTCCCTGTCCCTGCCCGAACTCGAAGCATAGCGGCGGGCAGGTTACGAATCTACCGAGGGACTTCCCGTACCCCCAGCAACTCACGGTGGATGTTCCACCACGGGAACACCAACCAGCAGAGGCAATGCCCGCACAAGACCCGGGCGGTGTCCATGCTGGGAGCCGATGTGCCGCCACACTGCGGCAGTGTTCCCTCACCCAGCGCACCTCACGCCCGCGCAAGCGCCATCCCGGCTCGCTCGCTAGCATGACGGACGTGGAGCTTGCCCGATCGAGTCTGTTGGCGCTGATCTACCGGGCCTCGGGCATCATCTTCTGGATTGTCGCCGGCATCATCACGGCACGCGCCCTGAGCGTCGCCGATCGCGGTGCCTACTCCTCGGCCGTGGTCATCATCGCCGCAACAGGGGGAGTCGGGGCGAACTTCGCAGCTTCTGCCGGCTACTTCATCTCGAACCAGAAGCGCCCGGTGGGCGAGGTGCTCATCAATGGCCTGGTCCTCTCATTTGCCATTGGAGTCGCACTTCTCGCGGGTTCGCTCGCAGTTGCGGCACTGCTCAATGGCGATATGCGCGCCATCGCGATCATCGTCGGTATCGGTCTCGTGCCCGAAGTGGCGAGGAACGCAATTGCCGGTGTCTTCCTCGCGGTCAATTCCATCGGCCGCTGGAGCGCCGCATCCTACGGCCCAGCACTGCTTGGGGCGCTGACACTCGCGATCTGGGTTGTCGGGCTGGGCCACCGCGACGCCGCTGGAGCTCTCGCAGCATGGGTCGCCGGGCAATACCTCGGCTTCATGCTCGCACTGTGGCTCACTCGTGGCTGGTGGGGAGAGACGTTCCGGCGGCGGCCGAGCCGTTCCTTCATGCGCCGGCTTGCGGTGTTTGGAAGCTTCACCGGGCTCGTCGCATTCGTCAGCCTCGTGAGTTCCCGGGCCGGCCAGATCATGGTCGCCGCACTTGATAGCCGGGAGGGGGCCGGTATCTTCGCCTCGTCACTCGCCCTTGCTGATGGGGTGGCATTTGTCGCGACAGCCGTGACAGTCGCCTCATATGGGAAGGTGGCTGCCCTTGGCCGCGCGGAGTCGGCCCGCCTGACCGCACGAGCGGTCCGGAACGCACTGCTCCTTTCGGCGATAGCAGGGATCGTGCTCGTACTCATCGCTCCCATCCCGATTCGTATTCTCTATGGAGCCCGGTATGCGGCGGCCGTTGGTCCGCTCCGTATTCTCGCCCTGGGCGCAATCATCTCGGCTCCACGCGGCCTCTTCGTCAACTACTTCACGGTGCAGCTCGGCAGGCCCCAGGCAGTCCTGGTGTTCAGCATTGTCGCGGCCACCCTCAATCTCACGCTCGGCGTGATTCTCATCCCGGCAATGGGCTACGGCGGTGCCGCATGGGCGGCAACCTTCGCCTACGTGGTTTCAATGGCCCTCATCGTGATCTACTTCCTCGCTAATGCACCGGTCCGGTCACATGAGCTCTGGCGTGTGGATGCACAGGACCTGCGCGCATACCTGGCCTTCGCCCGCCACCTGCTTGGGGGCCGGGTCCTCAGCACCCGGCGAGCCAGCGCCGACACCGATTAGGCAGTTCGCCGTGCCTGTCGCCGTCGTTGCGCCCGGGCCGCCTGGCGAGTCGGCACGCCGGTCCGCGGCCCCCGTCCCGAATCGACGATCCAGAGCACGAGGGCGACAAGCCCCGTCGTAAGCCACAGCGCGAGTACCGCCACATCCACGGGCCGGTCGACGTTCAATTGCCGCGCGAGGTCCGTCGTCCAGTGAAGCGCGAGGATCGGCGCAAAGCCACCGATGCTGAAGACAATGGAGGCGGCAATGAGCCAGCGTTTCCCGCTCAACGCCGCAAACGGCAAATACCATGACTGATACCAGGGGAGGGTTCCGGCAGACCCGAGGAACACGAAGAGCCAGATGGCGATTGCGCTCGCCGCAACGAGCTCCTGCGGTTTGCCGAGTTGGTGCCGAAAGAGGATGACACCAAGCGCAACCGTCCACAGGCCATAGCCAAGACCGACGACGACATCGCGCCCGTGTCGCCCCAGGTCGAGCCAGTGTGAAAGCACGTTCGCCGGCGTGGTGAGCGAGACGGCCGTCGCAGGGCCAAGGGTCGCGAACCGTGGGCCATGCCCCGACATCACCACGACCGTGGCGATGATACCCCCGGCCGTGAACGCCATCGCAAGCGGGAGGCGAAACCGCGGAAACCACGAGGTCACCACGAGCGGAGCGGCAATGATGATCGAGAACTTGCTCAGTACCGCGCCCAACCCGATCGCGAGGCCGATGCCACGGTCCGCCCACTCATGCTCGAGCAAGTACAGGAGCGCAAGGACGGCGAACGCGACCATGATTGAATCGTTATGTCCATCTCCTGCGAACTCAAACAGCAGGAGCGGGTTGAGCCCCACGAACCCCGCGGCCAGGCCCGCATTCATCCCCAGCCGCCGCGCCACAAACCCCGTTGCCGCAGCGGCGATCACGAGGAAGACCCCGGCAATGAACTTCTGTCCGGCGACATTCGCCGCGAGCCCGTCGCCCGCAAACGGGATCGCGAGTCCGCCTATCCCGTAGGCGATCGGCCCATAGCCGCTCGGGCTGTTCGTGTACACGAGCACCTCGCGGGCCACCGGGTCATCGATCTTGCCGGGGGCATGTTTGAAGCTCGTCGGGTACTTGTGATGGAGCCAGAGAGTCCGGACATCGGCAGCGAGATGCGTCACATCGGGAGATGCGAGGGGCCGCATCGGCAGGAGCGTCAGCACGACAAGGGCACTCGCGGCGACTGCCGCCGGAAAGCCGAAGCGAAACCCTCGGCGCAGGGCCCAGAGAGCCACCAGGTATCCAGCCGAAACCAGGGCGATGATGAGTCCCGTATTCGTCATCACCGAGATGCCCGTACCGAACACCTCGCGCATCACGGGCGGCCGCGCGATCACAGCCGGGTCAGCATCCCAGAGCGGAACCCGTAGCGAAAAACCGAATCCCCAGCCGACAACCATCGCGGCAATCCCGGCGGCAAAAGCAAGCACGGCCCGCCGTTCAGCCGACGAAAGGTACTCACGCTGCTGCTGTGGCATCCATCTCCTCTTCCGTCGCACGCGGCATCCGGTGCCAGGCTGTCGACCCTGCGGTTACGAGCGCCCAGAGCCCTATCGGGAACCACAGGAGACTGAGCACACCGTTCTCGAATGCCAGGCGGATTCCTCTCGGGTTCGCGGGCAGGATCCGCTCGCGCAGGCCCACAATAAGCGGCAGCCCCCATTCGGCGGAGAATGCCAGTGTCACGATACCCGCCGGCAACGCGAATGGCAGGCGCAAGAGCGCGAAGGCGAGTGACAGCGTGACGGCCGTCCGTGTGAGGAGCCGCGTTGGAATCGCAAGGTAGATTGCGAGATCGAGCGCGCGCGCGTCCCCTCGCAGTCCCCGGATCACGAGCGATGGCCATTCCAGCGCAACAACCCGCAGGTGGCCCCGTGCCCAGCGTGTCCGCTGCCGCATCGATGAACCCAGGCTACGTGGTTCCTCCACGCCCACCGTCGTTGTAGATACATAGCGAACCCGGTGTCCTCGCACACCGAGGCGGACCGTCAGCTGCAAGTCCTCGGTAATCGCGCTGATAGTGCCAAGCTCGGAACGGAGGACATCGGTCCGGATAGCAAATCCCGTACCGTTGATGGTCGTGCCGTAGCCGAGCGCTTCACGTGGCCGCCACCAGAGCGCGTTTCGCGCCCGTCGCCCAAGGCCATACCCCTCTGCAACGACGCCCGGCACGGTATGGGGCACCGTCTCGACCTGGACCGCGACCTCGCCGATCAGATGGCGCGCAACTTCGGAGAGGAATTGCGGCTCGATTCGGCTATCCGCATCAAAGACAGCGACATACTCCCAGCCGTTGCCCCAAACGTCAGCGCTTGCAGCCAGCGCGGCATGCTTCCCCGGCCGGCTGGAGTGTGCCTCTACCACGCGAGCCCCGGCCCGGCGCGCGCGTTCTGCCGTGCTGTCGGCGCAATTGTGCGCCACGACAACGACATCGAACGCCTCGGCGGGGTAATCCTGGTTGCGAAGGCTCGTGACGATGCGATCGATAACCGCTTCTTCATCGCGGGCACAAACCAGCGCGAGAATCCTGGGCGCCGGGGCCGGTAGTTCCTGGTGCCGCCTTGTCCTCCGCCCAACGGCCCGCCCGACGATGGTGATCACCGACTGGTACAACGACACCCCAACGAGCAACGCCTGCCCGACCGTCAGTGCAGCAATCACGTTCCGGCTCCACGACATTGCCCGAGATTATCAGCCCAATGAAGGTTGCGCGCGCGATGGGCGGGGCCCTGGCGTCAGCACCTGCTCATGCCGCTCGCTCGTGACCCGCTGCCAGCGAGTGTCCCTCGCGCGGTCTCTGCCGGGCCCCAGGACAACCCTGCCATCGCGGATACGGTCATCCCGAGCACGCGAAAGAGCCGGGCTGCAAGTGCGGCCCGGCTCGATTGCCTGTTCGGAGCGAAAACTAGACCTTCGCCAGTGTCCGCAGGCAACGAGTGCAGATGTTGAGGCGATACCAATCGCCTGCAACGAACACGCGCTGCTTGTTGACGTTCGGCTTGAACGTCCGGCTCTTCTTCGTCGCTTTGCGTTCCCAGCGTCCACCATGCGTGTGGCGAATATGCCGCCCGAACATGGTGGTCTTCGCGCAAACGTCGCAGGCGCCACTTGCCATGCTTCTTCGTCCCTTATCTGCGAGAATCAGTTCGTCGATGCTAGCACGACCATCCATTACCGGCCAAACGCGTGCCAGGAGACTCATCCCGCTTTGACCGGCCCCGAACCGTCCGGCCTTCTCAACGGCAGCGACCTTCTCGCCGTATTCGCCGCGGCATCACGTCACCTCCGCGAACTCGCCTCCAGTATCGATGCAATCAACGTCTACCCGGTCCCCGATGGCGATACCGGCACCAACATGTCGGCGACCCTCCGCGAGGCTATCGACCGCGCAACCCTGCTCGCAGACTCACCACCGGTAGCCGAGGTGCTCGGTGCAATCGCAAAGGGCGGTCTCTTCGGCGCCCGAGGGAACTCCGGTGTCATCCTTTCGCAGGCATTACGCGGGTTCGCTGACGCTGTTGGCGAGGTCGGGCAACTCGACGCGCGGGGGTTCGGGCGGGGCCTGGCCGGCGCATCAAGCGCGGCCTACGCAGCGGTGAGTCGCCCCCACGAAGGAACCATGTTGACAGTCCTGCGGACCGCGAGCGAGGCTGCTGCCGCCCACACCTCCCGGCTCGTCGATGCGGGGGAAGGACAATCCTGCATCCCCACGCTCCTGCACGCCATCGCGGCCGCCGAGCAGGCGGAGGAGGCGACGATGGAGCAGCTGCCCGCCCTCAAGGAAGCGGGTGTCCCCGATGCTGGTGGAGAGGGCATCTGTGTCATCCTTCGCGGGCTCGAAGCCGCAATCTCGGGTCGTGCACCGCGCGTTCACACCATCCCCCATCAGCCAATAGCAATGCTCGAGGGCCACATCCACGAGAGCCTCGGCTACTGTACGGAGTTCCTCATCGAACCATTGAGCGGTCAATTGCTCGATCTCGAGTCTCTTCGAGCCTGGCTGTCCACCGGGACAAACAGTTCTGTCGTCGTCATCGGCGACGCCGATGCAGGCCGCATCCATGTCCACACCTCCGACCCAGATGCACTCATCGCCGAAGCAGAACGCAGGGGCCACATTTCCCGCCTCAAGGTTGAGAACATGGACACCCAGCATCGCCGTTTCCGTGAGACGGGGAGCGGTGCCGGCCGGTCGGTCGCTGTGCTCGCTCTCAGCCACGGGGAAGGCTTCAACCAGGTATTCGCCAGTCTCGGCGCCGAAGTTGCCGACCTTGGCGAAGTCGTGAAACCGCCCGCCGGCGACATCGCAGCGGCAGCGGATGCGCTCTCCGTTCCCGACGTCATCGTCCTGCCCAATCACAAGAATGTCGTCCTGTCCGCACGCCAGGCGGCAACCCTCGCGCGCTGTACGCTCCATGTCGTCCCCACCGAGTCACTACCCCAGGGTGTCGCAGCACTCGTCGCCTTCAACCCCGAAGTCGGTGCGGCTATAAACGTGGCCGAGATGAGTGCCAGTGCACCAACAGTCCGGACGATCGAAGTGACGATCGCCGCGGCCGACCGGAAAGTCGAAGGCATTGCCATCACAACGGGCCAGGCCATTGCCCTCGTTGATGGGCGCCTGGTGGCCGCTGCAGCGTCGGCGGTCGAGGCACTCACCGAGGGGCTTCGTACCGCAGGCGTCGCACCCGGAGCGCTCGTCACCATCTATTCCGGCGACGATGTTTCTGCCACGGCCTTCGACGAGGCGAGGCTCGAGATTCGCCGCCTCTTCCCCGAAGTCGAACTCGAGGCCGTAGCGGGCGGGCAGCCGCTCTATGCGTTCATTGCCTCTGTTGAAAACTAAGCTTCGTCCCTAATGCCCAATCGCGGGCGGAGCCTCGAACTCGAGGCCGTCAGGAGCCGGCTGACCGTCCGGTGCGGGTTCAACCGTGCGGATATCGCGCCGGAGCGGGATCTCCTTGATGAGGAGACTCAGAATGAGCATGACCCCGGAGACGATGAGCGATCCCAGGAAGATGCGGCGAATCGCAACGGCTACCGCCTCTTTCTGCGCTGCCTCAGCATCCGCGAGCAGGCGCTCACCGTCCGTTGCTGAAAGCGCACGGACCTCCTGTCTCACTTTTGCGAACGTCAGCTTGTCGAGTGCCAGCGTCGGGTCGTTGAATTCCTGGATGATGGCCGGCGGCAGCATCTGCCGGTCAGCCTCAGGAAGCTGCTCGGTGAAGGCGCTGTGGAACGTCGTCGCGAGCACGGTTCCGAAGACCGCCGTGCCCAGCACGGTCCCAATCTGCCGAAAGAACTGGCTCGAACTGCTCGCCACTCCGAGGAACTGGTAGGGCACCGCATTCTGAACGATGAGCGACATCGTCGGCATGACGAGGCCAAAGCCGACCCCCAGCACCACCATGTTGAGGCTGATCATGGTCTTCGGCGTGGTCACGTCCAGGCGCGCAAGCCCAACCATGCAGCCGACAACGATGATCGATCCGAGGATGGTGAGGAACTTGTACTTCCCCGTGCGCGAAATGAGTTGGCCACCCACGATGCTTGCCGCGAGCATACCCAGCGACTGAGGGGTTGTGATGATACCTGAAGCCGTCGCCGATGCACCGAGCGCTGTCTGAACAAACGTCGGCAGATAGGCGAGAACTCCAAACATCCCGACACCCAGGGCGAACACCATGATGTTGGATACGACGAAGACCGGGTTCTTGAAGAGGTGCAGCGGCAGCATCGGTTCCGGGTGGCGCGCCTCCTGCATCACGAAGAGCGCGGTGAGTACGATCGCTCCGCCCAGGAGCCCGATGATCTCGAAGCTTGTCCAGTCGAACTTGTCGCCAGCCCATACAAGCGCAAGCAACAGCAGGACCGACGCAAGCGACAACACCGCAGCCCCAAGAAAGTCGATCTTCGGCCTCCGCGTGCCACGCCGGGTGGGCAGGTTGATCCAGATAGCAGGAATCGCGACGATGCTGAACGGTACGTTGATATAGAACACCCAGCGCCAGTCCACGGAGTCCGTCAGGAAGCCACCGACTGTTGGGCCAAGGATGCTGGCAACACTGAACGTTCCAGTAAAAAGGCCCATGTACTTGCCGCGTTCTGCCGGTGCGAAGATGTCACCGATGCTGGCGAAAACCGATGCGAAGATCATGCCCCCGCCGATGCCCTGGACCGCCCTCGTCAGGATCAAGAACACCATCGTCGGTGCCGCTCCGCAAGCCGCCGACGCGATCATGAAGATGAGGATCCCGGTGATGATGAAGAGCTTGCGACCGTAGATATCCGAGAGCTTGCCGACCAGCGGGATGACCACCGTCGAAGCGAGCATGTAGCTCGTGAACATCCACGAGAGCAATCCAAATCCACCCAGATCAGCGAGGATGCTCGGCGTTGCCGTCGATACCACCGTCTGATCGATCGCACCGACGAACATCGCGAGCATGAGGCTGACAATGAGTGCCCAGCGCTCACGGGTGCTGAGGATTTCGCCGAGCGGGCGGACATCGTCGGTGGTCATGCCAGGTCCTTCCCCGTTGACGCGGGCGTGAACGTGGAACGTACTGTACTCAGATAGTTTACTGGATGCAAACGATTATCAATACAGCATAATTGACATAGGGCCACCCGATTCAGGTGGCCCTATCCGTCGTGTCTGCCCGGGTGGCGCTATGCGAGCCGCCGTTCCTTGATGCGTGCTGCCTTCCCGGTCAGGCCGCGGAGGTAATACAGGTTCTTGCGGCGAACCTTGCCAAGACGAACAACTTCTACCCTGTCAACGCGGGGGCTGTTTACGGGGAAGGTACGCTCAACGCCAACCCCGCTCGCAATCTTTCGAACCGTGAAGTTTGAGACGATCCCCTTCATCCGCTTGCGGATCACCACGCCTTCGAAGACCTGGATCCGTTCCTTATCGCCTTCGACGACCTTGGCGTGCACGCGGACGGTATCGCCACTATTGAAATCCGGGATATCGGTACGCTGCTGCGTCGGTACGAGCGCGTCGAGTTCGTATGCCATCGTGTCAACCTTTGCTGGACGTAACCGTTCGAGGATAGCCGAGGTTGGCCTTATTGCCAAAGACTCAGCGGCCCGTACTCCCATGTCCGCCCGCTCCGCGAATCGACTCGCTCAACTCGTCGGCCTCCGCAAAGCCAACATCGGCCAGGCGACTGATGACGATCTGCGCAATCCGGTCACCGTCGCGAATGAGGTGCTCGATTTCCGGCGCCACCGTGTACATCGTCACCATCAACTCTCCCCGGTAGTCCGAGTCGATGGTCCCATATGTGCAGAGTACCCCCTGGCGGGCAAGGCCCGAGCGTGGCCGAACCTGGACATCAAACCCGGGGGGCGCCTCAATCGCGATCCCTGTCGGGACGAAGACCGGGCGTTGGCCAACAATAACCTCGCCCTCTTCGAGCGAGGCGAAGAGATCGTAACCTGATGCGTCCGGCGTGGCACGGAAGGGGAGCCGTGCACCCGGCCGGAGACACTTGACTCGGATGACGCCGGCCATCGATGCACTGTAGGAGCAGCCCCTGCCGGGAGACAAGCGACAACCGCCTCCACTTGTCCCTGTTCGTCACCGTGGCGACGATGTGGCCACACTCCACGCCCTCGGAGGAACCCGTGCGAACCATCGGCGTGCGGCAGCTCAAGAATGAAGCGACCCAGATCGTCCGGGCCGTGCGCGAAGAACACGCGCTCTTCGTGATCACCGTCAACGGTCAGCCAGTCGCCACTCTCCGTCCCTATTCGGACCGCGATATCGCTGGTGTCGCCCGCTCGCAAGCCACCGCTGAACTCGCCGCGATTGACCGGATAGCGAACGAAGTCGGCGCCTCGTGGAACCCCGAGGGAGCCCGGTGACTGTCGTCCATTCAAGCGTTATCGTCGCGCTCTTCAACGCCGCCGACCCGCAACACGTTAGCTGCCTGGCCTGGTTTCGCGAGGCGATCGCCGACGGCGAACCCCTTCGTGCCCCGGTGACTGCCCTTGGTGAAGTTGCAGAAGCCATTCGTGCGGGGACCAGCGACCGTCAGCTTGCCCGTGATGTTAGCGCTCATCTCCGGCACTCTTCGCTCTTCGAACTGCTGCCAGTCGCCCTCCCGTTGGCGGAGCGTGCGGCAGCCATCGCCTCTGATCACCCGGTGTCGAACGCGCAGGCCCTCTACCTGGCCGTTGCCGACACCCTTGGCGACCGGCTGGTCACGCTCGACAGCGAGCTACTACGTCGCGGCGCGGCCGTGGTCGAAACGGGCCGCCCGTAATCTCCCGCCATGTGTGTCCGCGTGGCTACCCGTATTCGGCGGATCAGCGGAAGAGGTCGCGCTCACTATCGCGGAGGATGAGTTTCATCGTTGCATCATCATCGGGCTCCCAGCTGAACCCGCGAATCACAGCCGCAGGGATGCGGCTCACGTTGCCTTTCACGAGTTCGGCCGCCCCGGCGAGTTCATCTGCCGTACACAGGGCCTGAACGCGGAACTCATGGCCGTGGGGGTCGACCTGCCCGATATAGCTATAGACCGGGTTCATTCCTGCGATCCCAATGGCGATATCCGTCTGGCCTTCACGCCACGGCCGGCCAAATGTGTCGGAGATGATGACTGCGACATCAATGCCGCGCGCCGCCAGCGACTTGCGGATCCCCGCCGCACTCGCATCGGGGTCGGCCGGGAGGAGCACCGCCAGCCCGTGCCCGCCCGAACTCGACTGGTCAACGCCACTGTTCGCACAGATGAATCCGTGATGTGTTTCGGTGATGAGTACCGGGCCGACCTGGCGCACCACACGCCTCGCCTCATTCAGCACAAGCTCAACGATCGCCGGCTCTTTCTCCCATTTCTCCGCATACTGGCGGGCGAATGGCGACACCTCGACCCTCGAGAGTTCGACTATCCGGTTCTCGGCCTTCGAAACGATTTTGGACGTTATGACGAGTATGTCACCTGATTGAAGCGGCGATCCTGCGGCCGCCGCGGCATCGAAGATCGCAGCCGCCAGATCCGTCCCCGGGGTGATTTCGGGCAGTCCGGGGATACCAAATATGGAGATTCCGGGCATTGACTCCCTCCGAGGCTTCCTAGATACCGACGATCTTGATGCTCGTCTGCGTCTTGTGCTTCCGATTCAAGTTGATCAGGAGAGATGTCATCATCTCCACGTAGCGGCTCTGTGAAAGCCCTCCCGCGTCGACACCGCGAACTCCGTCGATCTGGTTGGCCAGCCCGATGATCACCTGCTTGGCCTCGGCGTCCTTGCCGCACACCAGCACGTCGCAATCGATCGGATGATCGAGTTCCATCAGCTTCTCAGCACTCATGTTCTGGAACGCCGAGACGACACGTGCGTTCGGCAACTGTGCTGCCGCTTCCTGCGCCGCACTGCCTGCCGGCACATTCAGTGCCACCGCACCGATACCCTGCTGGAACTCGAGGGGAGCGACCACATCGCAAACGATCTTGCCATCGAGCCGGCCGCCAAGCTGCTCGAGCGTCGGGTGCTGGCCGCTATAGGGAAACGTGAGGAACACCACATCGGCATCTCCCACCACCTCCGCGTTCTCCCCACCGCTCACGGTGGCCGAGGGCACCGCTTCACGGATACGTGCCGCACCCTCCTCGCCCCGCTCACGCGAGCGCGAGCCGATCGCAATTTCATGGCCGGCGTTCGCCAGGCGCATCGCGAGTCCCAGGCCCTCGGGGCCCGTTCCCCCAACAAACGCAAGCTTCATGCAGCAGTATCCTTCAGCCAGTAATGCTCCCGGTGCTACTCACGCAGCCGGGCCGAGCCAGTCTAGCAGCCAGCGATGGTCACGGCATTTCGCCTGGCTGCGTTACAACTGCAATGCCACCTTGGAGCAGACGATAACCGGCTAACGGTCAGGGATTTCAAAGGCGTGAAGGGGAGCTTACCCCTGCAGCAAGTGGTCCTTCCGTGTCTGCTATACTCGGAGGACACGAGCGGCCCCCGCCGGCCGCACGATGGAGTGCCTGTATTGTATTCCCGCTGGCTACGCAACAGTTTCATTTACCTGCTGATCCTCGTCGCGGTGATTGCCATCGTCTTCGCCTTCTTCTCGAGTGGCGACGACCACCAGTCGATCCCGATCGGCGACGTCGTCCAGAAGGCAAAGAACAACGAGATCAAGAAGATTGTCGTCGATGGGCGCGACCTGACGGTGACGCTCAACCGCGAGGAGCGCGGTAAGAACGTCGTCGTCTCCTCGAAGATCGGCCCCAACAGCGACCTCGAGAAGTTGCTCGCCGACCAGGGGGTCGCCCTCTCACATACCAATGTCCCGGCTAACACCCCTGCCGTCGATCTCGAGTACAAGGACAGCTCTGGCTTCGGACCATGGCTTGGCCTCCTCCTCAACATTCTCCCGTTCCTGCTCTTCGGCCTCTTCCTGCTGCTCATCATGCGCCAGGCCCAGGGCTCCAATTCGCAGGCGATGAGCTTCGGTAAAAGCCGCGCCCGTCTCTTCACCGGCAGCAAGGTGACGGTCACCTTTGCGGACGTCGCCGGCGTCGATGAAGCCAAGGAGGAGCTTGCCGAAGTCGTCGAGTTCCTCAAGTACCCGGAGAAGTTCGCTGCACTTGGCGCTCGCATTCCCAAGGGCGTCCTCCTCGTCGGCCCTCCCGGCACTGGTAAGACACTCCTTTCGCGGGCCGTGGCCGGCGAGGCGGGTGTTCCATTCTTCAGTATTTCCGGCTCGGAATTCGTCGAGATGTTTGTCGGCGTGGGCGCCAGCCGCGTCCGCGATCTCTTCGACCAGGCGAAGAAGAACGCCCCGTGTATCGTCTTCGTCGACGAGATCGACGCGGTGGGCCGCCAGCGCGGCGCCGGCCTCGGTGGTTCGCACGACGAGCGTGAGCAAACCCTGAACCAGATCCTCGTCGAGATGGATGGCTTCGATACCGGCACCAACGTAATTGTCATCGCTGCTACCAACCGGCCCGACATCCTCGACCCGGCCCTCCTGCGTCCGGGCCGCTTCGACCGCAAGGTCATCCTCGATGCCCCCGACGTGAAGGGCCGCGAGGCGATCCTCAATGTTCACACCAAGGGGAAGCCGATCGCCGACGACGTGGCCGTCACCACCCTCGCAAAGTCGACACCCGGCTTCAGCGGTGCCGACCTGGCCAACCTCGTCAACGAGGCAGCGATCCTTGCTGCACGCCGTAACAAGAAGATCATCACGATGGGCGAGTTTGAAGAGGCCGTTGACCGCGTCATCGCTGGCCCCGAGCGCAAGAGCCGTGTGATGAGCCTCCACGAAAAGAAGGTCACCGCCTACCACGAAGGTGGCCACACCGTCGTTGCCCACTTCATGGAACACCATGATCCGCCCCACAAGGTCACGATCGTCTCTCGTGGCATGGCCGGTGGTTATACCCGCTTCCTCCCCGACGAGGAGTCGCACTACCGCACGCGCAGCATGTTCCGCGACCAACTCTGCACCGCGCTCGGCGGTCACGCAGCCGAGGAGCTTATCTTCGGCGAAGCCTCGACAGGTCCCTCCAACGACATCGAGCAGGTGACGCGCATCGCCCGCGCAATGGTCACTCGCTGGGGTATGAGTGAGCGCCTTGGCCCGCGAACCTTTGGCAAGACGGACGAAATGGTCTTCCTCGGGCGTGAAATCTCCGAGACACGTAACTACAGTGAGAAGATCGCCGAGGAGATCGACGACGAGGTCCGCCGCCTCATCGAGGAAGCCCAGGAGCGTGCGCGGAACATCCTCCGCGAGCATCGCGACCTTCTCGACAAGCTGGCCACCGTCCTTCTCGACGTCGAAACGCTCGAGGGTGAGCAACTGACAAAGCTCCTCAATAGTGACCCGAGCGCGCCGTGGCCACCGCCTGGCGAAACACGGGATGAGACACCGAGTGCACCACCGCCAGTTTCCGAGGAGCCACGCCGGCCAGTGTTCGAACCAAAGCCCACACCCGGCGGGCTCGCCTGGGAAGGCGGGAGCCAGGCACGCCTGGATGGAGGCACCCAGCCCTAACCTGAATCCATCCCTACCTCATCGCACCGTTACGAAAGCGGCCCCGCGGGCCGTTTTCGTTGACCTAACCCGTGCAGCCTTCCTAGACTGGAAAACTGTCCACGGAACACTGGAGAACACAATGGAAGCGATCGTACGCGCCGACGGGCGACAGATGCGCCTCATCGAGGGGCAGGAATTTCAAATGAGCCGGGTGGCCGGAGAGCCGGGTGAACGCGTCCAGCTAGACGTCCTCATGCTCCTCGATGGCACGAACGTGACGGTTGGTACACCCCTTGTACCCGGCGCGAGCCTCACTGCCCGCATCGAGCAGCATGGCAAGACGCCGAAGATCCGCTTCATGAAGTACAAGAACAAGGTCCGCTACCGGCGCACCTTCGGCCACCGCCAGCCGGTGACGAGGCTCGTCGTTGAATCGATCTCGAAGGGTTAGGCACAATGGCGCACAAGAAAGGCGTTAGCAGCTCAAAGAACGGCCGCGACAGCCAGAGCCAGCGGCTTGGCGTGAAGCATTATGATGGAGAAGTGGTGAAGCCCGGCTCCATCATCCTCCGCCAACGCGGCACCCGTTTCCATCCGGGCAACAATGTCGGCCTCGGCCGCGATTACACGATCTTCTCGCTCATCGATGGGCACGTGAAGTTCGAGCCATTCGCCAAGGGCCGCCGTAAGAAGATCAGCGTATACCCCGCCGCCCTCGAAACAGTCGCGGCCCAGTAGGAAAGGATCCTGAGGTGAAGACGAACATTCACCCGAAGTACGAAGAAGCCATCATCCGTTGCACCTGCGGCAACGAGATCAAGACCCGGTCGACTCGCTCGGCCATGCACCTCGACGTTTGCAACCTGTGCCACCCGTTCTTCACAGGCGAGCAGCGCATCGTTGACACCGCCGGCCGCGTCGAGCGTTTCAACCGCCGCTACGCCAAGATGGCCCAGAAGTAACCCACGCCCACAAAGCGATTACGCGCATAATGAAGGGGCGCCCTCGTGGCGCCCCTTCTCCAATTCCGCGAGGGTCTATGAAGCGAGCGCCAGAGCCCCAGCCCGTCAACGTGTACTACGGCGGCCAGGCTGTCATCGAAGGCGTCATGATCCGGGGCCCGGAACACATGGCTGTCGCAGTTCGCCACCCCCGCGGGCATATCGTCAGCCACTCCGAGCAACTCGGCGGGCTCTACACGGGCCGGGCACGCCGCCTCCCCCTGATCCGCGGCGCCGTCGTCCTCTGGGAAACCATGGCCCTTGGTATGCGCGCGCTCAACTACTCCTCCCAGGTTGCCTTCGATGAATCCGACGGTACGGGTGAGGAGGCGGAATTTCCCCAGGGGGTCTTCTGGGGAACGATGGCCGTCGCGCTCCTCTTCGTCATCGGCATCTTCTTCGCAGCACCCATTCTGCTTGCCAACCTGCTCGAACTCGTCGATGCCAACCGCTTCGTCATCGTTGGGACCGAGGCAATCGTCCGCCTGGTCATTTTCGTTGGTTACATCGCGCTCATCGGGCTCATCCCCGACATTCGCCGCGTTTTCCAGTATCACGGCGCCGAGCACATGACTATCCATGCCTATGAGGCCGGCGCACCCATCACGGTCGAGGGTGTACGTCCCTTTCCCAAGGAGCACCAGCGCTGCGGCACGAGCTTCCTGCTCGTCGTCGTCGTGGTCGCCATGCTCACCTTTTTCGCGTTCGATGTCGCCGTCGACCGTGGCATCCTCGTGCGCACCGTCTCGCGCATCGTATTCATTCCGGTCGTCGCAGGCGTCGCCTACGAAATCCTGCGGCTCGGTGCGCGCTTCGGCGGGAATGCCTTCGTCCATGCCATGTTCGTCCCGAATATCGCGCTCCAGGCGCTCACCACCAAGGTGCCCGATGACAGCCAGATCGAAGTCGCGATCGCGTCCTTCGAAGCCGTGCTCGAGACCGCAGGTATCACCACCACGCCGGCAACAGCAGAACACGTGGAAGCGCTCGAAGAGGCGCCACCGCTCGACTAGCAGTACGTCTCGACGAGGCGCCGGGCCGCTGAAGTGAAGTTGGAAAGGTATCCCTGCCCTCGGCAACGCCCTCTCGGGCGACGCGGATTACCATAGCGTCAGCTTCGAACGCCCACCTGCAGCCAGGCTCACTGTCTTCCAGGACCATCGCCGACGCTGGCCTCACGTTTACCCGTTCGAACACTCGCCGGTAGTACTCGGGGCCGACACATCCACGAACTCGCACGTGCCCCGGGCCCACGCCAGATCGTAGTCGCGCTGGTACTCCCCGTGAGTGGAGAAGCTGTCCATCCTCACCGAGAAGCTTTTGCCATTGGGGCGCGCGCCGAGCGTGTCATTGAGGACCTCTCCATCGTCGAGAAACACGGTGGGTAGATCGCGATTCGGCATCGGGAGAGTGTACCGGCCTCCTTCGCCGGCGAAATCTTCACATCTCGGATCTAGAGATCTTAGAACGCTTGTTCTATTCTTCGAGATCCTATGAACGTGGCCTGCCTCCTCGTCCCCAACTTTCTCGTCGCACTCACCCGGCGCGATCGGCCCGAGCTTACGCGCCGGCCGATCGTGATCGGCGGTTCGCCCGAGGAGCACGCCAGGGTCACTGCCTGCTCCGACGAGGCTGCAGTGAAGGGCGTGAATGTCGGTGCCACGCTACGCCGCGCACTCGCACTCTGCCCGTCGGCGGTCTTCTTTCCGCTGCAGGAATCGCTGGTTGCAGCCGAGGCCGCCCGGATTCTCGATCTCCTCCAGCTCTACAGCCCTGCACTCGAAAGTATCGCTCCCGGCCACGTGCACTTCGACGTCGACGGCCTCGCTCGTATGACCGGTGTCGATGAGCAGACCTACCTGGACGACCTCCACGAAGCCGCGCACCTGGCCACCGGCCTTCCTATCCGCCTCGCTGGTGCCGAGACGATATTCGCGGCGCATGCGGCGACGATTGCCGATTGCCGATTGCCGATTACCGATTCGAACGAATTCCGGCGCGACGATCCGTACCACTCGCGGACCATCGTCCCTGCTGCTCACCCGCAAGGCCCAAACCAAGACCGGAAATCCAAATTCCAAAATCGAGCAGTCCTCATCCCCCCCGGTGGCGAACGAGCATTCCTGGCCGATCTACCCGTCGAAGTCTTGCCCGTGCCACCCCTGATGCACGTACGGTTGCGCTTGCTCGGACTCGAACGCCTGGAGCAGGTTGCCGGGCTCTCGTTCTCGGCCATGCAAGCGCAGTTCGGACGCGATGGGGCGCGCGCCTGGGAACTGGCACATGGGCACGACGAAACCGGCATCGTGCCGCGCCGCGAGGAACTACGAGTAAGCGACGAGATTGACCTCCCTGCACCAACGACCCTCGCTGAGCCGATCATGGTTGGGACACGCGGGCTGCTGCAGCGGTCACTCAACCGCCCCGAGATGCGCGGGCAGACGCTTCGCCGTCTCGACTGGAGGATCGGCCTCGAAAGCGGCGAGCAGGTCACCCGCAAGTTCGTTTTTCGTGAGCCGACGAGCGATCCGGCGCGCATGCTCCTGGTGGTGAAAAGCCGGGTCGATCGGCTGCAGCTCACCGCTCCCGCCATCTCCGTCGGCGTGACACTTTCCGGGCTCTGTAGCGAATACGGTCACCAGGCGAATCTTTGGCAGGTTGGCCCAAGACGCCGCCGCGAGTTACTGGACGCAATCGAGCAACTCAACGCCCGCGAGGGTCAGCCGCAGGTGTATCGGATAGTCGAGGTGCAACCATGGTCGAGAATTCCCGAGCGGCAACTGGCGCTGGTGGCCTTCGGCGGCTGAACGAGCCCCAACCAATTGCCGTCGATGCAGGCGATGACGGCCTTCCCCGCGCAATGCTCTGGAGGGGCGTTTATCGCCCGGTGCGCGCTATCCACGACACCTGGCGAATCGATGACGAGTGGTGGCGCGAGGAGATCGCCCGGCGCTACTTTGTGGTCGGCCTCGAAGGCGGCCGCCGCCTCACTCTTTATCGCGACCTCCGCACAGGCGCCTGGTACTCCCAGGGCTACGAGGACACCTCGAAAGCAAAGGGACAGCAAAAAGCAACTGGATAACCCGCGCGACACCAGGGGAAAGGACTTTCCATGCAGCCACCTGGGATCATCAAGCCCGTGAAGCTCACCGGCTACCTCGAGGTCATCAGCAAGACCGCCTTCGAAAGCGGCATGCGCTGGAGCGTCGTCGAAGCCAAATGGGACGGCTTCCGCGATGCCTTCCACGAATTCGACCCTGAGTACGTCGCGAGTCTCTCACCGGCCGACAGCAACATACCGGCGGCCGACCCCCGGATCATTCGCAACCGGCGGAAGATCGAGGGAACCATCCATAACGCCAATGCCATGCTCACACTCGATGAGCATTACAGAGGCTTCGCCAACTATCTCGCGTCATTCCCCGGCTTCGAAAGCCTGTCACGAACCTGTGCCAGGAGTTCAAACACGTCGGCGCCTTTGGCGCTTACTCCTTCCTCTACGTCGTGGGGCAGCCAGTGCCACTCCACGACGAGTTCAAGGCAAAGCTCGCAGCACCGAGTAAAACATTCTTAGTTCGAAGGTTGCAACGGCGCCGCCGGGGGCTTCGGTTCGCCGGGCAGCGCGATCATCAGCAGCAACCCCGCGACGAGACCGATGAACCCGAGCGCTGCCCAGAAGGCGAACATCCGGGTGTGGCCGCGGGCGTCCGCTACTGCGATCAGCGTCAACGCACACAGCGTATCGATAACCGTGGCAAAGAGGAGCCATGTAAACGGATGACGAACCATTGCATTCTCCCGACGCCGGCAGGCGCTTCACCCTATCCATGGCATCAGCAGCCACCCCGGTGATGGCCTTCAGTGAAAGTCCTTCTCGAGCCAGATTCCGCCCGCAGGTCCTTCGCCATGGAGCGGATGCAGCCCCATCCGGAACCAGAAGTACACCGCCAGACCCCGATCCGGGGGCGCCCACGCTTTCAGGCACGCATAGCCTGCCTGCCTGGCCGCGCTCACCAGTAGAAACCCGGTCTCCGACCCGCACCCGTACGAGCGGTACGATTCATCGATACAGAGAGCACGGACCGTGACCGCAGCCTCACCACCCTCGAGTTCAACGTGCCCGACCACGCAGTCATCCGACCGCCTGACGATGCAAATCGCGCCATCCCTCTCGTCGAGCCGCACACGCTCCCCTTCGACAGGAAATTCGAGTCTCATCGGTCAAGCCACTCTCGAATTGAAAATGCCACGTCGTGGGTATCGCCGCGAAGGCGGGTGCAATCGGGTAGCGCCGCAACAAACCGTGCCCCGTAGCTCTTCTCCCAGATGCGCCGGTCGAGCACTGCGACCACTCCACGGTCCTCACGGTCGCGAATCAACCGGCCGAATCCCTGGCGAAAGCGGAGGATTGATGATGGCAAGGCATATTGCATGAACGGGTTGTCATACTGCTCCGAACGCGCCCTGTACACCGGGTCGGTTGGCACGGCGAACGGCAACCTCGCGATGATCAGCAGCGACAGAGCATCCCCTCGGATGTCCACACCCTCCCAGAAACTCTGCGTACCGAGGACCAGCGTGCGCGGCTGCTCGCGGAGGAGGTCGGTGAGCCGTCTGGGCGTGCCATCGAGCCCCTGTGCAAGGACCGTGATCCCGTCATCGTCCAACGCCTCGCGGATGCGCGGGTAGACCTGCCGAATCGCTCCATGCGAGGTGAACAGTGCGAGCGCCCGGCCCTCGGAGGCACGAACCAGTTCAATGAGCGCGTTGCAGACTGCGTCGATGTATCCCGGATCGTTCGGCTCCGGGATATCGGTGAAGCTCGTGAGGAGCGTCGCGTTCCGGTAATCGTAAGGGGAGCCGAGCAGCAGCGTCTCAGGTGACTCGAGCCCCAGTCGCCGGATCGTATAGTCCATGCTTCCATTCGCGCTCAGCGTCGCACTCGTCGCAACCACCGTCCGCCGTTTCGCGAACAATTCCTCCCAGAGCCTCGGGCCGACGTCGAGTGGTGCGGCGTGGAACGATGCCGCCTGCTGGCCCCTGGTACCACCCTGCTCACCCTCGCGTGCAAGCCAGACAATCGTCTCTTCTCCCGTCGGCTTCATCACCTCACCAAGGAACCCGCGCAGCTCATCAACTCGCCGGCACGCGGATTCAACCTCTCCCGACAGTGCCTCACTCCCCTCAACGGCAACGGCATCGCCGACGGCACGAGCAGCCGAGTTCGCAGCACTCAGAGCCTCGCGAAGTGCACGGTCTACTTCGGCCCAGCCGAGTTCCACGGTAGTCCACGTCTCTCGGGCGCGAACGGCCGGGGTCACCAGCAGGCGATCGTCCTCACCCCTGGGAAGCTCCCGGGCAAGGTCGGTGAAAAATGGCACGAGTGCTGCCTGGGCATTGCCTGCCGCCGACTCCAGTGCCCGCCCGGCGGCCTTCACACTGTCGTCGGGGAACCCTTTCAGGAGTACGGCAACCCCTCCCTCCCGCTGTTCACGTGAACCTCGCCGGTGCAACCCTTCGAGCGCTTCACTCAGGAGGCGGCGCCCGACACTCCCGCCGAACTGGGTGGTCGCGACATCTTCGAGGTTGTGCGCTTCATCGATGACCAGGTGGTCGAATGACGGCAAAGCGTTGCCGCCCGAGGCAAGATCGGCCAGCAAGAGTGCGTGGTTCACGATGACGATGTGTGCCGACTCGGCGGCCTTCCGGGCACGCTGAAGGAAGCAGTTGCCGTCGCGAACGTAGCGGTTCTGCTTCGCGAGACAATCCGTGTCCTGGGCGGAGAATCGCTGCCAGGTATTCCGGTCCATGCGATCGAGTGGCAACTCCGCCCGGTCCCCGGTCGTGGTCGTTGGCAGCCAGAGGAGAAGCGATGCGGCCAGTTCCCCAAAATCCGGGTCACCGAGATTCGAGAGGTAGCTCGCCACGAAGCGGCGCATGCAGAGGTAATTGGAGCGGCCCTTGAGCACCGTCGCCCGGAGGTCCTCGTCGCGTTCAATCACCCCCGCAGCACGCAGCATCCGACGCAGCGCAGGCACATCCTTCGCGTAGAGCTGCTCCTGGAGGTTGATGGTGTTCGTGGAGATGACCACGCGCTCACCGTTGCGCAGCGCATGCAGCGCGGCCGGAACGAGGTACGCAAGCGACTTGCCCACGCCCGTCCCGGCTTCAATGACATAGTGCCCGCCATCCGACATCGCAGCCCGAACCGCGTCGGCCATGGCAAGCTGTTCTGGACGGTCCTCGAACGCCGAGAGCCCGCTTGCCCCGCTCTCGAACACGCGGCCAACCTCCTCTGCCGTCAGGGCAAGCGGCGTTTCACGGCGGACCAGTGCCGGCCAGTCGGGGACCGGTGGAGGCATCGGGATTGTGTACTCACGGGGCGGCATCAGCTCCCAGCCCGGGCCGCCAATCACGCCAGCGAGAGCCGGATCGTTCATCGCCGTCACCCGCGCCAGCTCGAGCCGGCGTGTCTCGGGCAGTTCGGCGACACGGGCCATGAGGGCACGAAACACGCCAGCGGCCGTTCGTGCGTCGGGAAGTGCGCGATGGTGCACGCTCACTTCAACACCGAGCGCCGAGGCCAGTTCGGGCAGGCCATGTGCTGCACCGTCATTGGTGAGCAGCAACCTCCCGAGATGTGCGGTATCGATGACCATTGGCGGGCGCAGCCTCACACCTGCCCGGCGGAGAAAGGCGATGTCGAAGCCCACGTTCTGGCCGACGATGGGGTCGTCGCCCACGAACCGCTCGAGTTCCTCTCTCATCTCATCTATCGAGGGGGCGCCGAGCACGGCCTCGTTCGTCACGCCGGTCAGCTTTTCGATGAAGTACGGAATTTGGCGCCCGGGATTGATGAACGTCTCGAAGCTCTCGCTCTCGCTACCGTCTTCTCCGAAGCGCACGGCGCCGATCTCGGTTATGGAGTCCCGTTCGACATCGAGGCCTGTCGTCTCGATATCGATGGCCACGTAGCTCTGCGTCATTTCTCGAACATCCGTGCGGCTCACTTGCCAGTCTAGCGTGCGGTGCACGCCAGAGGCGAACGCGCAACCGCCATTCGCACCTTCACCCCTTCCCGCGGCGGCTGCTGACGCGTTCCAGCAAGTGGCGTATACCGATAGGAGTTGAGACGGCCCGCAGGCGTGCCTAGAATCAGGCACCCACGCCGGGATCTGTAGTGATCGGAGGATTCCTGCCTAATGAACGCCTATGCCACCGAGGACATCCGAAACGTCGTGCTCATGGGCCACGGGAACGTCGGAAAGACGATGCTCGGCGAGGCCGCCCTCTACGAGAGCAGCGCGATCACTCGCTTCGGCACGATCGAGGACCAGAACACCGTTTCGGATTACGACGAGGATGAGCACAAACGGAAGTTCTCGCTCAACCTCTCCATCCTGCCCGTGCAATGGGAGGGCAGGAAAATCAACTTCATCGACACACCAGGCTATGCCGACTTCATCTCCGAGGTCATCTGCGGTGCGCATGCGGCCGACCTGGCAATCATCGTCGTCGACGCAGTCTCAGGGCCCGAGGTTGGCACAGACCGTGCCTGGAGCATCGCCGACCGGCTCGAACTCCCCCGGATGATCGTCATTAATCGGATGGACCGCGAAAACGCGAATTTCGAGAACGTCCTCGCCCAGCTCCAGCAAAAATGGGGGCCGAAGGTGACGCCGCTGCAGGTCCCGGTCGGAGCGCATACCACCTTCGAGGGCGTTATCGATCTCCTCCACGGCAAAGCCTACTTTGGCGAGCAGGCCGAGGAACGTGAGATCCCCGCGGATTACAAGGAGGAAGCCGACCAGCTCCGGGCTCAGCTCATCGAGGCCATCGTCGAGACGGACGAGGACCTCATGGCCAAGTATTTTGCCGATGAGGAGTTGACCGAGGACGAGTTGCGCAAGGTCCTCCATGGGGGCCTCGACCACGGGCTTATCGTTCCCGTGCTCTGCACATCGGCCACCCGCCAGATCGGTGTCAGGCCTCTTCTCCACAACATCGCCTTTTCAGGACCCTCTCCCATCGAACGCGACCCATTTATCACCGCCGAGGGCGAAAAGATAGCCGCCGACGCGAAGGCGAACCCCGCTGCGATGGTCTTCAAGACCGCTGCCGACCCTTATGTGGGGCGCCTCACGTATTTCCGCGTGCTCACAGGCACCGTGAAGTCCGATATGCACCTCTGGAATACGAACAAGAATACCGACGAGCGGCTCGGCACACTCTATGTCCAACGTGGCAAGGACCAGGAAGCGGTCACCGAGCTCTCGGCAGGAGATATCGGTGTCGTCGCCAAGCTCGCGCACACCGCTACCGGCGACACACTCGCATCCAGGGAATCAGGTATCCAGCTTCCCCCAATTGAGTTCCCCAACCCGGTCCACAGCATGGCTGTCAAGCCCGCCTCGAAAGCCTCCGTCGACAAGCTCGGCCCGAGCCTTCAGCGCCTGGTGGAGGAGGATCCCGGGCTCCGCATCTCTCGCGACGAGTCCTCGGGCGAGATGATCCTTGCCGGCCTCGGTGACGCCCATCTCGACGTGACCATTGAACGCCTCAAGCGGAAGTTCAACATCGAAGTGGACCTGAGCGTACCGCGAGTCCCCTACCGCGAGACCATCGCCCGGAAGGGGAGCGCCGATTACACGCACAAGAAGCAAACGGGTGGCCACGGGCAGTATGCGCGTGTCGCCATCAATATCCTGCCCCGCGAGCGGGGCGCTGGACTTCTTTTCACACCCCAGGTTGTCGGTGGGTCAGTTCCAAAGGAGTTCATCCCTGCGGTTGAGAAAGGGATCATCGAAGCCGCAAGGGAGGGTATCGTCGCCGGCTACGAACTCACCGACTGCGAGGTCGTCCTCGTCGATGGCAAGCACCACCCGGTAGATTCGAGCGAAATGGCGTTCAAGCTCGCCGCGTCGCAGGCGCTCAAGGAAGCGGTGAATTCCGCGGCACCCGCCCTGCTGGAGCCCATCCTCACCATCCGCGTCCATGCTCCGGAGGCCTATGCGGGCGATGTGGTGAGCGACCTCAACACCAAGCGCGCGAAGATCCACGGAATTACACCCGACGGCGGAACCAGCGTGATCGAGGCCGAAGTGCCCCTTGCCGAAGTGCAGCGATACGCCTCGGACCTGCGGTCTATTACGCAGGGCCGTGGTGGCTTTGAACTCGAGTTCGACCACTATGGCGAAGTGCCCGGCCAGATCGCCCAGAAGGTGATCGCGGAACACAAGAAGGCCCAGGAAGAAGCTCACGCCCATTAGGAACCGGCGATTACCGGACCCTGGTGTTTTGCGTCTTCTCGGCTGGCGGCGCGAAACGAGCGCCACGGACGGCTATGTATCAGCCGTGGCGGGGCCGGCTGGAAGGGCGACATGCGCCTCAGGGCCCGGTTGCAAGATTGGGTACAACCGCCCGATATCCCTGTCCACCCCCCGGGCTGCCATCGAGATTCGTTGCCTGCACACTGAGCTGGTAGGTCGCACCACTCCCAAGCAATGGCTCGATCCAGACTGTCCCGGTGGATGATCCGGGCGGCAGGAGCGCGGGATCCAGCGTAATCGTGAGGACGCTGTCGTAACCAGCCTGCGTTTTCTTGTTCGTCCCCGCGCCAGTCACGATTGTAGTCTCCTTGCCGACGGCGATACTGGCACTGAGCCGGCGTGCAGCCGAATCTCCCGGATGCCGCGCAACGAGCCAGTTCGCGGAAGTCCGGATGCGGAACGGTCCAAGCCAGGTGCCAAGGTTCTTCACCGTGACCGTCACGCTCGTTGCCGTCCGATCGGGATTGAGGATGAGGCTTGCCGCGCTGGGCCCGGAGATCTGCAACTTCGGGTCCCCCAGCAGCCTTCCCGACCACGACGGGTCTGTCGGGGGTGTGCTATCCCGGTGGGTCGTCACCGGCGGGTTGGCCTGCGGGAAGCTCGTCGGGAAGTCCATGAGAGGACAGCCGCCAACCCAGCCGACGCCATCACAGAAATTGAAGTTCTCCGGCGAGAATGCTCCCGCCACTGCGGGGTTCGAGAAGTCAGGCATATTGAACACCTGCGGTAGCCACATGCGGCCGACGGGGTCGACGACCGGCGGCGTCCCGGAAGGCGGGCCTGTTGGTATCGGCCCCGGCTTCGACAGGAACTGTTCAGCCATCCAGCCATCGCCCCTGTCTGTATGTACATTCCACCAGACGTAGCCGGTCCCCGATTGCGGCCCACCCAGGATGGTCACCTTCGATCCCGACGGAATGCAGGCCAACTCCTTCTGAGATGTGCTGGGGGTGGGCCGGAGATTGATGCAACCCCCGCCAACGACCGTGACTACGTCCCCTGGGATGAACTTCGGGTCGCCCGTCGCATCGAAAGCCGTCGCGGTAGCGCCGCTCTTCAACTTCGGTGGAAACCGCATGCAGCCGTAGACACGCTCTGGATACGTGTAGTCGCCATACTGGAACTTCGGGCCGCTGCCCGTGTCCTGGTAGCTCGGGGCGCTCGGGTCGTAGCAATGGTAGATGAAGCTGGTCCCCGCACCCCGGAGCGGGTCACGGTCGGGGTTGAGCGGGTGATTACTGAACGCAAAGCCGTTGTACGACCAGATGGCGTAGTACCAGTCTTCGAGCGCGGAGGGATCGCCGTTCCCCGCGATCGGCCTCACGAGGGGTGCGCTGTTCCATTTCTCTGCCAGGATTCGGACACCCTGAGCGATATTGAACAGCGGGTCAGTGCCAATGATCGCCTGCACGGCGCTCGGGACGCCAACCTCACGTGCGGGCGGGGCCGACAGGTGGCCCATACCGCTGGTAATCTGGCCGATGCCATAACCACAGTCACCAGAAACCAGGGTCGGCCCCACGCCGCCATAGGGAACCGACGCTGCAGCATTCGCCCAGTTCGCCTCAATCCAGGCGATCGACTTGTAGATAGTCGGCGGGATCGCGAGTGCAGTGCTCTCGGGCTGGCGGCTTCCCCGCGGGCCGCTCTTGAGGCCCTGGTATCGAACGTCGATCGTCTCCCCCGCAACAGGAGTGTACGAGAAGCTGACCGCCTTGCCTGCAGTCGCGAGCTCGATGGCGGCTCCATAGGTTGCGACGTAGTTCTCTGGCTCGAGCGTATCGAAATCGAACCCCCGGTTAGGGGCGTGGCACGGCATGTGATCGGCACGACCCTCCTGTGGGAGGGCAAAGAGCCCCACCGCCACTGCCAGCACGATGGCCGCACCAACGGCCACTCGAGTTAGCGCCGCGCCCAACCGTAGAACCTCCCGAATCCCTCGATCGCGGCACGATGGTCACCGGAGACAATCTGGAGCGTGGCATGGCCCGGGTCCGCAAAGCTCGCTCCGGTCCAGTGGTTCACCGCAAGCGCGCTCCCATCCGCGGCGAATGCCAGGGGGAGGTCGAACCCGGGCGACATGTCGATCTCCTGTGCCGTCATCCGCTCGATATTCGGCGCCGTTTTCTCCTCCTGGCCGAAGACTGGCGCCGTTTCTCCTGGCTTCCAGGCGACCCCAAGCTGCTGCCCGCCCGCGACCTGCGCCTCAGCGTGCGCGACACCCGTTCCGGCATTCTCCACGCTCACCACGCGCCCCCGGTACGCGAGCCCTGCACTGACATCCGACTCGATGAATGCAACCTGCATGCCATCGGGACTTAGCCGCCAGTCGCGTGTGATCTGGTCACTCAGGAGCCCGAGTTCCTTGCCGTCGCGCAGCAACGTCGACCCACGCCCATCGATGACCACGGAAACGAGCCGCGCCTGGGCGTCGAACCCGACGGGGTAAACTCCGAGGACGTTTGCAACGCGGAGGAGTTCCACCGGCTTCGAACCATCGAGGCCGGCACGAAGCACCTGTATCGCTTGCCGCCCGTCGCTCGTCTGCACATTACGATTGATGACGACTGAAGCCGAATCGGGAAGCCAGAGCGGGGTGCGGAGGATGTCCACGCCGTCGGTGATGCGGGTTTGCTCACCCGAATCCAGGTCGAGGATAACCAGGGCGGCATCCGGGTTCGCCTTGCTCCCGCCATCAGCCACGACAAGCGCGACTCGCCTGCCATCGGGCGACACCGCCCCGTTCGCGGCGTATCCATCGACGTGGCTTACGCGCGCAACCTCGCGCACATCGCCCGGGTCGGTCGAACTGACAACCGCGATGACGTCTTGTCCGCCCTCCGTGCGCGAGACGACCGCGTAGTCACCTGCGGGTGCGCTTGCGAAAGCCGTCCTCGCACTACGCGGCGAACCCACGCCAAGCACGATGGCAATGATGATCGGTATGACCGCGGCGGCCGCGGCAGCGACTGCAGCAACAATGAGTCCGTTCTGAATCTGGCCCTTGTGGGGCGCGTGGCGAAATGAAACTGCCAAGCTGACTCCATACGCCCGCCGGGCGCTCAATCGAGATTCACGACCCAGCCAAAGAACCGTGCACCCGCCTGGTCGGCGAGGCGTTCGCGGCTGGTGGTGGTTACGAGTTCGAGAGACTCGGAGGGCGTTACGCCACGGTCGCTGGCGGCGGAGTAGATGGTCGCGACCATGGTGCTGCCATCGGGGGCCCAGCTCGATGGAAACACGTACTGGTTCGCCAACGACGGGTCACTAAGGCGGATGGTCCCACCAGGGCCACCGAAATCGGGGATAGGTGAGCCCGGCCGCCAGGTGGCGCCATACTCATTTCCCGTGCCTTCGGAGGGAATGATCGAACCCGTTGCAACAACCAGGGTGCGGCCCGCGTATCCTCGCCGGCCACTCGTGGTGAACTCCACGTACGCGAGCCGCGATCCATCGGGGCTCAGGCTCCAGTCTCGTGTGCGGCCCGTAGCAAGCGAGGCAACTCGTTCGGCCTCGCCATCCTGCCGAACCGCGAAGAGCGTTGACCCCGACTGGTCGATGACGACCACGAACAGCCGCGCCCCATCGATGCTGTACCCCACCGGGATCGCCTGGAACACGTTGTCGAATTCGGCGAGGGCGGCCGTCTCACCGGTGCTCGCGTCGACCTGGACGATAGTAACATCCACCCGGCTGCCGTCAGTGGCGGCTGCCGTGTGCGTCGTTGCGAGGTGCGTGCCATGAGCACTCCAGGCGAGTGGGCCTTGCGCGTCAATCTCCGTTGCGGTCTCCATCCGGGCCTCATCTGCGAGATGCACGAACGTGAGCTGTCCCTTGCCCGCCAGTGGATCGATTACCGAGATAACCGCAACCGTATCTCCCGTCGGCGAGGCCATGCCGTGTGCTCGAAACGAATCGAATCCGTACGGAACAGCGAACGAGGCGATGGCACGAGGCTTCCCGCCGTCGATTGATCGCACGTAGAGCACGTCCCGTCCGCCTTCCGGGACGGCGTACGCAACAGACCGAACCGACGAGGCCGGCACGGACGGCAGCGAGATAGTCCTTGATTCGTTAGCGATCGGTGAGGCGGCCAGGAACGCCCAGCCAAGTAGTGTCGCCGCGATGGCGAAGAATCCGAGGACAAACGGGAGGAGCCGCTCTGGAACCGGCGAATCCTGGCGTACCCCGGGCACGAACACGTGGCTTACCTCGCGCTGACGTGGCGTGACGCAAGCTGCCTGCATGCGCCCCACTACGGGCTGCCGTTGCTCTCCCCCGGCAGCGTTGGCATCGAAATGAGCCCGGTACCCCCGCGGTACCGCCGACAGCCAGCACTCGACGAACTGGCGAACCCCCTCAGGAAGGTCCATCGCGAACGTATCAATGCGGATCCGTTCCGTCAACGCATTATCAAGAGGGTTTGAGAGGTTTACGGGCCTCTTACCAGGGATAATCGCGCACCTGTGCTAACATTTTCCGAGCATGTTCCTTTATAACCTGCGCGGCCTTTTCGATAATCCCCCTGCGCTCATTGCCTACCTTGCCGCTTTCCTCGTGGCCTACGTCACCGGTATCGCCTTCCACGAGTTCTGCCATGCCTGGGCCGCGAACGAACTGGGCGACAACACGGCCGCCCGCCAGGGGCGCCTCACTCTCAATCCAGTGGCGCATGTCGACCCGGCGGGCCTCATCATGTTGTTTCTCGTGGGTTTCGGATGGGGCCGGCCTACACCGGTCAATCCCTATCGTCTGCGGAACGGAGTGAAGCGCGGGAACATGCTTGTGGCTCTTGCCGGGCCACTCTCGAACCTCTTCTTTGCGGTGATTGCCGCTATCCCGCTGCGGTCAGGCATGGTTGCATCCGTAGCCAGCTTCGATGATATCGCCAATGCCTCCGGCAGCGAGATCATTGGCCTCTTCCTCGTATTCATCGTCTTCTACAACGTCCTCCTCGGGTGCTTCAACCTGATCCCTATTCCGCCCCTCGACGGGTTCAAGGTCGCGGTCGGTATTCTCCCGGACGAGGCATCGCGCGGGCTGGCACGGCTCGAGCCTTACGGCATGGGAATCCTCATGACGCTGTTCGTCATCGGCTTCGTCGCCCCCCAGTACAACATCCTGGGCTGGTTCATCACCAACATGAGCAACCAGGTCTTCAGGCTCATAGGGCTCTGATGCGACAACGAGTCCGCCAGTTCTGTGAAGCGGGCCAGGCGCCAAATGAGGGTGACCTCGGATTCGCCCGGAACCACCTGAGCGGAAACCTCTTCGGCCTGTTCTCCACGCAAACCCCTCGCGACCAGCTCCACGCCATCCGTACGGCTCGCTGGCTCACGAGCCACGGGTACTCCGATCCCAACCTCATCGTCGCAGCACTTCTCCACGATGTGGCCAAGGGAAAGCAGCGGCGCATCGACCGCGTGGCGTGGGTTATTGCCTGCCGGGTCCATGCCGGTGATTGCCTCGCGAGCGAGCGTTCGCATCTCGACTTCCGGCGTGCCCTTGCCCGCAGCAGGAACCATGCCTGGGCCAGTGCCGAGGCGATGCGTGCCGCGGGTGCACCGGAAAGGGCCGTTGAGCTTGCTCGCCTTCACCATCGCCCCCCGGGAGGGGATCGTGTGCTAGCCTTACTCCAACAGGCAGACGCCGCGAATTAGGGCCTGCCAACCTCCGGGGAACCCATGGCCCAATCACGTATCGCCATCATTGGAACTGGCCTCATCGGCACGTCGATCGGCCTCGGCCTCTGTGCGCGCAAGGAGCGCGGCTATGAAGTAGTCGGTGTCGACCGCGACCGGGGCAATTCCCGCCTCGCAAAGAAGATGGGTGCACTCGACAGGGAAGTCGGATCACTCGAAGAAGCGGTCGACGAAGCTGGCCTGGCGATCATCTGTATCCCGGTCATGGGTGCTCGCCGTGTAATCGCCGACATTAGTAAGCTCCTGCCTGCCGGCGCCATTGTCACGGACACCTGCAGCACGAAAGCTGACGTCATGCGGTGGGCGGCCGAATTCCTGCCCGAGAACGTCCACTTCATCGGTGGCCACCCGATGGCGGGAAAGGAGCATTCGGGGCCTCAGAACGCCACCGCCGACCTCTTCACGGGCGCCACGTGGGCGATCACACCCTCGCCCCGGGCCGACGAACAGGCCGTTAGCATCGTCCTCGGCCTCGTCGAGTCACTCGGCGCAATCCCGCTCTTTGTCGACCCTGGCGAGCACGACCAGTACGCCGCCGCAGTGAGCCACGTGCCGCTCCTCACATCAGTCGCACTTTTCCGCATGGTGCGCGATAGCCAGGGCTGGGAAGACGCAAGCCTCCTGGCCGGCCCCGGCTTTCGAGACCTCACGCGTCTCGCAAGTGGCGACCCTACGATGTCGCGCGACATCATGACGACGAATCGCGAGGCTGTGCTCCACTGGCTCGGCCGGCTTCAGAACGAGCTGGATACGATTCGCAAGGCGTTTGAATCTGGCAACGAGGCGCTCTACGACCTCTTCACGAGCAGCCAACTCGACCGCGATAACTTCATTCAGAATCCGCCCAGGCGCCGGATGCCCGAAGGAATTGCCCCACCTGCTGCCCAGGACTCCATCGGCCGCCTCTTCGTCGGGGGCCTTTATGACCGTCTCAAGGAAGCGCAGTCCCGGCCCCCCGTGAAGCGCGACGACGCCGCCCTCAAGCGGAAACTCGGGATCAAGGACGAGGAGCCGTGATCGTCAACCGGCCGTCGCGTATTCGTGCCACCATCCAGGTGCCCGGCGACAAGTCGATCTCACACCGTGCGCTCATCTTCAATGCCATCGCCGATGGCGGCGCCACGATCGAGCAATTGCTCGATTCCGAGGACGTCCGATCCACTGCCCGGTGCCTTGCTGCCCTGGGTATCGATATCGAATGGCCGGAGGGGTCGCAGGTCGCGCATATCAGCGGCCGTGGATTGCATGGCCTCTTCGAGAGCGAGGACATCCTCGATTGCGGCAACAGCGGGACCACAATGCGCCTGCTCGCCGGCCTGCTCGCTGCTCACCCCCTCCTGAGTGTCCTCACCGGCGACGCATCCCTGCGCCAACGGCCCATGGCACGCGTGATCGCGCCCCTTCGAAAGATGGGCGCGCACATTCATGCGCGTACAGGCGATACGCTGGCCCCCATCGTTATCAAGGGTGGCGGGCTCCGGGGCATCGAATACGCGAGCCCCGTCGCAAGTGCCCAGGTGAAGTCCGCGATTCTACTCTCGGGGCTCTACGCCGACGGCCAGACGATCGTCACGGAGCCTGAGCGCTCACGCGACCACACCGAGCGCATGCTCTCTGCGATGGGTGCGCCACTCAGCGCCGACGGTAACTGTGTCCGCATCGAACCGGCCTCAAATCTCGCCGCGAACTCCCTCCGGATTCCTGGTGATATTTCGAGTGCCGCTCCCTGGCTCGTGCTTGGCACATGCCACCCGGACGCCGAGATCGTCATCCAGGGAGTCAACACCAATCCTACCCGCACCGGCCTGCTCGATATCCTGTCCGCGATGGGCGCCGAGGTCGAGTTCATGGAGGAGCGCATCACCGGCGGAGAACCGGTTGCCGATATCGTGGTTCGAACCTCGAACCTGCATGGCACAGTCGTCTCCGGGAGCCTCGTCCCACGCGCCATCGATGAACTGCCGCTCGTGGCCGTGCTCGGCTGCTTTGCGGATGGCGAAACCGTCGTCAAGGATGCGGCCGAGCTTCGCGTGAAAGAATCAGACCGCGTCGAAGCCGTGGTCCGCTCCCTCGGAAGAATGGGTGTTCGAGTCACTCCACGAGACGATGGCTTCGTGATCCATGGGCCGGCCCGCCTCAAGAGTGGGCGAATTGATGCCGGAAACGACCATCGCATTGGAATGCTGGGTGCAGTTGCGGGAAGCCTCGCTGAGGGTGACACGCGCATTGATAATGACGCAGTGGGTGTCTCCTACCCCGGCTTCTGGGCAGACCTCCAGCAGGCAGCGAGCGGCTGAGATGTGCGCGAACAGGCCAGTCGTCATCGTCCTCCATGGCCCCTCTGGAGTAGGCAAGGACTCGATCATCGACCGGCTTCGTGAGCGGACCGGTATTCACCGGGCCACGAGCAGCACGAGCCGCGCCCCGCGCGAGGGTGAGGTCGACGGAGTCTCCTACCACTTCCTCAGCACCCCGGAGTTCGAAGCCAAGATCGCCAACGGAGAATTTGCGGAGTTCGCGCGAGTCTACGATGACTGGAAGGGAGTCGAGCGGCGTGAGATCGAGCCTTACCTCGAGGACGGGCAGGATGTCATCATCCGCACCGACGTACAGGGCGCACGCAAATGGCGCGAACGGCTCGAGGGTGGCGTCTTCGTCTTCCTCATGGCAGAAAGCCGGGAGGTGCTCCGTCAACGCCTCATCAACCGCAATACTGAGAACGGGAGTTCACTTCGGCGGCGCCTCAAGGAACTGGAAGCCGAGCTTCAGGACCGTCCAAATAACGATTATGTCATCATAAATCGAGACGGCCAGGTCGATCTCGCTGTGCACGAACTCGAATCGATCATCGAGCGCGAACGCTGCAACGAGTCCCGGAGTGTGCCGCGGCTGCGGCCCTGAGTTTCTCGAGCCTTCCTCCACCGATACCATCGGCGAGCAACACCGGGAGGCGCAGCATGGACCCGAGCTTCTGTGAACTCTTCAACCTCGAAGGAAAGGTGGCCCTGGTTACGGGTGCATCGAGCGGCCTCGGCGTCGCATTTGCGCGAGGGCTCGCCCGTGCAGGTGCAACAGTCGTCGTGACGGCCCGCCGCCAGGAGCTCATCGACCAGACCGCAGGGATGTGTCGTGGCTTCGGGGCGAAGGCGAGCGCCTTCACCGCTGACATCACCGACGAGAGCCAATTCGAGGCACTCATCGCCCGGGTGGTGGAGACACACGGCAGTCTCGACATCCTCGTGAATAACGCCGGGTATACCGACCGCTCCGGCCTCCGTCACGACCAGTCGAGCATGAAGCGCATCCGTTCCGTCATCGAACTCGACCTCGTCGCCACCATCAATGGCTGCCGCCTCGCCGGCGCCCAGATGATGAAGCAGGGTGGCGGCAACATCATCAATGTCAGCTCCATTCTCGGCCGCGTCGGCAGCGAGTTCCGCGCCGCCTCGTACCATGCGGCCAAGGGCGGAGTCGATGCCCTCACCCGCGTCCTGGCGCTCGAGTACGCCCGCGAGAACATCCTCGTGAACGCCATTGCCCCGAGCTACTTCGAGGGTACGGAGATGATGGATAAGGTCTTCGAGTCGACCCCGGGCACAAAGGTGCAGTCCGAGCAGCGCACGCCGATGGGCCGCCTCGGCCGCCCCGAAGACCTGGAAGGGGCCGTCGTCTTCCTCGCCAGCGACGCCGCCCGCTTCATCACCGGCCACATCCTCTACGTCGATGGGGGCTGGACAGCGGGCGGTGGCTACCATCAGCTCCCGCCCCCATGGGAGACCGAGCCTGGTCACCAGGCGGGCTAGCCCGGCCGCCTCCCGCGACCCGCGACGATCAGGCTACGACGCCCTTGCTCGCGCCGGTGATGTCTGCCATGAGTTCGAGCGCCTCAGCTTGCTGTGTCTGGACGAGGAGAGTGCTCACGCCAGCATCCTCCCACGCCTGGTAACGTTCGCGGATTCGATCCACCGGCCCCACGAGCGATATCTCGTCGCAGAGTTCATCCGGAACGGCCTCGGCCGCCTCCTGCTTGCGGCCGGCAAGGTAGAGCTCCTGGATCCTCTCAGCAGCCTCAACATAGCCGTATTTGCGCGCCATCTCGTTATGGAAGTTCTTTTCCCGCGCACCCATCCCACCGATGTAGAGCGCGAGGTTCGGCTTCATCATCGCCAGGAGTGCTTTCACATCATCGCCCACGGCTACGGTGCAGCCGGCGGCAATGTCGAAGTCTTTCATGCTCTTGCCGTTCCCGGCCTTCGCGAAACCCGCTTCGAGGTCTGGCCTGAACAACGGCATCCGCTGCGGCGAGAACCAGATCGGCAGCCAGCCATTGGCGAGTTCGGCCGTCGCACGGATGTTCACCGGGCCCATGGTGGCGAGGTACACAGGTAGTTGGCGGCCATGGAGGATACTCTTGAGCGGTTTCCCGAGGCCGGTCGCACCCGGCCCGGTGTAGGGTAGATGGTATTCCTGCCCGTGGTATTCCACGGGCGCCTCGCGCGCCCAGATCTTCCGCAGGATCTCCACGTACTCCCGTGTTCGAGCCGCCGGCTTCCCATAGGGCACTCCGTGCCAGCCTTCGACAACCTGCGGTCCGGAAAGGCCCAGCCCTACCAGCACACGTCCGCCCGAAAGCGCATCCAGCGTCGACATCGTCATCGCGCACATCGCCGGCGTCCTGGCCGGTATCTGCATGATCCCCGTCCCGAGCTTGATCCGCGTCGTCTTCGCGGCGAGATACGCAAGCGGGGTGATCGCATCCGACCCGTACGCCTCGGCTGTCCAGACTGAGTCGTAGCCCAGCCGTTCGACTTCGAGAACGAGGTCGAGCGGGAGGCGCATCTGGGCTCCCGAATACCCGATATTGATGGCCAGCTTCATCTCAACTCCTCAATCCGGGCCCGATACATCTGCTTCATGAACCAGTACCGCGCATCGATGCCATTCGCAAGCTGCGAATCATGCATACCAAACCGCCTATGCGATGAACCGGTAGCCCTTGCCGCGAATCGTCTGGATCTGGTCCGCCGTGCCAAGCACGTCGCGCAGCTTGCGGCGAAGGTTCGAAACATGGGCGCGGACGAGTGTGCTCGCCCCGGCAGCGTCGTGGTACTGCCACACATCCACAAGGAGGTCCCGCGGGTGGAGGATCTCGCCCGGGTGTTGCATGAGGTACGCGAGGAGTGTCGCCTCGATATTCGTCAGGTGCGTCTCCGCTGTCGCACTTCGAAGCGTGTTGGTCGTCAGGTCAAGGTCGATACCGGGTCCGGCGCCATCCTTGCGTGGATGGCCCACGCGTTCGCGAAGTGCTTCGCCCAGCGCCTCAATCGGGAACGGCTTCTTGATGACCGCCCCCTCGAGCCGGAAATGGGGCCGCCGGGCACCCTTGTGCAACAGGTACACCATCACCGGAGCGTGCGAATTGAAGCTCGCCGCCAACCACTGATTGAAATGCGAAAAGTTCGAGCCTTCCTCACCCCGGGGCACACCCTGGACATCGGCCACGATCGCATCGGGGCGGATCCCTCCGAGCGCCTCCATGGCGATATCGTAGTTGGCTGCGGTCGCCGTGTCGTATCCCCGTTCACGGAGATAGTCGGTCACAGTGGCCCGCATCCGGGGTTCGCGGCTGACGACGAATACGGATGTCATGCTTCTTCTTGAGGTGCCGTTGGGGCGGCGCGTTGGGCCATCTTCGAGATGCGGCAGGACGGTGTCAAGCGAAAAACCGACCGCCGGGAACATAAGCATGTGAACTTCCTGTTGCCAATAGATGCCCCCAATGGCGGTACTGAAATTACCCCTGATGTGACAGCGGGCCCTGCCCGATCTCCGCCGCGAGCCGGCCACGGAACAACCACTGAACCGCGGTTCACGTATGAGATTTCGTGATTGTTATCGCCCGGAGAGTTCGTACGTTAGCCGCTCGATCCGAGCCTTCACGACCTCATGCGGCGACGCTGCATCAATCCAGAAGAACTGGGTGACCGACTGTGTCTCGAGGCGTACCTTCCAGGCCTCGTAGGTACCCGACGCAAGCTTCACGGTCTCCTTGTCATCTACCCGAATCGTCGCCGTGATAACCTGCCCGTTACTCGCGTTCACATCCTTGTACGAGCCGGACCAGCCCTTCTCCAGCCGTATACCACGCATCAGCCAGAAGAGAGACTCGTCGTCATAGTAACCGGGCTCGGGGCTCTCCTTCGTCGGCCGGGGAAGGTCACGGTCCGCCTCGTGAACCTTGCCCTTCTCATCCGCCGTCAGGTGCACGGTGCGCGTGTCATCGTTGTATACCGTCGTGAAACTGGTCCGCTCACCCGTCCAACTGTTGGAGATGGTACGGTTTCCCGTGATCGGCCGTAGTGTCTTCGAGTCCACCGTCACGGTCCGGTCATCACGCTCGGGCCCGCCGCTCCCACAGAGATGGTTGAGCTGCGTCTGGCCCGGCTGCACTTCGAGCTTCGTCTCGAGTACACAGGTGCCGTAGAGTTTCCCGCCGTCATCCTTCAAGTCATACGGGTACGACTCGTCCTGGCTCCATGGGGGAGCCTGGAAGACCTTTGAAATAACGGGCTCGCTGCTCGAGCACGCTACCGCCGCTCCGAGCACCATCGCGGCCGCCACACCAAGCCCAAGCAGTCGCGCAAGACCGATCAAGCCAGCAACGCCCCGGCAGCCCGCTCGATCCGGTTGATAGCTTCTTCTACATCGGCCGCGGTTACGTCGAGATGCGTCACCATGCGGAAGCGCGAGGCTCCGAACGGAGCAGCCTGAACGCCCGCCTCATCCAGCGCAGCCAGCCAGCGGCTCAGCGATTGCCCGGCCACATCCACAACGACGATGTTCGTCGCCGGTTGGTTGGGAGCAAGCCCTTCGATGGTCCGGAGGCCATCCGCCAGTGCACGTGCGTTGGCATGGTCTTCTGCGAGCCGGCTCACGTTGTTCTCGAGCGCGTAAATCGCCGCCGCGCCGAGGATGCCGGCCTGCCGCATCCCCCCACCGAGCATCTTCCGGTTCTTCCGTGCCTGGACGATGAACTCCCGGCTCCCGCAGAGCACTGAGCCCACCGGGCAACCAAGCCCCTTCGAGAAGCAGAATGAAACGCTATCGCACTCACGCGCCAGGCGGTCGGCACCTATGCCGAGCGCCACCGCGGCATTGAACAGTCTCGCACCATCGAGGTGTACCCGGAGACGGTTGTCGCGTGCGATCCCGGCAAGCTCATCGATAGTCTCCGGCTGAAGTACCGCTCCACCGCAGCGGTTGTGCGTGTTCTCGAGGCACAGGAGCGAGGTTGGCGGGTGGTGGATGTTGGGCTGGCGAATCGCCTGGCGCACATCATCGACGATGAATGAGCCATCTGGCTGATTATGCAACGTGCGCGTCTGCACCATTGCGAGCCGTGCCGGACCGCCAACTTCGTACTGGAAGATATGGCACTCATCGCCCAGCAGGGCCTCGTCGCCCGGGCGGGTGCTGGTCATGACGCCGAGGAGGTTGGCCATCGTCCCGCTCGGAACAAACACGGCCGCTTCTTTGCCCACTCGTTCCGCAGCCATCGCCTCCAGGCGGTTGATCGTCGGGTCATCACCGAAGACGTCGTCGCCCACCTCGGCCGACGCCATTGCCTGGCGCATCGCTGCAGAGGGTCTCGTCACTGTGTCGCTGCGGAAATCGAGCGTGCGGCTCATGCCCGCTGCCGTTCCCAGAGGGTCTGGTAATGCTGCGCACCCCGGATTGCGCCAACCACCTCGCGATACTCCTCGGTGAGGATCTGCTCCATCACCATCCCGCACTCGTCGGTCGTCTCGTCGTCACCGGCCGCGCTTATCCGGTCGACGAGGCGCTGCCAGACACCGCTCGCGAGCATGACCGGCGCCGAACGCGGCCAGTGGAACGACATCACCTTTTCGGGAAGAGGGAATTCGGGCCGGAGTTTTCGGATCGAGCGAAACCGGTCCTCGACTGATTCGGCCTTGGGTACGAGCTGGATGAACGGGCGAACCCCCGGCTTCGTTCGAAAATCCACGAGCAGCCGCTTATCGATCAGGTGAAACCGGATCACGAGCACATCGGCCGCGTCGATGACCTTGAACACTTCGTCCAGGTCGACACCGAATTCGTCACTCATTGGGGCGCCAGGCACAGATGCATGGAAATCTATCCGGCATGGTAGGGCAGCGTTTACCGGCACGCAAAAACAGATCGGACACGGCCCGCTCCGATCAAACAGGGCCGGTAGTTACAGGCTACTGCCCGGGGAGCGCCTGCACCGGGTAGGGCGGATCAAAGGCGCTATCGGCAGGCGAAGTATCGACGGCCGTCGCCTTCATCGTGAGTTTGGCCCCGGCCGTCGACAGGTCGTTGCCTTCAACCGATAGGAGGAGTCCCGATTTCACATCGACGCACGCCGTACCTGTACCCTTCTGGTCGGTTACCGAATAGCACTTTGCGCTACGCCCGGCGATGGTCTGGCCGGCAATCTCCCTGACGGTCGCGCCTTGCGTGTCGAGCTTCTGGAGGAGCTTGTCGGGGGCGAATGCAGCTACGATGGCCGCGGCGCCGCCAGCACCTCCGTTCGATTTCGTTTTCAGGCAGACGTTCCGATCCGACGTGCAGATGTACGTGTTTGTGCCATCGTCGATCATCGCGAACGACCCGGCCGATGCATCGAACATCGGGCCGGTGCCGCCGAAGTAGCTCTTCTGGCCCTTCTGGATGAGTGTCAGTGTCCCGGACTTCGTGGTTCCGGCTGAATCCGTCTGAGAGATCGAGTAGACGGCTTTGTACGGGTTGTTCTTGAGATTCGAGGTGGCCTCCCGGAACGCCTTCGCGGCGTCGGCGGGACTGCTGCTCCCCACCGATGCCGTGCCCGTGGTAGCGGAGGCTGCTGGAGCGGTGCCGGCCGCCTGAGATGCGGACGCTGTCGAACTGGCTGGCGTGGGCGTCGAACCGGTGTTGTCATCACCGCCGCAGGCGCCAATCGCGAGAACCGCCAGCGCGAAAAGCAGGCTGAAAGCCGTAGGCCGAAGTAATCGCATGGTGAACCTTCCTTCGCGGATCGCGCTCCACCGCGAGCCATCATCGAAGGGATAGAGCAGGATGCCATGCATTTCAAGAGACGATTCGTGCACGTGAACTATCAGGCACGTTACAGCCGCGGCAGCCCAGGACGAGACGGGCGTGGGGAGGATCCGTGGTCGGGGTGCCCAGATTCGAACTGGGGGCCTCTTGCTCCCAAAGCAAGCGCTCTAACCAGGCTGAGCTACACCCCGCTGGTTCCCCAGCGTACAGGGAACGGAAGGTAGATTGTAGGCATGGCTGCCCTCATCAGTCTCGCGGCGGCAGCGCGCAGCCAATGATCTCGCGGACGTCCGACACGCCGTTCGCCACCAGCCAGCCTTCGATACCTTCGAGAACATCGAGCAGTGCGCGTGGATTCGCGAAGCTCGCCGTCCCAACCTGCACCGCGCTGGCGCCCGCCATCAGGAACTCAATGGCATCCTCGCCGGTACGGATACCGCCGCAACCCACCACGGGAATCCGCACAGCGCGTGCAACGTCGTAGACGATACGGAGGGCAACTGGCTTGATCGCCGGGCCGCTCAATCCGCCCCGGGCTCGTGGGAGCACCGGTCGTCGCTGCCGGGTATCGATAGCCAGCCCGAGCACCGTGTTGATAGCGCAGATCGCCGCAGCACCCTCAGATTCGCAGGCAAGTGCAAGGGCCACCGGGTCAGTCACGTTGGGTGTGAGCTTCACGATGACCGGCAGGTCGGTGTGGCGCACCGCCGAACGCGTGGCACGTGCCGATGCTTCCACGCTCTGGCCGATCTCGATTCCGCCCTGGTCGACGTTTGGGCACGAGATGTTGAGTTCGAGTGCCGCGATTCCAGGCACGCCATCGAGCATCGCCGCCATCTCGCCGAACTCCTCGACGGTATCGCCGGCGATGTTGACAACAACCGGTACGTCCCAGCGCGCCCACACCGGTGCCATCTCGTCGATGCACTCACGAATGCCGATGTTCTGGAGACCGATGGAGTTCAACATGCCCGCCGGTGTCTCGGCCACCCGCGGCTGCGGATTCCCGGCGCGCGGCGGCATCGTCACGCCCTTCGAGACCACGGCTCCGAGACGATTCACGTCGTAGTGCCTGGCGAACTCGAGCCCCCAGCTAAATGTGCCAGAGGCGGGCATCACCGGATTCCGTAATGGCAGGCTCGTCTTTCGTCCAGGTGCAAGGTCAACCGCGAGGCTCGGGTTCATCGAAGACGAGTGTAGCGCCACCGCTGCGGCCGAAACAGAACGGCCGGCCCCCGGGGGCCGGCCGTCGTTCCTGTCTGAGCTCCCCTTCTCAGGAGTCGCTCGATGCTGTGCTTCGCCGCCCACGATAGCGCGAGCCGTTGAGGCTGAAGCTATCGCTGTCCCACATCAAGTCCTCAGACGAGTTGCGGAACTCACGGGCGACTCCACACCGTTTGCAGCGACCGCTGCTCACCGAGCCATTAGGGGTGTCAATCACCCAGTGATGCCGGCAGATCGCCGAGACATTGGCAGCTTCCAGAGCATTCACTTCAGTCATTCTATCTCCCATCCATAACTTTCCGGCCGCCAGTACTC
This sequence comes from uncultured Anaerolineaceae bacterium, assembly GCA_964508715.1. Lineage (GTDB taxonomy): Bacteria > Chloroflexota > Dehalococcoidia > Tepidiformales > Tepidiformaceae > JAKALX01. The sequence goes on along the minus strand of CAZDUX010000003.1, from coordinate 50,990 downwards.
CTGCCTGGCCGGTGCGCTCATTCACTCCAAACTACGGCCACCGTGCGAAAGGCGGCGTAAATCGGGAACACCCCGTTTGCCCCGCCGCGTTCTACCGCCTACGATCAGTAAAGCGCGTTTCCACCGTGCGGCCCCGCCGGGTCGAGGCGCAAGCCCCAACTTGCGCTCCCCGCCGTTACCGCGCCCTGGCAGCCCCACGCCGGCCGTCAACTTGAGTGGCCCATCTTTGCACCGCCGCCCCGCCCAGGTCAGGGCCCGGCCGCGAACGAGAGGTTACATTCGTCTCCATGACCACCATAAATAACGTGAGCAGCGACACCGTGCTCGCGGCACTTTCCACCGTGATGGACCCCGAACTCCATCGAGATATCGTCTCTCTTGGGATGGTGAAGGACCTCGCCATCGAAGGCGGAGAGATCTCCCTCAAGGTCGAACTCACCACACCCGCCTGTCCGCTCAAGGACGTCATCGAGAAGGACGTCCGTGCCGTGCTCGAAGCGATGGATGGCGTGACCGCAGTCAATCTCGACTGGGGCGCCAATGTGCGCGCATCGAGCCCTCGCGAAGGTCAGAAGCCCATCGCAGGGGTACGAAACATCATCGCCGTCGCCAGTAACAAGGGTGGCGTCGGCAAGTCCACCCTGGCAACCAACCTGGCTGTCTCCCTTGCGAAGGCAGGGGCGAGGGTCGGTCTCATCGATGCGGACATCACCGGCCCGAACCTGCCAACGATGTTCGGCCTCCCTGCCGGCCTCCAATCGGGCGCCTCGGATGGCCTCCGGCCGATCGACAAGCACGGCGTCAAGGTCGTTTCAATCGGCTTCCTCCTTGCCAGGGGAACACCGGTCGTCTGGCGTGGCCCGATGATCGGGAGTGCCGTCCGCCAGCTTCTCCACGATGTTCCCTGGGGCGAGCTGGATTACCTCCTCATCGACCTCCCGCCAGGGACCAGCGATGCCTCCATGAGCATGGCCCAGGAAGCACCGATCGCCGGCGCAGTCATCGTTTCGACCCCGCAGGATGTTTCCCTCGAAGATGCGATGAAGGCCGTCGCCATGTTCGAGAAGCTCGACATCCCCGTTTTCGGGATGGTCGAGAATATGAGCTACTTCATCGCCCCCGACACGGGCGCGAAGTACGACATCTTCGGTCATGGCGGTGCGCAGCGTGCGGCCGATGAGCTCGGGATCGATTTCCTTGGTGAGGTCCCCATCGAGCCCGCCGTCCGTGAAGGTGCCGACCGCGGTGTCCCGGTCGTTATCTCCTCCCCCGACAGCCAATCAGCGAAGGCGTTCGAACAGATCGCCGGAAACGTCGCCGCGCGGCTCAGTGTTCTCCAAAGGATGGGTGTCTAGCCCCGAATGGTGCTGAATATTTTTCCGCGCAAGAAGGAGGTGGCTCCGGCCGCCTCCCCAGAACCCGAGATTCGCCTTCCTGAGCCCTCTGCCGAGGCAATGGCCGAGATCGACGGTCAGGATGGCGATGCCGCCCAGTCCGCTCGTCGCACCCGCCGCGGAACTCGCGGCGGCCGCGGCCGCCGCCGAACCGACGGTGAAATCATCGCCGACGCAACGGACGAACTCGAGCCCCTCGCCAATCTCCAGCCCGAACCCGAACCAGGGCCCGAGCCAGCTACCGAGGAGAAGCCGAAAGCACCCCGTCGCACGCGCGCAAAGAAGGTAGAAAAGGACGTTGAAGGCGAGACACTCCAGGCGGCCGAACTGGCGCCCGTGACCGATGCGGCCGAACCACCGGCACGGCCGGTTCGTCGCGCCCGCACCGCGAAACCGGCGCCAGCCACCGACGAGGTCAGCTCTGAAACCAAGGCCGTAGCCGAGCCTGTCGCCGCGACACCGCCCCACCAACCGGATGTGCAAGAGCACGCTGGCCGTAAGGCCGAAACGCAGGAGCACGCTACCCGGCATGCGGACGTACACGAGCATGCTCCCCGGCATCACGGCGAGCCTCGCCATCTGCGTGAGCCACGTGAACCCCGTACCACCACCGAGACCGGGGACAACGCGCAGGTGAAGGCAATCCTCCGCGCAATCGAGCAGCAACAGCACCAGATCGACCAGCTCACGCGGCTGCATGAGGACATAGCCCGGCGCGCCGGGAGCGGTGGTGGCAGTTCTGCCTCACCTTCGGCGCCGCCCGCCCGCGTGGGCATCTTTGTCGATGCCGCCAACATCGAGCTCGCGAGCGACCGCCTCCGCGCTCGCTTCGACTGGAAGAAGATCCTCGACATGGTCACGAAAGACCGGGTCCTCGTACGTGCTATCGCCTACTCGCCAGTGCATGACGATCCGGGAGTGAGCATCGAGACGCAGCGGTTCGTCGAGCCATTTCTCGACAAGGGCTACAAGGTCGTCACCAAACCGCTCAAGCGTTTCGCCGATGGCACGATCAAGGCCAACGTCGATATCGAAATCGCACTCGATGTCATCGAGATGCTCGACCGGCTCGATATCGTCGTCCTCGCGTCTGGTGACGGCGACTTTCAGCGTCTCGTTGAGGTTGTGCAGGCAAAGGGTGTCCGGGTCGAAGTCGTCTCGGTCGGTGCGAGCACCGCTTCCAACCTCCGCCACGCTGCCGATAAGTTCATCGACCTCCAGTCGCGCCTCCGCGAAGTCCGCGTCTAAGACAGACAGAATAGGCAGCCGGCGAGACAGTCCAAGGGGAGTTCCTGGGAACTCCCGCTGGACGGTCTGAGGTAACCGTGCGGTGTCTCGGTGCCTCCGAAAACTCCCTCTACGCCGGAGCGAATAGCGGCAGCGAGATACCTGACTCCTGGTCTTCCCACTGGACCCTGACCCGCTGGCCGACCGAGATATCGGTCGTCGGGTCGTTCACTCCAACGATGTTCGTGAGGATTCTGAAACCCTCATCGAGATCGACGTAGGCGACTGCGTACGCTCCCAATGGCGCGAACGCTGGATGCCGGTTGAGCCGGACGACGCTGAACGTGTACACGCTGCCCTCGCCCTTCGAGTCCTTCCGGGCGAGGTCCGGCGAGCCGCAGCTGGTGCAATGCGATCGGGGGAAGAACACGACCGTATTGCAGCTGTTGCATTGCTGGAACGTCAGCCGGTGCTCCCTGGTTGCATCGTAGAACGGCTGCGTATCGGGTTCCGGGAAGCGCGGTTGTGGTCGTGCCATGGTTAGTCTCCCGCCAGGATGATGGTGCCGCCCGTATGCGACGTCGCGAGCATGCCGCCGTTGCCGTGCGCCACAGCGAGTTTCGCACCGTTGCGCTGCGAGGTGGATTCGCCACGCAACTGGCGAGTCGCCTCGATGAGAAGGAAGAGGCCACGCATGCCCGGGTGATTTGAGCTCAGGCCGCCACCATCGGTGTTGAGTGAGGGTTTGAGCGGGCTATCCCAGCGAAGACTGTGCTCGCGCACGAACTGGGCGCCCTCACCCTTCTTGCAGAACCCGAGATCCTCGAGCATCACCATTACTGTGATCGTGAACGAGTCGTAGATCATCGCGATGTCGATCTCATCGGGCCGGATCCCGGCCTCGGCGAATGCCGGCGGTCCGGATTGCACCGCGGCCGAGGTCGTGAGGTCCCCGCCATTCTCCGAATACTTCGTTGCCTCGCCCGTTCCAATGATCCAGGCCGGCTTCTTCTTGCAGTCCCGAGCCACATCGGCCGAAGCGATAACGACTGCGCCGCCTCCATCGCTCACCATGCAGCAATCGAGCAGGTGCAGCGGGTCGGCGATCGTCCGCGAGTTCACCACATCGTCAACGGTAATCTCGCCAATCCCCTGGTAGAGCAGGTCGGTCATCGCCTGCACAGCCTGCGGATTGCGTACCGCGTGGGCACGCGTCGCGACCGCAATCCGGGCGAGATCCTCAGGTGTCGTGCCGTACTCATGCATATGCCGCCGGGCGACCATTGCGTAATTCGCAATGAGTGTCATGCCATACGGCGCCTGCATGTTGTCGAGCGGGCTAGGCGCACCGCCCCCCATTCCTCCGCCACCCGTGCCGATTGCCATCGCATTACTATGCGCGGTCGAGCCATAGGTCAGCAGTGCGACCTTCGCCTTACCGCTGGCGATCGCACGCCTGGCGTGGGAGGCGTGGAATTCATACGAACTCCCGCCCACAGCCGTGGTATCGATGACATTGGGCTTGAAGCCGAAGTACTCGGACAGGCTGAGCCCGGACATCCCGGCGCCATCCTGTGCGTCGTAGAGGGCATCGACGTCCTTCCACGAAAGGCCCGCGTCGTCGAGCGCGTGAAGTGCCGAATCGGCCTTGATCTGCAGTGGTGTGACGCCCGGGGCTTTGCGCTTTGGATATTCGTAGATGCCGACAATGGCGGCATCGCGCTTCTGAGAGACCATGCGTGAGTGCACCTCAGGGTTGGCGCCAGACCGGGCGCCTGATGGCCCCGAATCTACGGAAGGGCCAGATGCGCGTCAATCGCAGGTGAGGGCCCTTCTACGACAACACCGGACAGGATGTTGTCATGACGAACTCCATCCCCCACCCCCTACCATGCAAGTTCCGCCCCGTGCACCTCAGCGAGGGCGACCACATCCTCGACGGTCAGGCTCCCCGCGGGGCGTTTCCCTGCGGCCATGGCCACCGCTTCACGCCTCACCACCTCGTTGTAGGGAGTGGGGACGCCGTGCAGCCGCCCGAGCAGGCAGATTTCGCCATTGAGGAAGTCGACCTCCACAATCGTGTGTCCCCGCATCAGGCTCTGTAGCGTTGAGCTCGCCGACCGCGCCTCCCCATCAATCGGCTGCGACTGGTAGTGGTCGGTCACCCGCTCCTGGTACGTCTGTCGATCGGTCCAACGAATACCGGCTGCCGCAAATACCGCAACCGCCTCCTCGCGCAACTTCGCCGCCACCTCCCCCAGTGGGCCCCGCGCACCCCAGGCGTTTTGTCCGGTGAGCACTTCGAGCCCGTTCCCGAGATTGAGCTGCAGCTTTCGGTACTTCAGGTCCATGGCACGCGGGTCGGCATCAGCAACGAAGTTCGACTTGCGAAGCGCGGCGCACACGGCCTCAATGGTGGAGTCGGTGCCACCCGGATAGCACCCGGCATGGAGCGCTCCCGTGAACGGCGCCGCGCTCGCGATGACAATCCCGGGCTCGAGGTGGGTGGCCGGGAGCGCAACCAGCATCGCGTATACCTTCTCGAAACGCCGGGCTGCCAGCCGCTCGTTCTCAACCCCATTCTGGGCACAGACGACGGCGAGCGATGGTGGGGCAGCAAGTTCGAGGTCGTGCAGCGCGCCCTCCGTGTCCTGTGTCTTCATGGTCAGGAAAACGACGTCGCTCTCGCGGAAATCAATTTCATGCGGCGTGCCCACACACGGGATGGGGAGCTGATGATCACCCGCTGGCGTCCGAAAGAGCAGTCCCTTCTCACGCAGCACCGAGAGGTGCCGTCCACGGGCGATGAGCACCACCTCGTGCCCGGAGAGATGCAACCGCGCACCAATCGTCCCCCCGATGCCACCTGCGCCATAGATGATGAACCGCATCGACGTCCTCCGGTCACCTGGATGCAGGGAAGCGTACAGCGGCGGACGGTGACGGGTTACTCCTCGCGAAACAGCTTTTCGCCGGCGCGAATGTGGGCAGTGAGCCGGTTTTCGGGCGGGGGCAACGGGCACGACCAGCTGTCGTTGTAGGCGCAGTAGGGGTTATACGCGTAGTTGAAGTCGAGCAGCACCTGGCCGCCTTCCTTCTCCTCGACATCGAGATAACGGCCCGCACCGTACGTTTCCACACCCCGGCCCGCATCGGTAAACGGCAAGAAGATGTCGTTCGTGGCTTCGCTCCGGTAGAGCGTCAACGCCTGCCGTGAACCACCCGCTTCGAATCTCACGCGCGCCCAGCGAAGATACCGCGCCGTGTCACCCGTACTGGTTTGAAGTTCAACGGGCTCAGGCTCACCGAGTAGCTCGGGTTCGAGCACGAAGACGTATTCCGGGTCTTCAGCAAAATAGTTCAGGCCCTCGAAGTCGCGCTGCTGCTCCGGGGTCAGCGGCGATTGCGGGTGCGAACGAAAGAACGTGTCCTTGGCCGTGCGGAAGTCGGCGAGATCGGTCATGGCGCCTCCCATCCCATGGTAGGCGATGCGTGGCGTCCCCGTACCGGGCAGGGCGAGCGCGTGCCTGTGAGAAGGATGGGAGAAGGATTAGCCCGCCCAAATCGAGTGCACAGCCTTCCCTCAAGGAAGTGCGCCAACCTGACCCTGTGCCGGCCACACCCACCACCTTCGGCCCGGCAAGGAGTGAAAACAGAAAATGGAAATCACCAGGTCCCCAAAGCTCGTCGCCATTGGCGCGGGCGTCGCCTCGTTCGCCGCGATTCTCGGCGGCGGAGCACTGATTAATGCCCAGGGGGCAAGTGCCCAGGGCAACACCACCAGCTCCATCAGCCAGGCAGGCCCGGGCCAGCCGGGGCACATGACTCCACCTTCGGCTGCTGGCCGCCAGGCCGAGATGGACGCCTACCTCCAGAAGCTTGCCGCCAATCTCGGCATCGACGTCACGAAACTGACCGACGCCCTCGAGCGGACGGCGAAGGACCAGGTGGCGGCGGACCTCGCGTCCGGCAAGATCACCCAGGCCCAGGCAGATGCAGCCAACGCCCGCATCGATTCCGGGCAGTTCCGTTTCGGCCCGATGGGCGGGGGCACCGGCAGCCATGGTGAGAAAGGCCGTGGCGGCTTGCGCATGGATGATGCCGCGCTCGCAACCTTCCTCGGGATCGACCAGGCCACCCTCCGAACGGAGCGCCAGGCCGGCAAATCGCTTGCGACCATCGCGAGCGACCACGGCAAGAGCCGCGATGCCCTGAAGGCATTCCTCACGAGCCAGGAGACGGCAAAGCTCACAACCGCCGTATCCGACGGCAAGATGACGCAGGCCCAGGCCGATGCTCGCCTGCAGCAGTTCACGGCCAATCTCGACCAGATGATCGATAGCACGGGCGGGCCTCACGGCTTCGAGGGCAACGGCCCGCGCGGGAACCAGAACGGGACGCACGGGGCTACCACATCGAGCAGCCAGAGCTAATCACGCTCACCGACACCAATTCGGGGGCCGCGCAACGTGCCAGCGCGGCCCCTGTTTACGTCCCGGACCAGCCGAAGAATCGGCGGCTGCCACGCCTCACTCACGTAAAACCGTCGCAAAATACCCGGCCGCGCCTGCATGCACGGGTTGACCCTGGCCGAAACATGCGTGTTATGGTCGGAAGGCGCTCACCGGGCGCCGTGCAACGCATATGAATCGGATCATCGCAATATTGCTCATCTTCGGTGCCGTCCTCGGTGCTGGCGTCGCCCTCAATCGCCCGGGAGCATCAGCCGCCGGGCCGTGCAACCCGACCTCCGCCGGTATCAGTGCAGAGGAAAACCAGTTCCTCGGGCTGCTCCAGCAATGGAGAAACACAAATATCAGCGGATCGACTCTCCTACAGCTCTCTGGACCGCTCAACCGGGCGGCTGCGTGGTATGCCGAGTACCAGGTATCGAGCGGACTTCAGGGTGGCCACACGGATAATCTCGGGCGGACATGGGTTCAGCGAGCGCAGGATTGTGGCTACGACCAGTTCTGGTCGCAGGGCAGCGGTGAGGGCGTCTACGCTCGTGCTGGCTCGAGTCCACAGAACATCGGGCCCAATGAAGCGATCGCGGGAATCACCTATCCGGGAAGTGGGGTCTACATCACAACTCCACCCACCTACTCTTCTCCCGCCAAGTGTGTTGGAGTAGCCGTCGCAAGGAGCGCAAATTCGACCGCGGTAGCGTGGGTTGTCGTCATCGCACAATACCCTGCAGGGCAGAGTTGCCCCGAAGCCGGTGGAAGCATCGACCCGGGCAATCCCACAACCACCACCTCAACCGCCTCCAATACCCCGACGAAGACCCCCACACCAACCAACACCCCGACACCCAGTCCCACGCCATCGCCGACACCCAGCGCCAATTACGGCGCCACCCTCTCCATTGCCTCCGGTTGGAACCTGGCGACGCTCCCCGCCGGGCCACTCGACGACATCCTCGACACGGCTCGTGGATGCTTCCGAGCGATCTATCAGCAACAGGGCGATCACTGGCTCCGCTACTCGCCCTTCGTTCCCGCCTGGGCGAACAACCTCACGGATTCGAACGGCGGCGGTTTCTGGATCGATGGGACGGGTGCGCCTGGCTGTACGAACATCCGCATCTGACCCGTGGTTTCCGCCCGATCCGGCGGGCTGCTCACCGCCCATCAATGTCGTCCGGTGGGAGGATGTGCCCCTTGGTGACCTCCGCAAGCATGTCGGCACATGGCGGCGCGCGTCCGCAGCTGAGATGCCCCGGCGACGTTCAGCAGGGTGAAAACGGTACCGTTTCGCCAACAGGAGGATGCTGGCCATGTACCGTTCCGCCGCCGGCCCGTGGTGTGCGTAACCACGATTCGGAAAGGCCAGCCATTCATGCTGTGGAAGGCAGACAGTTATGCCGACACATCACACATGAACAGGATGCGAAGCTGCGATTCAGATCCACATTCCGCGGCGGCGTGGTCTGACGGCTATGTCGCAGCAGTCGAAGACGCCGTCGCGCTCATCGACTCCATGGGCGGCAGCCCGCGTTCCAACCTCAGTGCGCCCGTGCTTCAGCACCTCAAACACCGCCTCATCGAGCTCCTCGAACGGGAACGAAACGGGGCCGCCTGAGAGGGAAATTGAATCTGACGCGGGTGTCAGCAACCCGCACAGGAAGGGGTCAGCAGCATCCCTTGACCATTCCGATCGCCATGCGACCATGGGGTTACCCCCGGCATCGCACCACCCTTCGGGGAGCGTGAGAAGGATGCCGGACCGGGCCGAGTGCGAGCGTTCGGGCTGTCCTGTACGAGCACTTATGGTAAGTTAACCACGAGTTGCTGAACGGCGCGCGTCGCATGGTATACTCCCGCCCGTCCCTCGGGGGCCGCTAGCTCAATTGGCAGAGCAAGTGACTCTTAATCACTAGGTTGTAGGTTCGAGTCCTACGCGGCTCACCACCACTATCCTGTCTCCAGTGGCTCGCATGGGCGGGCCGCTGGTGCAAGAGGTGGGGAAGTGTCGGAACTGGCAGACGAGCGTGACTTAGGATCACGTGCCGAAAGGCGTGGGAGTTCGAGTCTCCTCTTCCCCATATCCGGCCCGACCTCGAGGGACGATGGCCAGCCGGCAGGGCTGCAACTCCGGGCAAACCGGGAGACGAAGGAGAAGCCATGGCGCTACTCGAGGTCAAAGACCTTCGCACCTACTTCTATACTCAGGAAGGCACCGTCAAGTCTGTGGACGGCGTCTCATACAACGTGGAAGAGGGCGAAACCCTCGGCCTGGTTGGTGAGTCCGGCTGCGGCAAGAGCGTCTCGGCGCTCTCCATCCTCCGGCTGATACCCCAACCACCCGGGCGAATCGTATCGGGAGAGATCCTCTTCCAGGGACGCGACATCCTCAAGCTCGATGAAGATGAGATCCGGAAGATCCGTGGGAACGACATCGCCATGGTCTTCCAGGAGCCGATGACCTCGCTCAACCCCGTCCTCACCATCGGGCGGCAGATGACCGAGGCGCTCGAGCTCCACATGGATCTCCACGGCAAGGCCGCACGCGACCGCGCCGCGGAACTGCTCGAGATGGTTGGCATCCCCGAGGCCCGTGCCCGGCTCGATGACTACCCGCACCAGTTCTCGGGCGGCATGCGCCAGCGCGTGATGATCGCCATGGCCATGAGCTGCAACCCGAAGCTTCTCCTCGCCGACGAGCCCACGACGGCGCTCGATGTGACCATCCAGGCGCAGATCCTCGAGGTCATGAACCGCCTCAGCCGCGAGTTCGGCACCGCGGTCATCATCATCACCCACAACCTCGGTGTCGTTGCCCGCTACGCCGACCGCGTGAACGTGATGTACGCGGGGCGCGTCATCGAGACGGCTTCGGCCCAGGAGCTCTACGCAAACCCGAAACACCCGTATTCGGTTGGCTTGCTGAACTCCGTCCCACGCCTCGATGAGACGCGCAAGGAGAAGCTCGTGCCGATCGAGGGGTTGCCACCAGACCTCGCCCATCTGCCGCCGGGCTGCCCGTTCTACCCCCGCTGCAGCTGGCGTGTCGACAAGTGCCGCGAGGAATACCCACCGTTCGCCCTCGTCGGCGAGAAGCATTACGCAGCGTGCTGGGAATCGGATCGTGTCCGAAGGGAGGTCGCAGTTGGCGCAGCAGGTTAGTTCCACCCGCCAGTCCGCCTCGGGTACCGCCGGCGAAACACTCGTCGATGTTCAGGACCTGCAGGTCTATTTCCCGGTTACGGCCGGCCTCATCTTCCAGCGCAAGGTCGCCGATGTCCGGGCCGTTGATGGGATCAGCTTCCCCGTCAAGCGTGGCGAAACCCTCGGCCTCGTTGGCGAATCGGGCTGTGGCAAGAGCACCACAGGTAAGGCAATCCTCCAGCTGAACCGGCCAACCGGCGGCTCGGTCATGTTCGAAGGCCAGGACCTGACGAAGCTCAAGGGGCGCGATCTCCGCCGCTTCCGCCGCAAGATGCAAATGATCTTCCAGGACCCCTACGCAAGCTTGAACCCGCGTATGTCCGTCGGCAGCATCATCAGCGAGCCACTCACCATCCATAAGCTCGCCAGCGGTAAGGAAAAGAAGGAGAAGGTTCAGAACCTCCTCCAGACGGTGGGTCTCAACCCCTACTTCGCCAACCGCTTCCCCCACGAGTTCTCGGGCGGCCAGCGCCAGCGTATCGGTATCGCCCGGGCTCTCGCGGTTGAGCCCGACTTCATCGTTTGCGACGAGCCGGTGTCTGCTCTCGACGTGTCGATCCAGGCGCAGATCATCAACCTGCTCCAGGACCTCCAGAACCAGTTCGGGCTCACCTACCTCTTCATCGCTCACGACCTCTCGGTTGTCCGCCACATCTCCGACCGCGTCGCTGTTATGTATCTTGGCCACATCATGGAGCTCACCGACCGGGACTCGATCTTCGAGAACCCGCTCCATCCCTACACCAAGGCGTTGCTCTCCGCCGTCCCCATCCCGGACCCGGAGATCGAGCGCAAGCGCGAACGCATCATTCTCCTCGGCGATGTGCCGAGCCCACTGCGCCCGCCGAGCGGATGCGTGTTTCACACCCGCTGCCCCATCGCTATCGACGAGTGCCGTGTGCGGCGCCCCGAATGGCGTAACGTTGGCACCGCCGACAAGGAGCACTGGGTCTGGTGCCATCGGGTGTAACCCCCGAACTGCAACATCCTTCGAAAGGGCCGTCCCGGTGACGGCCCTTTCGAGTGAGTAAACGGCCGGGCGTATAGTCGTGCCGCATGACTGACGCCGCGTTCACCGCCCTTTGCGATTCGATAACTGCCGACATGTCGCGTTGCCAGGTTCCCGGCGTTGCTGTTGGCGTCTGGAGCGACGGCCACGAGTACACGGCCGGGTTCGGTGTCACGAGCGTTGACAACCCACTACCCGTAACGCCCGAAACACTCTTCCAGATCGGTTCAATCTCCAAGACGTTCACCGCTACCGCACTCATGCACCTCGTCGAAGAAGGCAAGGTCGACATCGAGGCGCCAGTCCGTTCCTACCTGCCCGGCTTCAAGGTGCAGTCAGAGAACGACGCGGCCAGCGTACGCGTACGCCACCTCGTCACACATACGGCCGGCTGGGTTGGCGACTACTTCCGTGACACGGGCCGGGGCGATGATGCAGTCGAACTCATCGTCGCGAAGATGGCGAAATCCCCGCAGCTCACCCCCGTGGGTGAGACGTTTTCCTACAACAATGCTGCCTTCTACGTGGCCGGCCGCATCATCGAGGTCGTTACCGGAGCCTCGTTCGAAACCGCGGTCCGCCGGCTCGTCACCGACCCACTCGGGCTCAGTAGCACATGGTTCTGCCACGACGATCTCCTCACCTACCGGGTCGCCTCCGGGCACATCAGGATGCCAGACGGACCGAAGGTCGCACGTCCCTGGCGCCTCGACCGTAGTGCCTCACCTGCAGGGGGCCTCGTCTCCACAGTTGGCGACCAACTCCGCTATGCCCGGTTCCACCTCGGTGATGGGACGGCCACCCACGGCGGCCGTGTCCTCTCGCCAGCGTCGGTGGTGTTCATGCGTCAGCCCCTTGCTGAAGGCGGGTGCAACACCGATGCCATCGGTTTCTCCTGGATGCTCCGAGACGTTGGCGGTACGCGGCTGGTGATGCACACCGGCGGGACCAACGGGCAGATCGCTGTCCTGGCACTTGCCCCGCAGCAGGCGTTCGCCATTTCGGTGCTCACGAATGCGGATTCCGGAGCGGAACTCCAGGGCCGTGCCATCACCCGCGCCTTGAAGGAGTTCCTTGGAATCGAGCAGCCCCCCGCGGCTATCCGCGAGGTCCCGGCAGGTGATCTCCAGGAGTACACGGCAACCTACGCTCCCGTTCTTGCCATCCACGAGATCAGCGCCACCGATAACGGGCTGCTCCTGCAGTCGCGGTCGCCCGGCCCTATGCCGCTCTCCGATGGCCGGCTTCAGCCGCCACCGCCACCACCCATCCCCCTCGGCTTCTACGACACTGACCGTGTGATTGCCCTCGAGGGTGCATCGGCAGGGAGTAAGGGCGAATTCCTGCGCGATGCGAGTGGAACCATCACCTGGTTCCGCTGGGGCGGTCGAATCGGGCGTCGCCAGCCGTAGAACTACTCATCGGTCTCACCCGAGAACACCATTCCGGGTTCATGGATCCCGACAGCCCGAGTCACGGGCTCCGCCTCAGTCGGCGTCAGTGACTGGCTCGAGGCAGGCCGGCCCGTCATTCCGGACACTGTTCACCAGCGGTGAGACAGGCGTGAAGGCGAGCAACTCCTCGGGTGCAGGCACGAGCAGCCCCTTGAGAAGCGCCGTATCTGTCTCCTTCGGGTCGAGCCACCGGTCCACATCATCTGGCCGAAGGATCACAGGCATCCGGTCGTGAATTGGCCGAGTTAGTTCGTTCGGTCCTGTCGTGATCACGGTGAATGTCCGCTCCCACGTCTCCGGCGATGGCTGCCATGATTCGTACAGCCCTGCGAGGAAGAGCAGCCCACCATATGGCCGGTGAAACCAGAGCGGTCGCCTGGCGTTCCTTGGTCCGGTCCATTCATAGAACCCATCGCACGGGACCACGCAGCGGCGCTTCTTGAAGGCACTGCGGAAGGCCGGCATCCGCTCCACCGTCTCGGCCCGGGCATTGATTCGGCGTGCGGCATCGTGGTTGTCTTTAGCCCAGGAGTTCACGAGCCCCCAGCGGGCTACCAATAGCTCGCGCTCCTCGTACTCCAGCCGCACGACGAGATGCTCCTGCATTGGCGCAATGTTGTATCGCGGACGGTAACTGGATGGTACCTGCGTATCGGGTACACCAAGGGCTTCCGCGAGTTCGTGCGGCTCAGTCTCCGTGAGCGTCATCCGTCCACACACGCCGTCAGTCTATCTCACGCTCACCCCCGCTCGTTGTGCCGGGATCCCGTCAAGGATTACACCATTCTGATGGAAATCCCTTGACACTCCGGGTAGGATTGGCGCGGAGGTGAGGGCGGATGGGCGGTTCCGGCTCCTGTCACATGCATCCACGACTCGACACACCCCGAGAACGTCGATCGCTGATTCCACGGCCCAGGCTCGTGGCGAAGCTGCATGCCGCGATTGGCGGGGGACTGATCGCCGTTCACGCCCCTGCTGGCTTCGGGAAGACGGCCGTTCTCGCCGAATTCGCCCGCGACCTTGGCGATAGCTACTCCGTCCGCTGGATCCCACTCGACCCCTCGTGTTGTGTCCCCGAGGTATTCGCCGAGCGTATCTCCTGTGGCCTGGCCAGCGAGCACTCGGTACCGCCGGGTGCCATCGGCCGCGAGGGAGACCTCAAGGCCTACCTTGCGCACTCCGTTGGAATTGCCGGGATGTCGGCTGAGCCGACCCTCCTCGTCATCGATAACCTGCAGGAATTGGGAGACAACGAGGCCACGCTCGACCTCCTCGGCTGGCTTCTGGAAGCCGTTCCCGAGGGAATTGAGATCATCCTGAGCGGCCGCTCACTTCCGCCACTGGTCACCCTCGATGAGCGTGTTGCCAGCGGCGATTGCCTGCTCCTTGGCAGCCAGGACCTTGCTTTTGACCAGCAAGAGCTGGCCGCAGTTCTCGAACGCTCCGGCTCGTCCATGGAGCCGGCAGACCTGCAGAGTGCGACCGATGGCTGGCCTGTCGGCGTCATGGCGATCCTTTCTGGCACCCTCTCCGCAAGCGGGTCCCGCGAACGCCGCCAGGAGGCCGCATGGACCCGCTTCCTGGGCACCAACGTCTGGGGGAGCGTCCCGGCCCATCTCCAGCCCGCACTCCAGCGCCTATCGCTGCCCCCGGTTGTCGATGCAGCCCTGGCAAACCGCCTGGCTGGCCCTGGGGCCTGGCTCACCCTCTCCACCTGGCTTGCCGACCACGATTTCCTCTACGAACCTCTCGGTGGCGAGCGCATCCGCTTCAACCCCCTTCTTCGAACGTATCTCCATGAGCAGTTCCGGCGAAACTCGCCGACCGAGTTCGATGCGACCGTCGCCGATCTTGCAAGCCGGGCGGAACGCGATGGCTGCATCCCTCTCGCGATTGAGTACGCACGCACGCCTGGCCAGGAACCGTTGCTCGCGGCCATCCTCACCCGTCAAAGCCAGGAACTGATCCTTCACGGTTCCTTCCAGCTCCTCTGGCATGGATACGAGGCACTCTCCCCTGAGCTCATTGCCGCGAATCCTCTTCTGGGGGCTGTCCGCGCGCGCGTCCTCGCTCACACGGGCCGCGCCGGCGAGGCGCTCAACATTGCAAACGAACTCCTCGGCGAGCCGGAAGTCCGGGGCACGGCACGCATTCATGCCACACTCGCCCGGATGCGCAGTCTCCGGCTCCTTGGCAAGATCCCCGAACTTGTCGAGTCCGCGAATGCGATCCGGGCGATCGAAGAGGATGCCGATGGAGCCGTGCTCGATGAACTCGCCTACCACGATGCAGAAGTAGCCCTCTCGGCACTCGGCGACCTTGATCGTGCGGAACGCCTGCTTCGGCAGACCATCGAGCACTGCGACCCTGCCGCCCATCCGCTCGGGCTCCTCGCGCAGTCGACTCTCGGGCAACTCCTGAGCATTCGCGGTGATGGGCCGGGTGCGGTGAATACGCTCACCCGCTCGGCCGAGGGCTGGCGCCGCCTGGGCAGCTCATCGAACCTCGGCTGGGTGCTCAACAACCTTGGCATGGCCCACCTCCAGGTTGGTGACTTCGAAAGTGCAGTCCAGGTGCTGAACGAAGCTCGGGCCGAAGGTATCCGCTGCGAAAACCAGCGCAACACGGCCTATGCAACTGCCTCGATTGGCGATGCGGAACTCGGTCTCGGGCACTGGCAGGCCGCCCGCGAACGTTACGAAGAGGCGATCAAGATTTGTGCCGAAGACGCACCTGATGAGACGCTCGCCGCCCTTTCCATCGCCGGTCTCTCCGGCGCGCTCCTCGGCCTCGGAGACCTGACACAGGCCGACTTCTTCATCCGGCGAGCGATGCTCGTGGCCGTCGCCTCCGGTAACTCCTTCGAAACGGCCACGTGTAAGCTCCAGGAAGCAGCAATCGAATCGGCGAGTGGCAACCACGTCGTCGCCATACACAGCGCCGAAGAAGCCGCTGACCTCTTTGAAGAGATGGGAGCCCAAACGGCCCACACCACGGCGCTCTACCGCCTCGCTCTCTGTCATTTCAAGGCTGGCGACCGGGGCCGCGCAAAGGAAACGCTCGACCAACTCGATGCACTCCTCCAGGAACCCTGGATGTTCGGCGTGCTCCTCCCTCTCGTTCGCGAGCAGCCGATGTTCGGCCAATGGGCATCTGCACGCGGGTTCGGCGGTGAGTCGTTCCGGACGCTCCTCAGCCGCCACGCTTTCGAAGCGGCGAGGACCGAGTCCGAACCTGATCCTGCTCCCATGTACCCGGTCGTCCGCGCCCGCAGCCTTGGGCGTGTGTCCGTCCGCGTCGGCGATGACGAGCTTGGCGATGAGAGCTGGGCAAGCGCCCGTGCCAAGGAGATGTTCTTTCTCCTCCTCGCCAACCGGCAGGGTATTCGCAAGGAAGAAGCCGTCGAGCTGCTCTATCCAGAACTCGACCCCGAAAAGTGCAACAGCGCATTCCACTCGAACCTCTATCGCGTGCGCCGGGCCCTGTTTGGCGAGAGTGTCGTGAAACGCGATGGTACCTACCTGCTCAATCCCGAGGCAACGTTCGAGTGGGATCTCGAATCGTTCGAATCGCTCATGCAGGAAGCGGAGTCGCTTCCCCAGGGGTCGGACGAACGTGCGGCCCGGTATGAGGCAGCCCTTCGTGTCTACCAGGGCCCATTCGCCGAGGTCTTCTACACCGAGTGGGCGGCAGCGCTCCGGCGCAGGGCTGAAGATCAGGCACACCAGGCCCTAGCAGCCCTCGCCGGCCTCTATGCGGCCCGCAACGACTACGAATCCGCCGCGACCTGCATGGAGCGGGTCCTCACGTCAAACAACCTCAACGAAGAGGCCGCGTACCGGCTTGCCATGTATCGCGTCCGCGCAGGGCAAGCCGTCGCCGCTCTCGATTTTCTCGACAGCTTTCGCCGCACCTATGAAGAGGAGCTTGGCGAAAGCCTCCCCGACCGCTTCGGCCAGCTCCGCTCCGATATTGCGGCTGGCGCCATCGCCTGAACCGACACCCTACGGTCATCTCACGAGAAGAGATTCTGTTTCGCATTAGACTCATCCATTGCTCGTGATATTCCTGGCTACTCTCGCGAGAATTTCGCGAGAATCCCGCTCGTATCCTCCGCGCCAGAACTTCTCGTCTCGCTGTGGAGGAATCACCATGACTCGTCTCTTCTCCGTCGCCGTCGCCATCGCCGCCCTCGCCACGATCGCCCTCGCCGGCGCCGCTCCGATCCAGTCCTGGTAAGCGAGGCTGCAGGGAGCAGCGGTTGACGCTCCTGCGGAACCCGTTTTCATTCGCCCGCCGGTTCATCGCTCGCGCGGGCGATCCTCTTTTTCTCGCGATCGCGGCGAGCCTCTTCGTGCTCCAGCAGGTCGCAATTCGAGCCTTCAGCCTGAATGGAGCCGCGGGCGGGCTTCGGCGCGCGATCTTCTTCTCAACCACAATCGCCCTGGCGCTGCTTGCACTCCATTTCAGGCGTTACGCCGGAGCGTGGCTCATCGCAGCCGGCATTCTCCTCAACCTGGTGCCAATGGCCGCCCACGGCGGACTGATGCCCGTCTCGTATCGCATCGTCCACGAGTCGGGTGCGTTCCCTGAGATCACCGAAAGCGACCTGGGAAAACAGCGTGGCAACGGCAAGGACATCCTCCTGCGAGACGATCAAATCCGCTTCGAACCACTCTCAGATCGATACACCCTCGATCTTCCGCTCTATGGCACGAACATCTACAGCCTCGGCGACTTCGTCCTCTTCGCTGGAGTCGTCCTGGTAGTACTCCAGGCCATCTCCGCGCCCATCCTTGGTCCGCTATGCCAGCGCTCGGTGCACGCCCGGTGACTCATGGGGCGCGTGCCCGCGTGCGCTATGGCGAAAACTCCCGGAACAGGAACCTCGAAGTCCGCGCGCCTACTCGCCGGCGTATACCGCGATATATGGCAGGTTGCGGTACCGCTGGTCGTGATCGAGCCCATACCCGACGACAAACTCGCTGCCGATCTCGAACCCCGTGTAACGAAGCTCCGGGAACTCGAACTTCGTGCACTGCGGCTTACTGAGCAACGCCGCGATTGCGATACTCCGTGGTTCTCGCGCACGGAGTAGCTCCAGGCAGGCGTTCAGCGTCGTGCCATGCTCGATGATGTCCTCGACCACGATGACGTCCGTGCCCTTGAGGTCATCGGTAACATCCGCACTCATTCGAAGATCGCCGCCGGTCGTCCCCGCATAACGATGGATGCCGATAAAACCGATCCGCAGCGGTAGATCGATACAACGCATGAGGTCGGCGAGGAACACGACGGAGCCGCGAAGCATACCGATGAGGATGAGGTCGCCGCCATCCGCGTAGTCCCGCTCGATCTGCGCACCGAGTTCACGGACCCGCTCTGAAATCCGCCTGGCCGAGATGAGTTCGCGCATGGGCGCACAGTAGACTACCCATTCCGATCACGCGAGGAGTGCCCCATGAGCAATGACCCGCGCAACGACCCCTGGGAGATGCTTCGAATTGAAACGGACACGAACATGCGCCGCGGGTTTGGCTCGTTCGGTGGTTGCGGCGGCTGCCTCGCCTGGGCCGGTGGGATGCTCCTGGCCGCGATCATCACCGGCGCCGTCATCGCCACCTGAGCTCTGGGACAATACACTCTGGGAGCCGGCGATGCAGGGGGTCTGCGGCTGGTTGAACCAGCCAGCGGTGCGGATATGAGCCAGGACGCACGCATTCTCGTCGCTGCTGGAGCGAGTGCGGCCGTTGGCGGAGTGTCATGGACGCTCTTCAGTCGCGGAAGCCCCATTCTCGGCATGGCCGCTCTCCTGCTCCTCATCGTCGCGCCGGCCGCATTCAACGCGGCACTCATCCGCTCCGCACCGGGAGCAACGGCCGCCTGCCTGGTCAGCGCTCTCGTCGCAGTGCTCACTTTCGCCGGCGGCGCAGCGGTCTCGTCCTCACAGGACGCGGGACATGGTCAGTTGACCAACTACATGGTGGCCGGGGTTGTCATGGTCATCCTCCAATTTGGCGCTAACCTTGGTGCAGTCCAGCTTCGAAGGCTCTTCTCCGACTAATCAAGCCCGGCACCACGTACACTGACGCTTACCATCGCTGAGTGGAGGCGTTCCCCCCGTGCTCAATAACGAATCCCTCTCAACTGGCGCCGCTCGGGGCGACATCATGCCATTCGATGCCCTCGAGGCCGAGCTCCCGAACGGTCTCCGTGTCATTGTCGTCAACACGGGCTTCCCAAACCTCGTCTCACTGCAGATCCCGGTCCAGACTGGCTCCCGCAACGAGGTTGAGCCGGGCAAGAGCGGTTTCGCCCACTTCTTTGAGCACATGATGTTCCGCGGCACCGAGAAGTACCCGCCCGAGGTGTACCAGGACATCATCACCCGTGCCGGTGCCCGCCAGAACGCCTACACCACCGACGACTACACCAACTATCACGTAACCTTCGCGAACGAAGACCTCGAACGCATCCTCGAGATCGAGGCCGACCGCTTCATGCACCTCGCCTACTCCGAAGAGGGGTTCAAGACAGAGGCCCGGGCGGTCCTCGGTGAATACAACAAGAACTCGGCAGACCCCCTGCAGAAGCTCTTCGAGGTCCAGCGGGAGCACGCCTACACCACTCACACCTACAAGCACACCACGATGGGCTTCATCGCCGACATCGAGGCGATGCCGCAGCAATTCGACTACTCGCGCACCTTCTTCGAACGCTGGTACCGCCCTGAATACACGACGATCATCATCGCCGGAGACGTGGAGCCCGAGGCAACGCTACGACTCATCGAGAAGTACTGGGCCGGATGGGAACGGGGCAACGGTGCACCGGTCGCCATCCCCCCCGAGCCACCCCACAGCGAGACCACGATCGCCCACGTACCGTGGCCAACGCCAACCCTCCCGTGGGTTACAGTGGCATTCCATTCGCCCGCTTTTTCGACGACGAACAAGGATTGCGCCGCCCTCGACACGCTCTTCGACCTCGCCTTCGGCGAGACATCCGACCTCTACCAGCGGCTCGTTGAGCAGGAGCAGGTGGTAGACCAGTTCTTCCCGTATTTCCCCGCGAACCAGGATCCTGCGCTGGCAACAGTCTTCGCCCGCGTGAAGCGGCTCGATGATATGCCCTCTGTCCGCGATGCGATCCTGGCCGAGGTTGCTCGTGTTCGCTGCGAACCGGCTGACCCCGAGCGGTTGGAGGCGGCGAAGTCCCACAACCGGTATGCCTTCGCCCGCACACTCGACAACTCCGAAGCGATCGCATCCACCCTCGCACGCTTCGTGCGCTACGAGCGCCGCTATCAGACGCTCAATGAGTTCTTCCATGTCTACGATTCACTCACCGTCGATGACCTCTCTGCAGCAGCCCATCGTTACCTCACCGATGGCAACATGGTCCTCACCACGCTCTCGCAGGAGCCGCTTGCTGCCGGGATGGCGACGCGTCCCTCGATAGCCTCACTCGAATCAGCGCTCCCGGCCGCAGCCGGTGTACCGACCATACCGCTTGTTCTCCAGCGCAACCCGAGTGAACTCCTGCGATTCAAGCTGCTCTTCTCCGTTGGATCCGCACACGACCCGGCGGGTAAGGAAGGCCTCGCAAGACTCACAGCCAGCATGGTCACGGAGGCTGGAAGCGCGAAGCTCCGCATCGATGAAATCACCCGGAAGCTCTTTCCGCTGGCCGGGAGCTTCAGCGCACAGGTCGACCGCGAGATGACCACTTTCACCGGTGTCATCCACCGGGATCGACTTGAAGAATTCGCCGGCATCGTCTTGTCCCAGCTCCTGCAACCGGGACTCCGCGAAGACGACTTCGCCCGCCTCAAGGAGCAGCAGCTCAACGAACTTGTCCAGGACCTGCGTGCCAACAACGGGGAAGAGCTCGCGAAAGAGCGGCTGCAGGTGAACCTCTTCGCGGGCAGCCCCTACGGCCACACGGCCCTGGGCACCGTCGCCGGGATCGAAGCGATTGGCCTCGACGATATCCGTCGTTTCCTGGGTGGGGCCTACACCCGGTCGAACCTGGTGATTGGTGCCTCCGGCGATGTCCCGGAGGCGTTCCTCAACCGGCTTCAGGTTGAGCTTGGCCGCCTCCCAGAAGGGTGGAAGTTCGAGACGGGTCCTGTACTGGCGCACGGTCCCGACGGTCTGGAGATTGAGATCGTCAAGAAGGAGACGCGTGCCACGGCTATCTCCCTCGGCCACCCGATCCCAGTGACAAGGTCACACCCTGATTTCGCGGCACTCTGGCTCGCTCGTGCTTACCTCGGTGAGCACAGGGCATCCAACGGCCGCCTCTACCAGCGCATTCGCGAAGCCCGGGGCATCAACTACGGTGACTACGCGTACATCGAAGCGTTTCCACGTGGCATGTACCAGTTCTTCCCCGATGCCAACATTGCACGCCGTAGCCAGCTCTTCGAGCTCTGGATTCGCCCCGTGCGTCCCGAACAGGCCGTCTTCACCCTCAAGGCTGCACTCCACGAACTCGAGCAGCTCATCCTCAACGGCCTGAGCGACAAGGATTTCGAGGACACCCGCGAGTACCTCTCCAAGAACGTGTTCGTCATGACCAAGACCCAGGACCAGCAGCTCGGTTACGCGCTCGACAGCCGCTTCTACGGTATCGGCGAATTCACGGCCCATATGCGCAAAGAACTCGCCGCACTCACACGGGAGCGCGTGAACGAGGCGATTCGCCGCTATCTCTCCTGTAGCGACCTTTCCGTCGTGATGATCGCCCAGGATGCCGATGGGCTGCGCGAGCAACTGCTCTCGGATGAGCCGGCGACAATCACGTATGACGCCCTAAAGGCAGATGAGTTGCTGGCAGAAGATGCAGTCATCGGCGCACGGCGACTCAACCCCTCCTTCGTCGGAATCACTCCCACCGAGGAGGTGTTCGCGAGGTAACGGCCATTACCCGAGCTGAGCCGCGAGTTCAACAGGCGTGAAAACAGGCAGGTTGCACGACATGTTCTCGCAAACATACGCGACGGCAGAGGGACCAGCGTCGCGGCCCTCGAACAATGGCAGTCCCGTGCCGCTCGCGGTGGGCGCAATAACAGCGAACGGCAGATAGCGTCCCGCCAGTTCACGTTCGAGCGGATTTCGGATCGATGGTTCGCCCGAGATCACCACCTCCCGGTGTGGCGCGAGTACGAACTCCACGCACTGCCACAAGGTCCCGAATCCGCTGGCGGCCGCCACTGCGTGATCGTGCACGAGATTGAACACCTCCTGTGCGAGCGCCTCCCACTCGGGCCGGCCGTAGTAGCGCCCAAGCCATACGCCGAGCAGTGCCGCTGCCGAGTTACCCGCCGGTGTCGCCACATCGAAATACGGCTTCTGGCGAAGAATGAGCTGCTCGCCATCGAGTGCCGTTGCAAAGAAGCCACCGCTTTCACCATCGCGAAACCGCACGAGCAGCACCTCGAGCAGGTCTCTCCCCCACTCCAGGTAGTCAATCTCGCCCGTCGCCTTGAAGAGTTCGACCAACCCCAACCCAACGTAGGCGTAATCATCGAGCATGCCGTCGATCACCGCCCGCCCGGCGTTGTACGAGTGCAACAGCCGGCCATCCTGCCACATATGTTCGCGCAAGAACATCGCAGTTCGGCGCGCAAGTTCGATGCAATGTGCGTCCCCCAACACGCGTCCTGCTTCGGCAAGGGCAGCCAGCGTGAGCCCGTTCCACGACGTCAGCACCTTGTCGTCGAGGCTCGGCCTCACCCGGCGGTCGCGAACTGCAAGCATCCGCTCTCGCATGTCGCTCACTCTCTTGGCAAGGTCCGCAACCGGTATTCCGAACTGCTCGGCAACCAACTCTTCATCCTGCCAGTTGGTGAGCACATTACGCCCCGCGAGCTCGGGGTGGTGCGGATCCTGGAAGTTGCCGTCAACGGTCACGCCGAACCAGGCGTTGAAGAGAGCGGCGTCATCACCAAGCGCCGCCTCGACCTCGGGCACTGTCCAGACGTAGTACTTGCCCTCGACACCCTCGCTGTCGGCATCCAGGGCGGCATACCAGCCACCATCCGCGTCCAGCATCTCCCGTTCGAGCCAATCCAGCGTCTCACGGACGATTCGCTCATGCTCGGGGTCGCGGGTGAGTTGCCAGGCGTGCAGGTACAGACGAACCAGTTGGGCATTGTCGTAGAGCATCTTCTCGAAATGCGGCACCAGCCATCGCTCATCGACGCTGTAGCGCGCGAAGCCGCCGCCAAGCTGGTCGTATATCCCGCCCCTCGCCATCCGCTCGAGCGTATGCAACACCATTTCGAGTGCCGGGGGGCCCTCGCGGCCAGCCCCAGGGTTTCGCAAATGCACATTGAGCAGGAATTCGAGGGTCGCCGGTGAAGGGAACTTCGGTGCAGTGCCGAAACCACCCCACACCCCATCGAAAGAATCCCGGAGCACTTCTACCGCCCCATCGGCAAGGTAGGGAGCGAACTCGGAGCCGCCAGCGGGCTTGCGTGCGGCGGCCTGCTCGAGGTGGCCGACAACCTGCATCGCCTGCTGAACAATCTGGGAGCGGTCGTTTATCCACGCCTCATGGAGCGCCTCCAGGACGCGCGGAAATCCCGGCCGGCCATACGCGTCAGCCGGGGGGAAATACGTCCCCGCGTAGAATGGCTGCCCGTCGGCTGTCATGAACACCGTCATCGGCCAGCCGCCCGACTGTGTGAGCGCCTGCACCGCCGACATGTACACCGAATCCACATCCGGCCGTTCCTCCCGGTCGACCTTGATGTTCACAAACCACTGGTTCATCAGCGCCGCGGTCGCCTCGTTCTCGAACGACTCGTGAGCCATGACATGGCACCAGTGGCACGAGCTATACCCGACAGATAACAGGATCGGCTTGTCTTCCGCTCGCGCCTTCGCAAACGCCTCCTCACCCCATGGGTACCAGTCGACCGGATTGTCCTTGTGCTGAAGAAGGTAGGGACTGGTTTCGTTGGCGAGGCGGTTTGGCATGGGTCTCCCTGCGCTTGCAGCTACTTTCTGAGATCCACCCTACAGCACAGCATCCTGCTCCTTCCCTCCCCTCATCCTGTACGCTTCACGTCAACCCACCTGCCGGAGGCTGCTCATGCCCGCTGACCTCGTTATCCGCAACGCCCGCATCATCGACGGGACCGGCACACCTGCGTTCGACGGGGACGTCGGGGTCACCGGCGGCCGAATAACGAGTGTCGGCGCCGCAGTGAGCGGAAAACGCGAGATCGACGCGAACGGGCAGGTGCTCTCACCGGGCTTCGTCGACACCCATAGCCACGACGATGCAGCGTTCATCCGCTACCCCGGCATGGAGTTCAAGCTCGCCCAGGGGGTGACGTCGGAGGTCAGCGGGAATTGCGGCTTCAGCGCCGCACCGAACATCCCCGGCAAACAGGTGCTCCCGGGCGATATCTCCGGTTCGAACGCAAGCTGGGAGGACCTGGACGGCTACTTCGCCCAGTGCATGGAAGCACGCCCGGCCATCAACAACGCGATGCTCGTTGGTCATAACCGCGTCCGCGCCATCGTGATGGGCCTCGAAAAGCGCCTCGCCACCGCGGACGAACTGGCCCGGATGCGGGCCTTCGTCCGGCAGGCCATGGAGCAGGGCGCCGTCGGCTTCTCCACAGGCCTCATCTACGAACCCGGCCGCTACAGCGACGCCGACGAGGTCGTCGCACTCGCATCTGAGTGCGCTCCGTTTGGCGGTATCTACGCTACCCACATGCGCAACGAGGCCGACAAACTCCTCGACGCGGTCGAGGAGTCGCTCCACATCGCCCGGAACGCTGGTATCGGACTCCACATCTCGCATCACAAATCCGCGAACAAACGCAACTGGGGCCGCGTGAAGGACTCCCTCGCTCGCGTCGACCGCGCCAACGCTGAAGGCGCCGACGTCACGCTCGACGTCTACCCCTACACCGCGGGTAGCGGACCCATGAATCAGTACTTCAACCTCAACGCCATTGACCCCGATCTCGCCTCCGTTATCCGGATCGCCACCTGCCCCGATTTCCGGGAGTTTGAAGGCCGGATGCTCGTTGACATCGCGGCCGAGAGGGGCTGGCCGCTCGAAGATGCAGTCCGCGCGGTGATCACAGGTCCACGTGGCAAAGAGACCATTTGCATCCAGTTCGTCATCGATGAAGCGGACGTGGAGACGAACCTCCGTCACCCAAAGATGATGGTTGGCTCAGACGGCATCCCGGCGCTCAACGGCTCACCTCACCCGCGCCTCTTCGGCACCATGCCGCGCGTCCTCTCCCATTACGTCCGGGAACGTGGCGTACTCTCGCTCGAAGAAGCGATTCGCCGCATGACCAGCCTGAGCTGCGACCGCTTCGGCCTCACCAACCGCGGCCGCATTCGCGAAGGTGACTGGGCCGACCTCGTCCTCTTCGACCCCGCCACTATCCGCGACACCGCAACCTACGATAACCCCAAGCAGGAGCCCGAAGGTATCAGCCTCGTCGTGGTCAACGGTCAGGTCGCCTGCGAAAATGGCAGGCACACGGGTGTCGGCGCAGGCCGGATGTTGAGGTACCGCAGCGCTGAGTGAAAGCGCGGGCCGGGTGCCGGTTCATGAGTTCGAGCATGCCCCGGCGCTCGTGTAGAGTCGAAAGCACACGACCTTCGTATCGGAGAATCAGATGGCAACCGACCGTATGCCGGCCCTCTCTCTTGCCGCCGTTCCCGGCCGCCGCAAACAGACACTCGAGCTCGCTCAGGAGATCGAGCGGCGCGGTTTCCAGGGTATCTACTGCGCCAGCTTTGGCGACGGTATGGGGCTCTGCCTCTCGCTTGCCCATGTCACCAACGAGATCCCCTTCGGCACGGCGATCGCGGTCATCTATCAGCGCACGGCCCTGGAT
This sequence comes from uncultured Anaerolineaceae bacterium, assembly GCA_964508715.1. Classification (GTDB taxonomy): domain Bacteria; phylum Chloroflexota; class Dehalococcoidia; order Tepidiformales; family Tepidiformaceae; genus JAKALX01. The sequence goes on along the minus strand of CAZDUX010000003.1, from coordinate 25,347 downwards.
ATGGCCCAGCAGGCTTCGTACATCCAGGAGATTAGCGGAGGCCGATTCTGGCTCGGCCTGGGTGTGAGCCACGAACCCACCCACCGGCGGATCGGAGCAACCCCCGGAAAGCCCCTCAGCGACATGCGCAGCTATGTCGAGCAGATGCGGGCCGCCGAACAACAAACCGGACAACTCCCGCCACTCGTCCTCGCCTCCCTTCGAACAAGAATGACCCGGATGGCGGGTGAGATTGCCGACGGAGCCGTCTGGGCCAATGCCTCACGCTCCCACATCGGGGCATCGCTCAGCCATATCCCCGCCGATAAGCGCGCCGGCGACTTCTATATCGGCAACATGATCCCCACCTGTGTCGACGACGACGTGGACGCAGCGGCCGCCGTCTGCCGCCGCAGTCTCACCGGGTATGTCATGCTTCCCAACTATCGCAACTACTGGAAGGAGGCAGGCTACGTCGAAGAGATGGAGGCGATGGAGAAGGCCCTGGCGGCCGGTGAACGCGAGAAGCTTCCTGGCCTGATGACCGATCGGTGGCTCGCCGACTCCACCCTCTTCGGCTCTATCAAGGACGTTCGCGAGGGGCTCGAGCGCTGGTTCGAGGCCGGCGTGAAGACCCCGATCGTTGTTCCGTCCTCCACGAAGGGCGGCCAGTTCAAAGCATTCGAAGAGATCTTCGCAACGTTCGCATGACCGCCGCCGAACCCTTCGCCGAGGAACTCCGGGTGGCGGTCGACGCGGCACGCCATGCGGGCGAGGAGGTCGCCCGCCTCCGGCGCGAAGGCGTGCGATACGGCCACAAAGACGGTCATGAACTCGTCTCCGAGGCAGACATCCGCGCCGCCGAGATCCTCCACTCAGCGATCATCGGAGCCTTCCCCGGCGATGGCTGGCTGAGCGAAGAACACACCGACACCCACCATCGCCTCGGGTGCGACCGGGCATGGATTGTCGATCCGATCGATGGAACCCGTGAATACCTCCAGGGCATCCCCGAATACTCGGTTTCCATCGGCCTGGCGGTCGAAGGCGAAATCGTCCTCGGGGTGGTCTACAACCCGGCCGCCGGCGAACTCGATGCGGCTGTTTGTGCCGGTGTTCCCGAGCGTGAACCATCGCCTCTCCTGCGGAAGTTCGATGTCCTCGTCGGCCGCGGCGAGCACCGCTGGGATGATCTCCCGCCGCTCCCTCGCGAAGCACGCCCGCGTGGCGTCGGTAGCGTGGCCTATCGGCTTGCACTCATCGCTCGCGGGAAAGGCGATTCCGTGGTGACGGCATCCGGGCGGAGCGAATGGGATGTTGCAGCGGGCGCGGCGCTCTGCAAGGCAGCCGGTCTCTGTATCACCGACATCCTGGGTGATGAACTCCGTTTCAATAAGAGCGACCCGTACGTCCGGGGGCTCCTGGCTGCCGAGCCTGGCCTGCATCACCAATTGGACCGCTTCTTCGCGCCGTACCGGCGATAGCTTCGGCCTGCACCAGGCCCGCTCTCCAGGCAAGCCGGGCGCACCGCGTGGGTACCAGTATCCGGTTGGGTCTGTCCGGGTTCTCACACTCGCCTCTCCACGCGAAGAAATCGCGTGGAGAGGCGAGTGAAGGCCCTGGTGGGGATTCCGTCCGGATCACGGGGTACCTGGTCTGCTGCTCACCGACCCAGAGCTGACCGTTGAACTACGAACAGCGAAAAAACGCCACCTACCGTACCGGAGCCGGCTGTACACGGACGAACAGGGGGTCAGCCACATTCGGCTGGTCGCCAATCACACCCGCGGCAGTGAAGAGCAGTTGCACGCGTGCAGCATCAGCGATGGCGGCTACTCCCATTCGTTCCCAGCGAGGCGTCTTTGCCGCAACGAAGACATCGATGAGGGCGCGCGCTCTGCCCCGGAAAAGCATTCGATCACCGGCGGCGAGCGGCCGCACACGCAACGCACCGTTCAGCGACTCCAAATCGAGCACGCCCACCATTGCCCCCGGCATTGCCACGAGTGGCCGGGTGCTCACCTCGACCCGCCACGGGCCCGCGAGCGTCGCTCCCGGGACATTGAGCACCTTCCCATCGAACGGCTCGACAGGCTCGAGTGCCGGACCGACTCGGACTTTGCCGCTCGATACCTCGACCATGGTGTCACCAAAGTGGACCTCGCCACGACCCCGGCGTAGCACCTGGTCCAGGTTCTTCACACGTGTCCGGTTCACCTCCGGCCGCAGGTTGTAGAACGTCGCCTCGCGCTCCACCACGAGCGTCCTGGCCTCGTACTGCAGCGCAGCGAACGGTGCAAGGTCGAAGACAACGCCGATCGGGAGGCGGGCTGCAGGCTGGACCAGGAACGACGCGCGTTCAACATCCTCGAAAACCTCTCGCGCACTTGCACCGAGCCGCCTCAAGGCATCATCGACGGAAGGGTTGATTTCGCGGAGTGCAGGAAGCGTCTCTATTCGAAGCCGATTGCGCAGGATTGAGAGGTCGGCATTGGAAGCGTCCACGATGGGCGCCACTCCCGCCTCCCTGCAGATTTCGGACGTCTCCGCCCGGGTTAATTCCAGTATCGGACGGACGAGGAGACGCGAGTCGGCCCCCGGTACACCAGTCCGCGGCAGCATTCCACGGATACCTCGTACACCGCTCCCGCGAAGGATGCGCATCAGAATCGTCTCCGCCTGGTCATCAGACGTGTGACCCGTCACGACGCAGTCGCACTGCTCGCGGTCTGCAACGAATGCGAGGAACTGGTACCGCATCTTCCGCGCGGTGTCCTCGATACTCGCTTTCTGTTGCGTTGCTACACCCCGCACGTCACCTTCACCCGTGACACACTCCACACCCAGCTCCGAGCAAAGTGCCCGCACCTGATCGAGGTCGTGGTGCGATTCAGCCCGGAGCTGATGATCGAAGTGGCAGGCGACCACCTCGAAGCCGAACTCTATCCGTAGCTCTCGCAGGACGAGCAGCAACGCAAGCGAATCGGGCCCACCCGACAATGCAACGAGCACGCGCGAGACCCGGCGGAATAGCTTCTCGCGGCGAGCGAACGCGGCTACACGATGTGCCGCGGCACTGAGCAGCGGATGAAGGTCCTGGCTAGCGCGGGAAGAGCCGCTGCCACCATTCGCCGGCCGCGGGCTGGCCGGTATTCGTGAGCGCCGGGCTGATGACGACAAATGGGATCTCCCCCTCGCGGACGTACCCCAGCTGGCGCCGCGCCTGTTGCTCCACATAGGCGTCGGAAGCGGCGTAGCTCCGCACACCCTCCAGGTACGCCTTCTTCTCCTTCAGAGCGGTAACCTGCTGCGCGGCCTCATCTCGTTCCCGCGCGAGTTGCTGGTTGTGGATAGCGCCACCAATCGCCACGTAGGCGAAGTAGCCCGCTACCGCAAGGCAGCCGAAGAAGAGCAATCGTGCGCGACTATCTGCAACACTGCGCATGCCGTCTGGGCTCACAAGCTACGCTGCGCGGGATCAAGGTTCAAGCGCTCCAGGTGGCAACAGTCGTTGAGTGTGGCCACTGAGACACGCCTATCGCCCAGCGTCATCGTTGATATTGACGCAAGATCAACCGCGAACGACCGAAATTGTGCCAGCGGGATCCCTAACGCCTCGCAGATGAAGACACGAATGACGAAGTTGTGCGACGCGACGACCACTTCACCAGAGCCACCGCGCAACTCTTCTATGAGCGGGCGGACACGTGCTGCAAGATCTTCGAGGCTCTCGCCTCCAGGCATTCGGACCGATGCCCCGTTCGGGCCCAACCATTCCGCAAGGAACTCGGCGTACTTCTCCCGGAGCACCGATAACGGAATGCCTTCGGTTTCACCCACATCAAGTTCGGCGAGTTCGTCGCGAACCTCGACTTCGAGGCCATGCGGCGCAGCCACGAGCCGCGCCATCTCCAGCGCACGGCCGAGGGGGCTCGAGAGCACCCGTGTGAGGGGCGCGGCGGCAAGGGCATCGGCGACTGCCTGTACCTGCTGGCGGCCCAGCCCGGTTAGGAGGGCATCCTCGCGCCCTAGCCCCAGGCTGTCGCGGTTATGCGCCGTCTCGCCATGCCGGACCAGGTGAACGATCATGAATCGGTTTCAGGGACGCCGAGCGGGGCCCAGAGTCGTTCGATGAATGGTGTGAACCCGAGTGATTTCCAGAACTGTGCGGCAGCCGCGTCGGCCGCGAGTACGGGCATCTCGAAGTGGCTCACACTGTCTTGCTCCTGCGCCCAGCGTGTCAGCGTTTCGAACAGCCGCTTCCCGATACCTTCCAGCCGGTGCTCCGGCTCGACAAAGAGATGGCCGATGGTGACATGCCGGCCCGGAGCACGGTCGGGCGGACTCTCCTCGATGGTGCAACTTATGAAGCCGGTGAGCCGGTCATCATCGACCGCCACGAAGACCGCTCCGCGGCCCGTTCCAAACCGCTCCCGGTATGCTGCCACGAACTCTTCGACCGAGACGGGTGCCGGAAGGAACCGGTGATCCACCGACGCATAATGTCCGCGCAGCACCTGCCAGGCAGCGAAGACCGCCGGACCATCCGCGTCTTCTGCGAGGCGAACAACAACACCACTCACGGCACGTACTGTCCTTTTCGCCGCCACGCTTCCCGCGCAGGCGACGGCTCGTTGAGGATGATGGCGGTACGCGTGTACACATTCGGCTCCACGCCAGGGAATAGTGCCGCGACCACCTGTTCGGGACGCCCCGTCGCCTCCTGGCCCGTGCTCAGGCGCATCGTCAGGCGTGTCCCTCCACCAGTTGGACTGGCCGTCAATGACGCGACCATCGCCCGGAGGTTGTACTGCCGCGTCTTCTCTTTTCGCTCTTCAGTCCACGGTACGTCGTCCTTCGCGAGGAAGTCATTCACCGTACTAATGGCGGTGTCCGGATCGACACCGGGAAGGTCGCACGTATAGTCGGCCCACATCACCGACGACTGCGGCTGCGGTGCACTGAGCGGCACCTCCTCGAGGGCCACAATCGCGAGATCCTCGGTGGTCTCGAGCACGAGACGCGATTCGAACTCACTCGCTGACACACGCTCATCCAGCGTAACGTCCATCACCTCTGCTTCGCTGGTGAATCCCAGTGGCAGCGGCCCAGCGAACGCCAGTTTCGGGTGAGGGGTGAACCCCTGGGAGTAGCTCAGCGGAAGCCCTGCCCGGCGGATCGCCCGCTCCCACGAACGCAAGACATCGAGATGCGAGATGTAGCGGACACGCTCGCCCTTCCTGAACCAGATTCGAAACCGTTGCTGCGTCACGATATCGATGGTACCACGCCCGCTACAGAGGGCCCGAATTAGCCCAGGACATTCCCGGCGAGTTGTTCCGCCGCTGTATGCGGATCGAGTTCCCTCGCGGCTACCTGCCTCACGAGCTGCTGCAACTCCTCTTCACTGGTTGTCGCGCGAATACGCTCGAGCATGATCTGCCGGGCAATCGAGAGCACCTGGTGGCGGGCATCCTCCACGCGGTGCTGAGCAAGTTCACCCGATGTGCGCAGGTAATCGCGGTGCTCTTCGATCCGTTCGGCAAGTTCACCAAGGCCTTCACCCCTGGTTGCGGTCGTCTTCACGATCGGTGGCCGCTTCGCTCCGGCCGGCGCGAGCGAGAGGAGCGCCCGCAGCTGGCTCACCAGCACGTCAGCGCCCGGGTGGTCGGATTTATTCACCACGAGGATATCAGCGATCTCGATGATTCCCGCCTTGAGCGCCTGGATGTCATCACCAGTGCCGGGGTTGTTCACCAGGATCGTCGTGAGTGCCAGCCCCGCGATCTCCACCTCGTCCTGGCCCGCACCCACCGTCTCGATGATCACATAGTCGAAGCCGAATGCGTCCATTACGGCAACGACATCCTCGATAGTCGGGGCAAGTCCGCCAAGCGCTCCGCGGCCGGCCATGCTCCGGACATAGACGCCAGGATCCAGCGTGTGCTCCTGCATGCGAATTCGGTCGCCGAGAATAGCTCCGTGGGTGAACGGGCTCGATGGGTCGACCGCCACGATGCCCACCGTCTTGCCCTGGCGGCGGTACTCACCGGCCAGTGCCCCGGTCAGGGTACTCTTGCCCGCGCCGGCACCACCCGTCACACCGATGATGTGCGTCTTCCCTGAGTGCGGGTAAATCTGCCGGAGATACTCGCGCCCCTCGGCCGATTCGCTCTCAACGCGGCTGATGATACGTGCCAGGGCGCGGCGGTCACCGCCCAGGAAACGGGCAACGATGTCGTCCACTTATTTCTGTACTTGGTCGTAGACGAACTTCACGATGTCCTGCGTGTTCGTTCCCGGCCGGAAGATCGCCTTGAAGCCGAGCGCCTCGAGCGGCTTCGTGTCCTCCTCCGGGATGATGCCACCACAGAAGAGGAGCACATCATCGAGCCCGCGCTTCTTCATCTCATCTACGACGCGCGGAAACAGTTCGAGATGGGCGCCGGAGAGAATGCTCAGCCCTACGACGTCGACGTCCTCCTGGAGTGCTGCCTCGGCGATCATCTCCGGGGTCTGGCGGATGCCCGTATAGATGACCTCGCAACCGCCGTCGCGGAGTGCACGTGCGACGACCTTCGCGCCGCGGTCGTGGCCGTCGAGGCCGGGCTTTGCGATGAGGACACGGATCTTCGATGTGGCTGGTGCGGTCATGGGACTCTTTCTTATGCGCTAATTTGGGGTGAAGTTGCTAACGTTGGATGAGCTGCAAGTTTACGCCGTGGCTCGATTTGGCGGACACGAACGCAACGCCGTTCACCGGATCACCCACACGAGCCCCGAGCCCGCGCAGATGTGTGACAGCCGCATCGATATCCGCTACAGCGATGGATAGCAGGAACTGCCCCTCGCCGCGCTCCTGGGCGAACTTCGCAACGGGCCCCTCGCCGCCCAACGGCTGGATGAACTCGAGGTCACTCTCACCAACCGGCATGAACGCGTTCCTGATCCCGAGTGCTGGCACCTCGCCTCCGCGCGCAGGATCGGCAGTGAATCCGAAATTGCGGGTGAACGTCGCAAGGCCTGCCTCGAGATCTTTCACGACAATGCCAACATGGTCGATCTTCTTCGCTTGCATTACTCTCCTCCGGCTATTCCTGAGCGACCGGCAACGCGTTGTACTGGATCATCGCCAGCGGCACACCATTGGTCCCGCTCCTGATGCCCGCGAGCTTCGCACCTGGTTGAACTGCCGGGTGCGGATCACCAACATCGACGCCTTTCGCCCGGAGCTCAGCCACGGCCGCGTCGATATCTTCCACCGCGAGTACGAATCCGCCGAGGCGTGCCTTTGGCTCCTCCCCGTCTTTCGGCTCACGCGGCCCCGCAAACTCGAGCACGATCTCGCCGAGCTTGGCAAACTCCAGGTGTGCCCCGGTCCCCGGGCGGCTCATGACCCGCTTGATCTCAATCCCCAGGTGCTCAGAGAAGACCTTCGCCGTTGCCGCCGAATCGTTCGAGGCGACGACGATGTGGTCGATGTACTTTGCGCCAATACCCATCGCCTGCCTCCTAGTGGTGGCCTTCGCTGAGGGGCGTCGCGAACTCGACGAGGACGCCATGGTTCGCCTTCGGATGCAGGAAGCAGATCATCCCGGCTAGCCCGAGGCGCGGTTGCTGGTCGATTACCTCGATCCCCTTCGCCTTCGCTGCCTCGAGCTCAGCACCGACATCATCAGACTCGAAGCAGATGTGATGCATCCCCTCGCCCCTGGTCGCAAGGAACTTCGCAACCCCCGTGTCATCGCGCGTGGGTTCGAGGAGTTCAATCTCCGAGTTTCCGATCTGGAGCAACACGCCCCGGACACCCTGATCTTCGATCACCCGGTCGGCGGTGACATCGAGGCCGAGGGCATCGCGGTAGAACTTCAGTGCTTCATCAGCACTGTGCACCACAACCCCAACATGATGGATCTTCTTGAGCACGGGCATCTCCTTGAGGGTCTTGGGTTGGCCCCGGGAAGCTGTGCCAGGCCGCGAATGTCCGCCCCGGTACGAACAACGGCACAAACGCCACTACCACCCACTACCCGGCGTGGGCCTCTTCTGGAACCAACTGAGCACCAGGGCGGCGAACGACATCAGCGCCAACGAGTTGAGCGGCGATCTCGTGCCAGTGCTCCACGGCGTGGTCTATGACCGAGAGGACGAGCCGGTTCGCCACCGATCCCTCGGTTACGAGGTCCTCATCACTCACGAATTCGAGTTCCTCGAACAGGCGGGCATGCCCGCCCTTGAGCTGCTCCATCACGCTGAAGAAGTCCAGGTCGCGCTTGCGCTCCACGTGATCGTTGTTCCACTCGTCGAGGCTGGCCTCATCGAAGTCGAGAATGGCTGGCCGGCGTCCTTCCCGTAGCTCCCTCAAGGCCGTCACCGCCTCGGCATCCCACGACGCAAGGTGCCCAACGATGTCCTTCACCGACCAGTCGCCGATGAACGGCCGGTCGATGTCGCGTATACGGCATGCCTCCACGTTGCGAATAACCTGGTGGAACTCCATTTCCAGGCGTTGGAGGAGCCGCCGGCGTTCGTCGGCGAGTGTTCGTGTATCGTCGTCAGCCATCTAAATCACCACCGATTCGCGCTGCTCACCCCAAACGTGCCGCAGCCGATTGCTAATCTCACCGAGAGTCACCTTATTTTCGACGCACTCCACCATGACCGGCACGAGGTTGTCGGTGCCCTGCGCACCTCGCTCCAGTTTCGTTAGCAGTGCATCCACCGCAGCGTTATCGCGGTTTGCACGCAGCCGGGCGAGCTTCTCCCGCTGCTTTGCCCCGATACTCGGATCCACCTTCAGCAGGCCGGAAGGTTTCTCCTCCTGGATGGTGAAGTCATTCACCCCAACGATGACGCGCTCCTTGCCTTCCACCTGGCGCTGGTAGCGGTATGCGGCCTCCTGGATCTCCTTCTGCTGGAAGCCCTGCTCAATGCCCGAAAGCGCGCCGCCAAGCCCGTCGATCGTCTTAATGTACTCCCACGCTTCCGCTTCGAGACGGTTTGTCAGGTCCTCCATGAAGTACGAGCCGCCGAGCGGGTCGATGACATCACCAACGCCGTTTTCATACGCGAGGATCTGTTGCGTTCGGAGCGCAATCTGCACGGCCTTCTCACTCGGCAGCGCCAGTGCCTCGTCCATCGAGTTCGTGTGCAGCGATTGCGTCCCGCCCAGCACTGCGGCCAGCGCCTGCACCGTCGTGCGCACGATATTGTTCTCCGGCTGCTGCGCCGTGAGCGTAGCGCCGCCCGTCTGGGTGTGGAACCGCAGCATCTGCGAGCGCGAACTCTTCGCGTCGAAACGCTCCTTCATGATCTTGGCCCACATGCGCCGCGCGGCCCGGAACTTCGCCACTTCCTCCAGGAAGTTGTTGTGGCAGGCAAAGAAGAATGACAGGCGTCCGGCGAAATCATCGACATCGAGCCCTGCGCTGATGGCGCCGTTCACATACTGGATGCCATCGGCGAGGGTGAATGCGATCTCCTGCGCCGCTGTGCATCCTGCCTCACGGATGTGGTAGCCCGAAATCGAAATCGTGTTCCACTGCGGCACTACGTCCTTGCAGTAGGCGAAGATATCGGTAATCAGCCGCATCGAGGGCTTCGGCGGGTAGATGTACGTCCCCCGGGCGATGTATTCCTTCAGGATATCGTTCTGGACTGTGCCGCCGAGCTTGTCGGGGGTGACTCCCTGCTGCTTGCCAACAGCCACATAGAGCGCGAGCAGCGTCGAGGCGGTGGCATTGATCGTCATCGACGTTGTGACCTTGTCCAGCGGGATACCGCTGAACAAGGTCTGCATATCCTCGATGGAGTCGACCGCGACACCGACCTTGCCGACCTCCCCTGCCGCCATCGGGTCATCGGAGTCGTAGCCAATTTGGGTCGGCAGGTCGAAGGCGATCGAGAGACCCGTCTGCCCATTCGCAAGCAGGTAGCGGTAGCGCTGGTTCGATTCCTCTGCATCACCAAATCCGGCGTACTGGCGCATCGTCCAGAATCGGCCGCGGTACATCGTCGGCTGAATGCCGCGCGTGAAGGGGTATTCGCCCGGGAACCCGAGTTCCTGTTGCGGGTCGAAATCCACAAGGTCGTTCCACGTGTAGAGGGGCTCGAGGGGCATCTTGCCAGTGGTTTCGAACGACTTGCTTCGCTCGGGCGAGCGCTCAACCGCCCTGGTATAAGGGCCCTGCAGCCACTCGCGTTTTGAGGTAATCGGCATGACGGCGTACTCCGGAAGACACGAACCGGCCCGCGAACGCGAGCCGTTAGCATTGCCCGAAGTATAGGTCAGCCATGGCTAATATGGCACACGAGACACCATTCCGGGTGGTCGCTCGAGGCGGCCAGGCGGGAACCGAAACCCGGTACGACCGAACACCTACGGGTCGCGCGTATCGCGGCACTTCTCGATCAACCGCTCGAGACGCTTTGCCTCGAAATCGATCGGCGTCCGGACGACGGCGAGGTGGCGCCGGCGCTCGTGGAGTTCGTCGTCATACGTGTGGCTGCGTGCTGGCTCTCCCATACCCCGATCCTCGGTCCGGCCCGGCCATTCAACATCCGGCGATTCCCCGATACCTGGCAGCCGTTGTGAACCGGGAGGAGCCGCCCCTGTCCCTGCATCCACAACGTGTACTGAGCCGTCACCGTACTGCCACCCCGGGCACTACCGGCCCTCGACCGGCGAACCGACAAGGTTTATGCGAGGTGCAGAACCTCGGGATATTCGGGTTCACCCCGGTGATGCGGGCAGTACCGCGTTCCGCCCGTTTCGCCCAGAATATCGGCGACGCATTCGTCTCGCGTCCCGGGAATCTGAGCGCCGTTGCCGAGGACTTCGGGTCTCCCAGGGAACGCACGGATTGTGCCTCTATAGAGCGAGGCGCCGCCGTTGCGCTGCCAAACCTTGCGGGGAGATCGATGGACACTGGTCAGTATCCCGGCGACGAACAGATCCTTGGCCGGCTGCGGGAAGCAACCGGCGAGGATGCCTCCGTACGCCAGCTGCGCCGCCGCTACGACTCCCTTCGCCGCGATTACGAGTCCCTCATCGATCGCCTCTCCGAACTCGAAGACCGCGTCACCGAGCCGGAGGACCGTCCACACCCACCCGGTGCCATGCCTGCCACACCAGGCGGTGTTTCGGCGCGGATGAGCGAGGCGCTCGCTCTCCCGCTCGTCCAGTTGCGGGATGAGTACCTCGCTGCGGCCACACGCATCCAGGGTATTGTCAGTGGCCTCGAACGCCTCGCTGCAGGTGCGATGAAGGGCCAGCACGGTATCAGGGAGCCGCAGCCACAACCTGAACCAGCGCCACCGCCTCAGCCCGCCCACGAAACGCAGGCCATCCCTGCCAGCCCGGCAGAGCCCGGCGAAACTCGCCCCCGCAAGGTAAGTGTCGAAGTTCGCGGCAAGGGTTTTGGCGAGCTCCTCGACTTCCAGGAGAGGCTCTCAACGATGCCAGGGGTCTCGCGTGTCTCGATCAACACGATCGACGCTGAACATGCCACCCTCGTTGTCGAACTCCGGCATGCCGAACCGCCGGGCGAATAGCTCTCACCGGTCGCTGAACAGGTAACGGGCATCTCGCGTCTTTCACCCTTGGCAACCACTCCCGGGGCCGCTACTGTCCGGCGATGAACATCGAGCAATTCAATGCCGACTGGCTCCGCGCATGGACCAACAAGGACACCGACCGGCTCGTCAACGACTTCTACGCCGCCGACACGGTCTATAAGGACGGCCAGGTGCCGGCCGGCATCACGGGCTCCGACCAACTTCGCGCCTACCTCGACGGCCTCTTCAAGGCCACCCCGCCCATGCGCTACGACCCTGATGAGGTCTGGATGATCGATGGTGGCTTCGCGGGCCGCTGGATCTGCACCATGGACCTGCCTGACGGCTCCCAGCGCTTCATGCGAGGCTTCGATCTCGTCCTTCTCGACGGCGGCAAGATCGCCCTCAACGAGGTCTATACCCACAACCTCCCGGCGCAGCCCGAATGAACACGGGCTCCGATACGTTCGAATCGAGCGGTGGCGCGACCATCTTCGAGCAATGGTGGCGCCCAGCTACTGAGACGCGTGCTGTTCTCGCCATCTGCCACGGATACGCCGAACATAGCGGCCGTTACGCCGAAGTTGCCCGATACCTCGTCGAACGCGGCTACACGGTCGAAGCGCTCGACCTGCGTGGCCATGGCCGATCCTCGGGCGAGCGAGTGACTATCAAGAGTTATAACGATTACCATGACGACCTGGCCACGTTCCTCGATCGTGTTCGTGGGAGGAATCCGGGTAAGCGGGTGTTCCTGCTCGGCCACAGCATGGGCGGAGGAGTGGTTGTCTCCTACCTGCTCATGCGCGGCCCGGCACTCGACGGCATACTCCTCAGCGGGGCCGCCATGCTTTCACCCCGGCCCGCGCCCAATCCGGATTCCCCGCCACGCCGGCGCGAGCCACTCCCTTCAAGTACCATCTCCCGTGACCCGGCGGTCGTTGCTGCCTACGACTCCGATCCCCTGGTCTACAGGGGTGCCGCTAACCCAGGGTCATTTTCCGCCTCGCGGCCGGCCTATGAACGCGTACAGGCTGAAATGGAGCGCATCACGGTCCCGCTCCTCATCATGCACGGAACTGGAGACCTCCTGGTTCCCTTCCACGGCAGCGAAATCCTTGCACAGCGAGCAAGTTCAAACGACAAGACGCTGAAGCTCTACCCGGGCCTCTACCACGAGATTCTCAACGAGCCTGAACGGTTCGAGGTCCTCGCGGATGTTGTTGCCTGGCTCGACGCAAGAACATAGAAGTCGCGGGCCTCAGCGAATCGTTGCGAAGAACGCGCGCACATCCTCCACGAGTGCGTCCGGTTGCTCGAGGGCAGCGAAATGCCCGCCCTTCGCCATCTCAGTCCAGCGAGTGATGTTGAATCGGCCCTCAGCCCAGCTTCGTGGTACACGCCACGGCTCCCTGGGAAATACCGCAACACCGGTAGGGACCTCCACCTTCGGATACGCAAAAGCACCCGGATCGCGCATCGCCTCGTAGTAAATGCGCGCAGCACTCGCGACGCTATTTGGCGCCCAATAGAACATCAGGTTCGTGAGCAGGTAGTCCTTCGGGTAGGTGCTCAGGAGGTCACCGTCACAATCGCTCCAGGTCCGGAATTTCTCGAGTATCCATGCTGCCAACCCCGCGGGGGAATCCGTCTGGGCAACGGTCAGCGAGTCTGGCTTCGTACCCTGCACATTCGAATAGCCCGTCTCCTGTGCCTGGAACTGCGATCGGGCGGTCATGGCCGCCTGGTCGTCCGGGGTCGGATTCGGCGGCGGACCCGCGATGATGAAGTTCAGGTGAATCGCCGCAACGTGGTTGGCGTGCGCCGAGCCCATCTTCGCTGCCGTGATACCGCCCCAGTCACCACCCTGCACGCCGTACCGTTCGTAGCCCAGTTCCCGCGTCATCAGCGTATCGAACGCCGCAGCAATCCTGCTGATACCCCAGCCGCGTTCCTTCGGCTTCCCGCTCCAGCCAAATCCCGGCAACGAAGCAACGACAATATCGAAGGCATCCTCTGGTCGGCCCCCATGGCTTGCCGGGTCGGTCAATCGTTCGATGAGCGGGAAGAACTCAAAAATCGACCCGGGCCAGCCATGAATGAGGAGAAGCGGAAACGGGTTCGGGCCTTTACCACGCACATGCCAGAAGTGGATGTCCACCCCATCGATATCGGCCATAAACTGCGGATGCCGGTTGAGGTGCGCCTCGTGTACGCGCCAATCGTAGCCATCCCGCCAGTAGTCGCAGATTTCACGAACGAAGCCGACATTGGCTCCATAGTCCCAGCCTGTTCCTGGAATTGGCTCGGGCCAGCGTGTATTGGCCAGGCGGGATTGGAGGTCGGTGAGGACTTCATCGGCGACGTCAATCGAGAACGGACGAACGGACATGGAGCGCATCATACGCCCGTTTCGCCTTGACCCTCAGCCCCGTGCGAACCTAGCATGAGCACTGTCGGACGGACGAGCGTTCGGGTGCTGAGGTAGCTCAGTCGGTAGAGCACCGCACTGAAAATGCGGGTGTCGGCAGTTCAAGTCTGCCCCTCAGCACCAAGATTCTGAATCTGCGATTGACGATAACCGGTCGCACTCCAGCCCCTCCGAACCCCGTTGACACTAGTTCTGCTCCAGACGCCCTCGTTGACACTGGAAAGGGGAGCCTCACCGGCTCCCCTTTTTGGTTTCCTCGTCCCGCTCCGTAACTACCCAAACAGCCGGTTCATCGCCTCAACCGCCTCATTCTGGAGGTCGGGCACCACGTGGCTGTACAGGTCGAGTGTGATGGCGATGGTCGCGTGACCAAGCATCTCCTGCACAACTTTCGGGTGGACGTTCTGGCTGAGCAGCAGCGAGGCAGCCGTGTGGCGCAGGTCGTGGAAGCGAATCACGGGAATCTCCGCCTTCTTCAGCGCCGCCCCATACGACCTCGACAGATGAGCTTCCTCGAGCGGCGTCCCCACTGACGAAGCGAAGACAAGGTCGTTGTCCTCCCACAGCGACCCCAACTTGAGCCGCTCCTCGTTCTGGCGAACCCGGTGCGCCTTAAGTTCTCGGACGGCGAGGTCCGCGAGGCGGACCTTTCGTCGTGCCCTCGCCGTCTTCGGCTCGGTGAACACGATTCCCTTCCCATCGATGCGAGTCGCTGTGCGCACAACCGAGAGCACCCCGGCTTCGAGGTCAACGTCCTGCCAGCGCAGCGCGAGCAGTTCGCCACGCCGCATTCCCACCGTCGCTGCAACCGCATAGAGCGCCCGGAACTTGGTATCTCCCGCCGCATCGACCAACGCCTGAACCTGTTCCTTGGTCAGCGTCACCATATCGCGGCGTTCAATCCGTGGACGCTTCACGTCGTCCAGCGGATTCCTCGGCAACAGCCGGAAACGCACGGCCTCCTCGAGCGCGGAGTGCAGTACAGCGTGCGTCCGCACCACGCTCGCCGGCTTCAGATTGCGACCAAGCTGCTCCGACTGCAGCTTCTGCACGTGTTGCGCCGTCAACTTCAACAGCGGCACTGGCCCGAGCACTGGGACGATGCGGTTCTTGACGATGCTCGCGTAGCTCTCGTAAGACGATTCCTTGAGCGTGTGCTTCGCCGTGTTCTCGAGCCAGTGTTCCAGGAACTGCGCCACCGTCTGGCGGGAGTCGAGCACCTCGACCCCCGCTTCGACCAGCTTCCTCATCTCCTTCAGCTTCTGCTGCGCCAACGTTTGGGTAGGAGCCACGCGCTCCCGGTGCTTCCCGTTCGGAAGCTCGACGCGCGCGACCCATTTGCCGTCGCGTTGTCGCTTGAAGACGGTGCCCTCGTTATTAGCTCTTCGCCGGCCCATCGCCCGACTCCTTTCTGCTCCTCGCGCGCCGAAGTTCGTCCTCGCTACCGTCCCGTCGCTCAACCCCAAAAGAAATCAAGAATTGCATCAGCGCTTCCTGCTGCTTGGGCGTCAATCTACTGACGACCGCGAGCAGCGCAGGATTGAGTTCCGCCGTCCCGGAGCCGGCATCCGTCTCGTAGCCCATCGCCTCGAGCAAGACCCAGCCCTCGAATCGAAGCACCGCATGCAGCTTGTTAAAGACCTCGGGGTACACAACGGCAATTCGGCCAAGCTCGATGGACGAGATGTACTCGCGCTTGACGCCCGTCAATTCCTCCAACTGGGTCTGCGTGAGACCGGCCGCCTCACGATAGGCTCGGAGACGTTCCCCGAATCTCGAACTTTCCTTGAGAGCGCTGACCATCGCCCCTCCTCTGTCTTACAAGCATATGTCGTGCCCTACACACAATCCACTGCGCACGTGCAACGTCTTTAGATGTGCCGACCATCCATCTCCGAAGAAATTGCGAAATAACCGCTTAACGCAGTTACGCGGCCCGGCTCTCTCGTGCATCATGTGTTCAACAAACATATGGAGTGTCTGTATGTCATATCAAATGACTGGCCTAACGCTCACCGTACCCGAGGCCGCGAAACGCCTCGGGGTGGGACGCAACACCCTTTACGCCGCGATTCAGCGCGGCGAGGTGCCATCCATCCGCATCGGGCGGCGCACACTCGTCCCCGTCGCCGCGTTGGAGCGCTTCCTCTCTGGGGACGCTGCCTAATGCGACAGGAAGCCTTCGTGGCCGGGAAGGCCGCAACACTCACCCGCCGCGTCATCTCCACTGACGTCTCGCGAGATGAAGAACTCGCGGCCATCGCAGAGTGGTATGTCCGCACCTACGAAGGAGCGAACTCGTTCGTCCGCGACCTCCAGCGCACCGCCGTCGCCAGCATCCGCCTGACGCCGGTCCAGTTGCCGGGCGCCTTAAACGTCTACCGCCGCGAGTACTTCGACCGGAGCCACCGCTAATGACGAATCCCATGCATTTCAACGATGACTGGAATGCTCAGCGGCTGGTCGAACGGGTCGGCGACCGCATCCGGTACGTCGGCGACAAGAAGCAATGGTTCGTCTACGCCGACGGACGGTGGGCACGGGATACGAAGAATGTCGTTCTCGAGTACGCCAAGAAGTCCATGCGGGACCTGTGCGACGACGCCTGCGCACTTCCCTACAACGAGGGCAACGAGCTGCTGAAGCACGCACAGCAATCGCGCTCCCGCCACCGCTTGGAAGCAGCCCTCTTTTTGGCTCAGTCCGACCCGAAGGTTGTGGTGACCTCAGACCAGTTCGACCGTGACCCGTGGAAGCTCAATGTCCGGAATGGCACTCTCGACATCCGCTCCGGCGCTCTGCTCCCTCACACTCCCGACGACCTCATCACTCAGATGACAAACGTTGCCCACGATGCGCTCGCGGAAGCGCCAGTATTCATGCAGTTCTTGCAAGACGTATTTGGCGGCAACGCGGAACTCATCGCGGACGTGCAGCGATTCCTCGGTTATTGCCTCACCGGGGACACGAGCGAACACGTTCTGACGTTCTGCTACGGTACCGGCGCGAACGGCAAGGGCACACTGATGAACACCTTTGTCAACCTCCTCGGCGACTACGCGCTCGCTCTCCCCCTGCACACGGTGCGACAGCGAGCCGCCGGCTCCCAGACAAACGACATCGCCGACCTCAAGGGAAAACGCTTCGCCTTGGTCTCCGAGTTTCCGCGCAACACGAAGCTGGACGAAGGCCTCGTCAAGGCACTCACCGGCGGCGACCAGTTGAACGGCCGCCGGCTCTACGGTGAGTACGAAGCGTTTCAGCCGCAGGCGAAGTTGGTGATTTGCAGCAACGCAAAGGCTGACGTCCCAGCGGATGACAATGCGTACTGGCGCCGCATCCGTCTGGTTCCATTCGAACGTACTTTCTCGCTTGAGGAGCAAGACCCTACGCTCGCTGAGAAGCTCCGCTCGGAAGGTGCTGGCATCCTCAACTGGGCATTGTCCGGTGCGCGCGACTACGCCAAGGAACGGCGACTCCTCCGCTCGGGCGCCGTGTCGGAGGCAACAGACGCGTACCGCTCTCAAACCGATACCGTCGGCCGTTTTGTGGGCGAGTGGTGTGTGCGGTCAACCGGTGCTGAGTTCCCTGCATCCGCCTGTCTGGAGATGTACAAGAACTGGTGCACCGAGAACGGAGAGCGCCCCGTCCGCTCAACGGACTTCAAGGCGCGTCTCGAGCAGCTCGGCGTCAAGCAGAAGCGCAAGAACACGGGTAATGTGTATCTCGAAATCGCGCCCGCCGAGTTGGAAGATGCGGATACCCGCGAACTCGACCATGAAGACACAACCGAGCCACTCCTGCCAGTCTAACGCCCCCCTACCACGCTGCCTACGGTGCACACCGTGTACTCAGTGCACCTCCGGCGTCATTTCTCTCCCTTCAAGGGGAGAGAAATAGAAAGAAGTACAGCCGTGCATACACGGGTGCACGGCCCGCACCCGTGTGCCGGCCAGTCAGGCCACCCGGGGGAGTCCCCGGTCCCCCGCAGTCCACGGTCGAAACGACTGACGGGCGGCACAGACGCTTACTTCTTGTAAGCTCCGGAGATTCAGTGCCATTGGGACTGTCAGGCGGCTCAGATACCACCAGCTCTAGTTGGGGTACCACTTGGAAGGTACCACCCGGGTCAGAATAAGGGCGGCTTCGTATCGCGCTCGGCCCGTTCATGCTTGCGCCGCTTTGCGTCCGCCAGTACCTCGCGAAGCTCCTGATGGTCAACGTAAGAGCCGAGAATCAGCCTCTTGAAGGTTGCGCGTGCCAAACCAAGCCTCCCGACCACCGAAGCGTCAACGGAATCAGCGTTCTTGTGAGGAGCCAGCGACCAAAGAATCACCTCCACGTCTGATTCCCTCTGCCGACGCCGATACATGGCCCGGACTCGATAGAAGGCGTAGACGAACGGCAGGGTGCCGAGAGGCACTCTGACAAGAACGCCATGGCCGGATTCATTGGCCTCTTGCTGGGCCGCGATACCAATGGAGATGAGCAATGCACTGCCGCCAATCACGCAGACGAGGGCAACGAGTGCATCCACTAAGTACCTTCGTCGGTTCCCTTCGTGCCACAAACTCAGGCCGGCAGCAAGGCTAGCTGTTGCGTCCTGCGGTGCCATCCCAGACGCTAGCTGGCTTCTGAGTATCCCTATGTCGGTGCCGGCTTCGATGGCATCTGCGACTCTTGCCTCAATCGAGCCGGGATTCCCACCTATTCGACTCATGCCGCCATCTCCTCAGCCAACGCCTCAGCCTGCTTCAGCACCGTCCTCGTGGCCTCCTCCTGCAAATCCGGCGGGTAGCCGTACCGGTTCAGGATTCGGCGCACCAAGCGTCGAAGGTTGGCCCGCACCGCTTCCTTCATCGTCCAGTCGATGGTGACGTTCGCTTTGAGGGTCTTCACCAGTTCCCGGGCGATTGCGGCCAGGGCCGCATCGCCCAGCACCTCGACCGCGCTCTGATTCGTCGAGAGCGCGTCGTAAAACGCGACCTCGTCAGCACTCAGGTCCAGCTTCTTCCCCCGCTCCTGCTCTTCCTTGAGGCCCTTAGCGAGAGCGATGAGTTCCTCGATGACCTGTGCCGTCTCGATGCTTCGGTTGTGGTACTTCGTAAGCGTCCTCTCGAGCATCTCCGAGAAGACGCGCCCCTGCGTGATGTTGCGGCGGAGCGTCGTCTTCAATTGCTCGTTTAGGAGCCGCTGGAGAACCTCGACCGCGAGGTTCCTCCGTGGCAGCGCCCGCACCTCGTCGAGGAACTCGTTCGACAGAATCGAGATGTCAGGCTTCTCGAGTCCGGCCACCGCGAAAATATCCACCACCTGCCCCGAGACCAGCGCGCTCGACACAATCTGACGCACCGCTTGGTCGAGTTCCTCCGGCGTCTTGCCGTTCGTCGTGGTCTGCTTCGCAAGCGCGGCGCGCACCGCCTGAAAGAAGGCCACGTCGTTCCGAATTCCCGCCGCCTCGTCTGTGGTCGATGCCAACGCATACGCCCTCGACAGCAGGGTCACCTCTCGGAGGTACCGCGACTTCCCGTCATCGAGTCCAAGCACATGCTCCAGCGCGTCTGCTACGAGCTGGAGCCTCTGGCCAGCTGTGCCCGAGAAGAAGCCTGCCCACTCGAAGCCGTGGTACATGTTCGTCACCACGTCGTACTTCTCGAGCATCAGCGCCACTGCCTCGGCTTCGATGTCCTCGGCGGTCGTGCCTCGTCCTCCGCTCTCCGTGTACGTCGCTAGAGCCTGCTTCAACTCGTCGGCTAGCCCGAGGTAGTCCACGATGAGACCGCCCGGCTTGTCCTTGAAAACGCGGTTCACGCGGGCAATGGCCTGCATGAGGCCGTGCCCCCGCATCGGCTTGTCCGCGTACAGCGTGTGGAGGGGCGGCACGTCGAACCCCGTCAGCCACATGTCCCGCACGATGACCAGCTTCAGCGGGTCGTCAGCGTCTTTAAACCGCTTGGCTATCCGGTCTCGGCCATCCTTGTTTCGGATGTGGCTCTGGAACTCCAGCGGGTCGGAGGCTGAACCCGTCATCACAACCTTGAGTGCGCCCTTCCCGTTGTCGTCGTCATGCCAGTCCGGGCGCAGCTTCACCAATTGGTCGTACAGCGCCACGCAGATGCGCCTCGACATGCAGACGATGAGGCCCTTGCCCTCCATCCCTTCGAGCCGGCGCTCCCAATGCTCAACGAGGTCTTTGGCAATCAACTCGAGCCGCTTCTCCGACCCGACCACCGCCTCAAGCGCTGCCCACTTGGTCTTCAGCCGCTCCTTGACGTTCTCCTCCTCGCCTTCGGTTACTTCGTCCAAGTCCTCGTCGATATGCGGCTTCGCCTCGTCATCAAGCTCGAGTCTCGCGAGGCGGCTCTCCCAGTAAATGGGCACCGTCGCCCCATCCTCCACCGCCTGCTCAATGTCGTAGATGTCGATGTAGTCGCCGAACACCGCCTTGGTGTTCCGGTCGCTCAGTTCAATGGGCGTCCCCGTGAAGCCGATGACGAGGCGTTCGGCAGCCCATCTCGCAGGTGCTTGGCGAACCCGTAGCTCACCTCGCCCGTCTTCTGCTCATATCGTGGGTCGAAGCCGTACTGGCTGCGGTGTGCCTCGTCCGCGACCACGACGATATTCGTGCGGTCAGAGAGCATCGGGTAGCTCGCGCCCTCGTCCGGCGCGAACTTCTGGATGGTCGTGAAGATGATTCCGCCCGACGCCCGGCTCCTGAGCCGGCGCTGCAACTCGTCTCGGTCTTCTGCCTGCTCTGGCGTCTGCCTGAGCAGGTCGGTGCATGCGCCGAACACCCCGTAAAGCTGCCCGTCGAGGTCGTTTCGGTCGGTGACCACGACCAGCGTCAGGTTGTTCATCGCCGGCTCGACGACGATGCGGCCCGCATAGAACACCATGGTCAGGCTCTTCCCCGACCCCTGCGTGTGCCAGACAACGCCAACGCGTCGGTCACCCCCGGGCGCCGACGCTCGCAGCGTTTCCTCCACCGCCTGCTCGACCGCGTGGAACTGATGGTATGCAGCGAGCTTCTTGAGCGGTTCGCCACCCGTTGCTTCGAAGACCACGAAGTGCCGGATAAGTCGCAGGAATCGTCCCGGTTCGAACACCCCTCTCAACAGCACATCGAGTTGCGGGATGTTCGAAGGCGCGAGGTTTTTGCCGTCCACCGTCTTCCACTGAACGAACCGCTCCCAGTCAGCGGTCAGCGAACCGACCCTCGCCTCCAGCCCATCCGAGCCAACCAGCACTTCGTTGAACACGAAGAGCGACGGGATTTGCAGCTTGTACGTCTGCAACTGTCGGAACGCGTCCCTCACCGTCGCGTTCTCAGATGCCGGGTTCTTCAATTCAAGGACGGCGAGCGGGAGTCCGTTGACGAAGACGACCACGTCGGGTCGCCTCACGTGGTCGCCCTCCTCGACGGTGAACTGGTTCACCGCAAGGAACTCATTCGCTCCCACGTCCTCGAAGTTCACGAACTTCACGACGTGATGCGCGAGCGACCCGTCGGCTGCACGGCTCTCCACAGGCAGCCCCTCGACCAGCAGGTCGTGCAGCCGCTGGTTTTCCAGAACGAGCGAAGGCGACTCCCGATGAAGGACTCGCCTCACTGCCTCCTCTTGCGCGTCAGCCGAAATCGAGGGGTTGAGCCGAGCGACCGCGCTTCGCAGCCGGCCGACTAGCACCACATCCGACCACTTGTCCCGCTCCTGGAAGCTGCCCCCGGGGCCGAGGTCAGGCCCGAACGCGACCTCGTAGCCCAGTTCCTCGAACCAACTGAGGGCTACTTCCTCGACCTCGGACTCAACGAACTTGGTCACTTCTCCGGCCCAGGCCAAATCTTCAGGGCAACCGTCGCGAGGTGCTCGGCGCGGTGACTGATTGTGTTCCCATTCCACTCCTCGTACTTCGCAATGTCGTGGCTCATGCGCGTTCCGCTCGTGTTGAGCCACTGTCGCTTGGTCTTCGGCTTCGTCCCGGCGGCAGCTGTCGCTGGCTCGCCCGCCAAGCTGAAGGGGAGATTGCTCATCTCCGCGTTGTACCCCGTCAGTGTCAGGTTACCGAGGGTGTGGAGGAGTGATTCGTGCACGGCCTTCCAGTCGCTCCCAAGACGCACCTTCCACTGTTCGCTCAGACCTTGCGGCATCACATGCTCAATCGAAAACGCTTCATAATCGCTCGGAGCCTCTTTGTTCTGCCACTGGTCTAATCGCTCGAGAATCAGCTTGCGTTGCTCTGGTCTGCTGTCTGTGTAGAGAGGATAGGACGCGATGCCATCGACAAACTCCGCATCCGATGGCCATCGTTTACCCGGGGAAGAGAGAGCAGTTCGCAATGATGTACCGAGTTCAACGTCATCTGGAATCTCTTTAGACAATGTCGCGAATAATCTGTTCAACTGGTTTGTTGGGACTCTACAGAATGCCCTACGTACAAGGAACGACTCAATGAGATTTAATGAGCTTGCGAACTCGTCTTTGTCAATTCGGTTGTCACTATACCTCTCGTAAAGGAAGAGGAGGAACGGATACATCGTTTGTCCGCCCCAGCGATTCAATCGCCGTAGCCCCGACTGAATCGAGGTGGCTGGCTCATACTGTGGCGCGATTAGTAGTCGGAACGACTGAGCACGTTTCGCGAGCCCCTGGAGGAGTGCTGGAAGTTCGGCTTCATCAGTTCCGCCTATACGTTCCCGCCATTCCTCGTAGATATCAGTCTCTCGTACGAAGTGACCCTCAGACATGAGTTGATATCTGAAGAACAATTCCAAGTCTCCATCGTGGCCGCGCGCCGTCCGTAGGGACTGCTGCATTGGCAGCCAGAGCTTTGGATATACCTCGTCATGTAGCTCGACTGGTATTCGCATGAAGAAGTAGTTGCGAATGAGGTCTGCTTGAGACAAGGACATGCCCTTGCCGTTGAGGCTCTCAAAGATGCGATACTCGTTGTCTGGAGACTCAAGCCAGACACTCACCATTTCGAGCCGATTGAGGATTACGCCCTTCAGCCTGCCGAAGTTCAGGCTCTTACCTTCATGATTCTGTAGCAATAGGTCATGGAAGAATTTGTAAGCATCATCTATCCTACTCGGTTCACCGATGCCCTCGGAGTGAAGGATAATCCTAGCGTACGTAGCGCGGTCCACCTGAGTGGGAAGGACTTTGAATCGGTCGTTGTCCTTCGTGAACTGATTCGTGGTGTAGAGCGAACTTATTTCGGCCGATAGCTCGGGATTCGATTCTGCGGTCACGTCGCGGAGTGCCGCGAGCAGAATGGTGAGCGTCGTCAGCCGCTGCTGGCCATCGATGAGGATGTGCCGCGCAACGTCTCCTGGCCCGCCTGTAACGGCCTTGGTGACAATGGAGCCAAGGAAGTGCCGCGAGGCGTCTTCATGGTCGTATGTCTCAAGAACATCCTCCCACAGCACTTGCCAGTTCTTCCGAGTCCAGGAATACGGCCTTTGAAAAAGCGGAACGACATATTGCTTCTTGCCTTCCAGCAGAGTCTGAAGGGTCAGTTCACCAGCCTTCATAAGCCCCCTCCCAAGACACGATGCTCGCCCCAGGGTTCAGGACCAGCCCCCTCCCTCATGCCAGTCCTCGCTCCACGAGCCGCCGCACTCGCAACTCCCATCCCTCGTTGTGAATGATGCGCCCGGCCCCGGCTTGGAGTGCCTCCTGCTTGTTCAGCCGAAACACCCTTTGCCACCGTCCTCCTTCGGCTCTGCAATAGTAGAGGGCGTTGCCCACGTTGGGAGTGTCCGCAATGGCAACGTGGTCGAACTCGGCAACGACGTAGACAGACTCGCCAAGGTGAGACCCGACGTACCACTGCTTCGGCTTGAGACTGTCCAGCAGCACTAGTCGCTCCGGAGCGTGACGCTCTACCGTCGAGCGCGCTTGCACTGCCTGGTTGGCGCCGTCCGTGAATCGGCGCCAACCTCCGGGGGGTAGCACCTTCCAGTGCAACTTCCCGACAGGACTCGCCGCGAGAGCTTCCCGGAAACGAACAAGCTCCCGCTCCGCTAGCCGGTGCTGCATCCCCAGCACACCATGCTGCTGAATCAGAGCTTGCAGAAACGGGCCGTTCGCGCCTGAGTCGCCCAATGCCGAGAGGCGGCGCTGCTCCGCTTCGTTTTCGGCCAGGCGTCGGGCAATCGCCCCGAGATGACTTTCGGCCATGGCGACGCGCTCCTCTGCACGCTCGCGGCGCTCCTTCGCGAGTTCCGCCTGCCGCGCCTGCACCGCCTGCCTCTCTCGTTTTCGTTCGCGCCTCGCCGCTCTCCGAGCCTCGCGTTGCTCTTCCGTCTCTTCTGCCGATTCGGCCTGTCTCAAGGCCTCTCGGCTATTTGAGGTTGCGCGCGCTCCGCCAACGCCCCGGCTCGCTGTCACCTGTCGGCCAGAGGCAGAAGACGCCCCGTCCCGGAGTTCGAGCAGGTTCTTGATGATGCCGGCCTTCAACGCGCGCGACTTCCGACTCCCCTCCGCATCTCGGCCCGACTCCGAAGCAGCGTGCCTGCCGGCCCTATCTCGACCTCTGGGCTGGCTCATGGAGTCCCTCGCTCCACGAGCCGTTGCACGCGCCGCTCGCAGCCATCCGTATGGATAATTCGTCGGGCGCCTGCATCCAGCGCTTGCCGCTTGGTGAGGCGAAAGACGCTCTGCCAGTTCTGTGACGGACAGTAGTACAGGGCGTTCCCCCACTCTGGCGCATCGGCAATGGCGACCATGTTGAACACCGCCACGATGTAGACATTTCGCGAGAGGTGCGCCCCCACGTACCATGCCTTTGGCTGAAGGCTGTCGAGAAACCGCAGCCTTTCACCTGCGCTCCCATCTCCGTAATGGACGCCGTTCCCCGTAGTGCTCGCGCCTGGCAAGAACTGTCGCCAGTGCCCCGGGGGCAACAGTCGCCACACAATCGTCCTCACAGGGGCGTCCACGCCCAGGCCGGGACGTTGACGTTCTACTGCGGCTCGTTCAGCCACCGCCATCTGGAGCGCGCTCTCCGCTCGCTCTGCCTCCTTTGTCAGCGCACGCCGACGAGCATCAACGCCAGGCCCATTCGATGCAGCTAGTTCAAGGAGCGCCATCTGAGCGTGCTCTCGCCGTCTCCAAGGATTGGTGGACTCGGCGGGTGGGACTCCGCGTGCTTCCTCAACGGAGGCCTCTCGCTGAATGCGTGCGAGGGCAACGTCGCGCGCCCTCCTCAACGCATCCCTTTCGTTCTCAGCCGCCCGGACGACCTCGGCCCGCTCAGCCTCGACGGCGGCCTCCCGCGCCTGTTGGGCTTCACGGAGCAGGGTCTCCGGATGCACGCCATGGAGCGCCTGTGAATCGCCACAGTTAATGTTCACGAGCGGGGAGAGATCGCCGGAGTGA
>CAZDUX010000002.1:0-253649 GCA_964508715.1 uncultured Anaerolineaceae bacterium | reverse complement strand
ACCACCTATCCTCTACCCGCTTACTCTCCTTTGCAAAAAATCTGAACCACACCCTTTGAGCGGGCGTTCCAAAGCAAGGCGCTTCGCATCCTCTTTCTCGTCCGGCCAGATCCTGGGGTTCCGGGGGAACGCCTCGTCCGCCGCGTCACTGCTCTTGGGGCGCTGCTGGGCGTCACGCTACTCCGCGTGGCGGAACTCGATCTGTTTCTGCGGCTGCGTTCAGAGGAAACCTTCTACCGACCGATCTGGAGCCAGCCCGGAGTCGATGGACCTTTGGCTCTGTTTGAACGCGGAGATGGTCTGCATGAGCAAAGATCGGCCGCCTAAGTCCACCCCCGGGCGGATAGGCCGACCCCCTGCGGGTCGTGGTCGGCCCCTACCGGTCAAGACGAATTGGGCAGAAGGACCGCGGAGTGCAGCCTGGGACGAGCTTTGGTTTCGTATATTCTCCTCGGAGGCTTTCCGCGCCGAGGGCACGGAATTGGATGAGGCAGCCTGAAGGAAGATCGAAGAATGGCAATGCGCGCGGTCATCTACTCCCGGGTCTCGACCGACGCCCAGGAGCGGGACGGAACCTCACTGGACACGCAGGAGCGGGCCTGCATCGACTACGCGACTGCTCAAGGGTGGCAAGTAGTCGACGTTATTCGCGACGCCGCGAGCGGTTTCTCGCTGGACCGACCCGGCATCGAGCGCGTGCGTGCCGCTGCTCGCCGAGGCGTCACGGACATCGTCATCGCCTACGCCGTTGACCGCCTCGCCCGCAACCAGAACCACATCGGTGTGCTTTTCGACGAGATGCAGAACTCCGACGTGAAGCTCGACTTCGTAACGGAGAAGTTCGAAGACACGGCTATCGGCCGATTCATTCTGGCCGCTCGCGCGTTCACGGCCGAGGTCGAGAGGGAGAAGATCGCCGAACGCACAATGCGCGGGAAGGGCGAGCGAGCCCGGGCAGGGAAAATCCCCCAGGGAACTGGCAAGGGGATCTTCGGCTATCGGTACGACCGTTCGACCGGGAGACGTCAGGTTGACTACTCGCAGGCCGCCGTCGTCAGACGAGTCTTCGAAGCGTTCTGCGCCGGAGCTGGCTGCAGCCGAATCGCGGGCGAACTCAACCGCGAGGGCCTCCCGGCCTTCGGTGGTGGCACGTGGCATCCGCTCACCGTCAGACGCATGCTGCTCAACGAAACGTACACCGGTCGCACGGTCTATCGGCGGACGCAGGTCACGAAGACTCGGGACATCCGCACCGGTAAGAGCCGGAGACGCGTCATCGAGCGTCCACAAACCGACTGGATTGAGGTCGCGGATGCGACCCCTGCTCTTATAGACCGCTCGGTGTGGGAGCGGGCCCAGGCAATCCTGCGCGATCCCGAACGCCGGGCGCACGCTCAGCCCCAGCATGAGTATGCACTCCGCGGGCATGTCCGGTGCGCACAATGCGGCACTCTGATGGTCGGCCAGGCAATGCAAGGCGGACGCTACCGGTACTACCGTTGCCGGCGCGCCTATGCAGGGAATTTCGAAGGAAGGTGCTCGGCGCCGTACGTACGGATGGGGCCGCTCGAGGATGCCGTCCGACGAGAGATCGCCAGAGTCCTCGCCAATCCCGCTCTCGTTCTTGAGGAAACCCGTCGCCAACCCGCAGAGTCACCCCAGTCGGACGACGGCGACTTCAAAGCGGAACGCCGACTCGCTGATGTGCTTGACGAGCAATCCCGACTTGCTCGGCTCTTCGTCAGCGGCAGTCTACCTGAGGACGTACTCGCCGCCGAAGGGCGGCGGCTCGCCATGGAGCGCTCGAGCCTGGAAGCGGTGCTCGCGGCGTCACAACGGAGCCATCCGCCACGACGCCGGCCGTCGCTCACCCGCGATGTCCAGGAAGCGGCCCGACTCGTTCAGGAATGGGTCAGCTTGGCCGCCGGAGACGACTTTCGCCTCCTGCTCGACGCCCTTGATGTGAGAGTCTCAGCATCTCCGGATCACGCTGAAATTGCGGGGACAATCCCTGCTCCCGGGGAGCTTCAGACTGACCAATCCGATTCTGAAATACTCACCATTGTACGAACATCGGCATGACTACATGCACGTAGTCCGTCTCCCCTTCGGGTCGGAACACGCCCTGTGCCGATGGGCTGGTTGTCTCCAGCGCGACTTTGCCGCTTAGCGCACCCAGCACGTCCTGCAGATACCGCATGTTGAATGCGATCTTCGAGGTATCGCCTTCGACCTGCGCATCGATCTTCCCTTCGTTGTCGCCGATCTCGTCTGCCCGTGCGCTGATGGTCAGCTGCCCCGGTGCCGCTGCACTTCCCGGTTGCATCTGCAAGCGGATGATCCCGCTTCCATCGCGCGCGAAGATTGCCGCTATGCGTGTCTCACGCTTGAACTCGTCGACATCCACGACGCAGCGCGTCGTGAACTGTGCCGGGATGAGCTGGCTGTAGTTCGGGAACGTCCCCTGGATGAGCTGCGCCACCATGTCCGTTTCCGACAGGTGGAACAGTACCTGGGTGCGGCCTGTGTTCACCCGCATCTCGATCGGCTCGTTCGAGTCGCCCAGCAGCCGCGCAAGCTCGCGCAGCGCGCGGGCCGGCACGATGACTTCGATCTGCTCCGAGGGTGCGTTGTCGAGCGTTATATCCGCGACGGCGAGCCGGAACCCGTCTGCCGATGCCAGCGTCAGCCGTGCCCCTTCGTTCTTGAAGTGCACACCCGTCAACACGGGCCGTGAATCGTCGCTCGCTGCTGCAAATTCCACCCGTTCAATGGCCCGCCGAAGTGCCTTCGGGTCGAGCTGAATCGTGACCCCATCACTGATCGACTGCAGCCGCGGAAAATCCTCCGCGTCCATCGCGTTGATGGTCGATTCGTTGCGAGCACAAGCGAGCTTCATCTGCCGGCTGCGCTCGCCGATCTCGAGTTCAACGGTTGCCGGTGGGAGCGAGGCGACGAAGTCGCTGATGAGTCGCGAAGGGACGGTCGTCGCGCCTTCCTCGTCGATCTTCGCTCCAACCCATGTGCTGATCGCAATGTCGAGGTCCGTTGCCGCGAGCTTGAGGCGTCCCTGGTCGGTGGCAAGCAGCACGTTCGCAGTGATTGGCAACGTCGAACGGGTCGCGACCGCCCGGCCAACGATCGACAGGCCACGCTGGAGATTCTCCTGCAGCACCTGGACTTTCATGACAGCACCCCGCAATCGCCTTCTTCAGCAACTCCGGAGTATAGGAACCTGCGGCCAGTGGGACAAGGCGAATGCTTAGGCGCCTGATCATTTCAGCCTCAGCCCCGCCTCAAACCCCACCCTTTGCTATAAAAAAGTGAGTCCAACGCGAAGCAGTTGGGCTATACTACCTATGTACCGTGTTCATCTTTGACCTTCAGATCGCCAATTATCGGAACTACGGCCGTGTAGGCTTGAAGCTTGATCGTGGCCTGAACCTGTTCATTGGCGACAACGCACAGGGTAAGAGCAATCTGCTCGAGGCCATCTATCTCCTCTCCACCCTCCGCTCCAGCCGCGCCAGCAACGATGCCGATCTCGTTCGCCGCGAACTCCTTCACACCGAGTTCCCGGTCGCCCGTCTCTCGTGCGAAGTTGAACGCTCCGCGGGCAACCTCCAGCTCGAAGTCGCCATCGTTGGCCGCAGCACCGATGCCAGCCACCGTGCCGGAAAGCGTGTCCGGGTTAACGGTGTCCCCAAGCGTGCCTCCGACGCCGTTGGGCAGCTTGCGGCTGTGCTCTTCACCACTCTCGACATCGACATCGTCGCCGGGCCCCCGCTCATGCGCCGCCGCTATCTCGACATGATGATCTCACAGGTCGATCGCGGCTACCTCCGGGCCATGCAGCGCTACGCCAAGGTCCTGCAGCAACGCAACAGCCTCCTGAAGCGCATCCAGGCGCGCGAAGCGAGTTCCTCCGAACTCAACTTTTGGGACCAGGAACTTGCCCACGCCGGCGGTATCATCGCCCTTGCGCGAGCTGACGCACTCGGGCATATCGCTGTCCAGGCCGAGTTCCAGATGGATCGCCTGAGCGAGAGTGCCGAGCGCCTCGAGGTGGTCTACCGGCCCTCACTTGGAGGTCTCGATGAGGCCGATATCCCCATCGACGAGACAGAGTGGACGGCCCGCATGCTCCGTGCCTACGCCAACTTGCGTCCCCGCGAAATCGGCGCTGGCGCTACCCTTATTGGCCCCCACCGCGATGATGTCGAGATCGCCATCAATGGCATGGCGGCCGATTCGTTCGCATCGCGAGCCCAGCAGCGAACCGCGGCCCTCTCGCTCCGCCTTGCCGAGGCGAGCTACCTGCGCCGCGCCCTGGGTGATGACCCCATCGTGCTCCTCGATGATGTACTCAGTGAACTCGATGCGCGCCGCCGCCGTGGCGTCCTCGAATTCATCGACTCTTTCCAGCAAACCATCGTCACTACTGCCGATCCCGATCGCCTTCGCGATATCATGACGCGCGCCTCGGGCCGCTATATCGTGCGTTCCGGGACGATTACCCGCTTCGAAGGGGAATAAGCGCATCGGCAAGCGCCGAAACCTCGTGCTTGGCGTCGCCCTCCTGGTGGGAGCCGTTGCGTTCATCAACGGCCTCTTTGCGTTGCTCGTCCTTCTCGATGTTGATGGCGGCCCGCGCCGCAAGCTCTGGGAGATCAATAGCCTCCTCGGGACCGCCATCGTCACCCTCACCCTCGGTGGCGTGCTCGTGTACCAGGCCACCGCGTCGCTCGGGCAAACCGGTTCGACAGCGCTCGGATTCCGGCGGACTGCACCGCCAATTGTTGCTGTCCTCGTCGCTGCCTTCCCGGTGCTCGTTATCCTCGGCCAGGTCGAAGTCAACCACCCGGCGCGCCTGCCGTTCCTCTTCCCACTTACGAACGTCGGGATCGTTACGATCCCCTCATTCGTCGCGGCCACGGTCGTCACCCAGCGCTATCTCCGCTTCAACCCGATTGCGTGGCCAGTCAGCCACCGCGAATGGAGCACGGGCATTATCTACGGTGCGGTAGGCGCAACCATGGTTGCCTCGATCATCAACACCCTCTACCTCGTTCTCGGGGGTGCACTCCTCATTCGCCTCTATGGCGAGGGCGGCTCCTTTTCCATCCTCGATAACCTCCCGACGCTGCCCCGTGGCATTGGCATCGCCTTCGACCTCAGTGTCCTCTCCGTTGTCGCGCCGCTCAATGAGGAGTTCTGGAAGGGCATGCTCGTTGGCTTCTTCTTCTTTCGAAAGGGTGGAGCGGCGCGCTGTTTTCTCTGGGGTGTTCTCGCTGGAGCCGGCTTCAATATCCTCGAAACCTTTCAGAACAGCCTCGGTATCCTCGATCCGGCAGCCCTCAGCCAGCAGCAGATGAGTGGCCAGTGGTGGCTTTTTGCGGTTGCTCGTGCGGGTACTGGCGCCATTCACGCCTCCGCCACCGGTCTCTCTGCGCTGGGCATCTATGGCCTCCTGCGGCGAAGACCGCGATTCCTCCTGGGCTATCCGGCGGGCGTTTCAATCCACGGGTCCTGGAACTTCCTCAATTACACCCTCAATGGTGATGCCTTCCTCAGCCAGGCTGGCCCCGACTCACGCCTCCTCGACATCTCGAGCGTCGCCGGGCTCGCCGCCCTCTTTATCGGTTGTGTGGTCCTCCTCTGGACGCTCCCCGCGCGCCTTCGCGATGAGCAACCGGCCCCAATCTACCGCCTTCTCGGCATGATCGCGGAACGTGCAACCTGGCGTTGACCTGGCCGTCCCGGCCGCCCCTGCGATCTGTCATACTCCGGACATGCCACGCGAAGTCATCCGGCCCCAGCAGCTCTTCAACTCGCCCGCCTACTCTCACGCGATCAAGAAAACCGGGACTCCCCTCTTCATCTCCGGCCAGGTCTCCATGGATGCCAGCGGCGCTCCCCTCAACGAAGGTGACGCGGGCGCCCAGGCGCGCGTAGCGCTTGCCAGCCTGAAGGCCGTTGTCGAAACCGCTGGCGGTTCCATGGACGACATCGTCAAGATCACGATCTTCACCACCGACCTCGCCCATCGTGCCGCGATCAGCGCTGCCCGCAGTGAGTTTTTCGCGGCCGGCGAGATGCCCGCCTCCACCTTTCTCGTAGTCTCGTCTCTTGCCGATCCGCGGTGGCTCGTCGAGATCGAAGCCGTCGCGATGATCGGATAACCCGTTCTACCCGGGGCTGGCCCCCACGTGCTGGCCGGGCCGGAAGATCGCCGGAAGGTCTCCGGCAGGAACACGTACCGCCAGTGCCCCCGGCTCGATCTCGAAGGCCATCGGCGTTTCGCCCACAAAGTCGCCATCGAACTGAACCGCCAGGCCGGGTGTCTCAATCGCTACCTGCGTGATTCGTTCTTCGATGACGTGCCGGTCACCTGCGAGCCGCCCGATCGCCAGTTTCATCGCCAGCCGGGCGCCGTCGCGGATGTTCTCGGGACAGAGAGCGATTAGGTCCAGCGAACCATCATTGGCGAACGCATTTGGGGTCAGGTCAACCCGTCCGCCGTAGAGTCGTGTGTTCCCCAGTACCATCAGTGCGAGCGGCGCCTCGATTCGCTCGTGGTCCCAGCGCCAGGTCGTGTGGTGCGGTCGCAGGCTCGGCAGCGTGCGTACTCCCTGAATGATGTAGGCCACGTCACCGAGCCGCCTTTTCATCCCACGCGAAACGCGCCGGACGATCTCTGCGTCCCACCCGATTCCGGCCATGAGCAAGAAGCGCTGGCCATCTCCCTTGCCAAGGTCCATCCGCAGCGTCTGCCCGGTGAGGTGTGCGTCGAGCGCGCCCTTGAGCGTCCGTGGGATCCCTACCTCGCGTGCGAACACGTTGACAGTCCCGCCGGGTATCGCTGCGAGCGCCGTGCCCGAACCGGCCAGGCTCGCCGCGGCCTCGCGTAGCGACCCATCTCCGCCCACCACGAACAGCACATCGTCGCCACGCGCCGCTGCCCCTGAAGCTACGAGTCGTGCCTCATTGACTGTCTCCGGCACTGCGAATCGCGCCGTAATCCCGCGCTCGCCGAGGTAGCGCACCACCCGGTTGCCATCGAATGCCGGTCGCACGCCCCTTGCGTTCGGATTGATGAGTATGGTCGCACGCTCGATCGCCGTCATTGCAGGCACCTTCCGAGGGAACTTACCATAGCCAGCACACCCTCGCCTTCGGAGCCCTGTTTGCTACCCATCAAGCGTGTCGACCACATCAGCATGGCTGCGCCCAGCTGGAAGGCCCAATCCGAGAGACTCCAGCACCTGCTCGGCTTCACGTTCCTCCATAGCTGGGAGGCGACCCCCGGCAGCGACTTCAGTGGCTGCGTCAGCCAGGTGCCCGGCACCGAGATCGAGTTCGAAATCATTCAGCCCTCCGGGCCCGATAGCTTCGTGCAGAAGTTCCTGAATGAAGCTGGCCCTGGACTTCATCACATAACTGTTGAAGTCCACGACATCAATGAGGCTGCCGAAGAACTCCAGCGCCAGGGCATCACCCCCTTCGGCGGTATCGCCGATGATGGCCAATGGCTGCTCACCTACATCCACCCGAAGGATAGCGGCGGCATCCTCTGGCAGCTTTTCGTGCCGAAGAAGGCGCCGCCACCGATCGACCGCACCATCAAGCCAGGGATCCTCAACCTCCGCCGCGTTGACCACGTTTCCATGGCCTGCAAGGACATCGAGAAGCAGATCGCCTGGCAGGAACGCATCTTCGGCATGAAAGTTGAGGGCCGCTGGACGGACGAATACTCGGGCTACCACGGTGCCGTCATGACCATCCCCGGCAGCCTCCTCAAGTTCGAGATGATGGAACCGACCCGCCCCGATAGTTTCGTCCAGAAGTTCATCGATACCCGGCGGCCCGGCATGCATCACATCTGCTGCGAAGTCCCTTCAGTCGAGGCTGCAGCTGCCACCCTCCGTGCTGAAGGAATCGACCCGTTCGGCGGCATCATCGAAAGCGACTGGAAGAAGCACACATTCCTCCACCCGCGCGACAGTGGAGGCGTCCTCTTCCAGCTCTTCGAAGAGCCTGCAGCCGCGCCCAAATGAATCCGGAGCCTGTGGCCGCCGGCCATGGTGAAGACGGCTATCTCACCGTTCATGGGCTGCGCCAGCACTACATTCGCTGGGGCAGCCCCGGCCGCGACCCCGTGGTCTTCCTCCATGGCCTCATGAACAACGCCCGCTACTGGGAGCATGTTGCCGGCAGTTTCATTGATCGCTACGCCGTCTATGCCCCGGACCTCCGGGGCCACGGCGAGAGTGAGCATGCACCGGGCAGCTACCTCGTCTGGGCGTTCGCAATGGACCTCCGTGGCTTCGTGGAAGCGATGGACTTTGAAGCCTTCGACCTCGTCGCCCACAGCATCGGAAGTCGCATCGCCATGAGCTATGCTCGCGACCACGCTCATCGGATCAAGCACCTCGTGCTTGCTGATATGGGCCCGCAGATGGCCGACTCGGGTGCTCGCGGTATCCGGAAGAACACCGGCGAAGCGGGCAGGCAGCCGGGGTTTCCCACCGAGCGGGAAGCCCTCGAGCATTACGCCGCCATGTATCCCGGCGCCTCACGCGAGTTTCTCGATCGCCAGATGGCCGCGGGCCTCGTCCTTGATGAGGCGAGTGGCAACCTCGTCTTCCGCTTCGATCCCGCAATTCACCAGGCGACTGGCCGTGGCGCCATCGCGGAGATCCCCTATCTCTGGGAAAGCCTCGAGCACATCACCTGCCCCACGCTCGTCGTTCGTGCCGAGAAGTCGAAGGTTCTTTCGCCGGAGATCGCGCGGCAGATGGTCGAACGCCTGCCGAATGCGCGCTACGTCGAAATCGCTTCTGCAGGCCACCAGATCCCGCTCCACCAGCCCGCCGAGTTCGCACGCGTCGTCGGTGAGTTCCTGGCCGAATAGCAGGCTCTACAGACCGGTGCGTCCGTCGCCGCAGGGGACACTACCCCGGTTCATCCCCCGAATCGGGAATCGGGAAACGGTGGCGCGAACTGACGAATCTCCTCGTACACACGCCACATCTCCGTGTCGCGATCGAGCGGCATCCGTGGCTCCTGGATACGCACCCCCGGGAATGCCGCCACGATGTCGGGATGGTCGTCGACCACGAAGTCTGGC
This sequence comes from uncultured Anaerolineaceae bacterium, assembly GCA_964508715.1. Lineage (GTDB taxonomy): Bacteria > Chloroflexota > Dehalococcoidia > Tepidiformales > Tepidiformaceae > JAKALX01. The sequence goes on along the minus strand of CAZDUX010000002.1, from coordinate 244,519 downwards.
TTGAACGGCACTCCCAACTCCGCGAGCCGGGAGTGATGGTCATAGAGCGGCTTCCAGAAGCAGTCGATAACGTGCTCGTGAAGCTCGAATCGCCGCACCACTTCCCAGCGCGGCCCATAACCACTCCAGAGGTACAGGTCGTGCCCGTCCTCGCGCAGCCGCCCGAACACCTCGTGCACTCCTGGCCGGAGCCGCACATCCCAGGTGATCAGCGTGTCGTCTACATCAAAAAAGATCCGCATGAGTGGAATCTACGAGCAGTGCCGGGCGCTGTCCACGGCACCGCCCATTGTTGCGATTCCGTTGCGTGTGCCGCAATCGGTATGCGGTGCGTGTATTCTTCCCAGCAGTGCAGCAACCCGGGAAACCACGGAGGGACAAAGTGGTACAGCAATCGGGTAGAGTCCTCGTCCCAACGGCCACACGAACCTCCGATTCAGCTCGCAAGGGTCCTCCTGAACCGCTCGTCACGCCCGTCATCGGTGAGGCGAACGACCTTCTCCAACTCCAGCGTTCCATCGGTAACCAGGCTGTGCAGCGCCGCCTCGCTGCCGGCCAGCCGGCACTCCGTGTCCAGCGCCACCCTGGCCCCACGATACTGAACCCTGCCGGCAAGGGCCGCTTCTCCAAGCTCTTCGGCGGCAAGAAGTCACTCAGGACCGATGCTCAGAAGAAGATGAGCCAGATCCGCGCGATCCTGGGGAAGAGCGCCGCGGGGAAGGCCGCCCTCGAGGTTCTCGATACCTACAAGGTTCCCGTCGACCTGGAACACCCGGGGCCCGGATCCGTTTACCAGGGCCCTGCTCCGGGTAAAATCCTCATTGAGAAAACGGAGGATGCCGAGGACGCGGCATTCACCCTGGCTCACGAAGCTAACCACGCCAGGGCCTCAAACGAGGGGAAAACAGCCGATGTCTCAGCGCTCAAGCGCGCCGATTACGTCAAGACAATGATCAACGAAGAGACCGACTCTACCGTCTTCTCCATCCAGGCGAAGCTCGGGATGAGTAGCAAGGAACAGAAGAAGGTTACCGCTACCCCCGTCATGGAGGCGCGCTACAAGACCGCCTACGATAATGCCTACAAAGCCGCCAGGGAAGCGAAGAAGAAGGACGCGGAAGCCCGGGCTGACGCTGAAAAAGCCGGCTGGAAGAGCATCAACGACGCCTTCTACGATGGCTCACTCGTCACCTCCAACACCCATGAGACCTACGCTGCCTACTACGGGAGCTACTGGGACTCCGTGAATAACCCACCGACTGCGGCGATCTGATATGGCCATCACCCGCGAGGGCATCATCGAATCCCTGGCACCGCTGCGGCCCGATCTCGCCGAACTTATCCCCGACCGGAAGCTCACGCGTATCGAGCCGGTGCCCTGCCGGGCCTTTGACCACCGCTACACGATCCTTGCGATCACCCATCTCACGCCCTACAAGCCAATCCTCCACTATGTCGGCTACGCAGAGGGTGCTCCGGCATTCATCCTCACTGAGGATCCCGAGGCGTTCATCGCCATGTCCGGGGCTGACGGTGTTCATATCACCTCGGCCGCTGCCGCAACCGAGTACGCCACGACCTTCCTTACCGTTACCAGGCCACTCACCCGGCTGACCTACCTCGTGAGTTCGCTGGCCGATGTCCGCTTCCGCCCGAACCTTTCGGCTGATGAACAGCGCGGTCGCGAAGAGTTCGAGTCCGGCATCGGCCGGACCATTGCACCGCCAACGGCCCGCCAGGTGGCCGATGGATTCGAAGTCACCGCGTTTCTCATCGTCGAACAGGATCTGCGGCGTGTGGCCATGCACGTCCGTCCCGATGGTGTCATTGATGCCGTCTCCGACATCATCGCTGCGGGGTTACCCCTCGTTGCAGGTGGCCGCTAAGGCGCCCTATTTCGTGCCCGGGTCGCCCGGTCGGAGAGGATTCGTGAACTGCTTGCCGATGTCGCTCAGGTTGCCGAGGAGGTCGTCTCCTCGCGGCTTCTTCCCGTCGGTCACCCAGCGCACGAGGTCCGAGAACGCGGTCGTCAGTTCCTGGTCACTGAACTTGCAATGTCCGGCCGAGCGGATGGCGCGCTGCACCAGCAGGTCCCCTGCCCCGGCCGCTTCGACGGCCTTCCGATAGGCGATCTCCTGGCTGATCGGGACAAACAGGTCTCCCGTGCCATGGAGCGTCAGCAATGGTTTCGTGATCTTCCCGGTCGTTGGCTCGGCATCCGGGTGGGCGCCGCTTCGTGCGGCGGGATCTGCATCGAAACGGCGGATCTCCGCATTGATCTGTGCATCCGTCAGGCCCAGCCCCTCGGCGATGTGATAGACCACGCCCTGGGTGGTGGCTGCCTTCGCCGCGAGCGATTCCCGGTTCGGATCGAGCAGGAGGAGGCCGAAGTTCGCAACGTACTGGTCGGCCAGGCCCTGCAGGTAGAACGGGCGCGGTCCCCCCGTCAGGTTGCGGATGATGTCAATGAACTGCTTGCCCTTCTCTGTCGGCTTATCGGGTGACCCGAGAGCCGGCGACATCTGCTGGAGCAGCACTGCCGCCATCTTGTTCCCGCCCTCACCGATGGGAAGTATCACCCCCGATGTGTACTCACTAACGGCTGCCCACGACATCAGGTAGTCAATCTGCGATTCACCGGCCACCGCACCACATACGGAGAGTGCCCCGTCGTAGGCATCTGCATAGTGTTCCAGCGAGAGCGTGACCACGTTCCCACCCATCGAGACCCCGATGAGGTAGGTGTGCCTGGGCGTCCCATGGTCTCTCATGAACAGGCTCTTCAGCGCGAGCGTGTCGTCTGCCCCAATGCCTGGCGTATACCCGTTCTCGCTGAATGAACTCGCGGCCCATGCATATCCGCCATCCACCAATTCCTTGCGCATCGCGACAGGCGGCTGGTCAACCGCGACTTCGGTTCCGAATCCCGCGAACCCGTGCGCATACATCACCAGGTCCCCGTTCCATGCGTCCGGGATTTCAATCTGGTAGACCGCATTCCCGAGTGAACCGAAGTACGCCTTCGCGCCCGGCAGGGCTACGAAGTCCGGCGCCTTCGCGGTTGTCTTCGCCCCACTCGGCGTCCCCAGCTGCGGCGCCGTTACAGGGCTTGTGGATACCGTTGGCTTCGCAGGTGCAGTTGTGCTGGCTGGTGATTGGCTCACGCTGGCGCCTGGTGCACTGCCGTGTTGTACCGGTGTAGCCGGAGTTCCGGTTGCTGCACCGCAGCCAGCAGCCGCGAGCGAGCCGAGAACGATGGCAGCGAGCAGGAACTGTCTCACACTCTGGACCATGGCAAGAGTGTAGCGGCGGTACGGCTTCGGCGGCGTTTATCCCAGTTTACCCCGCACCACATCAAAGTCTTCGGCCCATTCTTCGCAAGGGGAATCCTCGCGGTGCTCCGCGTACCAGCACGACGAACGACATCCCTCGTCCCGCCCACCATTCGCAGGCCGATTCGAGTATCTCGAGCGCCGTGGAGAATGACCGGGGGTCCACTGCGGCAAGCGAGTCAGCATGGTCGTAGACGACGAGAATGCCGGGAGCGGGCTCGAGCCACGAGAGATCGCAGAGGCAGTCGTGCAGCGCATCCCAATTTGCTCCAAACCATTCGGGAAAGCGAAACGCCTGCGCACACGCAGCGAGGAAGGTGGCCTTCGAGTTGATCTCCTTGCCCGCGAGTTCGATGGAGTGCCAGCCGCGCCGCGACGCTGCCTCGTGTACCTTGTGGACCGGCTCCTTCTTCGCGAGGCGATACACCCCGGGTGGCAGCTCACCCGTGCCGCTCATGGGATCACTTCCCGGAACGATGCGTAGTGGTCGTCGGTGTAGAAAAGCTCGCCTGCTTTCCCGGTTACTATGCGCCGTGCACCGCGGTCATCCGATCCGGGCGTTACAACCGTGTACTCGTGATAGTAGCCCGACGCCTGGCGAGGCAGGATCCGCTCGCGGTTCTCGAAGACCACACCATCGCGGTCATAGGGGTAGGGTCCTCCTTGGGCGATGAGCGCCAGCGTTGCCTGTGCCTCTTTCGGAAGGTCCGCCCGATGGATTGTTTTCAGGCCGCTCCCGCCTGCTGCCGTTGATGTGCCGGTGCGAGCGATTGGCGTGCCAGTCGCTGCTACCGTCGCGGTGGCGTGAGCGGTCGGCGTGCGGGCGACCGTTGGGCTTGCAGTAGCCTCGCCGGCCCGGGTCGCCGTATCGGCCGGCCCGCCATTCGCCACGAGATAGGCCGCGACGACCATCGCCGCCACGAGAAGTGCCCCCGCGGCCGATGCTATCCGGCGAAATGATGCTGGCACGCGCCCTCCTGCTCACTCAATTCCGAATAGATCGTACTCGTGACTGGCACTGCAAGCTGCTGCTCTGCGCTTTGGGCATCGCACCCTGACGGCGATTGCGGTCAGGGCTTTGGCAAGAGCTCCGTCCCGTCCATCACGTCGCCCAGGATTTTCGCGCGTACCGCCCCGTCGACGAAGACCGGCTTGTACTGGCTCACGATGTGGTATGGCACCATCCGCACATTCGCCAGCTGTTTCCCCCAGAAGCTGGCTTCCAGCAAGTAGCCCTCCGTGTGGGCCGGCGTGTGGGTCTGGTCGAAGATGAAGTTGCCAAGGGCGTACGAGACCCATGCGTCACCGATGACCTCAACCGGCTGCACGTGATGTCCCTGGTTGCCAACCACGAGGTCTGCGCCTGCCGCCACCGCCGCCCGCAGCGCCTTGATGCTCCGGGGGCTCGCTTCGTGCGTATCTTCGAACCCCGTCTGCACCTGCACGATGACGACGTCTACCTGCTCCTTCAACGCCTTGATCCGTGCCGTGAACCGCTCCAGTCCCAGCATCGATGCCGGTTTGTAGAACGCGGGCTCTGCCGGCATGTCCGCTTTCTCGTCGGCGTAGCTGTCATCGAGTGGCGCCGTGCCGGGGCCGGTATCTGTCGCCTCCAGGTCCTCCGCCGCTATGTCATCGAATCCCAGCACCCCGAATTTCACCCCGTTCACCTCGAAGATTGCTGGCGCCAGCGCTTCCTCCAGGTTCGCACCACCGCCTACCGTCTTGATGTTCGCCGTATGGAGCAGCTCCAGTGTCCGCAGGAACGCCCGGCTCCCGCACGGTCCGTCCTTTCCGCAGTCATAAATGTGATTGGTTGCGACGGTCACCTCGTCGATCCCCGCGAGCGTTAGCGCCTCTATGACCTGGGCGGGCGACGTCAGGTTCGGGTAGTCCATGGCGACGCAGCCGTAGGGCCGGGCGAAATCCGTGATGCTCCCGTCGAGTGATCCGAGCGCAAGGTCCGCCGCCGCCAGGTAGTCACCCACCGGCCCGCGCATTGCCGCCCCCCAGTCGCCCGTCGCCTCGATCGCTGCGAGGCTGCACCGCGACTGCAGGATATCGCCCGTTGCCACGATCCGGGTCACTTTCGGTGGAGTGGCCGTCAGCGCCGCTTTCACCGCCTCGGCGACAGTCCGCCCTTTCGTGGTGAGTGCCGAAAATGACACCCGCTCCACAAATGGCCACGAAGTCAGGTCGCCGCGGCCACGCACGATGTCGGCGCCATCGATCGCCAGTGCAATCTGCCCCACGCGCACCTCGGATAGCGGCACGAACGCAAGCATCCCTGAGTCCCATGCCATCGCCGCACGCAACGCGTCGTACGTCGCGAACTGCCGGCCCGCTGCCGCACCCCCGGCGAACTGCTGGACGAGCGCCTCATCGGCCTCGGGTCCTCCGCTGGCGAATTCGACCTTTCCGCTCACGCCACCTACGTCTGCCCAGTTCCTGATGCTCCCGGAAAGGAGACCCGCCAGTTGCTCGTGCGTCAGCGAGTCGACACCGGCCCCGATCGCTGCCACCGGTGCGAAGAACCGGTGAATAACCTCTTCAGCGCCGCTCTGCGCCTCGAATGAGATATCCGCCTGTTTACCCTCGGCAACCGGCTCCAGGCTGAGACCTTCGACGGTGAGCCCGGCCGGCAATGCGCCTGCGAAGGTCACGGCCCCTTTGGGCCGCGTCGTGGCCGTTGAGGTAGCGCTACTACCATCAGCGCCTGCAGCAATCGCTCCAGGGGCACTGCCGTCCCGGTTGAGCACGACATAACCTAGTGCTACTACGCTCCCCGCGAGCGTCGCCAGCGCGAGCGCGAATGCCGGCACCCAGGGGTTCCGCGGCGCCGGTGGCTCGGGACCGCGTGCACTCATGACGCGCCGATCTTCGTTCGCGAGACGGGAACGGGCAAACGTTATGCAGCGCCTGCATACCATCGGTCGGGAGCACCCGACGCCGACTCGATGAATGCGAAAGCTCGCTCCAACACCCGGTCGATGCCGCCGCATGCGGCTTCCGTCGCTTCGAGGTCGGCTGGCAGCGGCTCCGGTTCGCCAACCTCCGCATCGTAGCCACAATACAGGCCGTAGTGGAGCGCAAGCCGGTTCGCCTGCGAAATGACGCCCGCGAGCCCGTCGTTTTCCGGTGTGAGCCGCTCGTGGTGGTGACAGCGCACGGCCTCTACCAGGTGAGGAGGAAACTTCCACCGTTCTCCGAGTGCCCGCCCGATATCGTCGTGCGCATAACCGGTGAGCTCCGTCTCCGCGACGTGCAGGGGCTTCCCCGTGTCGCGCGCCATCCGCACTGCTTCCCCGAACTCCCTGGGCATCGTCTGGCGCAGGACGAGCCGCCCGATATCGTGCAGGATCCCCGCCGTGAATGCGTCCTCGGGCCGAGCCGCCCGCGTCTTCTTCGCCAGTGCCTCGCCTGCCACCGCGACCGCCACGCTATGCCCCCAGAACAGGTCGATATTGAACGCCTCGCCCGCGTTTGCATTCCCTTTGAATGCATTCATAACGCTTGCCCCGACTGCGACCTGCCGTACCTGCTTGAAGCCCAGGACCACCACTGCCTCTCGCACCGTGCTCACGCGTCTCGCGAAACCGTAATAGGCTGAGTTCGAGATCCTGATGAGCTTCGCCGTGAGTGCCTGGTCCGTGGCTAGCACCTGGGCAAGATCCATCGCCGACGCCCTGTCGTCATCGGCCATCCCCATCACGCGTGCGGCCACCGCGGGCAGCGGTGGCAGGTCGTCGATCTTCTCGAGCAGTTGGTCGGCGTCCATTGGCATCCCCCAGCTAGGTATCGACGCCAGCCCGCTGTCTCTAAACCGTTAGGACCGCCGATTCCACCCGTCTGTGACGCCTTCGTACGGGTTCTCCCGGAGTGTCCGCACTCACCTCCAGGCCCGTATCACTGCCGCCGCAACATCGCCCGGCTCGTAGATCGCTGGAAACCCGGTCGCTTCCCGTGTCGCCCAACAGGCTTCGAATGCGACCGACCCCCGGGCACTGGCGGCTGCGAGGTCTCGCCCGTCACCCGAGATGAATGCCACCTGGCCCGGCGACCGTTCCAGGAATGCCAGGCACTGTTCGATCCGCGAGACAATGCTCCATTCACCCCCCTCTGGGGTTGCGGCCAGCACGGTTACGAACTTATCCAGGCCGGTCGATTGCAGCTGTTTGAGGGCCAGGCTGTGCCGCTCCCGGGAGATTGCCCCGATCTCGATGGCCTCGCCACGGAGCTGATCGAGCCCCATTCCGGTCCCCTCGTGCACCAGCAGCCGCTTCAGGCTGCTTCGTTCGAACATCTGCGAGCAGAGTGCGGCACACCGCCGCCGTTCCTCCGGCGAATCAAGGATGATCGAGAGTGCGTGCGACCACGGGCGGAGCCGGTACTCTTCCAGCAGCGGAGCGGCGCTGATTCGCTGTCCGCTTACCACGGCCACGGCTTCCTCGATCGCGAACTGCCACGCCCGCCGCCGGTCCAGGAGCGCCTCATCGAGGTCGAAGATGACCGCCTTTGGCGCGGGCCGCTGTGAAGGCCCGGGAAATGCCACGCCTAGGCCGTCACTCGGAACCGTTCGATCGCTTCCTGGTATTCCTCCGGCGTGTTGATATCCAGCAGGCAGAGGTCCGTCGACGGATAAGACACAATCTCGCCCGGGTGCTTCGCCAGGACTCCGGCCAGCCCCTTCGACTCTTCCGCCGCCTGCATCATCTCGTCGCGTAGCCGGCCCGCCACAATCACCGGATGCCCGTGGTGTCCGGCGAACTCCGGGCGCGTACATGCCTTTTCCGGGTCGAATCGTGCGATCAGTTCCCGGTAGAAGTCCGCGTCGCGCGGCTGATCCACACTCGCTACCACGATTGCGTCTGCATCACGGTTCACCGCTTTCGCTCCCATCCGTAGCGAACTCGCCCGGCCCCGGTGAAACAACGGGTTGCTCATCACCCGGCAGTCGCTTCGCCGGATCGCCCGCCGAATCTCGTCGGAACGGTGCCCGACGACGACGATGACCTCATCGACCCCTGCCGCTCGCAACTGTTCGACCTGCCAGCCAAGCAGCGTCTGTCCACCCCACTCCAGCAACGCCTTTGGTTCCCCCATCCGGCTCGAGAATCCAGCGGCGAGCACAATGCTCGAAATCATTGGTTCGTCATCCCCCTATCCCCCGAGTCTATGGCCTCTCCCGAACAAGGGTCGAGATCTTCCGCGCTGCGTGGGTTCATATTCCGTGAGCACGTATCGTCCATGGGGCGGATGTGTGCTGGTGACGCTCGGCGCCCCAGTCGCAGCCTTCCCTTGTTCGTCAGTGCACGTGGCTTGCTCGTCCACGGCGGTTTACCGACGAACTACCACCTCACCTTCCTTGAGCACGTACCGCACCCGCTCCAGTGCCCCGAGGTCCTGCGTCGGGTCGCCATCGACTACCACCAGGTCCGCTCGTTTCCCGTCTGCGATGACTCCCCTGTCTTTCAGTTCCAGGAGTTGTGCGGCCCCGCTGGTTGCGAGCTTCAGCACCTCCACCGCCTCCAGCCCTGTGAGCTCTTCCATGACGCTCATGCCTTCCGCCAGTGCCTCGTGAGGGACATTCGGAATACCGCAGTCCGTGCTCATCAGCACACGGCAACCCGCCGCCAGCACACCCTTCAGGATCTTCGCACGGTTCTCCCGCCGCCCGTCATCCGGCCATCGCCGGAAACCAACAGAGACCGTTGGCGAAACGACGATCCCCTTTGCTGCCATCTGTTTCGCCACGCCCGGATCGAAATCCATCCCTCCCGGAACGCTGAAGGTGCAGTGTTCCACCATGTCGACGCCTGCTTCGACAGCAACGGCAATCCCTTTGGCTCCGTGTGCGTGCGCCGCTACTTTCCGCCCCAGCCGGTGCGCCTCGATCACGATCGCCGCCAGTTCGCCGGCCTGGTACTGCGCCTCGAAGGTGTTCGTCCCGTGCGTCATGTTCCCGCCGGTCGCCATTACCTTGATCCAGTCACAGCCCGCCTTCACCCGCTCGCGAACCGCAACGCGCACGCCCAGTTCGCCGTCCGCCTCTCCGCCCATGAACCAGCAGTGGCCACCCGTGGTCGTTATTGGCGCACCCGAAACCAGCAGGCTCGGGCCCGGCACGATTCCCACCGCGAATGCCTCTCGTACCTCGATCGCCAGTTCCGTTGGTGCACCAAGATCGCGGACGGTCGTGATCCCGGCCCTGAGCATCGCGCTTCCGGCAGCGGCCATCCGCATGGCCATGCGCGCCGGCGAATCCGTGTCGAACACCTCGCGCCAGTTGGCCTGGGCGTTGAAGCAGAGGTGCGCATGCCCCTCGATGAGCCCCGGTAACACCGTGCATCCACTCACATCGAGCGTCGTGCTCGCTCCGGCGTCCCCGCCGGTCCCGGCGATGAGCCCCTCGTCTACGACCAGTGTGCCCTCGCGGGCCTTGCCATCGAAGCCGTTCCAAACCTTGCCGCCGCGTAAAGCTAATGACATGGCGCATATTCTACGGGCTCGTGGCACCATGCGTGACATGGCCGAACGCTGGTTCGACACGCATGTCCACCTCGAGCGCTACGGTCCGGCCGATCAGAGGCGCCTCTTCGATGAGGCCCGGGACGCGGGCGTTGAAGGCATGCTCGCCGTTTCAACCAGCCTCGAGTCATCAGAGCGTACCGTCGCCCTCGGTGTGCCTGTCCTGCGCGCCGTCGGCGTCCACCCCATCTCGGCTCATCGGCTGGATGCCACCCGTCTCCGCGCCCTCGCCTCGCATGAATCAGTCGTGGCAATTGGCGAATGCGGTTTCACCGATGCGACACTCGACTGGCGAGCACAGCAAGGTGCGTTCGAGGTGCAGGCCACTATCGCCCGGGACCTCGCCCTCCCGCTCATTCTCCATATCGATGGCCCCCTGGGCTGGGACCGCTTCGTCGCCATGGCTCCTCTCCTCGAGGGCATGACGGTCATTCGCCACTACTTCTCCGGCGAAGAACACCAGGCCCACTTCCACGCGGAGCGCGGCCAGTACATCTCCTTCGGCCGTCCGCTCATCCGCGAACCCGAGCAGCAACGCGTCGCCCGCCTTATCCCGCCTGCGCTTCTCCTCATCGAAACCGACAGCTACCCGCTCGCCGGCCGCACGACTGAACCGAAATCCCTCCCCGAAGTCGGCCGTGCCCTGTCCGCCTCACTTGGCACCACGCTCGAAGCGTGCTCACGACTCCTCTGGGAGAACACTGCCCGGGCGCTCGCACTAACCACCGAACGCTCTGAAACGGGGCCACCCGCGACGCCCGCCTAGATCCGAATACTCTCGATGGTCGTGAGCAGGATCCCCTTGCAGCCCAGGTCCGAGAGCTCGTCCATGATCCGGTTGGCGTCCTGCTTCCGGAGGAGAGCTTTCACCGAAAGCCAGCCCTCTTTTTGCAACGGCGAAACGGTGGGCGACTCAATCCCGGGCGTCATCTCGCTCGCCCGCTCGAGCAGGTGTGCCGGGCAGTCGTACTCCACCATCATGTATTCATAAGCAACCAGGCGGCCTTCCACCCGGTGCATGAGCTTACGAACGTCGTCCTGCTCCTCGTGGCCCGGGTGCGCGTACAGCGCGGCACACGACCGGAATAGCGGCTCTCCAACGATCCGCAGCCCGGCCTGCTCCAGTGTGGTCCCCGTCTCCACCACGTCGATGACAGCATCCGCGATTCCCAGTTTCACCGAGATTTCGACGGCTCCCTCGAGCCGCGTGATTGCGAGTTCCCTTCCGTTGAAGAACCGCCGGGTGATCTCGGGGAACGATGTAGCTATCCGCAGCGACGCCACATCGTCCAGATTCCTGCATGGCGAGTCAACCGGCACGGCTGCACAGAGCCGCGACCGGCCGTAGTTCAGGTCGAGCAGATGGGTTGGTTCGTGGCCCGTCTCCGAGACGAAGTCTCTGCCCGTGACCCCGGCGCTGAGCACCCCATTCGCCACATACTGCGGGATATCGCCCGGCCGCAGGAAGTAGAACTCCACGTGGTTTTCGGGGTCGAGGACGCTCAGGCTCCGCGGCGTCTTCGTCAGCCGGTAGCCGCATGCTATGAGCAGTTCGAGGGTCGGCTCGAAGAGCTGTCCCTTGTTCGGCAGCGCAACCTTAATCATAGCCGCTCGTAGACCTCGTCGATCGCAATTCCGCGCTCGGCCATCATGCACGCGACATAATAGAGGACTTGTGAGAGCTCCAGCGCTAGCTCGTCGTCGCTCTCGTACCGCGCCGCCATCCAGCTCTCCGCCGCCTCCTCCACGAGCTTCTTCCCGATGGCGTGCGTTCCCGCCTCGAACAGCGCCGTTGTCCCCTTGCCGGCCGGCATCTCGCGCTTCCGCTCCCGCGCCAGCGCCACCATCTCCTCGAACGTCATCGAGTAAGGATAGCGCGTGCCGGAGCTAGGAGCCTGCCGATTTAGCCGCGTATAGGCCAATGATCATTTGGAGATGTGAGGCCGCATTGGACCTATGCACGAGGAGCAATCGTTCCTGGCTTGATCTTGTTAGTTCATCATCCAGCGGGACGATCGCGCGGGGTCCAGGTCGAGTGCGTTCTACCCCGCCACCGCCCCGGCGATGTGCTTGCCTTCGAAGATGTTCGCCACGCCGTATTCGGTGGTGAGCAGCTTGAGCAGGTCGCGAATCGGCGGGTTGATCGCCCGGTTCCGCAGGATGTGCACGCCCACCTCGCGTTGCGCCGGCTGCTCCATGTCGCGGATCTCCACCTTCCGCAGCGTCCCGTCTTCGATATCTTTCGCCACCGAGATCACCGGCAGGATCGCGATCCCCAGGTTCGCCTCCACCATGTGCTTCGTCGTCTCCATCGAGTCCAGCTCCATCACCGACTCCGGCACCACGCCGACTCGCAGGAACATGCTGTAGACGAGGCTGTGGTAGCTCGACGTGCGCTCGAAGAACAGGAACGGCTCGCGTCCCGCCTCAGCGATCGTCACCCGCCCCTTCTGTGCGAATGGGTGCGACGGCGAAACTACCAGCGTGAGGTCGTCGTTATAGAGGTGCAGCGATTCGATTTCAGGATGCTGTGCCAGGCGTGCAATCACTACGTGGACTTCGCCTGCAAGCAGCTTCTCGATGATCTCCTCGGTATTCCCGGTCGTCAGGTGGACGTGCACGCGCGGCCGTGTCTGCCGGAACTGCTTGAGGATTGCCGGCAGTACGTAGGTCGCAATACTCGAACTCGCGCCGATTCGAATACTCCCGACATCGCCGTGGCGCACTGCCTCGATCGCGTCGGTCCCTTCCTGCACGGCCGTAAGTGCTCGCTGCGCGTGCGGCATGAACGCGTGGCCAGCGTCCGTAAGCGTCACGCTCCGGCCCGTCCGTTCGAACAGCCGCTCACCGAGCTCGCGCTCGAGTGACTGGATACGTGCTGTCACCGATGGCTGCGTCAGGAACAGTGCCTCCGCCGCACGGCTGAACGAACGGTGATGCGCCACCTGGATGAAAGCGTCGAGTTGTGCGAGTTCCAAGAATCCCTCCAGTCCATACCCGGACTAGCTATAGAAGTCAGCGTTGATTTGAATGTACTTCTTCCACTCTGGCTTGACATCGTCCTCGTGCGAAATCGCGCTTACGGGGCAGGCCATCTCGCACGCTGCGCAGTCGATGCACTGATCCGGGTTGATGAAGTACTGCGGGGAGTCATCGGTTGTGTGGATACAGTCGATCGGACATACCTCGACACATGAGGCGTCCTTCACTCCGATGCATGGTTCCGCAATTACATAAGCCATGTTCTTCCCCTGGGTCCCCTTCCCGTTATTGCTATTCTGGCAGCACGCCACGTTTGTACACGATGACGTCCCCTTCGATCCGTGCCTGGCAGGCGAGCCGCAACCTCGGGTCCTCAACCGATCGTGGGCCGCGCTGCCGGATCAGGTTCTGCCGCTCGTAACGCCCCATCCGGCTGAGCCGCCCAACGCCCGAAACCACTTCCATGGCGCAGTTCGTACATTCACCGTTCTTCGCGCAGCCAACCGGCCAGAAGTAACCATGCGCCGCTACCGCATCCAGCACGGTCGCGCCGCATTCTCCTTCAACTTCGATGCCAATCGGTTCCACGCGAATCCGGGGCATAGAAGGATTCTACCAGTAGTCGCTGTTTTCGTTTACCGCACGGTAGGCAGGACGTTCCGCCGCCGAAAGGCGAGGATTACCCACGACGGCCGGGGCGTGAGTACAGCATGTACCATCGTGCGTGCACTTCACGCTGTGGACGCAGGGCGGACCCTCCGGCCATCACGCGTAAACCCTTCACCATGCCGCACTGGCCGACGTGAGCACCTGGCGATCACTGCCGGACCGCCTGCGCGCCACGCCCGTTCCCCGGCCAGCACCTGGTCCTGGTCCGAAGGCGGGTGCTACTCCTCGCTCCAGAACGCCCCGTTCGTCACATCGTTTCGCACGGGTGCTCGCGGCCCGGTCTCCAGCGTTTCCAGGACCTCGCTCCACTGGCTCGCGAACGATACTGGCTTGCCCAGCCGTTCTTCCAGCTCATCGATCCGCATGCTGTCGAGGAACTTCTCGCCGAAGTAGTCCAGGCTGGGCCGCGGCAGGATGTAACACTCCGCATCCCCGGCAGTGAGTTGCTCCGCGTAGTCCTTACCGCAGATCAGCCCCGTCACGTTCACACGCTCCCCGAATACCGTGTTCGTGACAGCCTTCACGCGCACATCTGCACCGGTAAGCTCCGACATCTCACGCGCGATAGGCTCCAGGAGCGGCGCCGCCAGCCTGCCCGACCCGATAACCACGCGCTCGAGCGCCAGCTTGCCTACGCCTCGACGGGCGATGCGCCGCTTCGTCCGCTTCCAGTCCTCGATCATCGTTCGTACCATGCCGATGCCATTTTCGTACTGTGGATAGCCGTTGTAGCTCTCCGCAGAGGGGACACGCTCGCCCGCCGTGACGTAGTACTCGTCGCTGCAGTTCACGATCGCTGCGCCATACATCCCGCGGTTCTCACGTTGCAGCCGCCGTACCTGCGCCACCATCTTGCGCGCATACACGGCATCTGGCCGCCGTAGATCGATCCCGTCACGTTCGCGCGACCACTTTTCCAGTTTCGGACTCGCACCTACAGGCACGATGGAGACCGTCTGCACCGTTGGGTAGAGTGCCGAGAGGTCTCGCACTGAACGGTCGAGATGCTCGCCATCATTCACTCCAGGGCAGAGCACGATCTGCGTGTGGGCCCAGAGCCCCAGGCTGCCAAGCCTTTGTAGCTGTGCGATCACGTCCGGGGCTGTCGGGTTCGACAGCATCTTCCGCCGGAGACCCGGCTCCGTTGCGTGGACAGAGACATTGAGCGGCGCCAGCCGCTGTTCCTCCAGTCGTTCCCAATCCTCTTCCGTGAGGTTCGTGAGAGTCACGAAGTTGCCGTGCAGGAAGCTCAGCCGGTAGTCGTCGTCCTTCATGTACAGCGACTTCCGCATTCCCTTTGGCAACCCCTTCAGGAAGCAGAAGAAGCAGTTGTTATTGCAGAGCGTTACCTCATCCCATGTTGCGTGCTCGAACTCCAGCCCGAGGTCCTCGTCAATTTCCTTCTCAAATACCAGCGCTTCGTCCAGCCCGTTCGCTTTGCGGATGTGGACTTCCACCTCCGCCTCGGCCGCGTAGAACTGCACGTCGACCACGTCGCGCATCACCCGCCCGCCAATGCTAACCACCGAATCACCCGGTTCGAGCCCCGCGAGGCCGGCCAGCGACCCCGGTCGTACGGCCGAGATGAGCCCGGGGACCGGTTCGCGCCGCTCGGCCGGCAGATGGCCCGCCCGCCGCCCGCCTGCCGCGGCTGTTGTACTCACACTCACGCGTCCACGAGCTCGCGTATCCGCGCCTCGACCGCATCGATGGAGTAATCCGGTGTCGAAGTGCCCGCAGTCAGACCCACCCGTTCGGCGCCCGCGAACCACTCGGCCTGCAGTTCACCGGGCCCTTCGATGTGGTATGCCCGCGTCCCCTGCTCTTCGCACGTCTCTCGCAGGTGACGCGTATTTGCACTCTTCTTGCCGCCCACCACGATCATCAAGTCAACCGTTGCCGCCAGCGCCGCCGCTGCCTCCTGTTGCCCGGTCGTCGCATGGCAGAGCGTGTTCACGATGTGCATTTCGAAGTTGTTGTCGCGCTGGAGCAGCATCAGGTTCGCGACGAACTTCGCGAAGTCCTCCACCCGGTGCGTGGTCTGCACCATCACCCCAATCTTGTTCGGAAAGCCCCCCGGGAAGTTCTCAACCACCTCTTTCAGCCGGTCATACTCGGCGCTTTCGACAATCGTCGCGTGCGGGATCCCGGTCTTGTCCGTTGCCCACCCAACGATGCCGCGGACTTCCTTGTGCCCGGGGTCGCCGAACACCACCACGTGCCAGCCATCGCGAACGAACTTCTGCCCGTAGCGTTGCGCCCGCGTCACGATCGGGCAGGTGGTATCGATGATCTCCAGCCCGGCTCCTTCGAGTTGGCGCAGTACGCGCTCCCCCACGCCATGTGCGGTGATCGCTACCCGCCCTTCCTGCACCCGCTCCGCGGTGGCGGCTCCAACATCCCCCTCGATATCGTCTGGCCCGGGGAGTTGCTGTACCCCGCCCCGTTCGAGTCCACGAACGACATGAGGGTTGTGGACGATCTCGCCCACGCTAAACACCGGCGATCGCGGCGTGGCTTCACTTTCCATAATCTGCACGGCGCGTCGGACGCCCATGCAGAAGCCCATCTCATTGGCCCGGATTATCTGCACCATGGTTCGAATCGGCTGCCCCTTCCGAACCAGTATAGGCGGCGAGGTATTTCGCCGGTAAGAGCGCCGTGATCTCGTCGAAGATGCGCTCGGTCAGGGCGCTCACCTGTTCTTCTGTCGGCCGCTTCACCTTCTCCACCACCATTGGCTCGCCGATGTGGATGGTGATACGCGGCCGCTTCAGGAGATTAAGCGGCTTCCGAAGCTGCTCTGTCCCGATCATTGCGCACGGGAGCACCGTCGCACCCGACCGTAGCGCGATGAGCGCTGTCCCCGGGTGGGGTTTGCCCACATACCCCGTCCGGCTGCGGTGTCCCTCCGGGAACATCCCGAGCACCTCGCCGTGCCGCAGGATCCGTTCGGCGGCCATGAGTGCCGCAACGTCGGCATCGAACCGCCGCACCGGGAATGCACCGTAGAGCCGGATTGCTGCCCCAAACGGGTACTTGAAGAGCTCTACCTTTGCCATGAACCGGATCCGCCGCTTCGCGATCCCCGCTGAAAGGATCGGCGGGTCGGCATTACTCAGGTGATTCGACACCACCATGAACGCCCCCTCCGGCGGTACGTGTTCGCGGCCGGTCACCGTCCACCGCCCAATGAGCCAGAGCGCCCCTCGCAGCGCCGTCACTGCCGTCCAGTAAAACGGTGGGACGAACGTGTTCCAGCCCGGTTTCAGCCCTCGCAGCCGCTCCCTCATTCCAATCGCTCCATCGCCGCCGCGATCACCTCTGCGAGCGTCATATCGGTCGTGTCGATGACGATCGCGTCTGGCGGCAGGAACGTCTGCCCCTGGTCCGCCCGATCCCGTCGCGAAAGTTGCACGTGCGATTCCCGTGCCGCATCCGCCTGGGCGATGCCGCGCTCGGCATTTCGACGGCGTGCACGTGCCGCCTCATCCGCCTCCAGGTAGAACTTGACCGGTGCGTGCGGGAGCACGACCTCCCCGATGTCGCGCCCGGCAAGCACGGCCCTCCCCCGGTCCGCGAACGCCCGTTGCATCTCCCGCATCCTCTCTCGAACAGCGCTGAGCTGTGCGTACGCACTCACCTGCGATTCAATCTCCGGGTTGTGCAGTAGTGGTGTCACGTCTTCTTCGCCCAGGTACACCCGCGTCTCCATCTCGTTACCGAGTTGGAGGTCGAGTCCAGCAACGAACGGTTCACACGCCTCGTTGGTCGCCGGCACGGACCGGCGCATCGCGGCGAATGCGACTGCGCGGTACATCAGCCCGGTATCGAGGAAGTGATAACCCAGCCGCCTTGCGATCGCCCGCCCCAGCGATGACTTTCCCGAAGCTGCTGGCCCGTCGATAGCGATCGGATCTGGATGTAGCTTGCTCTTCATACCGACTTCCCGACGCGCCATCCTATTGGATCCGGGCCTGGCTGCCACCTGGCTCCTGTCCCGCCTCTCGCGCCTCGGCATGCTTCCCGGCCGCGTACAGCCGTGCGACCTCCTCCTCGGTCAGCTCGCGAAATACTCCCGAGCCCATCGCCCCCAGGTGTAGCGGCCCAAGCCGAATGCGCCGCAACACCGTCACCTTTCGTCCAAGTACATCCATCATCCGCCTGATCTCGCGGTTCTTTCCCTCGCGCAGGGCAATCACCAGCCATGCGCCCGCCTCGAGCGGCTCTTCTCCCATGCCCGGCTCCGGCGCCGCTGCCTGCCGGACACTCGCCGCCCGTAGCCGCTCGCCATCGCTTTCGACTCCGCGTACGAGCCGTTGCAGGTCGCGTTCGGGCGGCATCGAATCGATGCCGACGAGATACTCCTTCTCGATTTCGTACTTCGGATGTGTGAGGAGATCTGTCAGGTGGCCGTCATTTGTCAGCAGGATGAGCCCTTCGCTCTCCCGGTCCAGCCGTCCCACGGGATGTAACTGGACGTCCCCGATCGGCACCATGTCGAGCACCGTCTCCCGTTGTTGCTCGTCCCGCGCCGTCGTGATGATGCCAACGGGCTTGTTCAGGGCGAAGTACCGGTAGCGAGTGCGGATGACCGGTACCCCGTCGACTGTAATCTCGTCGATCTCGGGATCCGCCCGCGCTCCCAGTGTGTCCTTCACCTCACCATTCACTGCCACCCGGCCGGCGAGAATGAGCTCTTCTGCGACACGCCGCGACACCAGGCCCGCGTTCGACAGGATCTTCTGCAGCCGTTCAACCGCCACGTGCTCTCCTCGCGGCCAACTCCCTGAGCCGCCGCCGCTGCGAGTAGCCAATCACCCCTGCCGCGAGTACCACGACTGCTGAACCGGCTCCGGCTTCGAGCGTACTCCAGCCTTCGCTACCCGGCTCGCCGGCGGCAGCATTCGATCGTGTCAATCCTTCCGTGGCCGATTCCTCTCCGGTGCGTACCGCCGCCCCGCTCCTCTCACCACGGCGTTCGTTCGCGGCTACCCCCGGGAAGACGTTCGGCTCGCCCGGTGTCGGATGCTCGGTTTCGGCCCAGTTTTCGGCCGTGGCCTCACTTCGAGGATCCTTCACTCCGAGCGTTTTCCCCGCACCTGCCGCTTTCGGCGAAGGTTCGAATACCGATACGTCGTCTCCATACGACATCGTATCTGCCTCGTTCCCATCCGGAGCAATCAGCCGCAGGCGATCGCCACCATTGTTCAGCCCCCCACCGATTGTCCCGTCCGACACACGCAGCACAACCGGTGCCACCACGTTTGCCGACTTCGCTGCGACCACAGCATATGCGCCCGCCGGGAGCATCGCCGATGGGAGAACATCGAGCCCTTTGGCGTCTCCAAGCTGCCAGCCCGCCGTATCGACGGCCTCGGTACCGATATTGACGATTTCGACCCACTCCCAGGCGGCGTCATTTCCTGTCTCCTCCGGGTCAGCGAGCAGTTCCGAGAGCCGCAGGCTCGATGCACCGCTCGCTGGTGCCGTGCTACCACCTCCCGGTGCCGCCGTATCCGGTACCGGTCCTTGTGTGGAACGCGGCGGCGTCGGTGTGCGCGGTGTCGCGGTCCGTATGGCGGGCGTCTCGTTGGAACCCGACGAGCTACCTGCCGGGCGTTGTGTCGGTGTTGGTGTCGCCGGCGGCGCGTCCGCCTCGACCAACATCACGTCATCGAAAGTTGCCCGGGAGTTCCCAGCGGTCGGACGCAACATCAACCGTAGCCGTACCGACGCCGCGCCTTCTGGAGCCTGAACCGCGCCAGTGCCGAGTAGTGTCCAGTCGCCGCTGGCAGCCACATCGCTGTCACTCGAATCGAGGGCACTCCCGCTTCCGTCATTGCTCGTGTACCAGCTCAAACGGAGCCACGCTTCTCCGCCGTTGGCCCGCGCCATACCCGTCGCCGAATACCAGGTGCCAGCCTCGACCTCCGCCACCTGGTACAACCACTTCGTTGACGTCGTGTCCGAGTCCAGCGTCCCTGCCCAGTTTCCGTGGTACGCCTCAGCCGTCATCCCCATGCTCCCACCGAACTTTGACCATCCCCACGGGTGGTCCTCATCGGTGTCCTCGAAGTCGCCGTTCACTATCAGCCCGCCGAACGTGCTCGTCGGCACGTGTGGTGTGGGCGTCGGAGTCGCGAGTTTCGGGGGCTTTGGTGTACTGGTGGCAGGCGGACTCTGGCTTGGCCCGGGAGTCTTCGTCGGCGTTGGCGGCTTCGGAGTCTTCGTTGGTGTCGGGGCCTTCGTTGGCGTTCCGGTCTTCGTGCTCTCATTCGCCGGCGTGGGTGGAGCCGCCGTGGCCGTGACGCTATTCGTGGGACTGGTGGTCCGGGTTGGCGTTGGTGTTTCGGTCGGCGTCGATATGGACGTCGGTGTAGCTGTCGGCGTCGGTGGCGCGGACTCTTCGAGCATGGCGTTATCCAGGTCAACGCTGCCCATGCCGGAGACGCTTATGGTGAACTCAATGGAGACGGCGGTGTCTGGCGCGCGTGCACCCAGCGTCGTGATCGAGAAATCGCTGCCGAGCATGAGCGGCACCACGGATGCTGAACCCAGGTAGGCGCCCATATCGTCCCGAAACCGGAGACTCAGGCTCCCGCTCGTTTCAGTTCCCGATGCCATGATCGACGCTGTGTAGGTTGCTCCCGGCATCGCATCGAGCCGCTGAAACAGGATGCTTCCCGCCGAGAGCCGTGCCGCGCTCCCGCTCACCACATGCCCGGTTTGCTGCGAGACCGACCCTTTCTGGACTAACCACGAGGCCGGTCCGCTGGGGCCCCACGACTCGAACCCACCATTCTGGAGGACCGCTCCGGCCTGTGCGCCCGGTGGCGCTACCGCCACGAGCAGCAAGATGGCCCCGGCGAGAGCCAGAACGAGTGCCGGCACGCTCGTCCATCTCCTGCTGGCGCCCACCTTCCAGCGCCTCCGTGCTACCGCGCGATGAGTGGCGCTGCTCCAAGGTGTGAGCCGGCGTCCACGATCAGGATCTCTCCGGTCACATTCGCAGCCCCCTCCAGGAACCAGACGGCAGCTTCAGCCATGTCCTCGGGCGTCCCCGCGCGCCGCAGCGGCGTCATCCGCTCCTGCGCCGCAACCGCTGCCTCGTACGCCTCGTCGCCCATACCACCCCGCAGCCAGCGACCCTGGATGAACCCGGGACAGATGGTGTTGACCCGGATCTCGGGGCCCAGCACGCGTGCCAGCGACAACGTCATCGTATTCAGCGCACCCTTGGACGCCGTGTATGCAATCGAACTCCCCACACCCATCACGCCGGCGATCGACGACACGTTCACCACGGCCCCTCGCCCCGCGGCCTTCATGTGCGGTGTCACGGCACGCGTCATCTGAAACGGACCCACCACATTCACCGAGTAGATGCGCAGGAAGTCATCCCTATCGAGGCCGTCCAGGTTCGCGTGGTTCACGAACTGCGTCGTTCCTGCGTTGTTGATCAGCCCGTCGATTCGCCCCCACCTGTCCATCGCTGCCGCGACCATCCGCCTGCAGTCGTCGTCGTTTGCTACGTCCGCCTGGCAGAGAAGCGTCTCCACACCGAGTGCCTCGCACGCCGCGGCTGTCTCTTTTGCCTCCGTTTCGCTCTTCGTGTAGTTGACGACGACGTTGCAGCCCTTGGATGCGAGCAGCTTCGCCGCCGCGGCTCCAACACCCGTGGCCGAACCCGTGACGATCGTCACGCCTCCCCGCAGGTCCATAGGAAACTCCTCCATCCGCCGGGTAAATTCGTGCGCGGCAGTCTAGCAAGCTTCCCCGGCCGCGTCACGCGTTCTGAGCGCAGCTCGAAGAGCCCTGCGCGCAACGCGACTGGCGTCCTTCTCGTCGCCGGGGGCTAATCAGGAACACCAGGGTGCGGCGCTGAGACTGGTGCCACTACTCCGTCAACCAGGCTGTCTTCCGGCCCTCATACCCCGCTCCTCGACGAACTCTCGAGCCTGGCGAAGCAACCTCGGCCCGTTTTGCCCTGGATTTCCCAACTCGAATGTTTGACACCGTCTTACCGAGCGGAAAACAATGCTTCGCCCATCCGGGCCCCGTGTTTCACCAAGGAGGAATTGCCCAATGAAAGCAGCCGTGATGTACGGCGTGAACCAGCCCCTCGTCATCGAGGACATCGATGTCGATGAGCCCAGGCAGAACGAAGTCCTCGTCAAGACCGCCGCCAGCGGTGTCTGCCATTCCGACCTCCACTTCATGGAGGGTTCCTACCCGTATCCGACACCCTGCGTCCTCGGGCACGAGTCCGCAGGCGTGGTCGAAAAGGTCGGCTCCGGTGTGACCAAGGTCAAGCCCGGCGACCGCGTCGTCGTCGCCTTCGTCACCTCCTGCGGCACCTGCAACAACTGCGTCGTCGGCAAACCCTATCTCTGCGAAAACTCCATGGCACTCGGCCGTGTCGGCCGCATCAGCATGAAGGGGCAGCCCATCATGCAGTTCGCCAACATGTCCGCCTTTGCCGAATACCAACTCGTCCACGAGAATGCCCTCGTCCACGTTCCCGACGGGGTACCGCTGGAGGCGGCCTGCCTCGTCGGTTGTTCCGTGATGACGGGTGTTGGTGCCGTCAGCAATACCGCCAAGATCCCCGTGGGTTCCACGGTCGCCGTTGTCGGCGCTGGTGGTGTGGGCCTCAATATCATCCAGGGCGCGAAGCTCGCCGGTGCTTCGAAGATCATCGCCGTCGACCTCCTCGAGAATAAGCTCGCCGCTGCGAAGGAGTTCGGCGCCACCGATGTTGTCGATGCCTCGAAAGGCGATGCCGTTGCCGCCGTCCAGCAGCTTACCGGCGGCGGTGTCGATTTCGCCTTCGAAGCGATCGGGCTTGCGAAGACTGCCGAGCAGTGCTTCGGTATGGCAAAGCGCGGTGGCCGTGCCGTCGTCGTTGGCATGATCCCCGTCACTGCCATGGTCACGGTTCCGGGTGCGGCCTTCCTCGGGGAGAAGGGCATTATCGGCTCGTTCTACGGCTCCACCCGCCAGACCGTCGATATGCCCTGGCTGATGGAGCTCTACCGCCAGGGTCGCCTCAAGATCGATGAACTCATCAGCCGCCGCTACAAGCTCGATCAGATCAATGAAGCCTACGCAGCCCTCAAGGGCGGCGAAGTCAATCGCTCTGTAATCACCTTCTAGGCTGGCAGAGGCACGCATAATGAGAGCGCCCCGGGGCAACCGGGGCGCTCTCATTTGTTCTCGGTGTGGCGGCCGAACGCCGCGTGCGGTCGAAGTTACCCCGGCTCGCCCTGCCTCAGCCAGAAAATGAAGTCGAAGTCGGGGACTCTGTTCTCCGTCGCATTCAAGAAAGCGGCGGCCTCACCGCGGTACTGCTGTGAATGCAGGAACATATGGAGCAGCGGCTCCTGCAGCCGGTCGGTGAACTGCTTCCCTGCCGAGTTCGCATACGTGAATGTCCCCTGCAGGCGGCCATCATCAAGGCTGGCCGAGAGCGACGACAGCAGGGAGGTTGCTTCCTCGCCCAGCGCGCCTACAGTCTCGAGGCTCGCGGGGCCCCAGAGTGGAATGCCAGGTTTGCCGATACCCTCGAATCTCCGCAGCCACGTGACCTCCGCCTCGAGGACGTGCTGAAACGCCTTCAATGCGGTCTCCGGTTGCCCGCGTGTGCCAGCCAATACGTCACCAACAACCCGGTTGGCCCAGCCGTTCCAGCGTGCGAGGCGCTGCATCTCATCTGCAAGAGACATGGCGGCAACTCCCTTCTGGACGGCCAGGGTCAATGGCCGGTCTGTCGTCCCCTTAGCCCTTGGGGCAGCTCATCACCGGATCGTAATCTGGCAGGTCCGTGATCTTCTCGGTCGGCTGGATCCACGCCACCTTCCCGTGCTTGTCGACCACGATCACGGCTCGATTTGCGATCCCGCGAGGTTCAATCACCACGCCATACTTCCGTGCCGTCTCACCCAGCGGATAGAAGTCGCTGAGCACCGGGTAGTTCACCCCGAGGTCCTTTTTCCATGCCGCCTGTGCCCAGGCGCCGTCGCTCGAGATCACCACCGGAACCGCACCCTGCGATTCGAACTCCGCCCGCTTCTCTTCGATGAGGGGAAGCTGGTTACTGCACACAGGCGAGAACGCCGCCGGCACGAAGTTGATGATTACGGCATGCTTGCCCCGTTGGTCGCTGAGCTTGAACGTGTCGCCGGTGGGGCTCGATGGAAGTTCGAAATCTGGCGCTTCGTCACCAACTTTGAGTGTCGCGGTTTCTGCCAATGCTCTCTCCTTCGACTCTGGAAGTCGCCATTCCATCGTAGCCGTGCGATTGTTTCCTCCACAAACACCTCCTCCATTACATCCTGTGAACTTCGCCCATGGGCGATCCCCCTGCTATGTCAAGGCGTTTTTCCTTAGCCGCCTTCCTTGATAGACTCCGCATCGCTCTCGGCGCGTCAATCTGGGCGGCCGGTAGTTCCGTGTGTGTCAGAGAGCACGCAGAACTACGAAAGTTAGGTGAAGGGGAGAGACTCCATGCTCTGGGCTCAGGTCATGATCCCGCTGGCAAGTGCCGCGGCGGTCCTGTTCGCCATCTGGCTGGCCTTCGACGTCCTCAAGCGGGACAAAGGCACCGCGTCGATGCAGGAAGTCGCCGGGACCATTCTCGAAGGCGCCAACGCCTTCCTGAATCGCCAGTACCGCACGATCAGCATCCTCGCGATCGTCACATCTGTCGTCGTCGGCGTTATCGTCGGCATCTTCAAAGAGTCTGCCGAAACGGGCATCCTGACCGGTATTGCCTTCGTCGTCGGTGCGCTCGCTTCTGGCGTCTCCGGCTATATCGGGATGTCCATCGCCGTCCGGGCCAATGGCCGCACCGCCGCCGCTGCACAGAACAGCCTTGCTGATGCGATCAACACCTCCCTCCGCGGTGGTGCCGTCTCTGGCTTCCTCGTCGTTGCCCTCAGTCTCATCGGCGTCTCCAGCATGTTCGCGATCTATAGCCGCATCCTCGGCCATGCGATCGACCAGACACCCTTCCTTATCGTTGGCTTCGGCTTCGGCGCCAGCTTCGTCGCCCTCTTTGCCCAGCTTGGTGGCGGTATCTACACCAAGGCAGCCGACGTCGGCGCCGACCTCGTCGGCAAGGTCGAAGCCGGTATCCCCGAAGACGACCCTCGCAATGCCGCCGTTGTCGCCGACCTCGTTGGCGATAACGTGGGAGACTGCGCTGGCCGCGGCGCCGACCTCTTCGAGTCGATGTCCGCCGAGAACATCGGCGCGATGATCCTCGGTGTCGCCATCTTCACCGCCACCGGGCGCGTCGAGTGGATCCTCTTCCCACTCGTCCTTCGCTCCTTCGGCGTTTTCGCCACCATCATCGGCATGTTCACCGTTCCCTTCTGGGCGAAGCGCATCAGCGATCCCATGGGCGCCCTCAACGGTGGTTACTGGACGATTACCCTCCTGAGCATCATCGGCCTGGCCGTAGCCACCTACGGCATGCTCGACGATGTGTGGTACTGGTTCTTCTTCTGTGGCCTTGTCGGTATCGCGACCGGCATCGCATTCGTCTATATCACCCAGTACTACACGGCCGGCTCCTGGCGCCCTGTCCAGGAGATTGCGAACGCGAGCCGCACCGGCTCCGCCACGAACATGATCATCGGTACCGCGGTTGGTTTTGAAACCACCGCCGTTACCGCCATCACCGTTGGCATCGCCCTCGTCGTCTCGTTCACGCTCGGCAAGCAGGCCGACCTCACCAATGTGAGCGACATCTCTACCGGCGTGTTTGGCACTGCTGTCGCTACCATGGGCATGCTCATGTCGGCCGCCTACGTGCTCGCCATGGATACCTTCGGCCCGATTACCGACAACGCCGGCGGTATCACTGAGATGGCCGCCGGCACCAAGCCCGAAGCCCGCGAGATCACCGACGCTCTCGACGCCGTCGGCAATACGACCAAGGCGCTCACCAAGGGCTATGCGGTTGGCTCCGCTGCTCTCGCCGCCTTCCTCCTCTTCACCGCCTACCTCGACGAGGTGCGCGTGGAGTTCGGCAAGATCGCCCGCGACGATTCCTCGCGCTACGCAAGCCTCATCCAGGACCTGGACCTCACCCGCCAGGGCTCTGATGAGCGAGCTGCCGTTGCCACCGCCATCCAGAAGCACGCAACCGACCTGCAGGCATGTGGCCTTTCCAATACCGAGATTGAAACCCTCCTCACCTCCGACCGCCAGGAAGCTACTGCCTTCGTCGACAAGCTCGCGAAGGACAAGAAGGCTGGCGCCGATTGCGCGGTCGCCAAGGAGGGGTCACCCTTCCCGCTGCCACGGATCATGCCCATCAACCTGGGCAAGGTTGATGTCTTCGTCGGTGCGTTCCTCGGCGTCATGCTCGCCTTCCTCTTTAGCTCGCTCGCCATCCGCGCTGTGGGCAAGGCCGCTGGCGGTATCATCGAGGAGGTTCGCCGCCAGTTCCGTGAGAACCCCGGGATCATGACAGGAGAGGTCAGGCCCGACTACGCTCGTGCCGTCGACATCACCACCCGCTCCGCCCTCCGCGAGATGGTCTTGCCCGGCATCCTTGCCGTCGGTATGCCGATCGCCGTGGGCGTCATCTTCCGCTACGCATTCGGCGGCGATGGCAACGAAGGCTGGCTCTCGGTCGCCGGTATGCTCATGGTAGGCACCATTGGCGGCGTCCTCCTCGCCACGTACCTCAATAACGCGGGTGGCGCGTGGGACAATGCCAAGAAGTTCATTGAGTCCGGCGGAATGAAGGACGACCAGGGCAATGTCATCGGCAAGGGCTCAGAGACCCACGCCGCGGCCGTCGTCGGCGATACCGTTGGCGACCCGTTCAAGGACACGGCTGGTCCGGCACTCCACGTCCTCGTGAAGTTGCTGAGCACCATCACCCTCGTCCTTGCCCCGCTCTTCATCTCCTAGACCGCCCGGCTCACCCGGCCGGCACCGACGGGGTCCCTTCACGCGAAGGGACCCCGTTCTTGTATCTCTGGCCGTTCGCCGAGTTTTGCTTGCTCGTACTCTCCTGGGTCACGATGGGGCCTGGCGTGCCCGGGGTCGTCTTTCCAGTTCTCTTGCCACCAGGGCTGCGCATTCGCTACGCTACCCACTCATCCATGACAAACCGTGTACTTACCTCGGTAGCGATTTCGCCCCTTGCCGACATGGCGAAGGGTATGAACGCACACGCTTTTGAGGGCCACTGAGTACACACATGTACACCCCCGCATTCGTACTCAGAGGCCCACCCGACCGGTGGGCCTCTCCCGTTTCCGACTCCACGCACAGGAAGGAGCAGACCGATGGAATCCCCTTTTGAAGGGCGGCTCGTCCGTCTTCGTGCCCGCGAACCAGAAGATGAACCACTGCTCTACCGCTGGTTCAATGACCCGGAGGTCACCCGTCACCTCACCATCCGCTACCCGCTCTCTCACAGCGTCGAACGTGCTTTCATCGAACACGTCAGCGCCGTCGGCTACACGAACGCCAGTTTCGGTGTCGAAACCCTCGCCGATTCCCGCCTCATTGGGGGCATCGGCCTCGAGCACGTTAATCCGGAGAACCGCTCTGCCGAACTTGGCATCGCCCTCGGCGACAAGACCTACTGGAACGGAGGCTACGGTACGGACGCGATGCGTGTCCTCTGCCGCTTCGGCTTCGAGCAGATGAACCTCCAGCGTATCCAGCTCGACGTCCACGCCGACAACACACGAGCCATTCGCGTCTACGAGAAGGTCGGCTTCAAGCACGAGGGGACGCGCCGCCAGGCCTTTTACAGCTTCGGTTCCTACCGTGATGTGCTCGTCATGGGCCTCCTCCGAGGCGAACTCCAGTGGGACGATGGAGTGCTGGCAGGTGATCATTTGACATGAGGCTGTAGCACCGTGGGGCTCGTGTTCTGCCACCCAAATCGCCCGACAGGGGAATTGATCACCCCCTTATGCAAACCGACGAGTAAATTTGTGATGGAAATCGCAAACAAGGGTTGACACCCTTGTTACGAACTTGTTAGCGTCAGCCCATGGGTACCGCGTTGCCCATACCGCGCTCGGTAATCCGCGCAATCGCTGCCTAATGCGTCTCCGACGCAACGGGGGAACCACCGCAGGGGTGAATTCGGTCGAAGCCCGTTCCGGCCGATAGGGCGTCCTTCCGCCCGAACCCGTCAGCTAACCCCGTCGGCAGAAGGAAGGCCTGGCGGCCAGGTAGGCCGCTTCGAGGCTTCGTCTCTGTCCTCGGACCCTATCTTTTTGAACGTCTCGTATTAGGAGGGAGAGTCTTACTATGCCGGCTTTGCAGGAAGCCCCACCCCGTTCGTGCCCCAAGTGCCGCGGCTCCATGATCGTTGAGCGCGACTGGCACGGCACCTATGGTAGCTGCATCATGTGCGGCTACGTTCATGAGGTCCTCACCAGCCCGCCCGTCGACCTCGCCGCCGAAGAGGCCGCACTGCCCCAGCGCCAGCGCCGCCGCCAGCCGTCTCACGGTAAGCTTCGGCTCTGAACCGGCCACGGTTTCACACGCTTTTCGGCCCTCGTACAAACGAGGGCCTTTGCGTTCCCATGTGGCGCCTCACTATCATTCCTTCTCACCGACACGGAGGTCCAACCCATGTCCTATATCCGCCTTTCTGTCGCCCGCCCTCGCCACGGCCAGGAAGCCCGCCTCGAAGACCTCATGCGGAAACTCGATGACCTCTCGAAGGACCAGGATGGTTGCATCGAGTCCTTTGTCCTCAAGCCTCACGACGATAGTGGTGAGATCGCTCGGATCGTCGTCTATCGCGATGAAAACGCTGCCGAAGCTGCAGCGAACTCGCAGTCCTTCCTCGCCATCCGCAGTGAGATACACCTCGTTTCCGAACCGGGTCAGGTGGAGCGAGCCTTCTTCAGCATCTGATACCCCTACGGCCCCAACCCCGTGGTATTGGGTGACACGCCGCTGCCTCCTTAGGGGAAATCCGGTGGAGACTAGGGAATTCCCCAATACGCGCACTGTTGTATCGGCCTAGACTACAGGGAGCCCTAAGGGTTTTCCGTCTGGCTTCTCAGTGACCTTGCTACGGCAGCCAGCACACAGTGGCCCCTGGGGATTCTGCCACGAGGCGATAGGCATGAACTCTCCGCGATCCGCTGGACGGCCAATTATCTCCCGCCCCGGTCCATCTGCTGCCACGGGCCAGGCCCGTTCCCAGCACCCAATCCGCATCCTCCTTGTCGATGACCACGCCGTCATCCGGCAGGCCCTCCGGATGCTGCTCGAGAGCCAGCCTGAACTCGAAGTGGTTGCCGACGTCGAAAATGGCCGCGAAGCCGTTACTGCCGTCGAGAAGTACAGCCCCGATGTCGTCCTCATGGATGTCGTCATGCCGGGCCTGAACGGACTCGAGGCGACCCGCCAGATCCGCCGCTCCAATCCGGGCACCCGCGTCGTCATGCTCAGCGGCTTCGTCGATGAAGATCAGCTGCTCGAATCCATTCGCTCTGGCGCCTCCGGATACATCATCAAGAAGTCGGATGTGTCCGAGCTCGTCCTCGCTATCCAGACGGTCCACCGAGGCAACAGTTACTTCTCGAGTGCCCTCAGCGAAGGCTTCGACCTCGCCGAGGTTCTCTATCAGGCGAAGCGCTCCGACCAGCGTTCCGGTGTCGAAACTCTCACCAGCCGCGAGCGCGAAGTCCTCCAGCTCATCGCCGAAGGCTACACCAACCAGGGCATCGCCAACGAACTCTTCATCAGCGTGAAGACCGTTGAGGCACACAAGGCCCATATCATGGCCAAGCTCCACGCCCGCAACCGCACCGACCTTATCCGCTACGCCATCCGCAAGGGCATCGTCCGTCTCGAGAGCATCGAAGAGGCCGAGCGTATGCTCGTCGGCTTTGGCGAGGACGGCGCGATCGCCGGCGCATAGGGCCGCGACGCCAGGCTCCATATCGCTATACAAGAGGCCCGGTCATGCGACCGGGCTTCTTGCTGTGCTGGTAGCACCCCGTGAAGCCGGGTCCTTTCGCAGCTGTCGCACGTCCGCTGGCAATCCCCACACGCGTACCCACCGCTCCGGACGCGTCACTCAGTACTCAGCCCCGGGAATCTGAGGGTTTGGCTCTGCGCACCATGGGCCTTCCCCGATGCCCGCCATGGAGCACGCTGCCTACGCTGAACCCAACTCGGATTCGGCGTACCACATGATCCAGCTCACCCGCATCGATGGCACCGTCTTCTACCTGAACCCCGACCTGATCGAGGTCCTCGAGGCGAGCCACGACACCCACGTCACCCTCACCAACGGTCACCGCTATGTCTGTGCCGAATCTCCTGCGGTGATCGTTGAACGCATCGCCGAGTTCCGGCGTATGAGCATCGGTGCTGTGCGGAGGGTGAGCTAGATGGACCTTGCAACCGTCATTGGTATCGGTCTTGCGGTCATTGGCATCATCGGTGGCAATGTCATCGAAGGCGGCAACCCGGCCGCCCTCTTCAACATCCCTGGCCTGATGATCGTCGTCGTCGGCTCCTTCGGCGCCATGATGATCTCCCAGCCCCTGGCCGTCATGATCGGCCTCCCCAAGTTCCTCATGAAAGCCTTCTTCGGAGGCGGTGCACACGATTCCGCCGGCACCGTTGACCTCTTCGTCACCATGGCCGATAAGGCACGCCGCGAAGGCCTCCTTGCCCTCGAGGGAGATGTTGGCCAGATCCACGACCCGTTCACCCGCAAGGGCGTCCAGCTGATGATTGACGGCACCGACCCTGAACTCCTTCGCGAGATCATGGAGATCGAGGCCGAGTCCACCAAGCACCGTCACGAAGCCAACTACGCCGCTCTCGAGTTCCTTGGCGGGATCGCCCCCACCATTGGCGTTCTCGGC
Source organism: uncultured Anaerolineaceae bacterium (assembly GCA_964508715.1). Classification (GTDB taxonomy): domain Bacteria; phylum Chloroflexota; class Dehalococcoidia; order Tepidiformales; family Tepidiformaceae; genus JAKALX01. The sequence goes on along the minus strand of CAZDUX010000002.1, from coordinate 214,128 downwards.
GCCGTCATGGGCCTCATGGGCGTCATGGGCCACCTCGACCAGCCGGACGAGATCGGCCCCGGTATCGCCACCGCCTTCGTCGCCACCTTCTATGGCGTCTTCACGGCCAATGTCTTCTGGCTCCCGCTCGCCAACAAGCTCAAGAACAATGCGAAAAATGAGCAGCATGCCCTCGCTGTCGTCATCGAGGGTCTCATGTCCATCCAGTCTGGCGATAACCCCCGCATCGTCCGCGAGAAGCTCGAGGGCTTCCTCCAGCCACGCGAGCGGTCGAAGAAAGAAGACATGCGGGAAGCGGCATGAGCAGAAAAGCCCCGGAGGCCGAAAAACCCGAAAACCACGAGCGTTGGATTGTCAGCTATGCCGACATGCTGACGCTCCTCTTCGCCCTTTTCGTGGTCCTTTACGCCACCGGCGACCCCAACGCCCAGAAGCTCAAGCAGGTCCGCACGTCGATCGACCAGGCATTCAACATCGGTGTCAAGAGTGGTGAATCCGGGTCCACCCCCATCTTCGAAGGCAGTGGTGGCGGTATTACCCCCACTATCAATGAGATGAAATCGAAGGCCATGATTGACCTTTCCACGAAGCTCACCGGCTACGCCGAGAGCAAAGGCCTCGATGGCAAGATCCAGGTCAAGAGTGACGCGACGTCGATCACCATCACCCTCGCCGATAACCTGCTCTTCGCCTCCGGTAGTGCCGACCTCAAGCCCGGAAGCCAGGACGTCCTTGGCGAGGTTTCCACGGTCCTCCAGGAGATCCCGAACAATCTTCGTATCGAAGGCCACACCGACAACGTCCCTATCGCTAACTCGGAATTCGCCTCCAACTGGGAGCTCTCGGCCGCTCGCGCCTCGCGTGTCCTCCGCTTCCTTGCCGAACAGGGTGGCCTCAACCCGTCGAGGCTCTCCCTCGCTGGCTTTGCCGACACCCGTCCCGTCGCCGATAACAGCACCACCGAGGGCCGCGCCCTCAACCGTCGTGCCGAAATCGTCATCGTCTATCCAACACAGGAAGACCTCCAACGCATCCTCTCCGGCGTTGGCAACTCTTCATCCACGAGGTAGCGACATGAAAGACAAGAAAGTGCTTGCGGGCGGTGCCGTCCTCGTGCTCGCGCTCTTCTGGTTCTACATCAAGCCCAACTATATGGATGCCAAGCCCCCCGTTGTCTACAGCGAAGAGCAGCTCGCGGCAGCGCCCAAGCCTACCGTCAAGCTCGAAGAACGGGTCCTCAACCTCAAGGCTCCAGCGACGGCTCCGAACTACGTGAAGACGACAATCGCCCTCGAGTTCGCCGACCCCAAGCATACCTACGTTGGTGCAAAGGGTGCCGCCATCGAAGCCAAAGACACCGCATATGCCGCTGACCTCAAGCCCGAGATGCCCCGGGTGTGGGATGCGATCATCCAGGTGATAGGAGGCAAGACGGCCGACCAGGTTGCTACCCCTGACGGCCGCGACAAGCTCAAGGCCGAGCTCATCGAAGCGGTAAATAAACAGCTTGGTTCGGAACACAGGGTCCAGAACATCTACTTCGAAACATTCATCACCCAGTGAGGCAGCGCCATGTCCGCCCCGCATGAAATTCTTGCCCAGTTGCTCTCCTCCGCCCAGGCCGCCACGCTCAACGATGCTGGCCTTCATGCCTGGACCGCGGCTGCCGGCGCTCTTCGCACCATCCTCGGCTCACTCCCCGAGGCAACTGCCGTGGACGCTCGCCTCGTTATGCCCGATGAGGTCACCCGCGAGTTTGCCTCTCCACACCTCGTCGTCCCCGTCGAACTCAGCACCGACCAGGATCAGTCAGCTGCAGCCTACCTCACCCTGCCGACGATAGAAGCCGCCAAAGCACTGAACTCCGAGGCAGATGACCCGGGCGACCAGGAGCAGCAGACCATCGTGGTCGCCTCCACCATGCTCGGACAGGTCATCCAGGCGCTCAATCTCCAGGTCTTCTCCGCTTCCCCTTCTGGGCTCATCGTCGCCATGGACGACCTCGTCGCCAACAGCATGCCGATGCTGCTCGAGACCATGGACGAGCCTGCTCTCTACCTCACGTTCGTCGCGAACCTCGGCACCCCTCTCGAGATCTCCGCCATCCTCCCGGGCACCTTTCTCGACATCATCGCCAGCGCACTGCCTGCCGCGCCATCGGCAGCACCCGCCACCGCAGCAGCCATCCCGCCGTCACCGGATGAGCGCAAAGCCGAAGAGACTCTCTCCTTTGCGCTCACTGCCGATGATCTCAATATGGCCGAACTGCTCGATGAGGAGCCCGAGGAACAACCCGTACAACGGGCGCCCGTCTTTTCGATGCCGAGGCCGCAGGCTCCTGTTCCGCCTCCGCCCCAGCCACGGCGCGAGGAACCTCCGGCCCAGCGCGCTCGTTTCGCCCCACTGCCCGACCCGGCGACGCAGGCGCGCAATGCCGGGATCGACCTCCTCGCTGGCCTCCAGATGAATGTTGCGGTCGAGCTTGGCCGGACCGAACTCACCGTCTCAGAGATCCTCGGGCTCGGCCCCGGCTCCGTCATCGAACTCGACCGGATCGCCGGCGAACCCGTCGACATCCTCGTGAACGACCGCCTCATCGCGCGTGGCGAGGTCGTCGTCGTCGATGAGAACTTCGGTGTCCGCATCGTCGAAGTCGTCCGTCGTGGAGCGGAGGCGGAGGAGTCCGTCGCGTGAACGACCCGAAACAGCGCAAGAAGCTTCTCTGGGCGCTCATTCTCGGTGGCGCTCTCGTCTTCTGCCTTGTCTTCGTGTCACTCTTCGCACCCTCGGCTCCAACCGCAACGAACGAACCCGTGCTTCGCGTCGCGACCGACGCTGCGACTCCCGCGGCAACTGTTTCGGCTGCGGCAAGTCCGTCGGGCTCCGGATTCAGCCTCGGTGGTGGCCAGCTCGTCTCTCTCGCCTGGCGCCTCGCCCTCGTGGCCGTCATCATTGCCATCTCGATCGTTGGCCTGCGCTGGTGGGCGCGAAAGACCTCGGGCCCTCGAAGCACCACCGGGTTCCTCAAGGTCATCGATACCCTCGCCATCAGCAACGGCCGGACCATCCACCTCGTCGCTCTCGGTGACCGCGTGATCGCCATCGGCGCCACCCCTCAGCAGCTCACCTTCCTCAATGAACTCAGCGACGATGAGGCCCGGCATGTCATTGATTCACTGCCTCAGCAGGCCGACCAGCCGCTATCGGCTTTCGCCGCCGAACTCTTCCAGTCCGTTCGCCGGACTACCACTGCTCGCAGTATCCCCCCCACCAACCACCGCGAAGCTGTCATCGGTGACGAACGCTCCCGCTGAAGCCCGGCTGGTCCCGGTCTACGGGGAGCAGCAGAACGCCATGACGACGCTGGCCCTCTCCCCCGAAGCTGCCAATGCATGCCCGCCGCTACATGTACGGTGCCGATCGTCACTCCGCCCCGCGTGGGGATGATCGCTCGCTCCACGGCCGCCCGAGCTCATCGTCGAAATCGCCGCGACCAGCGCCTCCTGCGACCTTCGCTCCAGGTTCAACGCCTGCCGCTGCAATGGCATGTATGAGTACGTCGCCTGGCGCACGTGTGACGGAGCTATGGAGTGGTTCGAACCGCGCCAGCGACGGTGGCGCACTTCCTGCTCCCGACGTTCGCGCGCTGGCCTGCGGTTCTTCCCTGCTGCTTTTAGGGAGAGCCGCCACTGCCCTAAGGGATTCATGCCCGGCCTGATGGGCCTTCCCCAATACTGAGCCCGCACACGCCTCCCTACGCTGAGGTCGCATCCCTGAATCGGATGCAGCTGGAGTTGCAGGTGGCCCAGACGAGCCCACGACGGACCCGGACACGGCGGCGGATCATACTTGCCGTCCTCCTCGCCGTGGTCGCGCTTTTCGCCCTCACCGGCTGCGCCGCGCAATCGACCGCACAGGGCCAGCCTGCGGGCGGGAACGGTGTCGTCGACGCCAACAACCCCCAGAACATCAGCGCCGCCCTCCAGATCATGCTCCTGATCACGGTGCTTTCCCTTGCACCCGCGATCCTCGTCATGGTCACCTCGTTCACTCGCATCATCGTCGTCCTTTCCCTCGTTCGGAACGCGATCGGCATTCCCCAGCTCCCTCCCAACCAGGTGCTCATCGGGCTCGCTCTCTTCCTCACTGCCTTCGTCATGGCTCCTGCAATCAAGACGATCAACAACGAGGCAGTTCAGCCCTACCTCAACGGCACTATTACCCAGCAGGAGGCGTTCAACCGCGGTGAAACACCGCTCCGTTCTTTCATGCTCAAACAAACCCGGGAGCAGGATCTCGGTCTCTTCCTCAAGCTCTCCGGGAGTGCCAAACCCGAGACACGCGACGACGTCCCTACCTACGTCCTCATCCCTGCCTTCACCATCTCCGAACTCAAAACAGCCTTCCAGATGGGCTTCGTCATGTTCGTGCCCTTCCTCATCATCGATCTCGTGGTCTCATCCGCCCTCCTCAGCATGGGCATGATGATGCTCCCGCCCGTCGTGGTTTCCCTCCCGTTCAAGATCCTTCTCTTCGTCCTTGTCGATGGCTGGTACCTCATCGTCGGCTCCCTCGTGGGGAGCTTCAGCTAAGGAGCGCATGACATGAACGAAGCCGTCGTCCTCGGACTCGCCAGGGAAGCCCTCATCGTTGCCCTCGAGATCTCCGCGCCGATCCTCGGCGCGAGTCTCGTCATCGGTATCGTCGTCTCCCTCATCCAGGCCGTCACCCAGGTCAACGAAATGACCCTCACGTTCGTGCCGAAGCTCATTGGTGTGTTCGTCGCCATGCTCATCTTCGGCCCCTGGATGATGGAGACCCTCCTCGGCTTTTCCGCCGGCCTCTTTGCGAACATGGCGAGTTACGGACGGTGAAGAGCTAGCTATGCCAACGCTTTCGCCCGCCTTTTCCTACACCTTCCTGCTCATCCTCATCCGCGTGAGCGGCATGCTCGTGTCCGCGCCTCTGCTCTCCCACAAGGGTATTCCGTCGTGGACGAAGGTGGGGTTTGCCGTCTTCTTTGCGCTCGTGCTCGTCCCGCTCACCGCCGGGTCCGCCCCTGAGCCGCCTTCCACACTCGCCCCGCTCGTCGAAGCCGTCCTCCGCGAGACACTCTTCGGCCTCGCACTTGGCCTGACCATGAATCTCGTCTTCATCGGCCTTCAGCTCGCCTCGCGCATCGTCGGTGTCCAGATGGGCTTTGGCATGGGGGCGGTGCTTGACCCCATCACCGGAGCCGAGTTTGGCACCTGCGACCAGTTCTATGCGCTGCTCGTGACCCTCGTGTTTTTCACGATCAATGGCCACCACATTGTCATCCTCACCCTTGCCGAGACTCTCCGGGCCATCCCTCTCGGCACATTCGACCCCACGACCGTAGAGGTGCATGGGATCACCGCCCTCATTGCAGGGCTTACCGTGACGGCGGTGCGCCTCGCGATGCCAGTGATGGCTGCCCTGTTTCTTGCCGACCTCGGTCTCGGCTTCGTCGCCCGGACTGTGCCCCAGGTGCAGGTCCTCGTTGTCGGCGCTCCGGTCAAGATCGCCCTCGGCGTCGTCGTCCTCGGAGCCGCACTCCCGGCGACCATGACCCTGATGAACGGCGTCATCAATACCCAGCTCTCCGGGTCCACGCAGACGCTCCTGGGGGTTCGCTAGATGGCCGGCGAACGGACTGAGGCGCCAACTCCCAAGAAGCTGCGTGATGCCCGCCAGAAGGGCAACGTCTCACGCAGCCAGGAAGTAGTCTCCATCGGGGTTCTCCTCGCCGCCGTGATTGGCATGCGTGTCCTCGCGCCGGCCCTCTGGAGCAACATGGAGAACCTCCTGCGCGATGGCCTTGGCAACCACCAGCGCGCCGACATGACCCGGGAGACTGCCTACCAGTTCGGCCAGGACATGGGTACGGAATTCATCCTCGCCCTGGCGCCACTCTTCGCTGTTCTTGCACTCTCCGCCATCGCCCTCAACCTCGCACAGACGGGCTTCCTCATTAGTGGCCACGGCCTCAAGCCGAAGATGAGCAGCATCAACCCGGCGAGCGGTGTCAAGCGCATCATCTCCATTGACGGCCTTGTGAACCTCGGCAAGGCACTCGCCAAGATGGGAATTGTCGCCGGCGTCGTCTACGTATCCCTCAACTCGAGGATGGCAGAGATCAGCTCACTTGGTGACCAATCCGTAGGCCAGAGCGGCGCCAGCCTCGGCGCCCTCGCATTCGATATCGCCCTGCGTGCGGCCGTCGTCCTCTTCGTCCTTGCCGTTGCCGATTACGCGTGGCAGCGGCGCAAGTGGATGAAGCAGATGCGCATGTCGAAGGAAGAGGTTCGCCAGGAGTACCGCGAGAGTGAGGGTGATCCGCAGATCAAGCAGGCCGTTCGCCGCCGTCGCCAGGCTCTCATGAATCGCATGATGGCTGCCGTTCCAACGGCCGATGTGGTTGTTACCAACCCGACCCACTTCGCAGTTGCCCTGAAGTACGACCCGGTGACGATGGGCGCTCCGGTGGTTGTCGCCAAAGGACAGGACCTTCTCGCAAAACGAATCCGGGAGATCGCTGCAAAGGCCGGGATCCCTGTTCTCGAAGAGCCGCCCCTCGCCCGGGCCCTCTACGCCGCCGTCCAGGTCAACCATCCCATCCCGGCGAACCTCTTCCACGCCGTCGCCGAGGTTCTCGCCTGGGTCTACTCGCTTCGAACACGTGCAGCTGCCACGGCTCGTCCCTTCGGCGCCCGTGCCCAGGTGGGGAGGTAACGCATGGCTCTCCAGGCAGCGGCCCCGCCGAAGAACGGCATCGTTCGGATCCTTGGGCAGTCCGATGTTCTCCTGGCTGTTGGTGTCATAACCATCGTCGGGATGATGATCGTCCCGCTTCCGCCTTCGCTCCTCGACCTGCTCCTCACGGTCAACATCGCCACCGCAGTCACCGTCCTCCTCGTCTCTATCTACACCGACGACCCGATGAAGTTCTCGGTGTTCCCATCCCTCCTTCTCATCACCACGCTCTATCGTCTCGCGCTCAACGTCTCTACCTCCCGCCTCATCCTCCTGCATGGAGATGCTGGAGGTGTTGTGCACTCATTTGGCAGCTTCGTCGTCGGTGGTAACCTGGTCGTCGGCCTGGTCGTCTTCCTGATCCTTGTCATCATCCAGTTCGTAGTCATCACCAACGGCGCGGGGCGCGTCGCCGAAGTCGCTGCCCGTTTCACCCTCGATGCGATGCCGGGCAAGCAGATGGCGATCGATGCCGACCTCAATGCGGGCCTCATCGACGAGAAGCAGGCTCGAGACCGCCGGCGTGCCATCGGCGAAGAGGCCGACTTCTACGGCGCCATGGATGGTGCAAGCAAGTTCGTCAAGGGTGATGCCGTCGCGGGTATCGTCATCATCCTCGTCAACATCATCGGTGGCCTTGGTATTGGCGTGCTCCAGCAGGGCGTCGGGCCGAGTGAAGCGCTTTCCAGGTACGCACTGCTCACTGTTGGCGATGGCCTGGTCTCCCAGATCCCGGCGCTCCTCATCAGCACCGCTACGGGCATCATCGTCACGAGAGCCGGTGGTAACAGCAACCTGGGCACCCAGATGGTTTCGCAGCTCACCGCCCAGTCGCGCCCGCTCTACGTTGCGGGAAGCATGCTCGCCGCCTTCGGGTTCATGCCCGGCCTCCCGAAACTGCCGTTCTTTGCCGTCGCGGGTATCGCCCTTGCCGGCGGCTACTTCATCCGCCGCCAGCAGCAGGTAGCCGAACTCGCCGCCCTTATCCCGGCTCCACTTACCCCAAAGGAACCCGAGCAGCTCGGCCCCCAGCAGGTCATCCAGATGATGTCAGTCGACCCCCTCGAGGTAGAAGTCGGCTATGGCCTCATTCCGATCGTCGATGAGAGTTCGGGCGGCGGCCTCCTTCGCCGCATTACCATGATCCGCCGCCAGCTTGCCCTCGATCTCGGCCTCGTCCTTCCCACGGTGCGCGTTCGCGATAACCTGCAGCACGCCCCGAATGCCTATGTCGTCAAGCTGCGCGGTGTCGAGATCGCCCGCGGGACCCTCAACCCCGGCCAGTTTCTCGCGATGGATCCCGGTACCGCCGAGGGTGAAATCCCCGGTGTCGAAACCCGCGAACCCGCCTTCGGGCTCCCTGCCCGCTGGATTGCCCCGGCCCATAAGGAGCGCGCCGAACTCCTCGGCTATACCGTTGTTGATGCCGAATCAGTCCTCGCCACGCACCTCACCGAGCTCGTCAAGCGCTTCGCTCCCGACCTCCTCAGCCGGCAGGACACCCAGAACCTCCTCGAGAACCTCCGTGGTGAGTACCCGGCACTCGTTGAAGACCTCGTGCCCACCACCCTCACCGTGGGTGAGGTCCAGGAGGTCCTCCAGAACCTCCTCAGCGAGCGTGTCTCCATCCGCGACCTCGTCACTGTCTGTGAAACCCTCGCCACACAGGGGCGCATCACCCGCGATATCGACATCCTCACCGAGTACGCTCGTGCCAGCCTTGCCCGCCAGATCAGCCGCCAGTACGCCGACGACACCGACACCGTCCACGTCATCACCGTGGGCCCCCGCACGGAAGAGGAGATCGCCGCCTCCATCCAGCAGTCTGATCGTGGAAGCACCATTGCCATGGCGCCCTGGCAGATGCAACGCCTCCTCGGTGTGGTCAGCACCGAGGTCGAGCGGGCCGCCAGCTCGGGCCGCGACCCGATCATCCTCTGCTCCTCGCGCATCCGGCTCGCGCTGCGCCGCCTCCTGGAGCGCCGCCTCCCGAATGTGACCGTCCTCTCCTTTGCCGAAATCACCCCGCAGACCTCTGTCGAGGCCGTGGGAAACATCGAGGTGAACGTTGGAAACGAAACGATTCATCGGTAGCGATATGCCCCGCATCTACGCACGCGTGAAGCGCGAATTCGGCTCCGATGCCGTCATCGTCCGCACGCGCAGCCTCTACCGCGAAGGCGCCGATCCCCTCATCGAGGTGATCGCCGCACCACCGGTAGCTCCGGATGGCCTCCCCCTCGACCTCCAGCAGGTGCTGATCTCCGGTGCCCTCGACCATGCCGCCTCGAGCCGTGGTCTCACTGTTGGCGACCTCGAGGATCTCGTGGCTCGCGACTCGGAGCATGAGGGCCGCCGGGTTGAACAGCTGGACCGTTTCGTCCACGAGCAGGTTGCCAGCGAGCCGCCAGCATGGCTCGAGGGCTATGTGGCTGATGCTCCACAGCCCCCGTTCGGCGAGCCGGACGTACAGGAACTGCCGGCCTTCGTTGCCGAACCCGCGCCTCATGCGCCGGTCCACTTCCCATTACCCGAGATGGAATCTGCTCCGTCGGGCGAATGGGCCGGGCGTCCGCGCCCCGCTATTGTCACGCGCCCGCGTCGGACGGTTGCGGCGGACGAGCCCGAGCTTCCTGTCGTTCCCCTGTCACGATGGCCTGCCGAAGACGCAGCTCCGGTGACTGCGCGGCCCCCGGGAGCACCCGCGCCCACTCGGGATGCCGGTGCGTCTTCTCCTGGCCTCTTCGACCGCATCGTGGCGGCGGGCCTGAGCCGTGAAGCTGCCCACCTCATCGCTCGGGTAGCACGGCACGGCGATACGCCGGCACTTGCCCTCGCCGCCTGCCTCGAAGCCCGCGACGTCTGCTACCCCGATGAGCATCACACGGCGCTCATTTCAATCCAGGGGCCCGTTGCAAGCGGCCGCACAACCGCCCTCATGCGGATGGCACTCGATTGCTCCGATTCCGGTCGTCCTACGCTCCTTGTCGCTGCCGACGGCGTGCACGTCGCCGCTCGCGAACAGGTTCGCGCCTACGGTGAAGCTATCGGCCTCGATGCTATCTCAACCTTCGAACCTCACGAAGTCATTCGTGCCGCAACCCGTGCCTCGGTTGGAACATGCCTTTTCATCGATACCCCGGCCGGCCCGTGGCAGGCGCCGCCGGTCGCCGGTATCCCCCACTTTGCCTACCTGGCGCTGCCCGCCCACTGGAGCCGCGCGGCGCTTGATCACTATCTCCAGGGTGTCCGGCTTTCCGATTTTGCGGGGGCCATCCTCACGTTCTCCGACGTGGCCACGGATCTGTCACCTGTTCTCTCCCTGATTGTCGAGTCTGCACTGGGCGTCGCCTTCCTATCCTCGAGCAGGGATGTGTCGACGGGCATCGAGGTTGCCGACCCGCTCATGCTCGCGTCAGGGATCTTCACTACACCGACACGGGAGTCGACCAATGGGCGCCTCTCCGCAACCGCGTAAGAATCCTTTCGTGAGCCAGGGATTGATACCGGGGACTACCTTGCGTATGGCGCTCTCCCGCCGGGAGGACGCCGAGGCACTCGTGACCCAGGTCGAGGACGTCACCGACGACCGCCTCGAGGTGCTGGTTCCCATGCAGCGCCTTCGCCCGCGTCCCCTTTCGACTGGAACGCTCGTCTATGCGGCTTACGTCTTCCAGCGGCGTCGGTACAACTTCATCAGCGAAGTCACCGGCCACAGTCCCGATGGCTCTATCGAGTATCTCCGTTCGCCCGGCCTCATCGATTCCTCCGAACGCCGCAGCTCCTTTCGCCTCGAAACATCAATCAAGCCGCTCTCGCTCTACCGGCTCGTCATCGATGCCGAGAAGATCGACGGCGACACGAAACCGGAACTCGATGGTGTCATTGTCGACCTCAGCGAAGGAGGGTTGTGCGTCAGCACGGCGGCGAGGATCACCACAGGTGAGCGGCTGGGCGTCCACGCTTCCCTCGGCGAAAACGGGGAGTTCATGGCCCGCATGTCCATCACAGGCGTCGATGAGCCCCGGCTTGGTCAGCGCAACCGCCGTATCCACTGCCGCTTCACCGATATCACCCGTGGCGATGTCGACAAGATCGCCCGCTTCCTCATGAAGCGCCAGCTGGAGATGCGGAGGAGGGGACAGCTATGAACCTTCGCCCCTATACCGTCGCCCGCTTCGGTGTCTATGTCGCACTCGCGATTGCTGCACTTAGCGTCTGGCTCGGCCAGCAGGCCGGCGCAACGCTCGATTTCTCCCTCATGCGAGCGGTCTTCATCTTCGTCATCTTCACCGCCCTCGGGTTCGGGGCCGAAGCCGTCCTTTCGGCTGGCCTCTCCCCGCCAATTGCCACACCGCCTGCGGAAAAGACTCCGCAACAGACCGATGACTAATCCCACACAGGAGCACCGTGATGGCCGTCGCAAGTGAAGCCCATGCACCACAGATCCCTGACCGCGAAGCTGCGATCCGCCAGTACGCACCCCTGGTGAAGTACGTCGTTGGCCGCCTCGCGATTGGGCTTCCCGCGATCCTCGATTACGAGGATATTCTCAGCTACGGCACGATCGGCCTCATCGAGGCATTCGATCGCTTCGATGGCTCCAAGGGTGTCAAGTTCGAAACGTATGCGATCAGCCGCATCCGGGGCTCGATTATCGACGCCCTCCGCTCCCTCGATCGCCTCCCGCGCTCCGTCCGCCAGAAGGCCAAGAAACTCGAGGCCATCACCCTCGAGCTCACCGCCGCCAATGGCCGGGAACCCACCGACGCCGAAATCGCCGAACTCATGGGCATGACCATGGAGCAGTACAACCAGACCCTTGTTGACACGTCCTGGGTGACCGTCTCCCTCGATGGCCTTCTCGACCGTGACGACCAGAATGACGGCTCGAGCTCCTCCGAACTCCCCGCCGACCCGGACCAGGAGGACTTCACCGAGCGCCTCGAAAAGCGCCAGATGCTCGACGCCCTCACCGGCGCCATCAAGACCCTCCCCGAACGCGAGTGGCTCATCGTGAGCCTCTATTACAAGGATGAGATGACGATGAAGGAAATCGCCCAGATCCTCGAGATCTCCGAGTCTCGCGTCTGCCAGCTCCACGGCCGTGCCCTGAGCCGGCTCCGCGCCCGCCTCGCACGCGAACGAGCCGCCTGAGGAAGAGCTGCAATGAATGACGCTATTGCCCTCCTCGCCATCTCGCAGCTCGTCTGCCTTGCCGCCATCTTCTACCTCTATACCCAGGTGCAGGGCCTCAAGGCTCATCCCCGGGGAAAACGCGTCACGATCTCACCTCGCGCTCACCCGATGGGTGACACAGTCGATCTCGCGGCCCAGCAGGCAACCGCGGCCCGTGCCGCCCGCGAAGCCTATGCTGCTCGCACACCTCGTCCCGAGCGGCCCGCCCGCCCGCGCGCCGACGTGGCGCCCCTTGCCGGCCGCCTCGCCGAAATGGGCGTCGATATCCCGGCTCTTGCCCGCCGCATGCAGAAGAGCGAAGAAGAGGTTCGCCTGCTCCTTCGCCGCCAGGGGATGGCCCGCTGATGCGCCGGCTCGCGCTTGCCGCCTGGGCACTTGTCGCCCTCGTTGGCCCGGCCCTCCTTGGTCCGGTTATGGCTGCACGCGCGAACGGCGTTCCCCAACTCGTCAAGCTCACCTATATCGAGGGCATCTCCAACTGGGGCCCGAAGGATGCGGAGGGGGTCCTCGAGTTTAGCTTTGCCGAGGCCTACGCCCGTATCGATGTGAAGAACCTCCCGGCCCAGGCGGGCTACACGTATGAGGGCTGGCTCATGGGCGGCGCCGGCGCACCGCTCAAGGTGGGCGCGGTCACCGTCTCCCCTTCCGGTGTCGGTGCCCTCGAAACGAAGCTCACTGGCCTCGACCGCTATGACTACGACACCTTCGTCATCGCCGCCCGGGGGTCGTCCGCGCCCCCCGGCTCCGTTCCAGCCGACCGCTCCATCGCAGGCAGGTTCACGGTCCTCTCTGAGAACGGCACCCCGAAGGCTGGTGATGCAGGCGCCAGGCCCGGCACCCTCCCCGATACGGGCGAGCGCGTGGGCACCTCCACCCGCGAGCGCCTCGGCCGAACCTTCACCGTCGTCATGATCACTGGCGGAATCGCTGTCGTTGCGGTCGCCCTCATCCGTCGCGAAAAGAGAACACGATGATCAAGGGAATCTACGCCTCGTTCACTTCGCTGGAAGCTGCCTGGAAGTACCAGGACATGCTCTCGAACAATATCTCGAATGCCAGCACGACGGGCTTCAAACGCGAGGTTGCCGCTCAACAATCCTTCGCTGATATCCTCCTCTCCCAGCAGACACCACTTCCCGCACCCCTCCCCAGCCGCATCCAGGCAGTCGTTGGTCAGATTGGAACGGGCACATTCGTTGCCGATTTCTCGACTGATTTCGCCCAGGGGAGCCTGCAAGCCACCGGAAATGAGCTGGATTTCGCCCTCAACCAAGGGTTTTTCCAGATAGAGACGCCCGATGGAACCCGCTTCTATACCCGTGACGGCCACTTCTTGCGTGACGCCGCGGGGGACATGGTGGATAGCCACGGCAACTACCTGCTCGATGTGAACAGTCAGCACATAACGCTCCCGCCCGGCACTGTGGCGGCCCAGTCCGATGGGACCCTTTCGATGGCCGGCCAGCCGGTTGCCCAGGTTGCCGTCCTCGATTTCAGCCCGTCCCAGCTCACTCGCGCTGGTGAAGGCTATTTCACGAGCACGGAACCCGGGATTCCGGTAGACGGTGGCATGCGCCAGGGCTACCTCGAGGGTTCGAATACGAACATCGTCGAAGAAATGACCTCGCTCGTCGCCGTGCAGCGTGTCTTCCAGGCGAATCAGACCGTTCTCGCTACCCTCGACCAGACCCTCAACACCGCCACCACTCAGCTCGGTACCTTCGGAGCGTAGGCCAATGGTCAGTATCCTTGGATCCTCTGCCAGCGGCCTTGCCCACAATCAGTTCGTTCTCGATGTCGTCGGTAACAACATCGCGAATGTCGACACCTTCGGCTTCAAGAAGTTCCACGTGGCTGCCGAGGGCCGTCCCAACGCGGCCGCCACTCCCGAAACCTCGCGCCTTGGCGTGGCCGAGAGCACGAACGACCTCATCTTGTCCGCGGCCGCACCACAGGCCGACGACAATCCTCTCCACTTCTCCATACAGGACGACACGTTCTTCAAGGTCCAGGACCCCGATGGCTCCGTCGCATACACCCGGTTCGGCCAGTTGGGTGTCGATTCCGCCGGCAATATCACCGCCTATGCGGGCCGCCTCCTTGATCCCCCGCTCAGCCTCCCTGCCGATCTGGGGCAGCCTGCGATCGCTCCTTCTGGTGAGGTTACGGCTGTCGATGACCAGGGCGTGCGGCAGGTCATCGGTCAGTTGAAGACCTATCGGTTCACAAACGCGCAGGGCCTGCAGGCTGTCGGTGACGGCCTTTACCGTCCGACCGCAAATAGTGGCGATATTACCGAGGGTATACCCGGCATTGATGGCTTCGCCGAACTCGTCCCGGGCACCCTCGAAGGCTCGAATGTCGAGATCGCCGAGGAGTTTACCAACATGATCATCGCTCAGCGTGCCTACGCTGCCTGTGCGAAGACCTTCAGTGTCGGCGACCAGATGCTCGAACTCGCCACCAGACTCACCCAGTAGGAGCCGTGTCATGACCCGTATCGATGGCCTCAATCCGCTCATCACCGGCAACACCCAGCGTGGCCAGGCATCCACCGGCATCGATGGGGCCGATGGCTCCGGTGGCCACGCCCAGGGCGCCAGTGGCCGCCAGGACGTAATCGCCCTTTCCGACCGTGGCAAAATCGTTGCTCTTGCTGCCCGTGCCGTTTCGCAGTCCCGCGATGCCCGCCAGGAGCGTGTCCTCGCCCTCAGGGCCGCCATTGCCAACGGTACGTACACTACCAACGCCCGCGATATCGCAGCACGTCTCCTTGCAAACGGCTTCGGAGCTGACTAGCCGTGCCCGCTCCTACGCACTCGCAACGTTCACTGGAGTCTGTCCTCCAAACCCTTCTCCAGGAAGAGGCGGGCCTGCAGGAACTCATCGTGCTCGCCCTGCAGGAGCAGGAGGCCCTGATCACCGCCGACTATTCATCGATGAGTCGCATCGGCGATGAGATGCTTGCCGTCGCCGGTCGTGTCGAGGACCTCGAGCGGGAGCGCCATGCTCTGCTCGAGCCACTGAGCGGCGACGCCCTCCGCCTGGAGGCACTCGTACCGGCATTCGAGGCCGCGGGTATCCCCGCCTTCGCCGAGACTCGCCTCCGGCTCATCGCCCGTGCAAACGAACTACGCGAAGCCCAGGAACGGAATGCTCGCCTCATCCTTGCGGCCGTGAAACTCCAGGAGCGCTGGATGGCGATGTTCGCTGCCCTCTCCTCCCCCACCTACGCGGCCGATGGTAGCCAGGACCATCAGGCAGGCCGCGGCTTCCTGTCCCGCTCCGCCTGAGGAAGGATTCCACCGTATGGCGCTCTCGATCGGCCTCGATACCGCTGTCAAAGCCCTCCGTGCCCACCAGCTCGCCGTCGATGTCGCCTCCCACAACATCGCCAATGCCCAGACGCCCGGCTTCTCCCGGCAACGTGTCATCCTCCGCCCCGTCGGAATCACAGCTTCTGGATGGAGTTCACACGATAGCCTCCTCGGCCGTGCGGGTAACGGTGTCGACGCAAGCGATGTCAACCGGGTGCGGGACATGTTTTTCGATTTCCAGGCCCGCCAGACCATTGGCAGCAAGGCCCAGTACGAATCGTTTTCCGAGGCCCTTGGCCGCGCCGAGCTCACCTTCTCCGAGCCCTCTGATGCGGGAATGGGCAACCTCCTCGGCGCTTTCTACGATGCCTGGCACGATGTCGTGAATGATCCGGAATCACCCGCTGCCCGGGTTGCACTCGTCCACGCCACAACCACGCTCACGGCCAACATTCGCCGCGCCTACAACGACCTCGACAAGATCCGCAAAGACGTCAATACCAGCGTCAATGCCATCCAGGATGAGATTAATTCGCGGACCCAGGAGATCGCTCAGCTCAACCAGCAGATCGTCCAGGTTGAAGCATCCGGTGAGATGGCAAACGACCTTCGCGACCGCCGCGACCTGCTCGTCGATCAGCTCTCGGCCATCGCCAACGTCACCTACAGCGAGAACCCCAACCACTCGCTCAACATCTATCTTGGAAGCCACGAACTCGTCGCCGCCAGCAAGTGGGACAAGGTTGCGGCAGTCAACGATCCTTCGAACCCCGGCATGCAGAAACTCGTCTTCACCGATGATGGCCTCGACGTGAATGCTACCAACGGCAAACTCCGCGGCCTGCTCGATGCCCGCGACACCGCCATCCCCGGCCTCATAACCAAGCTGAATCAGTTTGCCACCCAGCTCATAACGCAGGTCAATACCATCCACAGTGCTGGCTATGGCCTCGATGGCAGCACCGGGAACGACTTCCTGACCGGCACAGGCGCCGCTGATATCGATATCAATGCGGCAATCTCGGCCAGCCCCGAGACAATCGCTGCCTCCAGCACACCCGGCACCGTTGGCAACAGCCAGACTGTCCTCGCCATAGCCGACCTCCAGCACACAGCATCGGCTGCGCTCGGCAACAACACCTTCGACGAGTTCTACGGCAATATGGTCAGCGTTCTCGGAGCGGACGTTGCCCGGGCCAAGGGCATGGCCGATTCTGCCAGCCTCATGAACCAGCACATCGAGTCACAGCGCCAGGGGGTCCAGGGAGTCAATATCGATGAAGAAGTGACCAACATGAATGCAGCCCAGCATGCGTACCAGGCCGCTGCCCGTGTCGTCACCACCATCGACCAGATGCTCGACACCCTCATCAACAACACAGGCGTTGTGGGCAGGTAGCACATGGCCATCCGTGTAACCGAACAATCCCGCCTTACCGACCATGTCGGCTTCTTGCAGGGCGCCGAGAGCCAGTTCAACAAGATCCAGCAACAACTGTCGACGGGCCGTCGCGTCAACGTCCCCAGCGACGACCCCGAGGGCACGTCGATCTCGATGAGCTACCGCCGCGACATGCTCTTCGAGGCCCAGATGCGCCGGAACATCGAAGGCGGCATCGCCTATATGAACGCATCCGAGTCTGCCCTCGCCAGTGCCACCGACATCATCCACCGCGCCCGCGAACTCGCCGTCCAGGGTTCGAACGGCACTAACTCCCAGTCGGGCCTCGATGCCATGGCGATCGAGGTTGACCAACTCCTCCAGCAGATGGTCCAGGTTGCGAACACCAATTTTGGAGGCGCCTACGTGTTCGCTGGCCAGAAGACCGATCAGCCGGCCTACACCACCACCGGCAGCCCGGTTATCACGGCGGTCACCTACCAGGGAGACCTTGGTCAGCGCGTTCGGAGAATCGCCCGCCAGGATACGTCGGCAGTCAACGTCACTGGCCCACAGGGCTTTGGCAGCGTCTTCCAGGACCTCATCACGCTCCGCGACAACCTTCGCGCTGGCTCGCCCAACATCAAGCAGTCAATGGCCAGCCTCGACAAGGATCTCGATACGGTCCTCGCTGCCCGGGCTGATATCGGCGCCCGCGTCAACGCCTTCAACGACGCGACGAGCCGGTCAACCAGCAAGGACACGGATCTTCAGCAACTCCGCGCCAATATCGAGGACGTCGACATCTCCGAGGCCATCGTCGCCCTCACAGCCCGCCAGAATCAGCTCCAGGCCGCCCTTGGCGCCATCGGCCAGTCCATGAATATCAGCTTGCTGAACTACCTCCGCTAACGGTTCCTCCCTCGTTTGTCGCACTTGCCGCCCGCCCATACAGCGGGCGGTTTTCGTTGCATCTGACCTCCGGCCGTCTTGCGCCGGTGAGCCTTCGCCGGGACCCTCGTGCACGGTGCGGCGACCGCCGCGTCGTGCCGGTAGACACACGGCGACCGCTGGTGAATACGCCGGGTACATCCGGTTGCCACGATGTGGCTCGCGGGTGGCCAAACGGTAGATATGCCTCCACTCCGGTAACGCACACACACCGAAACGTGAACGCCAGGCGTCGGGGATCTCCCACCCGCGGCGCCTCCACGCGTGCCCTTCTCCGAACCTGGCGGCATCGGGGAATTCACCCATTTGTCACCCAATCACCCGTTTGCCACTCAACCGCCACGTCCGTCACCCGACTATCACTGTGTAGCCACCATCGCGAGAGCGGCACTCCTCGCGGGGGCCACACCAAACGCACCGGGGCGTTGACGCCTCAGAGGAGAACTCGAATGACCCGCATCATGACCAACGTCGCCGCCATCAACGCCCAGCGCAACCTCCAGCAGACCTCCATCAAGATGGGCAAGACGCTCGAGCAGCTCTCCAGTGGCTACCGCATCAACCGCGCCGCCGATGATGCAGCCGGCCTCGGAATTAGCGAAAAGATGCGCGCCCAGATCCGCGGCAACAAGCAGGCCATCCGAAACGTCCAGGATGGGATCTCGATGCTCCAGACCGCTGAGGGAGCGATGGACGAGGTCCATTCCATGCTCCAGCGCATCCGCGAGCTGGCCGTCCAGGCCTCCAACGGCACCTACACCGATAACGGCCCCGAGCGCACCTCCATCGGCCAGGAAATCGTCCAGCTCGCCAACGAAATCGACCGCATCGCCATCAGCACGCAGTTCAACGGCCAGAAGCTCCTGACGGGGAACCTTTCTGTCGCGCTGGGTGCGACTGGTTTGCAGAATGGCACGCTGAAGAATGGGTCTGCAAGTGGAGCGTTGACGGCGATGACGCCCACAGGTGGCGGCTCCACTGCCGTTACCGCTTATGGCGCGACGGCACCGGGCTCCTACACGGTCTACGTCAACGGAAGCAACCTGGAGCTCCGTCAGGGCAGCACGGTCGTAGCAACTGCGCCAACGTCCGGCCAACTCCCGGCTGCGGCTGCGGCGAACCCTACTTTCACGTTCTCGAACGGCATGAAGTTGCAGGTCAACAACACCGCTGCCTATAACATCACGAACCTGACCGCTGACATCGGCATATCTGGGAAAGCGCTCACTGTGGGAGGAACGCAGGTTTCTCAGATCGATGTATCGAGTGCAGTACCCCAGCAATACTCCTTCAGTGTCGGCGCTCCAAATACCCTGACGCTCACCGGAGCGAACGGCGCAACCCAGACCATCGCCGTTCCCGCGATGACTGCGAACGAAGTCCGGACATTGCAATTCAGTCAGCTTGGGATCAACGTCACGCTCACGAACGGACCGACTGCGCTGGCCAATCCGGAGACGTGGCTCTCCAGCGACGTGATTTCCGCAACCGGCTCGGGCTCGAGCTCCACCCTCCAGGTCGGAGCCAATACCCCCGATATCCTCACCCTCAACTTCACGAACATGCAGACGACCGGTCTGGGGAACGGTGGCTTCTTCCTTGGTGGCAGCTCGGGCCTCGTCACCACCCTCGGTTCCGGCATCGTCAGGACCATCACCGACTCCCACAACCTCATGGACGCGATCGACGGCGCCATCCAGCAGCTCAACAGCCAGCGCGGCATGCTTGGTGCGGCACAGAACCGCCTCGAACACTCCATGGCCAGCCTCGGTGTCGCCGTCGAGAACCTGAGTGCCAGTGAAAGCCGCATCCGCGATGCCGACATCGCCGAGCTCTCCAGCCAGATGGTCAGCAACCAGATCCTCCAGCAGGCCGGTGTCTCCGTCCTCTCCCAGGCCAACCAGAGCCCCCAGGCTGTCCTCAAGCTCCTCGGCAACTAATCACCACTAACTGACCTCTGATCGAGGCCGCTCTCGCTGCCCACCTGGGCCGAGTGCACAGGGCCCTCGGGGAACTCCCCCGGGGGCCCTGTCCTGTTTCTTCACGTTGTCACCATCCGTCCACCCCGGTCACCATTCTGTCCCCAGCCGCCACCCTGTTCTGGACCCCAATTCACCCCCTCGCACCCGCGATAACCACTGTGAAACCTTCCGGCCACGGTTCACCCCTCCTGGTGAACGAAAGCCGGGTTAAGGAACAATGAAGTGGAGTTCAGAACAATGTCTTCGATCGTCACCAATGTTGGTGCCATCAATGCGCAGCGCAACCTCGGTATCAGCGGGATGAAGCTGGGCAAGGTGCTCGAGCAACTCTCCAGCGGCTACCGCATCAACCGCGCCGCAGACGACGCCGCCGGCCTGGGCATTAGCGAGAAGATGCGCGCCCAGATCCGCGGCAACAGCCAGGCTATCCGCAACGCCCAGGACGGCATCTCGATGCTCCAGACCGCTGAAGGCGCGATGGACGAGATCCACGGAATGCTCCAGCGTATGCGAGAGCTGGCCGTTCAGGCGGCGAACGATACCTACGATACCGCCGCGCGCAATTCCATCGGGCAGGAAATCCAGCAGCTTCGCTCGGAGATCGATCGCATCGCCGGCGGCACCACGTTCAATGGGCAGAACCTGCTGACCGGCACCCTTTCGGGGACGCTTGGCGGCGCTTCGACGGTGAAGATCGGCGCGGCATTTTCGACCACAGGCGGCGATATGACGGTGGACAAGGTCGATGTCTCAGCGGCAAAGGCTCAGACGTACACGTTTACGAGCACGGCGACGACACTGACGCTGACCGGGACCAATGGGCAGGCACAGACTATCTCCACGCCGACGCTGGGCGCGACGTCGCTCAATACGTTGAACTTCAACCAGCTCGGGATCAGCATCTCGGTCGTTTCGACGGCTGGTAAGACTGCGGCAGGCATTGGCACCGACCTCAATGCCGCGACGGTCGTCGTTTCAGGTACCGGCGCGGCGACCCTCCAGGTTGGCGCTAATGCAACGGCCAATGACACACTGGCCGTCTCCTTTGCTGATGTCCAGGCGACGAGCGCAACAGGTCTCAATCTGAACACGGCCGGGCTCGTGAACTGGACGAACAATACGACCATCGTAGCGAACAACACGGCTGCCCAGGCATTGATCACGCAGCTGGATGGCGCGATCACCACGCTCAACACCGTTCGCGGTAACCTCGGTGCCTCCCAGAACCGGTTGGAGCACACGGTTGCGAGTCTCGGGGTGAGCGTGGAGAACCTGACGGCCAGCGAGAGCCGTGTCCGCGATGCTGACATTGCGAGCCTCTCGAGCAAGATGGCGAGCTTCCAGATCCTGCAGCAGGCCGGCACCGCCGTCCTAAGCCAGGCCAACCAGAGCGCCCAGGCCGTCCTCAAGCTCCTCCAGTAACCGTTCGTTTCAGCGAACTCCATTTGGAACGGGCCCGGTCGCACGACCGGGCCCGTTCTGTGCATGGCTCCGTCCACGTCCACGTCCACGTCCACGTCCATGTCACCGCTGCAACCCGGTCGTCACCAGCGACTACGTAATCGCCTCCCTGCGTATCCATTCGTGCCCCCTCGCGCTGGCGGGAGCGATTCGATAACCAACGTGAAGCCCGCCGAAATCCGACAACGTGGCGGGGGAGCCCCGAGCAACGAGGCTCAAGGCAGGAAAGGGGTTACCACCCATGTCGTCTATTGTGACGAACGTCTCCGCGCTGAACGCGCAGCGCAACCTCGGCATCAGCGGGATGAAGCTGGGCAAGGTGCTCGAGCAGCTCTCCAGCGGCTACCGCATCAACCGCGCCGCAGACGACGCCGCCGGCCTGGGCATTAGCGAGAAGATGCGCGCCCAGATCCGCGGCAACAGCCAGGCTATCCGCAACGCCCAGGACGGCATCTCGATGCTCCAGACCGCTGAAGGCGCGATGGACGAGATCCACGGAATGCTCCAGCGTATGCGAGAGCTGGCCGTTCAGGCGGCGAACGATACCTACGATACCGCCGCGCGCAATTCCATCGGGCAGGAAATCCAGCAGCTTCGCTCGGAGATCGATCGCATCGCCGGCGGCACCACGTTCAATGGGCAGAACCTGCTGACCGGCACCCTTTCGGGGACGCTTGGCGGCGCTTCGACGGTGAAGATCGGCGCGGCATTTTCGACCACAGGCGGCGATATGACGGTGGACAAGGTCGATGTCTCAGCGGCAAAGGCTCAGACGTACACGTTTACGAGCACGGCGACGACACTGACGCTGACCGGGACCAATGGGCAGGCACAGACTATCTCCACGCCGACGCTGGGCGCGACGTCGCTCAATACGTTGAACTTCAACCAGCTCGGGATCAGCATCTCGGTCGTTTCGACGGCTGGTAAGACTGCGGCAGGCATTGGCACCGACCTCAATGCCGCGACGGTCGTCGTTTCAGGTACCGGCGCGGCGACCCTCCAGGTTGGCGCTAATGCAACGGCCAATGACACACTGGCCGTCTCCTTTGCTGATGTCCAGGCGACGAGCGCAACAGGTCTCAATCTGAACACGGCCGGGCTCGTGAACTGGACGAACAATACGACCATCGTAGCGAACAACACGGCTGCCCAGGCATTGATCACGCAGCTGGATGGCGCGATCACCACGCTCAACACCGTTCGTGGCAACCTCGGTGCATCGCAGAACCGGCTCGAGCACACCGTCGCCAGCCTCGGTGTGAGCGTCGAGAACCTGACCGCGAGCGAGAGCCGCGTCCGCGATGCCGACATCGCGAGCCTCTCGAGCAAGATGGCGAGCAACCAGATCCTCCAGCAGGCCGGCACCGCAGTGCTCGCCCAGGCCAACCAGAGCTCGCAGTCTGTGCTGAGCCTCCTCCGCTAAGCTCCAACTCCATAGCACCCACTTCGTTGAATGGGCCCGGCATCTCTGCCGGGCCCATTCGTTGTCTGTGGTCCACGCGTTCGCCACACCCTCGCAA
Source organism: uncultured Anaerolineaceae bacterium (assembly GCA_964508715.1). Taxonomy (GTDB): domain Bacteria; phylum Chloroflexota; class Dehalococcoidia; order Tepidiformales; family Tepidiformaceae; genus JAKALX01. Next base: position 191,540 of record CAZDUX010000002.1, on the reverse strand, counting down.
CGTCCCACAACCGTCAAGAATCGGCACAAACCTCCCGATGATTAGGGAGGATACCCACGGGAGGAACATCGTGGCCGACAGTACAGTGGCCCGTGTGGAACCGGCGCGCATCGCGACCGACAGTACCCGATGGGGTCAGCAGACCCCTCATCACGACATGCCCCGGCGCCGACCCCGCCGCAATAACAGTCTCCCGCCGGCAATCGCTGCAGCCCTCCCCGGCGCCGACCCTGAATCCTGCGAGGTGCTCTACGAAACCGGACCCGATGGCGCGCTCCTCGGAGTCATCGTCCGTGATTCCGTCACCCACGCCGTCCTGGCCACCTTCGACGTGGCGCAACTCGGGCACCTCGTCGCTGAGACCGGGCAGCGCGGCGTACTCTTCGAATCGCGGGGTTGATAGACCATGAGTAGCAGTTCCAGCAGCGGCCTTTCCGATCCCATCCGGATCGGGAACTTCTTCTCCAGCTTCGATTACCAGTCGGTCATCGATAGGCTCACCTACGCGCGCCAGGGCCCCATCCGCCAGCTCGACGACAAGGAGTCGAAGCTCGCCAGCCAGAAGACCGCGGTCAACCAGATTATTACCCGCTTCTCCGCCCTCCTTTCGCGGGTCAATACACTCGCCTCCGCAACCTCCGCATCCGGGAAAACCGCGACTGTCAGCGGGACGGGTGTCAGCGCGAGCGCTACTCCGTCGGCTGTTCCTGGTTCGTTCACGGTCAGCGTCACTCAGCTCGCCACCGGAACGACCGCCAGGGGTTCAGCCCTCACGGCTGCCGTTGATGCTGCCTCGAAGCTCGACTCGGCGAACTTTGGTACGACCGTCAGCGCCGGGACCTTCACCCTCAAGGCGGCAACGGGAGTGTCGAAGACCTATACCGTCGATCCCGCCGCCCAGTCGCTCCAGGGCATCATCGACATGATCAACGCCGATACCGCAACCTCGGGCATTACCGTGAGCCTGCAGGCTGATGTGAACGGCCGCCTGAATATCCTCCAACTCGATTCCACGATGGGTGCCATCCAGGCGGGCGTTGGTGGCGACACGTCGAACTTCCTCGATGCCGTCCATCTCGCTGCTTCGCCGGGGACGACTACGCGTGCCAGCACAGCTCCCATCGCTCGAATCAATCTCAACGCCACGATGGATAGCGCGAGCTTTTTCGGGGGCCCCCCGGCTGCCGGCGCTCACTCGTTCACTATCAACGGCGTCCAGATCGACTACGACACGTCAAAGGATTCGCTGGGCAGTGTCATCGCCCGCATCAACACCAGCACGGCGGGTGTGAGCGCCAGCTATGATCCCGTCGCCGACACCATCAAGCTCACCCAGTCGAAACTCGGCTCCACCCCGATCACGCTCGCAGATGATGGTCTCGGTGGTGATTTCCTCGCGAAGACCGGCCTTCTGAGCGCTTCCCAGGCCCTTGGCCAGAACGCGCAATACAGCATCGACGGCGGACCAGCGCAGTACGCTACGACGAACTCGGTCTCTGCGGGGAACGGTGTCACCCTCACCCTTACAGCGATGACGGCGAGTCCCGTCACGGTCACTGTTGCCCAGGACTCTGCTGGCGCCGCAAGTGCGGTCCAGGGCTTCGTCACCGACTTCAATGCGTTGTATTCGGCGCTCGGTGACCTGACGAAGTCCGACAAGTCCAATCCTGGCCCGCTGAGCGGCGACTCCGCGATGATCGCCCTCCGCTCGACGCTGCGAAGCATCATCGGTGGCAACGGCACCAACGTGTCCGGCAAGTACCAGTCGCTCAGCCAGATCGGCCTCAGCTTCGGTGCCGTTGGCACAGCCGTCGGCCAGGCCAACACGCTGGTCTTCGATTCCGCCGCTTTCACCACGGCACTGCAAGACGACCCGATCTCTGTCCAGAACGCGCTCAGCCAGGTCACCATGGGTGCGACACTCGAACCCGCCGGTACGAGTTCGATAACAGGTGTCAGCGGTACGTATGCGGGGACGAAGGCTGGCTCATACTCCCTCATCGATGATGGCGCAGGCAATATCACGTCCACCTTCACGCCATCGGACGGCTCTGCACCTGTGACCTCAACGGCGACAGGTATAACGGCCAACAGCACGAACACCACCCTGGTTCCCGGGCTGACGCTCAATATCGGAGCCCTCCAGGCCGGGACCAGTACGATTACCGTTACGCGTCAGTCGGCCAGCATCTTCCAGTTGCTCTCCGATTTCCTTGGTGGCCAGGTCGGCCCGAACGGCACGCTCAGCAAACGGCTCGATACCTTTTCCACTCTCACCAAGGATATGGATGACCGCAAGGCCAAGATCCAGGCATCGATTGATGCTGAGATGACACTCCTCCGGAACAAGTTCATTGCCATGGAACAAGCGCAGGCCGCCGCCCAGTCGGCGTCATCCGCCATCGCGAGTGCGCTCGCCAGGATGAACAGTGGCAACGGCAATTAGGCGAGCACCCTATGCGGTAAATGCTCGCCTGGCCGATTCTCTTTGTGAGTGGCCGCTGCCACCGCGTTCTACCCTCGAGGAGAGCAACTGCGAATGAGCACCAATGCCTACGATGCCTACAGGACCGTCACGACCACGACGGCCGACCCCATCACGCTCACGACGATGTTGTTTGATGGAGGTGTCAAAGCGATTCGCAAGGCGAAGCTCCACCACGAAGGCAAGAACCGTGATGGTTTCGTCCGCGAGACCGAGCGTGCCTATCTCATCGTCGGTGAACTCCTCGCCACCCTCGACATGGAACAGGGCGAACTCCCGAAGACCCTTTCCGGCATCTACGCCTATTGCATGAGGTGCATCATCGAGTCCAGCCTGGGTGACATGTCCAAACTGGATGAAGCCGAACTCCACATCAGCCGCATAAGCGAAGCCTGGCGGGAAGCAACGAACTCTCTCCGCGCCGGCGCCGCTATCGCTTCACCCCGCGAGGCCGCTGCCTGATGACCGCCAGGGGTTCCCTCATCGACACCGCGATCGAACTGGCCCAGCACCAACTCGCCGCACTCGATGCCGGGGACCTCGATGCCTATTTCGCCTCCCAACCCCAATACGCCGGTATCTGCTCTTGCATCGCGAAGCTCGATCCACGTGAACTCCGGGCCGGCCGCCGCAAACTCGAACTGCTCCTTGCCTGCGACAACCGTACTCGCGCCACGCTCGAACGCCTGCGTGATGACGTCGCACTCCGCATCGGCTCGCTTCGCCAGGCGAATCGTGTTGCGGCTGCGTATCTGCCCTCTCCGGGTGCTCGTTTCGCCACCCGCCGCGAAGCCTGAACTGGCTTCTGTCACGCGCTCCTCGATCTGTCACCGTTTGGCCATTCACCCGCCATTTTCTGACCCGTAGTTGTCTTTCAAGATACCCATGCGGGGTGTCGAAAGTTAGGACAGAGTCCGCGGGCCGTGTCCGGGGAAACCCGGCCGCCTCGCGGAACTGCACGTTATGACGACGAAAACATCACGCTCCTGGTATCGCTCTGGCTCCACGTGGGTTACCGGTGCCTTTGTTGCTGCGGCCGCCATTGTCGCCTGGTTCGGGTCCGGACAGGCAGCTCTCACCGCCCCAACAGGCGCCCCGGTCACCATGGCCGCCTCCGCGAAAGCCCTCCCCGCCGGGGCCGTCGCCGCCGCTCCGCTCTCGATCGGCAGCCTGCCAACTCGCGTCGTCATCTCGAGCGCTGGTATCGACACACCCATCGTCGAGGTCGGGATCATCGATGACGATGGGCGCCCAGCATGGGAGACCGCCTGGCACGCGGCAGGCCACCATCTCGATTCCGCTCTCCCCGGCCAGCCGGGTAACCTTGTGCTCACGGGCCATGTCTCCGTTGCCGACAAGCGCAATGCGCCCGTCTTCAGCAAGCTCGATGAAGTCCGTGCCGGGGATGTTGTTCAGGTTTACTCGGGCGAGACCGTCTACCAGTACCGTGTTGATAATGTCACCGTTGTCGATCCCGGCAACCTTCGCGTGCTTCGTTCCGGCCAGGCATCCACTGTCACACTGATCACCTGCACACGAGACCTCAAACACCGCCTGGTCGTGACTGGTACGCTCGCGTGACAGCTTCGGCCGGCACAATGCCATCGTCGACAAGCAAGGGAGGAAGTTGATGGGCGAGATTCGCAAGACCGGCGAAACCGTGGGCCCGGCGGGTGGCGTGTATGGCTTCCCGAATAGCCAGCGGCGTGTCGCCACCGAGGAACCCGCTTCTCATGCCGACAGTGTCTCTGTTGGAGAAGCCGCGCGCGAGGCAAGCGCCGCCCTTCACGTGGTCGAAGCATCGCCCGGCGTCCGCATCGAACGCGTGACCGAACTCCGTGCGAAGATCGCCCGCGGCGATTACCAGCCCGACGCCAGGGAGATCGCGCGTGAGATCCTCAACCGGGGCCTCTAAGGCGCTGCCGAGCAGCCAGAAAGGGGTTCGCCACCCCTTTCTGGGGTAGATCCCGATTCGTTCGCGGGTGCCGCCTCCGTAGCATGAGTGTTGGCGACAAAGCGTGTCCCTCGCGGGCATCAGTCCGCGCGTGCCGCTCTCGCCAGGCTGCAGGCGGAGGAGTCCATTGCCCACGGTTCTCGCAATCGCACCGGGCACACCACCAGCATTGGAGGGCCGTAACCTCCTCGCCGACGGACTGGTCGTCGAACTTCGATCGAACCTGCGCGAGGCGATCGCACACAGCACGGGCCATGTCTGTGACCTCCTCGTCCTGAGCGGCATGACTGTCGACGAACAACAGAGCGTCGCCGCCCGCTTCCAGCAGGACCGCCGATGGCGCCTCGTCCCCGTCCTCTATCTTCAGCTCGAATCCAGCCCGGGTATCGCAATCCCTTCGGGCTACCGGCCCGAGATCGATAGCCTCGCCCGTGGTGCGATTGACTCGCCGGCGGTGTTGCGCCGGATGCGTGCGATGGCCCGCGATGGTACCAGTTCAGCGGAACTCGTCGTCGCCGGGGCTTGTGAACTCGACCCGCTTCGTGGCCGTTTGCGGTTTGCCGGCCACGAAGTCAGCCTCACCGACCGCGAAGCCGAGATCCTGGCCCTCCTGCTTTCACATCCAAACCGCACTGTTAGCGCAAGCGAGATTATCGAGCGGGGCTGGGGTACCGAGGCCGATGACCGGTACCTGCAGATCCTTCGGCGCCACGTTTCGAACATCCGCCGCAAGCTCGATCAGACACCCGCGGCACGCTCCGTCCGAACGGTGCGCGGCTCCGGCTACCGGTTCGATATTCGTCTTGCCAGCTGAGCTTACCGGCCCTTGAAGGCCGGGTTGCTCTTGTCGATCCACGTATCCGCAAACCGGTGCTGGTATCCGTCGGCTGCATCGAGTGGAAAGTCGCGGACGTACGGCCAGCGCAGCGCCACCACCGTCTCACTGACGAAGTTCACCCCCGCGTTGAGCTGCAACAGCCGCCGCTGGATCTGAAACCCGGTGTCTCGTCGCACCGACTCGTTGAGCTCCACTCGTTGCGACTCGATCAGCCTGTCGAGGTCCGTATCGCGCAGCGCAAACGTGTTCTTCGTCCCGGCACTGTGGAAGTACGGGTAGACCCAGTCATCCAGGTCTACCCAGCCGATATCGGGAGCGGCCGCCCAGGTATATTCACTGCTCAGCATCCCCGCGGTCAGCTGCTTGATTGATACCGGGTACACCGTGACCGGCAACTCCAGGTTCTTCCGAATCTGGTCGCGAATGACACTCCCCATTTTCAATGTGGTCTCAGCATCATCCAGCACGAACAAGTTGATCGCGTCCGGCAGCTTCTTCTCGTTGGTGTACGCTGCCAACTGTGCCTTCGCTTCCGTGATGTCCTGCGCGCGGCCCACCTCTCCCTGGCGGTAACCGGGAACCGTTGCCAGCTCATTCTGTGGCAGCGTCCATCGCTTGATTGGCCAGCTCACCCACGGGTTCACATCTCCCGACCCGGCGAAAAACTGCACGAGCATGTCCCGCCGGTCGACCGCCATGCTCATCGCTGCCCGGAATCGCGGATCATCGAACGGCGCCGTCTGGACAAAGAATCGCATCCCAAAGAACAGCGACCGCCCGACCGTCGATTCCTCCAACGCCGGGACCGCCTTTTTCAGCCGCTCTGCTGCTGGCCGCCCCACGAACGCGACATCGAGCCCCTTGGTGCGCAGTTTCGCTTCGACCTCGGTGCTGTCCTTGGGCTGGATTACTGTCACCCCGTCGAGGAACGGATGCCCCTCCTCGCCAAACCATTTCGGGTTCCGTGCCACACTCGCGAACTGCCCCTCGTTCCATTCCACCCAGCGAAATGGCCCGCTTCCAACCTGGGCATCCTTATCGAAGGTTCGCCCGTTCGCGACCATCTCCGGCGCGATGATGAAGGCGTTGACGTCGGCGAAGCGCTCGACCATGGCTGCGAGCGGCGCCTTCATGTGAAATGTCACCGTTTGTGGATCGGTTGCCTCGATCTTGTCAATGTTCGCCCACTGTGCCTTGCGGATGAACGAGCTGTCGCCCTGCATCTGCCGTTCGAAGCTGAACTTGACGTCGTCGGCGGTTACCTGGCGGCCGTTTAGTGGATCACGATCGTGCCAGTGTGCAGCCGGGTTCAGGCGGAAGACGAGCGTTTGGCCATCCGGCGCTTCCGGCTTCGCCATCGCCAGGTCGGGCATGACGATCCCGTCAGTCTGGCTCTGGTAGGTCAGCAGCCGGCTCATGACCAGTGCTTGCTGTCCATAGAACGGCCCGGCCTGTGTCTTGTGCGGATCGTAGACCCCGTCGCTTGCTACGTACCCTGTGTAGCGGAGCGTCTCACCGCGCTGCCTGTCGCCCGAAGAGACGCCCGTCGCCGAGGCGGTTGCCGTACCTGGAGATACGCTGCCGGTCGTTCTATCCGCGGGCGTGCTCTTCTTGCCGCCACCACAGCCGGCCGCCACCAGCCCCGCCGCACCAGCAGCCGCACCGGTGAGGCCGAGGAACCAGCGCCTGTCACCGCGCTTCGTCCGCAGCCGGTCCACGTCCATTCGTCACTGATACTATCGCCCTCACCCCTTACAGGCGGTTAGCACGAGGTTCACGTTTCCAGGGAGGCTCCCATGTCCGCCAGGCTCTCCGACTCCGAAGCGCGTAAACGCCTTGCCACGCTCCCGGGCTGGTCGTTCGATGGTGACGCCATCACCCGGGCCTTCACGTTTTCCGACCATATCGATGCCTTTGGCTTTGTCACCCGCGTCTCGATGGCAGCTGAAGCAATGAATCATCACCCCGACCTCCGCATCGTCTACAACCAGGTGGAGATTCGCCTCTCGACCCACGACGCCCACGGCCTTACGGACCGCGATTTTCGCCTCGCCGAGAAGATCGACCGTTACCTGGGGTAACAACAAGAAGCGGGCTCACCGTTGGCGAGCCCGCTCTCGTGGATTCAGTGGGAAAGGCTCTTAGGGATTCGCTGATTAATTCGCCCCTCGGTACCTGCCAGAGCAGAGCGGGCGGAGTGGCAGTACCGCGCGGGTGCGTAGGACGGGCCGGCAGCGGGTGAGCAGGTAGACTGCGCACATGAAGGAAATGCAGCCGAGCTTCACCGATGTCGAGTATGGGATGCGCCGCCGGGTAACCCGCCGGGAGACATTTCTGACGATGATGGACGAGGTCATCCCGTGGACCGAGTGGCTGGGGTTGATCGAGCCGCACTACTTCAAGGGCGAGCGGGGCCGCAAGCCAAGAGCGCTCGAAACGATGCTGCGCATGTACCTGCTGCAGGTCTGGTTCTCACTCTCCGACGAGGGGGTCGAAGAAGCGATCTACGATTCCCACGCGATGCGCCGGTTCATGCGCCTGGACTTCAGCGTCGAACAGACGCCGGATGCAACCACCTTGCTGCACTTTCGTCACCTCCTGGAGGAGCAGCAGCTCGGGAAGGCCCTGTTCGAGGCACAGAACCGGCTCTTCGAGGCGAACGGGTGGGTGATGCGGGGCGGCAGTGTGGTCGACGCGACGATCATCGCCGCACCCAGTTCGACCAGGAACCGCGAGGGGAAACGGGACCCGGAGATGCACCAGACCCGCAAGGGCAAGCAGTGGCATTTCGGAATGAAAGCGCACATCGGGGCAGATGCGGGGACGGGCTACGTGCACACGGTGACGGCAACCGCGGCGAACGTCCACGACCTGGACCAGGCGGGAGCGCTGGTGCGTGAAGACGATCGCCTCGTCTACGCCGATGCCGGCTACCAGGGCATCGAGAAGCGGGCCGCTCTCAGGGCCGATGACCACCTTTCGACCGTGGAGTTCCGGGTCGCACCCCGCAAGGGCATCCTCAAACAGATGACCGCTCATGACCGGGCCATCGAATCTCGCAAAGCGGCGGTGCGCGCCCTCGTCGAGCACCCTTTTCTCATCGTGAAACGTGACTTCGGGTTCCGAAAGACCCGCTACCGGGGCATCGCCAAGAACCTCAACCTGCTCCACGTCGCGTTCGCCTCGGCGAACCTGCTGATGAGAGCCCGGGCACAGGCGCTCATGGCGGCCGGCTGAGTCAGAGGCCGGGCGAAAGCCTGTTCAAAACCATAAAAATGCCCCACAAAGAGGGGCAGATGGCCCGCGAGTGGCCAAAATCCGTCGCCAGGACCCCGTGCACCCGGCGTCAATAGCCACCCAGCCCCGTCTCTGCCGTCCTCGCCGTCTATGAACGCCAATGATCAGCGAATCCTTAGAAGCCCTGGATCGCCTTGGCTTCACGGGCTGCTTTCACCAGTACCTGCTCTTCCGGTGTCAGTTCGCTCCAGTCCTTCAACATCTCGTCCTGGAGCGGGAAGATATGGATCGCGTCCCAACCGCAGACGTCTTCGCAGAGCCGGCAGCCGGTGCACTTCTTGAGGTCCACCGTGCTAACCCCGAAGAAGTCGTCGATCCGCTCGTTGAATTGCAGGCTCAGTGCATCGAATGGGCAGATGTTGATGCAGAGCTCACAGCCCGACCCAATGCACTTCTCTTCGATTGTGACCGAATGCGGCCACTCGTTCTTCTTGAGCCCGCGGCAGACTTCACCGAACTTGTCGAGGATCGCCTCGGGCGGGCAGACAACGCCGCAGGCACCGCAGTCGATGCACAGCGTCGGATCGATGACGTGGAGCTGATTGCGCTCGCCCGTGATTGCATTCGTTGGGCAGCGCTTCGTGCAGGCTGTGCAGCCGATGCACGTGTCGATGATGGAGTACGCCAAGACCGAAACCTCTCGACGGATGTGACCCTACGAGGATAGCACCTCTGGCAGCGGGGCGCTGGAAGCCACCACCGGGTCGGTCATCCCGCGTCCACAAGGGCCGGCGACGCCCGCCGGATGACCGGGCGGTGACCTCGAACGGCGTCTTGCTTGCAATCAGCAGCCACGCAGGTGTTTGCCCTCCAGCTCCGTGGCCAGCGGGTGCCAATCACCGGCTTCCGCAGCCCCGCCCCGAACTTCCCCTTGGGTCAACCGACCGGGATGAGCGCCGCCGTCTGCACCGTCTCGGGAATTCCCAGCAGTTCTTGCACCCTGGGCTCGTTCGTCCGGTGCATCGTCGTCAGTGCCGTTCCGAGCCCGAGTGCAGTCCCGTCGCTCGTCACTCATCATTACCCTCTCGCGCGGCTCCCGGCGTCGCGCGTAGAATCGGCTCCATGCCGCCTCCCCTCCAGGGTGTCCGCGTTTGCGACCTCACCTGGGTCATCGCCGGGCCGTCCGCCACCCGCTTCCTTGCCGATTTTGGGGCCGAGGTTATTCGTGTTGAGCACGAACAGGCCGCCGACTCGATCCGCCTCGGCCGCCCCATCGTCGGCGACGCGCCCAATCTCAACAACAGCGGCTTCTTCAACCACTTCAATCGCAACAAGAAGAGCATTCTCCTCAACGCCCGCCACCCCGATGGCATGGAGCTCCTCGAACGGCTCATCGCTGTCAGCGACGTCCTCGTCGAGAACTTCTCGTCCGGGGTTCTCGAGTCCTGGGGCCTCGGCTGGGACAGGCTTCGCGCTATCAATCCGCGCCTGGTCTACTGTGCCATCTCCGGCTTCGGCCACAGCGGCCGCGACAGGGAGTTCACCACCTGGGGCCCAACCGCCCAGGCGCTGAGTGGCCTCACCTTCACCTCCGGCCTCCCTGGTAAGCCACCGGCCGGGTGGGGCTACAGTTACATGGATCACACGGCTGGCTACACCGCTGCTGTCGCCATCATGGCGGCTCTCCATCATCGCAATCGGACTGGCGAGGGCCAGCAGATCGACATCTCCCAGGTCGAAGCCGGCATTGTCCTCAATGGTCCCGCCGTTCTCGACAAGACAGTCAACGGCCGCAGCTGGCGTCGCGATGGGATGCCGCCCGGAAACCGCGCCTGGGAGCCCGCCGTCGCCCCCCATAAGACATATGCCTGCGCTGGCGATGACCGATGGATCGCCCTGGCCGTCATGAATGATGCCGAGTGGGAGGCCCTCGTCCGTGCCATGGACGAACCTGAGTGGGCCGCTGACCCCCGTTTCGCGACGAACGCCAGCCGCCTCGCCAACCAGGACGAACTCGATGCTCGTATCGAAGCCTGGACCTCCGAGTTCACCGACTACGAAGCGATGCAGATTCTCCAGGCCGCGGGCGTTCGGGCCGGTGTCTGCCAGAAGCCGGGTGATCGCTTCGAACGTGACGCGCAACTGCGGGCACGTGGCTGGTGGAGCATCCTTCCCCATCCCGAGTTGGGCGATACCGAATACGACGGTATCGCCCCGCGCCTTTCGGCCAGTCCCGGTGTACTGCGCAGTGCTTCGCCGCTCCTTGGCGAACACACCCGCGAGGTCCTTCGCGAGGTCCTCGGCCTCTCGGAGGCGGAGATCGATGCGCACGTGGCGAATGGGGTACTGATGTGAGCGGCCCGCTCGCTGGCCTCCGCGTCATTGAACTTTGCGACGAACTCGGCCAGTACGCGGGCAAACTCCTTGCCGATCTCGGTGCGGATGTCATCAAAGTCGAGCCACCGGAAGGTTCCTCTGCCCGGCGAATCGGTCCCTTCGTCCGCGATATTCCCGGGCCGAACCGATCACTCAACTTCTGGTACCACAACACCAACAAGCGCTCTGTCGTCCTCAACTACACGAATGAGGAGCCTGACCGTGACCGCCTGCGTGTCCTGATATCCACGGCCGATATCGTCGTGGAAGATGGCGCGCCGGGCCGGCTCCCCGGGCTCGGCCTGGGCTACCCGGCCCTGCGCGACCAGCGCCCGGCGCTTATCTTCTGCTCGATTACGCCATTCGGCCAGGACGGTCCCTGGAGTGATTACCGGTCGAGCGACATGGTCGCCCTCGCCCTCGGGGGCAACATGAACATGAACGGGTACGATCCCGGGGACGCCCCTGGTGCCCCACCCATCCGCGGCCACGGTGACCAGGGCTACCAGACGGCCTGCCACTACGCCGCGATGGGTATCCTCGCTGCCCTCATTTACCGTGACGCAACCGGGGAGGGCCAGTACGTCGATGTCTCGATGCACGAAGCACTGAACGCCACCACCGAAGTCGGCCTCCCTTACTGGTTCTACAAGCGACAGGACATCATTCGTCAGACCGGCCGCCATGCTTCTGTCCAGCGCACCGAACCATGGATTCACGAGGCCAGCGACGGCCTGGTCAATGTCTTTGGTATCGGCCGCGACAACGCCAGCTGGAAGAAGATCAAGCAGTGGTTCCGGTCTGAAGGCTACGGCGTGAACTTCGACGAGCCGCGATTCGATGACCCGCGAAACCGTCAGCCGGGCCGCGGAAGCCCCGAGGCCGCCGAGATCAATGCAGAAGTGCACCGCTTCTTCCACTCCCACACTGCAGAGGAGATCTATCGCGGCGGCCAGGAGCGTGGCCAGGCATGGGGTATCGTCCGCTCCCCCGATGAGACACTCGACGACCCCCACCTCCACGATCGCGGCTTCTTTGTGCCCGCCACCGGCGAAGGTCTCGATGGCGACGCCCTCATGCCAGGTGCGCCCTACATCTTCAGTGCCACACCGTGGGAACTCCGCCGTCCGGCGCCACGCCTCGGCGAACATACCGGTGAAGTGCTCGCCGAAGTCGAATCCTGAGATTTTCGAGTGAGCGCCGTACCGCTACCGGTGCTATCGGCCTGGCCGATGACCCCTATGCAACTTTCGTCAATGTTTGGTCCAAACCGCTGACTCCGCGCCACCGCGGGCGTACCCTCGAACAGTCGAATCCTCCCGCCAGACACATGCCCGCCCGGAGGCTGAGAGATGACTACCGCCACCTACCCCGATACTGCATCCGTCTACGAACTCCTTCGTCTTCGCCCGGGCCTTCGAGTCCGTCTCAACGCCATTGGCCTTACCGATCAGTACTACAGCTATCGGATCGATGAAGCTGCGCGTGCGATCGGCATTCCCTCCGCTCGTATCGCTGCCCTTGTGAAGGAAGAGGCTGCGTCCATTTCACTGCGGTAGCCCCCGCGCCCGCCGGGGAAAGTGCCAACCAGGGGCGCACGTTAGAGCTCAAAGTCGTGGCTCATCGTGCTACAGTCGCTGCGAGCGAGCCTGCGGCTCCATCGTGGCGCGAACCAACTCGGAATCCAACGGTAATCCGCCAGCGCTTCACAGGGAGTGGGACGCACCCCGTGACACTGTGCCAGCACCGCGAATTGAAGGGCCTACGTGCCCTCTTGCCAGCTCGTCAGGTACCGCCGCTGCTCCTCGGTCAGGTAGTCGATGCTGACGCCCATCGCCTTCAGTTTCAGCGCGGCGATCTCCTCGTCCACCTCGTGTGGCAGCTCATAGACCTTCTTCTCGAGCTTCTTCGCGTTCTGCGCGATCCATTCGGCACCCAGGGCCTGGTTCGCGAACGACATATCCATCACCGCTGCCGGATGGCCCTCGGCCGCCGCCAGGTTCACGAGCCGGCCCTCGCCCAGCAGATAGAGCTTCCGGCCGTCCTGCATCCGGTATTCGTCCACCGATTCCCGAACCCTCCGCGTCCCTTCTGAGAGTGCCCGCAATGCCTTGAGGTTGATCTCGCTGTCGAAGTGGCCGCTGTTCGCCATGATCGCGCCATCCTTCATGCCCTCCAGGTCGTCGCGATCAATCACATTGCAGTCGCCGGTGAGCGTCACGAAGATATCGCCGATCGGAGCCGCCTCCGACATCGGCATCACGCGATACCCGTCCATCACCGCTTCGAGCGCCTTGATCGGATCCACTTCCGTCACGATGACCTGTGCGCCCAGTCCCCGAGCCCGGCTTGCGACGCCCCGGCCACACCACCCGTAACCCGCAACCACCACGATCTTTCCCGCGATTAATACGTTCGTCGCCCGGATGATACCGTCCATCGTCGATTGCCCGGTTCCGTAGCGGTTGTCGAAGAGGTGCTTGGTGTCCGCTTCGTTGATCGCCACGATGGGGTAGCCGAGTGCACCATCGGCCGCCATCGCCCGTAGCCGGATGACGCCCGTCGTCGTCTCTTCCGTCCCGCCGGCCACGTTTGGAAGCAGGTCTCGCCGGTCCTTGTGGAGGACGGCGACGACATCCGCGCCGTCGTCCATCGTAAGCTGTGGGCGGTGCTCCAGCGCCTGGTGGATGTGCTTGTAGTAAGTCTCGTTGTCCTCTCCGCAGATCGCGAAGACCGGGATGCCGTACTCGTTCACGAGTGCCGCCGCAACGTCGTCCTGTGTCGAAAGGGGGTTACTCGCGCAGACACGCAGCTCTGCTCCGCCGTCTCGCAGGGTAATAGCGAGGTTCGCCGTCTCCGTCGTTACGTGCAGGCAGGCCGTCATCCGAATCCCCTGTAGCGGCTTCTCCCGCTGGAACCGTTCACGGATGAGTGAAAGAACCGGCATCTCGCGGTTCGCCCACTCGATGCGCTTCACCCCCTCGGGCGCCAGGCTATGGTTCGCAATGTCGTTGGGGACGGTCATCTGCAGGTACCTCTCAAATGGCTCCGCGCGTGCGGTGGTCAGTGATGAGTGTGAAACGGACGCCGGCACTCAGTGCCCGGAGAGCGTCACGAAGAATCCATCATACTTTCGGCCTCGGATAGCCGCTCGCCACCGCCGCAACGCCGAGCCGAGCCCCGACGGATCCTTCCTCGCTGCGCTTGCCTCCACCAGCTGGCACACCTCCCGGTACCCCAGCCGGTGATACGCGGCCACCGCCGGCGAGTTGTGGGGGTCTACCGTGAGTACGACCGTCTTGCAGTAGTTGAGCAATTCTGTCGTCACGGCACTTGTGACCGCCGTGGCGAAGCCGTACCCCCGGTAGGCCGGGTGGGTAAATACGTTTCCAACGACCGCAACCCGTTCCTGCCGCGATACGACATGCGTGCCGGCGATGGCAACCAGCCGCCCCTCGATCACCACACCACGATAGACACCCGCGTCGATATGCTCCGGGATGTAGTAACTCGGGCCACCCTCACTCCCGTAGAGGCTGTTGATGCGCCGGATGTCGACACCACCCAGCGCAACCGTCGGTACGCGCGATACTCCCTGGAACTCACCGCTCGTCACACTCATCCGGATCATGGGTTGCTGATTAGCGAGCCGGTAGACCTGCTTCAGAGCATCGAGGTGCTGCGGCTGGCACGTCGCGTAGGTGTGTGCATTCCCTGGCTGGATCGACAGGATTGCAGCGACGGCATCCGGGTCGCCCATCACGAACGTCGCGTCACCGAGGCCGCCCCGGCTGTGCAGCACGAGCCCTGTACCGGTTGTGCCCCGGGCCCAGAACCACCGTGTCCGCACGAATAACGCAGGCTCGAGTTGTCCGAGTGCGTAGGCCGTGTATTCCACCCGTGGTGCGAGCAACTCCCGGATCTGTGCGGGGTCGCGCAGGGGCTGGACGACGAAATCCGGGTCCTTCCCGGCGACTCCCTGCCAGCGCGCCTCGCCTGCGGCCATTATTCGATAGCCTCGTCCCAGGGCTCGAAGTGGGTGAAGCGCCGGAACTCCCGGTAGCGCTCCTCCACCTCGTCGCGGGTCAACGTCAGCATACGCGAGGGGCCGAAGCCCTCCACCTGGAACGATGCAACAGCCGAGGCATAGATGATCCCTTTCCGAACCTCTGCGGGACTCACCGATGGTGCGCTATCGAGATAGCCAAGGAATCCGCCGGCAAACGCATCTCCTGCTCCGGTTGGGTCGACCACCTCCTCGAGTGGGTATCCCGGCGCCACGAAGTAGTCTTCTGCACTCAAGTAGGCGGCCCCGTATTCACCGAGCTTGATCAGCACCCCTCGCGCTCCGCCCTGCAACAACGCGCGTCCTGCCTTTGCAATGCTGGGGGTCTTTGCCAGTTCGCGAGCTTCGCTTTCGTTCACCGCCACGAAATCGGCGTGCTTCATCGTCTCGTGGAGTTCGGGCAATGCGCCGTCGATGAAGAACTTGATGGTGTCCACCATGGTTGCTTTGGGCGCTGTCAACGAATTGATGATTCCCCGCTGGAGGAGTGGGTGACCTGCTGCCAGGAACGCTGTCTCCGAGTGCTCCCAGCCTGCCGGCAGGGAAGGTTCCCAGTTCTCGTTCACCCCAACCACCGTATAGAGGGTGTCCCGCGAGTTCATGTCGTAGTGATACCGGCAGCCCCACCGGCTCGTCTCACCCGGCTCTACCGTGACGCCGGCAAGATCAATCCTCCGGCCTTCAAACTGGCGCCGGTGGCTGTCGGGGAAATCCTCGCCGACTGCCGCCAGTAACCGGACATCCGTGAAGAGCGCGGCGGCAAGTGCGGCACACGTCGCACTCCCCCCGAGCTGGTTGTGGACCCTGGCAAACGGCGTCTCGATCTCGTCGATCGCCACCCAACCCGCGACCAATAGTGTCATCTCGTCACAGCCCCCAGGCGTCGTTTCAGGATCGGCTCCAGCCGGTCGAGCGTCGCCGCTGGCACGTGCTCGGGTAGCGTCACGAGGGCCGAATCGAGACTGTGCCTGCAGCCACAGCTGCCCGCAAGTGGCATCGCCTTCACCATTTCGCGAACTGCCGCACGCCCTGCCTCGACATTCTGCTGGAGTACGGCGAAGACGGTTGCTGCATCGACAGCCTCGTGCTCATCATGCCATGCGTCGTAGTCGGTCACCGCTGAGAGAAGCGCGTAACAGAGCTCTGCCTCGCGCGCCAGCTTCGCTTCCGGGAGTGCTGTCATTCCGACGACGCTCGCACCCCACGATCGGTACAGCTCGCTTTCGGCGCGCGTCCCGAACGCCGGCCCTTCGATGACAACGTATGTCCCACCATCATGGGTTGGCACCCCTGCACTTCGCGCCCCCTTCGTCACCGCTTCCCGCATTTCCGGACAGAATGGGTCAGCGAAGCCAACGTGGGCGACCAGCCCGTCTCCAAAGAAGGTCCCTGCTCGCGTTCCCCGCGTTCGGTCGATGAGCTGGCCGGGCACCACCATGTCGAGCGGCGCGTAGTCTTCCCGCAGGCTTCCGACCGCGGATATCGCGAGCACGCGTTCAATCCCCAGCGACTTCAACGCCCACATGTTCGCTCGCTGTGGAAGTTCCGAAGGTAAGAGCGTGTGGTATCGCCCGTGGCGCGCAAGGAAGGCAACCCGCCGCCCTTCGAGCATCCCGATCCAAATTGCATCGCTCGGGGACCCGAAAGGGGTATCCACCAGGATCTCCTCGGTCACCTCGAGCCCCGGCATCTCATAGAAACCGGAGCCACCAAGCACGGCAAGGTCGATAGGCTGCATCACGGATGGCGTTCTCACGGGTCGGAGTTGGGATCAGTCTACGTGCTCATGCCGTCACACGCCGCGCGGCGATCTGTCGAAGTGATTCGGCAAAGGGCGCCGTTGCCACTCCACGCTCTGTCACGATGCCTGTGATCAGCTCGGCTGGCGTTACATCGAACGCCGGATTGTACGCATCCATGCCTTCGGGACTCCAGCGTTGTCCGGCAAACCCGCCAACCTCTCCGCCATCCCGGAACTCGATTGGAATCGAGTGACCGTCGGGGCATGCGAGGTCGACTGTGCTTGTCGGTGCTGCAATGTAGAACGGCACGCCGTGCCTGGCGGCGACTGCCGCCAATCCGTACGTCCCAACCTTGTTGGCGGTGTCCCCATTTGCCGCTATGCGGTCGGCTCCCGTGACTACTGCAGTCACGTGGCCGGAGGCGAGAAGCAACGCGGCCGCGGTGTCCGGAAGGAGCGACGCGGGAATGCCCAATCGCTTCAGTTCCCACGCTGTGAGCCGTGCACCCTGCAAAAGTGGCCGTGTCTCTGTCGCGAAACAGCGGGTGAGCTGTCCCGCCTCCCACGCGAGGCGGATCACCCCGAGCGCTGTCCCGATACCGCCTGTGGCAAGTGCCCCGGTATTGCAATGCGTGAGTACCCGGGATCCCTTGGGGAGGAGTGCCGCCCCCGCCCGTGCGATCTGGTAGTCCTCGTCCACCCGCTCGAGATGGAGCCGCCGTGCGAACTCCCACAGCGCCTTCTCACGGTGCATGACCGGCATGGCCAGCGCGACCGCCAGTGCCTCGTTGGTCCGGGCCGAGAGGTCCACAGCTGTCGGCCGCGTCGCAATGATTCGGGCAGCACCTGCTCGCAGTGCCTCGTCACTGGTTCCCAGTTCGCCTGCCGCAACCGCGAGCCCTGCCGCTCCGACAATCCCCAGCAGTGGCGCTCCCCGCACTCGTAGCGAGGAGATCGCCTCGCACACCGTTTCCATGGTTTCCAGCGGAAGAAGCCGCTCCTCATGAGGGAGGAGGGTCTGATCGAGCGCCTCGAACCGGTCGGCCAGGATGCGAATGGAAATGACGTCGGTCACGGCGAGAGTCTACCGCGTGTCCCCTACCGTGCTGAGGTCGTCGCCCGGATAGACTGCTCGAGTTCGCCGAGATCCTTCCGCAGGTGCTCCCGTGTCGTCTCGTCCAGCCCCTGGAGTACCTCTTCCACGTGCCGCCGCAGCGTTTTCGACATCTCATTGACGAGCTTTTGGCCACTCTCGGTCAGCTCGAGTCGCACGGCACGCCGGTCGCCGAGGTCCCGGCGCCGTGTCACGTGCCCGGCCCGCTCGAGCCTGTCGAGCACACCGGTGACCGTCTGTGATTGCTGCGAGAGGTAATCGGCCACCAGGTGTGGCTGTGGGCGGTCGAACGAGTCGATCGCGAGGAGGGTCACAGCCTGGATGAACGTGATGTCATGCTCTCTTCCGAGCCGCTGGTCGAGCTCACGCACGGCTGCGTTCGTCGTCCGATAGAGACCCGTCACGAGGGCAAGGTCCGCGGTTGTCGAGTCCATGACTTCGATGCTACCACCGGCCGAAGTGCAGATGAGAGTAACGAACTACTTGAATATGGTTCTGCAACACGAGACACGAGACATAGCGCTCTGGGGCAACCAATCTCTGCGATTCAGTACGAGACGAGGCTTGCAACGGGGTACCCGGCAAGCCGCTGCCGGCCCTCCAATGGCCTGATCTCGATGAGGAAGCCAAACCCGGCGGGCACGGCCCCGAGCAACTCCACCAGCGCAGCCGTCGCGGCTGCGGTCCCCCCGGTCGCCAGGACGTCATCGATAATGAAGGCTCGCTGCCCGGGCGCCAGCCCGTCCTTGTGGATGTCGAGTTGATTCGCGCCGTACTCCAGCGCGTACTCGATGCTCATCCGCTCGGCGGGTAGTTTGCCTGGCTTTCGTACGGGCACAAACGGTAGCCCGAGGCTGATCGCAACGGGACCGCCGAACAGGAACCCCCGCGACTCAATCCCCACGATCGCCTCTGGATTGCACCGCTCCGCCTCCGAGGCCAGCCGATGGACAGCTTCACCAAACGCTCGAGGGTCTCCGAGCAGGGGCGTGATGTCGCGAAACAGCACACCCGGCTGAGGGAAGTCGGGGATATCACGAACGTAAGCGGCCAGGTCCATCGTGCTGATTGTAGGCCAACCCGGTGACAGGTCCTCCCGTCAGCCCCCCTGGTTCAGCAGCACAGGGTCGAATCCCATCATCCCGCGGAGCAGGTTGATCTCGCCCCGGTGCCCGTTGAGATGGATCACGAGGTGCAGGTTGATCGACTCCCCGAGGGTCTCGGTTTTCTCTCCGAGCTTCACCTCGCGCGTAAGGTCTTCGTCTCCAATCGTGTCGAGATAGGCCATCGCCCGTTCGCCGACGCGCTCCTGGTACTGGCGGAAAGCATCGCGAGACGTGATTTGCACCGCACGAGCGTCCTCATTCGATTGTCCTGTCCCGAAGCCCTTTTCCGGCAGCCCGGTCTTCGCTGCCCAGTCCCCTTCATCCCATTCGCTCTGTTTCCCCTGGAAGATCTGCTGGAAGAAGAGGTCCTCGATGCGGGCGCCATGCCACATGCACCATGCAACCGAGTGCGATTGTCCCTCGGGTACGAAGTGCAGCTGCTCGTCCGAGAGCCCATCGCCCGCTCCCATGAACCCTCGATGCACGAACGTCAGTGTCTGCTTCATGAAGTCAATTGCGGCCATTGAATCCTCCTTTGCCTGCCCGGCTCGCGCAGCTTACCCTGCCGCACCGGCGATCAGGTCATCGGTGATCACATTTTTCTCTGCCAGTGCCTCGATCTCTGTATCGCTATACCCCCCGATCCGCCTCAACACGTCTCGGGTGTGCTCGCCGAAGCGGGGTGCCGCCCGGATTGGCCGTGGCGGACGATTCTTGAACCGCCAGGGCGGGCGGCTCGTAACACAGTCCCCGATATCCGCGTGAACAAACGGCATGAAGAAGTCGCGCGCCAGGAGATGCTCGTCTTTCGTCATCATCACCGGCGACAGTACTGGTGACGCCGCTACTCCCGCAGACTGCAGAAGTGCCGCTGCTTCATCCGCATCGCGTTGGGCCGTCCACTCACCAATAATGGCATCGAGTTCGGCCGCTGCTGCGCGCCTCCCGGTTATCGTTCCAAACCGCCGATCCTCGAGCCTTCCGTCATTGATGACGTTCTTCAAGCCGGTCCACGCCGCTTCTGTATCAACGGCGATCGTCACCCAGGAATCGACGAACTCCAGCAGCGGGCGCCCCATCGCACCGAGTGCCGCGCGCGGCGCAGTATCCTTCGCACGATAAACGTTGTGTGGTGCCATCTCCACGTCGCGGCTCCCGATCTGCGTCGGCAGTGGATGCCCCAGCGCTTCGCCGATGACGAACTCACCGATGAGCGACGGGATGGCGTCGCGCTGCGGAATTGCGGCATAGAACGCCTTTCCGGTCTTCGTCCGCTCGATCAAGCCCATTGCGACGGCCCCGGCGGCGACTGTTCCCGAAATCGGGTCGCCATAGGAGATTCCGCTCCGATGGGGTGGTCCGCCTTCGTAACCCTGCAGGGCCACGAGCCCGCCCATCTGCTCGATTGTCGGCCCGAATCCGATCCGGTCGGCATCGGGCCCCGTGTGGCCAAATCCGGGCATCGAGATGTAGATGATATCCGGCTTGATCTGCTTCAGTGCCTCGAATCCCAGGCCCAGCCGACCAGCAACACCACTGCTCCAATTTTCGATAAAGACATCTGCAGTGGCGATGAGCCGCTTCAGTGCCGCCATCCCCTCCGGTTGCTTGATATCGAGGCTGATCCCGAGCTTGTTCCGGCTGTACTCGTTGAAGTAGAAGCTCTGGTTGATCTCTGGTGAGGTCCGCGCCCCGGTCATTGTCCGTACCGGGTCGGCAGCCGATGGCCCCTCCACCTTTATCACCTCGGCTCCATGGTCGCCAAGGAAGCGTGTCCCATACGGCCCTGCCCAGACTGCCGTCATGTCGATCACGCGAATACCGCTGAATGCGAGTGGCAGCCCCGTGTGCGAAGCGTGGCTCGCTCGTGCCGCTGCCAGGTCGCGCGCCTCTGCCTCCGCCAGCACTTCCGCTGTGTGCTCACCCAGGAGCGGAGCCCGCTTCGCCCGGCCGCGCGTCCCATCCTCGAACGCGATCGGCGCGGAAGGCAGCGGATGCGTCCCGAGCACCGGGTGCTCAACGTCTTTCCAGAACCCAACAGCCTGTAGTCCCGGCCATTCGAGCAGTTCGCGTGCGTTTGGAATCATGGAGAACGGAGCCCGGAACTTTGCTGCGTGCTCGAAAATCTCCTTCGCGGTCCGTTCCGCTGTCCACTCCGGGATGAGCACCTTCAATACTTCGTTTGCTTCGAGGGCCCACCCGCTGGCGAACGCCGGGTCTTCCTTCAGCTCCGGGTGGCCGATGCAGTCATAGACAGCAAAAGACTGCCGCGGCATTGCTGCCACGCCAATATACCCACCCTTGCAGGGGTGAATCCCCCATTGTGCGAATGGCGTGTTGCCAGCATTCCGGCCGGCTTCGCTCCCGACGTTCATGGCGTTCGGCCCGGCTCCCTCGACCGTCGAGGTCTGGACCTCCTGCATCGAGATATCGATCCAGTCGCCGATACCCGTTGAGGCCGCCGCGTACAACGCCGTCACAATGGCCGAGAATGCGTGTAATCCTGCCTGGTAGCTGGCCTGGTGCCCTGCCTGTTTCAACGGTGGCTGATCGGCATCCCCGCAGATGGACATCTGTCCGCCCGCAGCCGCCGCCGTGAGCGAAGTCGCTCGCCAGTGCGAGTGTGGCCCATCCTGCCCATACGGGGTGACCGAGCACACAACCAGTGACCGGTGCGCCGAAAGCAGCGACTCGGGGTCCAGTCCAAAGCCCGCGAGTTCGCCCGGCGCATACGAATCAATCACCACGGCGGCACCCGCGATGAGCCGGCGCACCCGGTGAGCGTCCTCCTCATCTTCGATGTTCAGAACCACGCTTCGCTTCCCTGCACCAAGGTAGGCGAACAGGATGCTTTCATCCGGTGATTCGCCAGCCCGCGGCGGCAGCGAACGGATCGGATGCCCGCCCGGTGGTTCAACGACGATCACGTCTGCCCCGTAAGCGGCCAGCAGCCGCCCCGCGAACGATCCGCTCACATCCGAACTCAACTCGACAACCCGGGTCCCTTCGAGCACGCATCCCCCCATACGCCGCAATCGCAGCCAGCGTTGGATTCTACCCGCCAGGCCCGTACGTGCGCGTTGCTAACTGGCCCATCGGCCGGTAGGGTTGGCCCATTCCATTTCATTGATAGAGAGGTTGCTTCCATGCGAGTAAGCACCGGGTTTGGCGGTAGCTGGCTCACCACGGTCGCCGATGCCGCACGCAACGCCGAAGAACTTGGCTACGATATCGCCGGCACGCCCGAAACCGCACACGACTCAATGCTCACGGCAGCCCTCGGCGGTGCCGCTACCCAGAAGATCGAAATCCAGACGAGCGTCACCATCGCCTTTCCTCGCAGTCCCACCGTCCTCGCGATGGAAGCGTGGGACATCCAGCACCTCACCCGGGGCCGCTTCTCGCTCGGGCTTGGCAGCCAGGTGAAGGGCCACAATATGAATCGCTTCAGCGTCGATTGGCCCGGCGCCCCGGCAACGCGGATGAAGGAGTACATCCAGATGCTCAAGGCCGTCTGGCACTCCTTCCAGACTGGCGAAAAGCCGGACTTCGTCGGCAAGTACTACCACTTCACCCTCATGACGCCGAACTTCAACCCGGGCCCGATCGACTTCCCCCGGCCAAAGGTCTTTCTCGCCTGCGTTGGCGACGCTATGGCACGTGTTGCCGGTACCGTCGCCGATGGCGTCCTTCCACACGGCTTCATGACCGACAAGTACATGCGTGAGGTCGTCCTCCCGAACGTTGCCATCGGCCTCAAGCGCAGCGGCCGCACCTGGAGCGACATCGAGATCTCCGGCGGTGGATTCACGGTCTTCGGTGAAACCGAATCCGACATCGAGCAGGGCCTCCAGGCACTCCGCCAGCCGATCTCGTTCTATGGCTCAACCCGCAGCTACCACGAAGTCTTTGAAGTCCACGGCCTCAAGGACCTCGGTATGCAACTCCACGAACTCTCGCTCCAGGGCAAGTGGGATGAGATGCGCAAGGCCATCCCCGAGGATGTTCTCCGCGTCTTCGCTCAAACCTCGACGTATGACCGGCTGCCCGGCTTCATCCGTGAACACCGCGAATACGCCAGCCGTGTCGGTCTCTCCATGCCCTCGAAGACGCCCGAGCAGCGCGAGCGCCTCCAGCACGTCCTCAGCGAGGTCCAGAAGATCGAAGTCCCCCGCGTTCCCCGTGGAATGGAGGACCTCGCTGCTGCCACCGTGTAGCTGACCGAACGCAACGGGGGAGCGTGTCGCATCTCCATCCGCTCCCCCGTTGCACAGATGGGCTCATCGCCGGTGACGTTGCCGATGATACGAAGCGCTACCACTCACACGGTTGAGGCTTCGCGTATCTCTCGCAAGACCTCGGCGGTATGTGCACCGAGTACTGGCGCCGGCAGTGTGAACCCACCCGGTGTCCGCGAGAACTCCGCGTAACTCCTCACACCGAGTACGCGCCCATGGCCCGGCAGGTCGTACTCCTCCAAGAACCTATTGGCGTTCAACCACTCATCCTCGTATGCCTCTTCCGAGCGAATCGCGATGGTCGCGGGCACACCGGCTGCAACGAACTTACTCGCTGCTTCCTCCCGCTCCATTCGAATGAGCGCGGCGGCCACCTCGGCCGCGACTTCACTCTCCGGGCCGCTACTGAGCCCACCCTCGCGAGTCTCGAGATCGGGCCGCCGAATGACCTCGCACAGGGCCGCCCATTGCTCCCGTCTCGTGACCGCCACCGCAATCCAACCGTCGCTGCATTCGTACAGGCGGTGCCCGGCGCTCACGCCCTTGCAATTCCGGTAGCCCACAGGTACAGGCGGCGCACCCGCGAAGTCCGTCAGCTCGCCCGACTGCACCACCACGCTCTGGTTCGTCAGGGATGTCCAAACATGCTGGCCGCGATTCGTACGCAGGCGCGCGTTGAGTGCCGTTACCGTCGCGAAGGCGGACATGAGACCACTCGCCTCATCGTTCACCGGGATCGTGTGGAACACCGGTTCGTCCTCGCCGCCCTGGGCATTCATCAATCCGCTTCGTGCCTGCAGGAGGGGGTCGAACCCCGGGTCGCTCGCAAAGGGCCCCGTCGGCCCATACCCCAGAACGTCGACACAGATAATTCGTGGGTTTACTGCGGCGAGCGACGCGTGGTCGATGCCAAGGCGCTCTGGCACCCCGAGCCGGAAATTCCCGACGACGACGTCCGATGTCCTCACCAACTCCTTGAAGGTTGCGAGTCCCTCGGCCGTCTTCATGTCCAGCACGACACTTCGCTTGCCCCGGTTCCAGCCCGCAAAACCGATCGCTGCCGTGCGAAACGTATCTCCCTCCGGCGACTCCACCTTGATCACATCCGCGCCGTAGTTCGCGAGGATGGTTGGCCCGAACGGCCCGGCGATGACATTCCCCACATCGAGGACTCGTACCCCCGCCAGCGGCCCACCTTCGGCCACCTCAACTGGAAGCGCGGGTGGAGACCACCCATCCATCCGCGCTGCCAGCGCTTCCTCCAGCGTACTGTCGGTCATCAGGCTTCGAACGGCACCCGGAGTCTCCTTCAGCTTCGCTGAGACGCCGGGCACCGACACCCGTCCGAGCTCCGGATGTTCGAGCTCGATGCGCATCTCGTTCGCCCGAACCTGGCCGCCATCGAACCATTCCTGCCGCTCACCAACGGGACCAGCCGGTACGCCGTTTGCATGAAGGACCTGTAGCCATTCTTCACGTGGATGTTCGGCGAACCGGGCCTCCAGCCGCGCAATCACGGCGTCACTCATGGGTGGCCGCTGCATGTTCGCGAGTTCACCCTCGACGCCGTCGATGGCCAGCACTTCGAGCAGGTCCATTGCCTCCAGGGCCCGCAAGAAGAACGGCATTGTCAGCGTCCCGAGGAACAGCCATTCGCCGTCGGCGCACTCGTAGAGCCGGTAGTTCGGGCTCGCCCCACGTGTCCCTCGGCCGAGGCCCATACGTACCATTCCATCCGCCCGGATCGCACCGCCACTCCGTACAGCGCCGTATCCGTGAATGCCCGTGCAGATCACTGCCTGTCCTCGTCCACTCTGCCCCCGCTCGTAGATTGCTGCCCCGATGGCGCCGGCCGCGAGAATAGCCTGTCCGTAGCTTATCTGTGGCGTTATCAGGTGGGTCGGTTCGTCCCCCCAACTGAACTGAGCGAACGCGGAACAGCTTGCCGCCGCGAGCAACGATTCCTCAGGCTCTGTCTGAGCCCAGCGCCCGGCCGTCCCGAACATCGGCATCCAGGCATGTATGAGGGTGGCATGCACGGCCGTCAGCGACGGGCCATCGAGTCCCAGCCGCTCGAGTTCGCCTGGGCGCGCGTCGAACACCGCTACGTCTGCTCCCGCGATGAGTGCCTGCGCGGCCTCCTGCCCTTGCGGCGTTTCCAGGTCGAGCGGGAGGCGCCGCTTATTGCAATTCCACGCGAGGTAGCCGCGCGTTCCTTGCATGCGGTCCCCACCCGGGCCTTCGACCTTTATCACATCGGCGCCGTGCTGAGCGAGCAGCCCGCAGGCCATCGGCCCTGCTATCCCCTGGGTGAAGTCGATCACCCGGATCCCTTCGTATGCACCCATGTCGAACCTCCCGATCGGGTTGGAGCCACGGTTCCCGTTAGTCACCCGCATTCTTCCACACCCGGGCCACCGCTTGCCGGCTGGATGCAGTTTCCCGCCACTCGCAGCACAATGACCGCTACTTCTGCCGGAGGCCCGCCATCATGGAACTCTACGAGGTGATGCGCACCACCTTTGCCGCCCGCGATTACACAGACGATCCCATCCCCGATGAGGTTCTCGCCCGCATCTTCGAGAACGCCCGATTCGCTCCCAGTGGCGGTAACCGGCAGGGAGGCAGCATCATCGTGGTCCGCAACCCGGCCACCAAGGATGCCATCGCTGAATGCGCGAAACCATCCGCCCGGCGTTACAGCGCACAGGCCGCCGCCGGCGAACAACCACTCAACACCTACACACCTTCGACAGTCGATGAAGCGACTGTCGCTGCGACGCCCATACCGCCCATCCTCTTTGAGCCTTACCGCAAGGCGCCCGTTGTCCTCGTCGTCTGTGTTGATCTCCGTGTCGTTGCCGCGGTCGATGCCCACCTCGACCGTATCGCCTTCGCCGGGGGCGCCTCCATCTATCCCCTCGCCTGGAACATCCTCCTTGCAGCCCGCAACGAAGGCTATGGCGGCACCATGACCACGATGCCCATTGGCCAGGAACCGCAGCTCCGTGAACTGCTCCACATCCCCGATTACGTTGCTGTCTGCGCCGTCATTCACCTGGGCAAGCCCGTTCGTCAGCTCATGAAGCTCAAGCGCAAGCCAGTCCGTGATATCGTCCGCCGAGAACACTGGGACGGCGAGCCCTTCGAACTGTGAGAGGTCCGTTACAGCTATCTGCGTCCTCGGCCACTACTCCCTGGCAACTCCTCCACCCCGCACTCCTGGAAGGACCTCCTCCACAAAGCGCGATTCTGCCATCGACGCTTCCGCCGGGTCGGCGTCCCGGCTCCCGCCGACCACGACCAGCCGGCTGAGCCCCAGCCCGATGATCTCTCGCAGCCGTTCGACGCAATACGCTGGTGGCCCGAAGATCCCGAACTCCCGTGCGAACCCGGGTGTGATAACGCCCGCCTGGGCGCTCCCCGAACGGCTGTGTCGTGTCATGTCGTACGCGTCGTGAACCGCCTCTGTCACGCGCCGCTCCTCCTCGGATGCCGGGCCAACTGCCTGCCCGTGCATTGCCTGGAAGCGGGCGAAAAGCGAGAGGCCACCCTCGCCGAGGTGCTCGGCAACCTCCGGGTCCTCATGCACCACCACGTTCACATACGCCCCGAGCGGCATTGCGAGGGGATCCAGGCCGGCCGCCTCACGTGCTTCCCTTGCCTGGGCCATCGCCCACTGCAGGCGTTTCAGGTCGGCGCCCACGGCGAACGTCAGCGAATCTGCGACAACCGCCGCCATCCTGATCACTTTCGGCCCGGTTGCTGCCACATCGACGGGGACTTTCGGGAATCGCCCCGCCCTGAGCCATTCGATCTTCGACGTGCGCGGTGTGTTCGCCAGGTGGAGCGACTCCACATTGCCCTGCGCCTCGAACGGAACCTCCTCACCCCGCAGATACCCCTGTAACCGCCGGAGGTAGGCCTCGAATACACTCACGGGCGCGGGTGCGAACCCGATATGCGCGAGTGCCGAGTCTCCACGCCCGATCCCGAGCACCGCTCGCCCTCCCGAAACTGCGTGGACTGTTGCGATCGCCGACGCCGTCACCGCCGGGTGCCGTGTCCACGGATTCGTCACTCCAGTCCCCAACTTGATCCGCTCGGTCTCTGCTGCCGCCATCCCCAGGGCCACGTACGGGTCGCCCGAAAGGTTTTGTGAATCGACGATGGTGATGCCATCGAAACCCGCTTCCTCGGCTGCCCGGGCACGCGCGACGAACGCCCGTGGAAGCCCCGCACCGTTTGTCCAGATTTCGACTGCCATCTCGCACTCCAGCGCCCGCCGAGCCACGGGCCGGAGGAGAATGCAGTGCCCGCAACCAGACCGTCAACACACGAACTCGTCTTCACCATTTATTTCCCGGCCACAGGAAGCTCACAGCAATTTGGCCGACACTTGCCGGATACCCCGCCGGACGGAGAGATACCTCGTGCTTCGACCCCGACTCCTCCTCACGCTTGCCGCGGCCGTCGCCATCATCGTCGTCGCTGGTGGCGCCTTCTGGTACTTCATCCTCCGCGATGATGCCCCGCCCGAGGTCTCGCTCGAAAGTGCAGTGGGCTCCCTGGCCACGAAGACGCCGGCGGCTGGTACTGCCGCAACGAGCACCACCGGAGGGGGCACACCCGCAGCCACGACTTCGAGTTCCAGCACGGCTCCCGGCATCAACGGCACCTGGACGCCCGATACTTCCCAGCAGACGTTCCTCGGCTACCGCGTCAACGAAGAGCTCGCCCGCGTCGGCTTTCAGACAGCTGTTGGGCGCACCACCGGAGTGACCGGCACCGTCGTCGTCGAAAACAATACGGTCACATCCGCGACCATCGACGCCGACATGACGAAGCTGAAGAGCGACAGCAACATGCGCGACGGCCAGCTTCGCAACCAGGGGATCGAGTATTCAAAATACCCCAGGGCTACCTTTGTCCTTGGTGACAGGGTCACCATCCCCGCCAACCTCACCGAAGGCCAACAGTTCGAGACAACGCTCAACGGCAAACTCACACTCCACGGCGTCACAAAGGATGTGTCCATCCCCGTGAAGGCCCAGCTCCAGTCCGGCCTCCTCGTCGTTGTCGGCTCGACGAACATCGTCTTTGCCGATTACCAGATCGGGAAACCGAACGGTGCGTCCGTCCTTTCCATCGAAGATCACGGTGTCCTGGAACTCCAGCTCTTCCTCAAGAAGAGCTAGTCACTCGCTACCGTTGAACCGGCACGACGAGGTTGCCCTTCGGGCCGGCGATGCTGGCGATCGTGGGCCGGGGGCGCATCCCTTGCCCCACACAGAGTCGTGCCACCGAATTCTGCAGCCCGTTCCAGCGGCTCCGCCAATTGAGGCACCTGGACGTAGCGCACCACTCCCGGCTTATCGCTCCGCTTGAGGTAGCCCGCCGGCCCATGCTCCGGCCCGGCAATCCCCGCCGGGATGTTCATGACGCGTCCGTCGCCAATCTCCCGATTGAACATCCGTGTGGAGAACACTCGCATGTTCTCCGGGTCGCGTGCCTGGATCTCCCCGTGCACTACCGGGCGTCCCCGGTCCACTGCCTTCTGTCCGTTCACCCTGAATTGAGGCGCAGCATACCGACTGTCACGAGACGGTATGCTGCGACCAACTGGAGGAGGAGGTGACTCGTATGCCCGCACCAACCGATTGGCTTGCCCAGGTCGAGGAAGAGATCCTCGAACCCGAACGCCCCATCTGCGACCCACACCATCATCTCTGGGACCGTAACGGCAGCCGTTATCTCCTCGACGAACTCCTCGCCGATACCGGCAGTGGCCACAACATCGTCAGCACGGTCTTCGTTGAATGCCTCTCCATGTACCGTGCCGGCGGACCCGAAGCGTTTCGCCCCATTGGCGAGACCGAGTTCGTCCAGGGTATCGCTGCCATGAGTGCGAGCGGCGGCTACGGCCCCACGCGGGTCGCGGCCGGCATCGTTGGGTATGCGGATCTCACTCTTGGTGATGCAGTCCGTCCGGTTCTCGAAGCCCAGGTTGCGGCAAGTCCGAACCGTTTCCGTGGTATTCGTCACGCGGCGGGCTGGCACCCGAGCGAGGCGATTCGCAACTCCCACACCAACCCGCCCGAGCACCTGTTTCTGGACGAGAGCTTCCGGCGTGGTTTTGCCCACCTCGCACCGCTCGGTCTCTCCTTTGACGCCTGGCTCTACCATGAGCAGATTCCCGAGCTCACGAGCCTCGCCCGCGCCTTCCCCGAGACCACGGTCATCCTCGACCACTTCGGTGGTCCGCTGGGGATCGGCCCCTATGCCGGCCACCTGGACGACGTCTTCGAAACCTGGCGGCCGCTTCTCGATGACCTGGCTACGTGTCCAAATGTGGTGGCCAAGCTCGGTGGTATCAATATGCCGGTCAATGGCTTCGGTTGGGAGAAGAGGGACCGGCCTCCCGGATCCCAGGAACTCGCCGATGCCACGGGCCGCTACTATCTCCACACGATCGAGCGCTTTGGCCCCGACCGCTGCATGTTCGAAAGCAACTTCCCTGTCGATAAGGCGAGTTGCTCGTATGCGGTCCTCTGGAATGCCTTCAAGCGCCTTGCGGCGGGCTTTTCGGAGACCGAAAAGGCGGCGATGTTCCACGACACCGCCACGCGTGTCTACCGGCTCGATGTTTGAATCCCCGCGGTACAGGTTTCCCTCACCCTGAAAACGGTCTACCCCAGGTACATCGATCCCCGGCGTCCCCCCTTGGGGTCGGTGATTACGTTGATGACCGAAACCTTCCCCGAATCGAGCGCTCTTCGGATAGTTGGCCCAATCCCGGCTGGATCGGTAACCCGCTCGGCAAACCCACCGACCATCTCTGCCATTCGCTCGTAGTCGACCGGCATCAGCGCGGCAATTGGAGGAGCATCGGCAGCGAACATCCGGTCCTGGATCGAGTGTCCTGCAATCCCACCATTGTTGGAGACGACGAAGACGACCGGTACGCCGACTCGTGCCGCTGTCTCGACCTCCATTGCCGCTGCCCCGAAAGCGTAGTCACCGACAATAGCCACCGCCGGACGTTGCGGAATCGCGAGTGCGGCGCCGAGCGCATAAGGCACGCCCGTGCCCATACACCCGGTCGTGCCCGAGTTCAGTAATGCCCGCGCCTGGTAGCTCGGCAGCACAGCGCGTGCGACACCCATTGTCAACTCCGCGTCGACGCTGACGCTCACGGCACGCGGCAGCACATCGCGGATTTCGCGTAGCAGGCGATAGTGGTTGATGGGCACCTCGTCCGAGGCCATCTGCTCGGCGACCCCCGTCTCGTTGTTCACGGCATCGTTCCTCAGCCCTTCGGCCCAGCCCGAACCGGTGCAGGCGAGATTCCTCCCCGTGAGCGCGGCGTTGAGCGCATCCACTGCGCTCGCGCAATCCGCCACCAGCCCGAACTCGAGATCCGCCGCGTTCGTCATCTCCTCCGCGACAATATCGATTTGCGCGATCCGTACATCGGGGGCGAACCGTGGTTCCCGCCCGAACTGAAAAATCCAGTTGAAGCGCCCGCCAATCATCAACACCGCGTCTGCTCCCGACAGTGCAGCCGACCGGGCGGCGTTCATGCACATGGGGTTGTCATCAGGGATAACTCCCCTCCCCATCGGCGATGCTACATACGGGATTCCACGGGCCACGAGTTGTCCGAGCGCCGGCCCTGCGTCGGCCCATGCCGCTCCCTTGCCGACGAGTATGAGCGGCCGCTTTGCCGTTGCCAGCATTCCGGCAATCCGCTCGGTTGTCGCCATATCTGGCTGTGGCACCGAGACTTCGGGCATCATGCGTCTGAACCGAATACCCTCCTCATCCACCCGCCGTCGGACGAACTGGCCCGGAAAATCCAGGTAGACACCACCGGGCCGGCCACTGACCGCCTTCCCGAGCGCCAGGTAAATGAGCTCCGGGATGCGTTCCGTGCTGTCGACCTGGCCCAGCCACTTGCTGCCCGGCCGCGCAAACGCCAGCTGATCCGCCTCCTGAAAGCCGCCAAGCCCGCGCGTTCGCCCCTCGGCCGACCCGCCCAGTACGACGAGCGGCATCCCTGACTCCGTCGCGACATGCAGCCCCGTGACCGTATTGATCATCCCCGGTCCCGAGCCTGCAATGACGACACCGGGCTTCTTCTTCAGGTAACCCCAGGCTGATGCCGCGAAGCATGCCGACTCCTCGTGTCGGCAGTTCACCACGCGGATGCCTTCCTCCTGCATCCCCGCCATCACCTCGATCATGGGGCCGGCCACCACGCCAAACGCCGTATCGATTCCTGCCAGCTTCAGCTGTCTCGCTGCGAGTTGGCCCCCGTTCCGTTCGGTCATCTCGCCCTCCTTGTGTCGCGCATCGTAAATGGAATCAATCAAGAGCACTCGCCCGGCCGCAGCTTGCTCGTCTCTGATTCGCCGGGTTTCGAAACGACCCGTCTCGCAGGACTATTGCGGTGCTGTCATCATCAGCTCCGTCGGTTCCGCCATGCTTGGTATCGTGAGCGGTTACTACGGCGGACTGTTCGACAAGGTTGTACAACGCATCGTCGATTCCTGGCAGGCGATGCCGTATCTCATCATTCTCATCACCTTCATGGGAATCGTCGGCCGCATACGAGGCGTCAATATCATCCTTGCGATGGTGCTGGCGATGGGCATCCTCAGTATCGCCGGCAGTTCGCGTGTCATCCGATCGCAGGTCCTCACCCTCAAGGGTGCGGCCTTCGTCGAGGCCGCTCACTCCATGGGCGCCAGCCATGTCCGGATCATGCTCACCTGTATCCTGCCCAACGTCTTCCCCCTCATCCTGGTGAATGCAACTGTCGGCCTGGGTGGCGTGATCCTCGCAGAAGCCAGCCTCAGCTTCCTTGGATTCGGGCCAGCCGGCGAGCCTTCCTGGGGACAGATGCTGTCGGTTGAGGGCCGCCAGTACATGCGGGTTCGTCCCGAACTTGCCGTCTACCCGGGGCTCTTCATCAGTGCCGCGGTTTTCGGCTTCAACATCTTTGGCGACGCCTTGCGAGACGTCCTCGACCCTCGCCTGCGAAAGCGCTGACTCCCCCAACTGACCGTGTGCATAGAGTGCTGGGCGAGCAGCCTACAGTGGCGCGCCCTTGAGCCCCATCAGCCCGCGCACGAGCTGAACCTCGCCCAGGTGCTCCGAGGTATGGCCCACCGCAAAGAACATCACGGCCTCCACGCGCGACATGGTTTCGTATCCGGGATACGTTGCGGCGAAGAATGGCAGGCTCACGGGCGTCTCGAGTTCCTCATTGGTGGCCTGCTCCAGCCACTCCCTGAGGCTCTCCCCGACGGCGCGCGCGTAGGCGATGAGGTCCTCGGCAGCGAAGTCCAACTGCCCGATCTGCTCTCGCGAAAGGCCGTTGCCAGACGGAGTCGCCCCCGAGACTGTCGTCGGCAAGCGCTCTGCCCAGCCTTCGGTGGTGAAGACGCTCGAACGACCCAACACCAGCCCGTGACAGAGTTCGTCGGCGGCGCGATAGGCATGCCAGGTGGCGAATGTGATCGACGTATCTTGCTCTGGTGGCTGCCACCGGAGCTGCTCCGGCGTGAGATCGGTCAGGAGTAACTCCGGATACCAGTGCCAGAATGCCAGGTTCCGGGACAGAGCGGCGCGTGTCGGGTCCATCGACAATCTCCTTGGATGATGCGGTCGGTACGTGAGTGTGCCTGCGCCCCTTTTCGCACCAGGTCGAGAGGGTCGCATTCAGCAGCACACGCCCCGCGTATGGCGGTGTGATTCTATCCTCATCCAGCGTCAGGCCGATTGTGTGCGCTGTCTCCCCGGGCGCATCGTGAACGATTTGCCGGATGAACCCGGCCGGGGCACGCAAAGGTCAGCCGCACCTACTCCATGGTCAGCACGGTCATTTGGCGACCACCAGCCTCGCGAGCGATGGTGCTCCCTCCCACGTTTCGCCGTTGTCGAGGCGGACCCGGAGATGGGTACCCGTCTCCTCCACGACGCCTTCGAGTTCGGGGCCCTTCGGCGGAAAGGTCGCCTGCGCACGTACCCGCACACGGACCCCGTTGGGGAAGTTAGCCGAGGCCACCGTCTCCGCGTCCTCTACACGCTGCCCAATCGTTCGTGCCAGCACCTGCAGCAAAGCGAAGTCACTCACCCCGCGCAGCGTCTTCAGCGCCTGCTCCCTGGCAGCCACTTCGCGGGCGGCCCGCAGGTCAGCGGGTGGCGGTATCGCATCCTCGCCCCCGCTGGCCAACAACTGGCCCACCATTCGTTTTGCCCGCGGTGCGATCTCCGCAACGAGTTGGTGCAGGAGCACGAGATCATCTGTCTGTTCGAAGAAGGCGAGCGCCCTCGCCACTTCTTCACGCTGAGTCATGCTGCACCTCTCATACTATTGTGCCTGGCGGGAGCACTGCTGGCCGAAGCATCGCCATCTCATCCGTGCCCATTACACGCAGCGACGCCGATGAGGCTTGATCCCGGGGCGACAGGAGCGCCCGACCTGATGTCTCGACGGGCTCTGCCAGCATATGTGCGGCACTGATGCAGCGAATCCTGCCAACTCCCGTTCCCACCAACGGCTGCATCCCCCGATTCTAGCGAACCATCCCGTTTCGAAGGCCACGCGAGACACGCCAACCCCGCGCGCCCCGTAGAATGCGTGTCCATGAACGATGGATTCCCTCTCGAAGATGACACCCTCGCCCGTGCAGTCGGCGAGTTGCTCCTTGCTCGTGGCGAAAAAGTGGCCGTCTCGGAGACGACGGCCGGCGGCCTGGTTTCTGCCCGAATTCTCAGCGTCCCCGGTGCTTCTGGCTGGTTCGAAAGCGGACTCGTCCCGTACTCGAGCCCTACGAAATGGGAAGTCCTCGGGATGGATCGTGAAATTGCCCGCGAGCATGGTGCGGTGAGCCCGCAATGGGTTAGCGCCACAGCCGAGGCCATGCTACGGGCGACCGGCGCCGCATGGGCGGTCGCCGAGAGTGGTATCGCAGGACCCCAGGGCAGCCGCCGTTCTCCAAAACCCGTCGGCAGTGTCGCTATCGCTGTGTCGGGCCCCAACGGCACGGTGGCCCAGGAGATCCAACTCCCTGGCTCTCGCGCCGAGGTCATGAAGCAGATCAGCGAAGAGGTGCTCACCCTTCTCCGTACCCGGCTCGAATCCGCGGGATAGCCGCGAGGTTCAAGAGCCTCGGTGTACCTCGGCTTCCTCTCGAGCCTCGGTGGTCAGAACTGGCGCAGGAAGCGCAGGTCATTCTGGTAGAAGTTCCGGATGTCCTCGATGCCCCAGCGCAGCAGTGCCACGCGTTCCACGCCGATCCCGAACGCGAAGCCCGTCACCTTCGACGAATCGTACCCCGCGTTTTCGATGATCTCCGGGTGCACCATTCCCGCGCCCAGGATCTCGATCCAGCCCGTCCCGTGGCACGTCCGGCACTCAGCGCCCGACCCCCGGCAGATGAAGCAGTCGATCGCCATCTCCACGCCCGGTTCGACGAACGGGAAGTAGCTGTGATGGAAGATCACCTTCCGGTCCTGCCCGAACATCTTCCGGGCGAACTCGTAGAGGACCCCTTTCAGGTCACTCATCCGCACGCCTTCGTCCACTGCCAGGCCCTCGATCTGCGTCAGCATCCACTCGTGCGTCGCATCCGTGGCCTCCTGGCGATAACACTTCCCGGGCACCACGACGCGCACGGGTGGCTCCGGCGTCCGTTCCATCACCCGCACCTGGTTCGGCGTCGTGTGCGTCCGCAGCAGCATCTTGCGCTCACCATCGACGAGGGTGTTCACCCAGATCGTGTCCCACATGTCGCGTGCCGGGTGGTCCTCCGGGATGCGCGCCGCATCAAAGTTGTACTTCGACCACTCGACCTCCGGACCCTCGGCCACACGGAAGCCCATCTCCTGGAACGCCTTCAGGCAGTCCCGCATCGTTTGTGTCACCGGGTGGAGCCGCCCGAGCGTCTGCGGCCGCCCCGGAAGCGTCACGTCAATCGCCTGTTCAGTCGAGAGTGCCCGCAGCGCCGCCCGCTTCAGCTCCTCGAGCTTCGCTTCCAGCGCCGACTCCAACACCTGCTTCAAGCTGTTTGCCGCCTGCCCGAATGCCGCCCGCTGGTCCTGCGGCTGCTCACGCACGGAGCGAAGGAGCGCGGTTACGCGCCCATCCTGCCGGCCCAGCCATTCCACGCGCCAGGCGTCGATCGCCCCCTCGTCGCCGGCAGTCGCAAGCCCTGCCAGCGCCTCGCCGCGAAGCGCCTCCATCGAAGTCTCAGTCGTCGTCATCGTCGCTCAAGTATAGGGGTGCTTGGCAGTATGGAGGTGTTCAGGCTTCCTCTAAGAAGAAGTCGGAATCGATTCGAGCGAGCGTGTAGGTCGTCTCTGGCGTTAGGCCCAGACCCGTGTCGATCATGAGGTTTGCGAGCTCCTCGCCATCGATGAGTACGACGCGCTTCTCGATGTTTTTCACATAGCTCTTTGCATCTGCCGAAAACGAAGACGTGGTTATGAGAACACCTTTGCGGGAACGAAACCCTTCGAGACTGCCTACGAACGCCTGCACAACGGGCCTGCCGACTGGACCCTCCCATCGCTTAGCCTGGAGATAGATGGTATCCAGCCCGAGTTTGTCTTCGCTTATGACTCCGTCCACCCCACCGTCGCCAGATCTACCCAACTCCGTGCCTCGGCCTTCCGGGCCGCCATACCCCAGGCGGAGCATCAGCTGCACGACCAGCCCCTCGAAGAACTCAGGAGACATCGACTTGATGAGCGACAGGAGTTCACTGGTGAGGGCGGCCCTGTGCTGTCGATAGGCCGACTCCATTGCGTCGGCCGGTGTCGGTGCCTCACCGGCTGTTGCCTCCTTCTGGCCGTCCTGATTGGTGCTGTCCCCGTTTTGCCCGGAGTTGAGCTTGAACTTACGGAAGCTTTCGTACTTCAACAGGAGAGGGATGTCGATACGAGGAGGTGATTCGGCCAGGAGACGTCTGCCCTCTTCTGTTATCACGAAATGGCCACGTGTCGGTGTCGAGAGCAGACCGGCTGCCTGGAGGTACGTCTTCGCCCAGTGAGCCCGGTCTCTGAGCCGGGTTCTTCGGCCCGACGGTACGAGCTCCCGCCGGTCATCGTCAGACAGCCCGAGCTGTACGGCGAGCGCTTCCATCGCTGCAGGCATCTGGTGCTCGTGCCCATCCCCCGCAAGCTGAAGGAGCGGCAACAGGAACGACTGAAACGGCGGGACTGCCACGAAGGATCCTGCTTACTTCGGTTATCTGGTGGGCGATGAGGGATTCGAACCCCCGACCCCCTCGGTGTAAACGAGGTGCTCTAGCCACTGAGCTAATCGCCCGCGGACCACAGTCTACCCGCCCTCAGCCCTTCGCGGCAGCGGAAAACGCCCGGCAGGCCAGCTCCACATCCAGCCCCGCGATCCGCTGCTCCTTCGCCCATGCCCGGAACGCCGCCTCCTCCCACGTTCCGTGACGTTCGTACCCCGACAGGTCCCCGTAGAGCTGCGCCGCCTTGCGCAGATCCATCAGCTCCCGGTTGCGTGCCACTGCTTCTCTTGCTTGTTCGCTTCCGAACGCCGCCTCGATCTTCGGGCTTTTCCGTTCGAGTGCGCCGCCCACGAGGTGTGGTTTCTCGAAGTACGCATCGAGTGGCGCCCTGGCCAGCAACCGGGCAGCAGTCAGCGGGCCCACCCCTGCGATCCCGGGCAGGTTGTCACTCGGGTCGCCCACCATCGCCCGGTAGTCCAGGAAACGCTCCTGCGGGAACGCCACCGGCGACCCACTGCTATCCCGTGGCGCCGTCATCTCGCTGAAGTTCGTGTTGTCGATTACCACGCGCTTCACGGGCACGTAGATCGAGAGCGAGGGGCCAACCAGTTGCAGGAAGTCCCGGTCCGTCGAAACGATCCGCACGTGCTCATGCGGTGTTTGCAGCACATAGGTGGCGATGAGGTCATCGGCCTCGGTATTCACGCCGCGCAGCAGTGTGACCGGCAGTGCCGCCGCCGCTTCCGTGAACTGCCGTATCGCTTCGAGCACGAACGGCTCATTGTCTCTGAAGTTCGGGTCGCCCTCGCGCCCCATCTGGTAGCCGGGGTATACGGCCCGCCGCCGAAGTGGCCGGCCCTCGTCGAAGGCAACCAGCAGCCTCGTTGCAAACGACTCTGATGGTGGCTGGGCGTGTGCCCCATCGAGTGGCGGCTCTCCCACGCGAATTACGATTCCCGCGATCATCTGCGTCATCCCCAGCAATGAAGCCCGGGCCTTCTGCACGGGAGTCTCCGCCTTCATTGGCCGTCGTAACGCATGAAACCCGGCCCACGCCAGGTTGTTCCCATCGAAGATGAGTTCCACACCCGGCAGTATCGTCGGCTGCAGCTCGCACGGCTACGGGGCCAGCACCTCTCCGCCCGTGTCTACAAACACCCACCGATCCTTCGGCTGATAGCGCAGGACTGCACCATACACCGCCGCCATTCGCAGGCGTCGTGTGTACCGGTCGAGAAAGACGCCGTACGGGTTGGCTCGCAGAACCTCATCGATGACGGGAATGATCTCCACGGCCGGTCGCCGTAGGCCGATCTTCGCCGTCGCCAGCGCGATTGCATCGCTACTCGTCAGGCCGAACCGCTTATCCATTCGCGTAAACGTGTGTTCTGCTTCCAATAGTGACGGGCGGCCGCTGGTGATGCCCGCCGCCAGCCATGATGCGCCTTCTCGCCTGGCGTACGCTGGTTCCACAGGCATCAGCTTGAATGCCTGCCGCGCTTCTCCTGCGGCATATCCGAAGTCCCCGCGAGCGTACGCACCCCAGGCAGCTCCCGCGTGGCTATCGGCGATGGGTAGGAGCACCGCAATGGAGACAAGCCCGAGGGCTCCGCAAGTCGCTGCCAGCCCCCGGACCCAGGGTGGCATCCATTCACGCTTGGCCGCATCCGTCATCAGAATTCCGGCCTGATTCTCCGCTCTTCCGGCCAGCATCCCCAGCACGACAACGAACAACGCCTGGGGTGCCAGCGAAACCGGGTTCACCAGGGTTAGTGCCGTGTACCCGGTGATCGCCGCCCACGCATAGGGCTCGACTGGTGATCGACTCCTTCGGCCATGCCGAATCGATAATGCGAGGCTGGCGCCGACCAGTACCCCGAGCGAAGCCAGCCCGACGAGTCCCTCGTTTGCAGCCGTGTCGAGCACGACGTTATGGCTGCTCTGTGCCACGAGGTCATAATCCTTGAACGCACCCGAAAGGTCGCTCGGCCGATGCATCGGAAACGCGCGATAGAGGCCATCGGGCCCGAAACCAATGAGGGGCGATGCCTCGATTGTCGCGACCGTCCCTCGCCACAGCTGTATCCGCGTCGAACCGCTGGGGTCCGCTCGTGCTACGCCTGCCTCCACCCTTCCGACTGTCCCGCTTGCCGCTCCAGTCAGCGCGCTCAGCCCGAATCCAACTCCAAGCCCCGCCACCAGCGGCAGCGTTTGCATGAAGACTGCTCGTATCGGCCATCTGCACGCCCGGCCCGCTATCGGCAGAGCCACCACTACGATGACAAGGGCGACCAGTCCGCTCCGGCTTTCCCCCGCAAGAACCATGTACCCGGATGCGGCAGCGATGGTGCCGGCGACGGCCAGCCCCCACCGAGTCTCGTGTTTGACGGCAGCGCCCACAAGCGCAAGAGAGATGACTGCGTACGCCGCAAGTTCGTTCGCGTTCCCGATCGTGCCGAACGCCCGCGCGTGCGTGTCGATCCACCACGTGAATGGGTCGTTGCCAGTCGCCTGGACCACTGTATAGAGAGCTGTCCCCGCAATCCCAATGCCGCTGGCGACGGATAGTGCCCGAACCGGGAGCCACCTGGCCGCCTGGAGGCTCCCAGCAAACAGGACGACATATGCGACCTGCGTCAACAGGCCCTGCCGGTACTGGTAATACCCCAGGATACTGCCGAATGGGTCGATTCCAGCGGCCCAGCTCACCCCGAGGGTGGCCACCCACGCGAGCAGTGCGAATCGCACCACCTGCTGGCGTGGTAAGACAGGCCCCTCGATCGCCAGTCCCACCAGCACAAGTGCCGCCGCGGCCAGCAATGAAGCCTGCTTGGGCAGTGTGAAGTTGTCGTACAGCCCCGCGTCAAACACCACGGGTGTCACTGCGAGAGCCATGATTAGGCCTGCTGCAACCAGGCCTCGCCCTGGATGGCACCGCACGAAAACCAGCAGGTCAGCGGCGCCTCGTCTCACTACTGGCGAATCCTATCGCTCAATGGTATTCCATGCACTACGGAGCAGACTGGCAGGCGACTCGCACTCCAGTCGAACTTCCGCCGGCCCCGCCTCCAGCCCGGTGGTCGTCGTTACCGGCGGTCAGTGAGGGTTGTGCCCGTTGCTGCGCACGCAGACGTGTCCGCTCGGATCCATCGGTGCTGTGCACAGTGGGCAGAGTGGCCGGCCAGCGGCAACCACCTGCCGGATCTGTTCGCGCAGCTCAAACCCCATCCGGTAGCCGAACTCAAAACGAAGGTTCAGTGCATCATGTTCGTCCGGATCTGCTGAGTCGGCTGCGATGAGGACGATTCGTCGTTCCGCCTGGTTGAGGCCCATCGAAAGCTGGGCGACCACGGCCTCAAACTCCGCGGTCAGCGGGATCACAGGTGGGCTGGCCATATCATCCGGAGTGAGTGCCTGGTGGTGGTATCCCTCGTCCTTCAGCACGCTCTCCAGTGCGTCGCCGAGCGCGTTTAGCTGCTCCTTCTCGAGCCACAACACCGCCAACGACCTTTGCATGTTCACCGCGCGCAGGCGAAACCGCCGCTGCCCCGGCTGCCCGATCGCTTCTGCCTCGATGTGCTCCAGTGTCCCGAAATCCCGCACGTCTGCCATCTCCCTGATCCTACGGTAGTCGCGGGTCCTCGTCGCGTGCCGTCATCTTGTGTCGCCCGCTGGAGGTGCGTCGCATTCTTGACACTCCCGGCAATCTTCGCGACAGGAAATGTCGAGAAATCACCCTAGGCTGACGCGGTGAACTCGGAACTCGACACCCACCAGCGCGATCGGGGGGAACGGCAATGACAGAACAGATCCGGCGTGCAACGCGCCTCATGCGCATCGAGCAGCTTCTGCGCCGCCGTGGCCAGATGAGTGCCTCCGAACTGGCCCAGGAAACCGGATACAGCCAGCGCACTATCAATCGCGATATCGCCGCCCTCGAGAGTGAGCTCGGCGTGCCCCTTGTTTTCGAAGGCCGCAAGTACAGCATCATGGCGGGCAGTGATCACCCTCTCAGCCCCGTAAGGTTCACTCTGCAGGAGGCTCGGTCGGTTTTCCTCGCAGCCCGGCTCTTCGCGCGCTCCGCCGACGAAGCCGATCCCGATGCTATCTCGGCCCTCGAGAAGGTTGCCGACACCCTGCCCGCGAACATGGCACAACAAGCCCGCGTCTCGGTCAGTGAACTCCGGCACCGCCCATCCAACGACTGCCAGGTCGAGGTCATGCGTGCGCTCACCGAAGGTTGGGCCAACAGCCATACAGTCACGATCACCTACCTCTCATCTCGCGCCGACGCTCCCTATGAGACAGAACTCGAACCGTACCTTCTCGAGCCGAGTACGGCCGGCGCCTACGTCATCGGCGCCAGCTCGTTCCACGGGACAGTCCGTGTCTTCAAGCTCGACCGCATCCTGTCGGCGGTCGTCAAGGACACAACCTTTGCGATCGGAGATGTCGAGGAGATCACCCTCAGGCTCCGCCGCAGTTGGGGAGGCGTCGTGTTCGGCGACGATGAGTATCGCGCCGTCGTCGATTTCACTCCCCAGGTTGCTCGCCGCATCTCCGAGACCTACTGGCATCCTTCCCAGGAGCTCACTCCTCTTGAAGACGGTGGTGTCCGCCTCAGCGTCATTCTTCCCAGCTTCCTCGAGTTTGTTCCCTGGCTCCTCGGCTGGGGTGCTGAAGCGTGCGTTGTTGGTCCCGCCGAGCTACGCGCCCAGGTGGCGACTGCCCTTCGCGCTGCCGCGGCACGCTACCCCGACTGAACCATCACGTTCCGGTAGACTTGGCGGACGATGAATGATGTTGCATCGCTCCGCCGGCGTCGCGAACACGCCGCCAGCACCTTCGGCCTTCAGCGCGGCGCTGTTGTCGCCCCGGCTGGCGCCCCAATTCCTATCGAAGGTACCGATCAGTATCACGAGTTCTGGGCACATCCTGAGTTCCGCTATCTCGCCGGGGAAGCGGTTACATCTGGTGTAATAACCTTCGATCCGGGCGAAGGCTGGTCCCTCTTTGTCCCTTTCGCCTCGTTTGAAGACCGGGTCTGGGTCGGTGACGGCCCGTCCATCGACTCGATAGCGGCAGCAACCGGCATTGACCGCGTGCGGCCGCTCGATGGCCTTCAATCCTGGCTTGAAGCCCGCCGTGCCGAGCCTCTTGCGCTCCTCGGCAACCGCGATATCCGTCACCGGTTCGCGGCTTACGGCCTGGAATCGTGGGCCTCGCTGGAGATCGAGCCCGACGACGACCTCTCGGACCGTCTCTCGGTCTTCCTTTCCGAGCAGCGCCGCGCGAAGGATGCCGATGAACTTGCCCGTATGCGCGCCGCTGCGGAAGCCTCGGTGGCAGGTCACCTTCTCGCTATGCGGACTGCCCGCCCTGGAATGACCGAACGCAGCCTCCAGATCGAACTCGAAGCGGAGTTCTTCCGTAAGGGTGGTGGGCGTACCGCCTACTCCTCGCTTGTCGGCAGTGGCGGTAACTCGGCGATCCTCCACTGGGCGCCATCAACGCGCAGCATGGACGCAGGCGAATTGCTGCTCATCGATGCCGCCGCCGATGTCCGTGGCTACGCGGCCGACATTACCCGGACGATGCCCGTTGGAGCACACTTCGAAGGCATACAGCGCGACCTTTACCAGCTCGTCCTCCAGGTTCAGCAGGCTGCGATCGATGAGGTACGCCCTGGAATCGAATATCGCGACCTTCACCTGGCCGCGTGCCGTCGCATCGCTGCCGGGCTCGCTGACCTCGGAATCCTCCGGGGCGATCCTGACAGCCTGGTCGCAAGCGATGCGCACGCCAACTTCTTTCCGCACGGCCTCGGCCACATGCTCGGACTTTCCACGCACGACGCGGGTGGTTGCCTCGCCGGGCGCACCCCGAGCGACCGATTTGGGCTCAAGTGGCTCCGCGCCGACATCCCGCTCGATTCCGGGTACGTTGTCACCATCGAGCCCGGGATCTACTTCATACCTGCCATCCTCAATGATCCTGTGCGCCGTGAGCAGTTCCGCGACGCGGTGAACTGGGATCTCATTGATTCCCTTATGCCTGTCGGTGGGATCCGTATCGAAGACGACGTCCACGTCACGGGAGGCGGTGCTGAGGTTCTCAGCGCCGCCCTTCCGAAATCGATCGCCGAGGTCGAAGCCATTCGGGAGGAGGCCTTTGCCTCATGAGTGCTCCCCTCGACCAGCTCACGATTGCGGACGTTGCCCGGCTGCCCCGCCCCGGAACGGTTGTCCCCGCACGCGTTGCCTTCACTCCTGATAGCCGGGCCGTTACCTATCTGTTCAGCAACGAAAGGACGCTCGTTCAGAGCCTCTGGCGTTACGAGATAAGCAGTGGCGATCGGGCTATCATCGCCGGCCCTCCCGAATCCGCTCAGGATGCAACCCAACTGTCGCGTGAGGAGGAGCTTCGGCGCGAGCGCGCCCGTATGCGCGAAGTGGGCATCACTGATTACCAGTTCGCCCGGAAGGCTGACCCGCCTGTCCTCCTCGTACCTGCCGCAGGCCGGCTCCTCGTCGCGATTGGTGATGAGCCCCTGCGCGAGCTCCCTGACATCGAAGGCGCCATGGATCCTCGCCTCAGCCGCGATGGCCACCTGGTTGCATTCGTTCGGGACTCTGAACTCTGGGTTGCGCCTGTCGATGGCCGCCATCCACCCCGGCAGCTCACCAGCGGCGCCGAAGATGGGCTCACCAATGCTGTCGCCGATTTCATCCACCAGGAAGAGCTGGACCAGGGGCATGGGTTCTGGTGGAACTGGTCGGGGACGGCGATCGCCTTCATCCGGGCCGATTCCCGCCATATCCCCGAGTTCCCCATCGTTCACCAGGGAAAACCTGGGGTCGACATTGAACGCCACCGCTACCCATTTGCAGGTGAACCCAACGCTCGCCTTCAACTCGGCGTCGTCTCCCTCGAGACCGACGATACCGTCTGGATGGATATCAGTGCCGACGCCGACATCTATCTCCCCCGTGTTCAGTGGCGCCCTGACGGTATCCTCACCGCCCAGGTGCTCAGCCGCGATCAGAAGACCCTCACGCTGGTCGCCTTCGACCAGGCGGGAAACGCGACGACGCTGCTCGAAGAGCACCAGGAGCCCTGGCTCAACCTCAGTCACGACCTCCGATTCCTTGAATCTGGCGAGTTCATCTGGTCCTCCGAACGCACGGGATTTCGCCACCTCGAGCTGCATGGTGCTGACGGCTCACTTGTCCGCCAGCTCACTTCCGGTGACTGGCAGGTAACGCACGTCGTCGAAATCGACGAGCCACGGCGGCTTGCCTGGTTCTCCGCAACCAGGGAGTCGCCACTCGAGCGGCACCTCTACCGGGTCTCCCTCGATGGTGGTGACCCCGAACGGGTGACCTCGGAGCCCGGCTGGCACGCATGTGCCGTCTCTCCCGATGGCCGCCACTTCATCGATACCTGGAGTACGACGGAGGATTCGCCGCGGCTGCTTCTGCGCGATGCGACAAACGGGTTAATCGAATCCACGATCTTCGCGAGCGAGCTGAGTGCCGCCAGCCTCGGGCTTCGCCCGCCGGAAATCCTCACCCTCCCTGCGGCAGACGGAGTGACGACCCTCTTCGCCGCCCTCTACGCACCGTCGCACCCTCC
Source organism: uncultured Anaerolineaceae bacterium (assembly GCA_964508715.1). Taxonomy (GTDB): domain Bacteria; phylum Chloroflexota; class Dehalococcoidia; order Tepidiformales; family Tepidiformaceae; genus JAKALX01. The sequence continues at coordinate 147,482 of CAZDUX010000002.1, read as the reverse complement.
GAGTGGTGCGAAACGCCCCCTGGTTATCTCAGTCTACGGCGGCCCTCACGCTCAGCGTGTTGTCAACGAGTGGTCGATGACCGTGGACCTTCGTGCCCAGTACCTGGCACAGCGAGGGTTCCTGGTTCTGAAAGTCGATAACCGTGGCAGCGCGAACCGGGGCCTCGCGTTCGAAGCCTTCCTCAATCGCTGTATGGGCACGGTGGAAGTCGAAGACCAGGCGGAGGCGATCCACTGGCTGGCTGCCAATCGCCCCGATGTCGATCTCGAGAGGATCGGTATCTATGGGTGGAGCTACGGCGGGTACATGACACTCATGTGCATGCTCCGCGAACCTGGCCTGTTCAAGGCTGGCGTTGCCGGCGCCCCCGTTACCGACTGGGATGGCTACGACACGGGCTATACCGAACGCTACATGGGCACTCCCGGGTCGAATCCCGCCGGCTACCACGATGGCAGTGTTCTCACCCATGCCGCGAATCTGACCGGCAAGCTCCTCATCGTCCACGGGATGATCGATGAGAACGTCCACTTCCGGCACACGGGCCGCCTGCTGGTCGCGCTCGCGAAAGCACAGAAGGAGTACGAACTCCTGGCCTATCCGGAAGAACGCCACATGCCTCGCGATCAGGCGGGGCTCGAGTACCAGGAGCGCCGTGTGCTTGGTTTCCTCGAACAGCACCTGCGCTGAGGCTGCCTCACCGCGCCTGTGCGCGTATGCTTTCGGCCCAAGCTTCTGCTCAGGATAGGTCGCCATGGAATACGCCCACCCCGAGATCCTCGCCGAAACAACCTGGCTTGCCAGCCATCTCGATGATCCGACAGTCCGCGTCATCGATTGCGCCATGCTCGAGGCTTATCGCCGGGCCCATATCCCCGGGGCCATCCATCTCCCCGTCCATTACTACATAAAAGAAGACGATCCCGAGGGCTCTGATCACGGCATCCTCGTCATGCCCCAGGGCCAGTTCGAGGAACTCATGGGCAAACTCGGCATCTCCAACGACACCACGGTCGTTGCCTACGACGACAACAACGGTTTCATCGCCGCCCGCCTCTGGTGGGTGTTGAATTACTACGGACATTCGAATGTCAAAGTCCTGAACGGCGGTTGGCACAAGTGGTTTACTGAAGGACGTCCGGCCACGTTTCACGCCACCCGGCCATCACCTGCCACGTTCAAGGCGCGTCCCCGCCCCGAGCTCTACTGCTCGCTGGAGATGCTCAAGATGAAGCACACCGACTCCAACGAACAGGTCATGGATGTCCGCACCCCGGCTGAATGGGACGGCACGAACGACCGTGGCAACAAGCGTTCCGGGCATGTCCCAAACGCCCGCCACCTCGAATGGTCCCGTTTCGTTTCCCGGGATGACACCCGTCATGTCCTGCCCGCCGACGAAATCCAGCGCCTCCTCGATGACGCTGGGATTCGGCGCGACAGGCCGGTCATTACCTACTGCCAGGGTGGCATTCGTGCCGCCATGGGCGCCTTCATCCTCACGCTCATGGGCTATCCGGATATCCGTGTCTACGATGGCTCGATGCGCGAATGGGCCAATCGTGACGATACGCCCCTCGTCGTCTAATTCAGAATCTACTCGAAGGACCACCCTGGATGACCGAACCACTCGTGCTCGTGGAGCATGATGGCGAGATGACCGTCGTCACGCTCAATCGCCCGGAGGCGATGAACGCCCTCTCAACCCCCCTCCGCAATGCGATTGCACGCGTCTTCACCGAGCTCAGCACTCGTGCAGAGACTCGTGTCATCATCCTTACCGGCGCCGGGCGTGCCTTTTGTGCCGGGCTCGACCTCAAGGAACTCGGTGGTGAAGTTCGCCCAGGGGAGACGCTCGAAGGCGATCCCGCCAGTGCGATGCTCGCCTACCGTCAGCCCATCATTGGAGCGATCAACGGCGTGGCCATTACAGGCGGCTTTGAACTCGCTCTCGCCTGCGATGTCCTGGTTGGGTCGACGAATGCACGGTTCTCCGACACCCATGCTCGTGTTGGCGTGATCCCTGGCTGGGGGCTGAGCCAGCGGCTCCCGCGTCTCATCGGCATCAGCCGGGCCAAGGAGCTTTCACTCACGGGGAACTATCTCGATGCAGCCACTGCCGAGCGCTGGGGCCTCCTCAACCATGTCGTCGAGCCTCATGAGCTCATGCCATTCGCTCGCAGGCTTGCCTCCGACATGCTTTCTGTCCTCCCCGACATGCTTTGGAAGTACAAGAGGCTCATCGATGACGGCTTCGCAACGACATTTGGCGAGGGGATGGAAATCGAGGCGGAGCGCTCGCACGCCCACATGTCGCATGTCACCGCCGATGCCGTGAAGGGGCGGCGGGGCGATATACAGGACCGCGGCCGGGGCCAGGTTCGCGGACAGGAATAGCAGCAAAAGGAAGCGGGGCCGCTCAAAGGGCGGCCCCGCTGGGATACGAAATCAGGGAGTGGCGGAACTGCGTCAGGCGACCGGTGCCGCAGGCTCCTTTTCGCCACGCTCTACCTTCAGCAGCGCCTCGAGCGTGAACCCCAGGTCGGCTCGTTCACAGAGCGAACTGCAGTATGTCATTTTAAGAGCCGTGCTCGGCGACTTCCGCCAGTCATAGCGGAGGCCGCATCGTGCGCAAACCCGGATGTTGCTCAGTTCCATCCCGACAGCGCCGGGACCGATCGGCGTTTCTATGGCCGTCCTCCAAAAACTGCTCGGTGGGGACCGGGCAAGACTGCAGCGGGCTTCCCATCTGCTCTACTAGCGTAGAAGGCCCAATGCCCCACGTCGAGTGGGTTGCCTCACGCTACGCGGCAGCCGTCAGCAGGGCCTTTACCGTAGCCTGTGATGATGGTGCTTCACCCCGTTCCGTTCGGATCAGCGCTTCGATCGTGAAACCAAGGTCTGCCGCCTCGCAGAGTGACCCGCAATACGTCATCTTCAGCGAACTGCTCGCAGAACGCCGCCAGTCATAGCGGATACCACAACGTGCACAATTGCGGATGTTTGTTGGGTCATACGGGTGGCTGGTGTCCATCGTCTCTGCTCCCCGGCCAATCATCACCTGGCATCACCTGTCGCCACCATGATGCTGGTCATGCGGCCTGCCGGCTCCTGTTCCGTCGCTGTTTCGCGCGTTGTGGCTCATGCGGCCAACAGTTGCTTCCACACGTTCGGAACGACGTGGAAGTCGGAGAGTAACGTCTCGATGGTGAATCCGAGATCGGCCTTCTCGCACAGCGATCCGCAGTACGTCATTTTCAGGGATGAGCTGGGGGATCGGCGCCAGTCGTACGCGTTCCCACAGTGCCCACAGACCCGGATATGCTCGGCATGCATCGCGTTTCCCTTTCCTGTCGCGCTCCCGGTGGGGCGCTGTCAAGGCGTCATGCACGGATCATCGGCGTGGATCGTTGGTTGCCGCATTAGGGTGGAACCCGCATACATGGGCCACCGCTGGTGCGGCTACCGCTGCTGATGCCGGGCCACCTGGAAAGGGAACGCCCCGGCTCGCAAGCCGGGGCGCTTCCGAGGGCCTCGCGCGGCCGCTACCTCATCTTCGCCAGTACTGCCCGCATCTTGCTCCAGCGCTCCGCCCGGGCCCTGGCCACCTCGTCGAGCTGTGAAACGTCAACCTCGGCAATCATCGCCCCGTAGGCCGGGTACTCCGGGATCTCGCCGTCCGTCAGTTCCTTCATCCACTGCTTTCGTTGGAATGCCTTGTCTATGTACGGCGCTAGCTCGTCGGCCTTTTGCCTCTGACGCGACTCCTCTGCCGCCTTGAACTCTGGCATCACATCCGAAGCGAACAGCTCCAACGACTCGCAGATGTGCTCGTGCTTGTTCTTCCCTCCCTGTTGGATGAATACCGTCTGGTCCACTCCCGCGTTCGCGAACTTGCCCAGGTGCTCGCGAAGCTGTGCCGGCGTCCCGATGCCACCCGTTCCACCGCCCAGGAAGTCGAGCTGCTCTGGCCCCATCGCGGCCTTCACGGCCTCATACTGCTTCCAGATATCGGTACGCCCTGGCTTGTGCGTCCCGAACACGTAGTGATGCCCCAGCCCGAACTGGAAGAACTTGAACCCATCGAACCCACGGTCGAACGCTTCCTGCGCATCGGGATGGCACGAGAAACTCGTCACCATCGCCACGTTCGGGTTCACGGTGTGGCCGATCGGGATGCATTCGTTCTTGAACGTCTCGTAGTAGTCGTCCACCCACTTCTTCGCCTCGGAGGGGTCGACGAATGCGAACGTCAGCGCACCGATGCCGAGCTGCGCCGCCAGGTGAATGGTGTCCCGGTTCGAGCAGGCCACCCAGATCGGCGGATGTGGCCGCTGGGCCGGCTTCGGCACCACGTTTCGCACGGGCATCGAAAAATACTTGCCCTGGTACCCGGGGTAGGGGTCCATCGCCATCATATTGGCGACTTGTTCGACCGTCTCTCGCCACATCGCCCGCCGGTCGGGAGGATTGATGTTGAAACCCTCGAGTTCCGCTCGTGATGCCGATTCACCCGTCCCCCACTCCACGCGTCCGTTCGACACCAGGTCCAGTGTCGCTACCTCCTCAGCAATACGCGCGGGCGAATTGTACGCCGGAGGCATCAGCTTGATCCCGTGCCCCAGCCGGATGTTCTTCGTCCGCTGGCTTGCTGCCGCCAGGAAGACTTCTGGCGCCGACGAATGCGAGTACTCCTCCAGGAAGTGGTGTTCCACCTCCCAGGCGAAATCGATCCCAAGCCGGTCCGCGAGCTCCACCTGGTCGAGCGCTTCCTGGTAGAGCTTCAGTTCTGCCCCGTCTGTCCATGGTCGCGGCAACTGATGCTCATAGAAAATGCCGAACTTCATTCGGGTCCCCTCCTCTGCGGCGGAAGTCTAGCAGAACCGTTACCATATCGCGACGCTAACACGCTCATTTGGATTCGCCCTCCGCCGACCCCAATTTGCATCGTTGTTACCGGGCCAATCGTTTACGAAATCCCAACCGATATTGCAACGAACAGCAGTCGCTGACAGAATCCTGCAATGCCGAGCTCTCAATGCGCCTGACTCCCCTCGCTGGTACGTTGCTCGGCCAGGCCCCACGGAGGCTAAGCAGATAATGTCCAGCAAGGTTTCGCAATCCACCCGCGTCGAAGCCGCTGTCGATGCTCTTTTCTCAGCCAGTGCCCTCCTCGACCCTATTCGCCTGCGAGTCTGGGATAGCGAGAAGCTCACGGTCACACAGTTGCGCTTGCTCAATCACCTCTTCGAGCAGGAGGGGCTCAGCAATGCGGAGCTCGCGGATCGCCTCTACGTCACGCGTCCCTCGGTCTCGGCACTTCTCGAACGCCTCGAGCGCGGAGGGTTCATCCGCCGTGAAGTCTCTCCGAACGACCGCCGCGGCATTTGCATCTGGCTCGAGCCCCGCGGCCGCGAAGCCGTAGCCAGCCTGCGCACCGAAACTCGCGCCTACGCCGCCGGTCTCATGGAAGATATGTCTGAGGATGACCTTCATAACTTCGTTGCGATCGTGAACCGGTTTGTTGCTTCGGGGCGTGCCCGCCGGACCCGCGATCTCCAGGCGGAGTCGGAATCCTGAGTCGTCGAGCACGCACCTCGTAGCATTCCGGTGTCCCTGCCGGGCGTGTAACCGCGTGGATCGCCACCCGGTGCGCATGTCGCCACTTATCCACCTACTCGACGCTCTTTTGCCCCTGCCATCTGCGCCGATGTTTTCTTTATGGGAAGGACGCTGACCCTCGCAGTCCTCGCTGCCCTCGGACTCGTCGCCTCTGCTGGCACCGCAGGTTCCGCTCGTGCCGAATCACTCCCCTGGAATATGGCATCCGAGACCTACTACCACCTGGATGTCGATGGAGCGGCCGTTTCGGTACGGGTCCACGCGGTAGTTCAGAGTACATCCCGGAGCGGCGAGCTCCAGAGCGTCCGGCTCGCTGCCATGCCAGCCGCGACCAACATCGTTGCCAGGCGCGGCGACACCAGGCTCCAGGTAAAGGTTACGCCGGGCAGCGAGTCCACTCAGACACCGGCCACGATCGAAGCGACCTTCCCGGCGCCCATACGTGGATCCGAGAAGACCGAACTCGACCTTACCTACGACCTCCCTGCCTCCACCGGAGCGCTCACCCGGATTCAGCCCGGCGTTGTTGAGACGATGTTCATTGGCCAGGGTGAAGGCTCCTTCGTATTTGTCGATGTGCCGAAGAGCGCAGACAGCTATTTCGACCCTGGCTGTCTCGTCGCATCAAGCCAACCCTCCGACGTGAAGAATTCCGGGTACGAGCGCTGGGTCTGCGGTGATGTCACCCTCATCGCTCTCAATACCTCGAATCCCGATGTTCTCGCACGCTGCGCTGCTCTGGATGACAAGTGCCGTCAGCGGGCGCTCCCGTCGCTCTTTTCGGCATTCGTACAATCCATTACCGACCCAAACCTGCGTGGCAGCCTCGAAGCCGAAGTCCCACTTCAGCGGGGCCCCACCAGGCTCATTCTCAAGTACTTCCGAAACGATGAGGCGTGGGCAAAGCGGCAGTTCGCTGTTGCCCGGCAGGCTCTGCCGAAGCTGGAGGCTATCTTCGGCTTCCCCTATCCGCGCGAAACCATCCTCATGCGTCAATCACATCACATCGAAATTGCTGGCGCCGCCGGGGTCGCCTTCCCCGAACAGGGAGAGGTCCTGATCGCTCCGGATACCGGCTTTGATGATGAGGTCACCGTCCACGAGCTTGCCCATCAATGGGCTGGCTCGAACCTCGAAACATCCTGGCTCTGGGAAGGGCTGGCCGAGTACGGGATGCGATCCGTCGCTCCGTCCCAGGGGATTGCGCCAATCGACAGGCGCTGGGACACGCTTGGTTACAGTGACAACCTGGCGCTCTGGCATGATGGGTCAGCGATAACTAATCCTGACTACTGGTACGGCAAGGCCGGCGCCTTCTGGTTCGCCTACCGTGATGCGATCGGGGGAACGGCCAACATGACACGGGTTCTCTCCCAGATGGCACTCCCGGCTGGCGCGAGCCCACTCGATGGCCGCTGGTTCATGGATCGCGGGGAAGAGATCAGCGGCGCGAACCTCGATGACCTCTTCCTCAAATGGGTTTTCAATCCCCGGTCGGCCCCTGCTCTCCTCCGCGAGAGGCGGGCCGCACACGATGCCGTCAAGACGCTCACCACGCGCGCCGCGACAGCCGGCCTCGTCGGGACCCCGTCTGATATCAAGGCGAACCTGGATCTCTGGGCGTTTTCAGGAATCCAATCGCAGGTGCAGCAGGCGAATACGATGGTCGATAGCTATGTGAGTGTGCTCCAGATGGAGAAGGATGCCACGCTCCCGTCGTCACCCGGAGTTGCCAGGTCGTGGGGCTCCGACACCCTCGCACACACGCGGGTTGTCATCGAAAACCAGCGCATTGCAATCCAGACGATTGTCGATGCCGGCCGCCAGCTTTCCGCCGAACCAGAGGAGTCCCTGGCACGCAAGCAACTCGCAGATGCCCGGGACAAGTACGCGGCCGGCGACTTCACCCTCGCAAAGAGCCTTGCATCGGGCTCTGCCGCGACGAGATTCAATCAGACCGCTGCAGGTAAGCTCATTGAACTTGCCAGGAAGGAACAGGCGGAGTTCAAACCCTCCCTCTTCGGCAAGATCGGCATGTGGATGACTGATCCCGATAAGGACCTGAACAACGCTCAGCGGGCTCTCGATTCCGGCGACCCCGCGAAGGCCCTCGAACTCGCCCGTGCGGCCTACGACGGATGGCACGAGGCGGATAGCCGCGGCATCCAGCGCATGGCCATTCTTGCCGGGCTCATGTGCGCCCTCAGTGCCGGTGTCTGGTACCTTCTTCGCCGCCTGGATCCTCCGGCCCGCAACCTGGGCGGTGTCAGTCGTGGCCACTACATCGAACCGGCCAACGCCCGCTGGCGTGATTGGGACAACACAGAGCAGCATCCCGAACGGCGTGCCGGGCAGCTCAAGCCACCATCGTCATAGCGGATGGCTGTGGCCCTTGTGCTCATTCCATGTAAGCCTTGAGAGCCAGCCGCAGCCCGACAAGCACCAGCGCGCCCGCAAGTGCCCGGATGATGATGCCCCCGTGCAGACGGTGCGACAGCCTGGCCCCGGCCTGGGCGCCCGGTATCGCCCCGGCGCCGAGAAGCACCGCCTGCGCGAGTGAACGGTCCCACGAGAGCGTTCCGTTCGCGAGGTGAACCGCCGTCCCTTCGGCCGACATGAAGGCGAGTACGAAGTGCGACGTTGCAGCGGCGATGTGTACCGGGAAGTGCAGCACCGTGGCCATCACGGGCACGTGGATGATCCCGCCGCCGATACCGAGAAGACTGCTTACGAACCCGACACCCAGGCTGATGACGACACCCTTCCACATCTGGAATGAGTACACGAATGTGTGCCCCAGCCCGTCGGTAATCTCCCGCCGGACTACCCCCCGGCCGGCAACCGGCGCGTGGATCTCCTGCACCTGTGAGCGGAGCATCAGGTAGAGGCCGAGGCCGACCATTAGCGCGGCGAACACCGCATCAAACGTTTGCCGGGGCATATATCCCACCACGAATGCACCCGCCGCGGCCCCGGGGAACGTAGCGATTGCAAACGCGATCCCGCTTCGATAGTCCACCCGCTTCTGCCGAGCGTACGCCAGTGTCCCGCTCGTTGCGTTCGCACACACCACCAGGAGCGACATGGCCGTGATGGTCTCGGGCTTCTTATCGGGGTAAACGAGCAGAAGCACCGGCACGAGTACGAACCCGCCACCCGCACCGACCAGCGTCCCGAACACCCCCACGAGTGCACCAAGCGGCACGAGCCACAGGTCATTCAGTTCCAGTGCCCGCGCCTCCAGTACCGGATTCCGGTAGTCTCATCCACTCGTCGTCCACGGTCCCAACTCCGATTGAACTGTTCCCCGCAAAGCAAAGCAGGTTGCCTGCCTCGAGCCCAACACAGAGCCGGCACCGATGATCAGACCGCGATGTCCGTGTCCCCGAAGTCCCCACGGTGCCAGAATGGGTTCGAACGCCGTAACAGCCGGTCACGCATCCCTCCCAGTCTGTCGGCCAGGTGTGCCATTCGCCGTTCGAGCCGCCCCCGGATGCGTGATCGCGTCGATCCCATCTGCCGATAGCGTGCGTAGCGTTGCTCGAGCCGCGTCTTCTGCCGGACCCGTTGCACCCTTGTCAGCTCGCGCAGTATGGCCCGCCGCAGTAACAGGGCGGCCTCCGTGTGGTCGGTGTGCGCGCCTTCTCCGGGCTCAGGTACCGTCCCATCGGCGATACCCAACCGAAGGCAGTCGTGGGAGGTCAGTCGTAGTCGCTCCGCTGCCTCACCGGCTCTATCGGCTTCCTGGTAGAGGATCTGTGCAGCATCCTCCGGGCGGATGACCTCGTACACGGCGTTGTCCAGCATCAGCACCCGGTCGGCCACGCCAAGTGCCACGGCCGCCTCCGAGTTTCCCTCACCCGTGATCACGGCAATCGTCGGCACCGGGATCTCGAGCATCGTCGCGATGCACTTTGCCACGGCCGGCCCGAGTCCGGCTTCCTCGCATTCGAGCGATGGGTTCGCCCCTGATGTGTCGATGAGCGTCACCAGCGGGAGGTTGAACTTCCCAGCCAACTCCATGGCGCGGCGCGCCTTTCGGAAGCCGCTCGCCGCAATCCAGCCATTCATGCCGTTGTTCGCGAGCCCGTAGGGGCTCTGCCCCACGATCATCACCGCCTCGCCGCCGAGCGATGCAATACCCGCAACGATCGCGCGGTCATCTTCACCAGAACGGTCGCCTCGCAGCTCCACGAACGAACTCGTCATGCGCGCAATGAAATCCCGTGCGGTCGGTCGCAGTTCATGGCGTGAGATCTGCACCTGTTGCCAGGCGGCGCGGCCCGTATGTTCCGCTTTTCCCTGGCGCGGCTCTCGCGGAGCGGAAAGCCGGTAGTCCGTGAGTACCAGGTCGAGCAGCAGGCCGATGGAGTCGCGCAGTTGCGGCCGCGGGATGATCGCATCGATGAGCCCGTGCGCCAGGTGCGATTCCGAAGTGTGTGCTCCCGCCGGCAGTTCTGCTCCCTTCTGCTCCTGCAGTGCCCGCATCGCCGCATACCCGACGAGCGCGTTCGGCTCGGCAATGATGATGTCCGCAAGGTTAATGAACCCTGTGTATGCCGAGCCTGTCGTCGGATCTGTCAGGACCGCCACGTGGGGCAGGCCGGTCTTGCCATGCTTTCGCGCCGCCTGGATGACGCGTGGCTCCTGCATGAGTGCAAGCAGCCCCTCCTGCATCCGGGTCCCCGATGTCGAGCAGACCGTGACGACCGGTACGCGGCGCGCTGCAGCCTTCTCGAACGCGCGAGCCAGCCGCTCACCCGCAACAACGCCGATTGAGCCACCAAGAAATGAAAAGTCCAGGACGGCGATGACGACGTCGCGCCCGAGAATCGCTCCAGTTCCCGTCAGTGCCGATTCCGTTAGCCCTGTCCGTCGCTGTGCATTAATGACGCGCGAACGGTAAGAATGCCCTCCGCGAAAGGAAATCGGGTCGATCGCCGTCACACCCCGGTCGTCTTCGTGAAAGCTCCCCATGTCGAGCAGCGTTGCCAGCCGCTCCCGTGCCGTCAGGTGGAAATGGAATCCGCACGAGTGGCACACCCGGTACCGTTCATACGATTTGGACCCCTCCAGGTCAGCCCCACACGAGAGGCACTGCTCGTGTCGTTGCGATGACTCGGATGTCACCGTCTGCGGTTCACGCCGAAAAATGCTCAATCCCTTCACGGCCGGTAGCGTATCACGGGATCTCACTGCCTGCGGTCTGGACGAGCACGTCGCGTGACTCGCCCTCCTCCCGCGGACCGACGATCCCTTCCTCCTCGAGGATCTCGATGATTCGTGCGGCCTTCAGGTAACCCACCTTCAGCCGCCGTTGGAAGAGCGATGGCGAGACCCGGTTGTGCTGCATGGCCAGCGTCCTCGCCCGCTCGACAATTGGGTCTGTATCCTCCACCTCTATCTCGCCATCGCCATTGATTCGCGTTAGTGCCTCTTCCAGGAGGTGGTCTGCTGATTCTGGTGCGAGTTCGCGGAAGCGCTCGTCCTTCCAGAATTCCACCAGGCGCTCCACCTCGTGGTCGGAAACGTAGACACCCTGGATCCGGATCGGCTTCGATGCGTCAGTTGGTGCGAACAGCATATCTCCCCGCCCGAGCAGCTTTTCCGCTCCGCCCGAATCCAGGATTGTCCGTGAGTCCGTCTGCGACGTCACTGCGAATGCGATTCGCGTGGGGAAGTTCGCCTTGATCAGACCTGTCACAACATCGACCGATGGACGCTGCGTCGCGACGATGAGGTGAATGCCTGTTGCCCGCGCGAGCTGTGCAAGCCGGCAGAGGAGCTTCTCCACTTCGAACGGAGCCGCCATCATCAGGTCGGCAAGCTCATCGATGATGACCACCCAGTACGGCAGCTTCCGCAGTACCCGCGGATGCTTGTTGTACGCTTCGATATTCCGGACACCCACGTCCTGGAACTTCTTGTACCGTGCCTCCATTTCACCAACGACTGCCTGGAGCGTTCCCACCACCTTGTCGACGTCCACGATCACTTCGCTGAACGCCATGTGCGGAATCCCGGCATACGCCGTGAGCTCCACCCTCTTCGGGTCCACCATCACGAACCGCACCTGCTCGGGCGTCGCATTCATCACGATCCCGCAGATGATCGCGTTCATGCATACGCTCTTCCCGGACCCGGTGGCGCCGGCAATGAGCAGGTGTGGCATCTTCGCCAGGTCGGCGACTACTGGCACCCCGGAGACGCCCTTGCCCAGCGCAATGGCGAGTTTCGATTTCGCCGCCAGGTCATTGAACTCTTTCGTCTCCATGACGGCTCGCAGGGAAACGACGGTCGCCGAGTCGTTTGGTACCTCGAGCCCGACGATTGCCCGCCCGGGCACAGGCGCCTCGATCCGGAGGCTGGGCGCGGCCAGTGCGAGCGCCAGGTCGTTTTGCAGAGCCGTGATCTTGTTCACGCGCACGCGTGTCCGGCTCACCTCGCGCCGGTCGATCGCGGGCCGTCCATCGGGCCCGATGATCGTCTTACCGTTCTCGTCCTTGAGCTGTGTCTCCCGATAGCGTACTTCCCAGCCCGGCTCTACCCCGAACTGGGTCACCGTCGGGCCCTCATTGATCTCCACCACCGTGGCATCGACGCCGAAACTCGCGAGTGTGTCGACGATGAGCTGGGCGCGCGCCGCGTTGTCATGCTTTCGATGGATCGCTGGCTTTGGCTCGTTGAGGAGCTCCAGCGCCGGGAGCGACCAGCCGCTCTTGTTCTCTAACGCCAGCCCGAGTTGCTGTGGCTCTGCGGGAGTCTCCGGGTCGAGGTCAAACGGCAACGGCCCCGGATCTCCAGTGCCAGGCAGCGAGGGCGGCGGCTCGTCGGCCACGGTGTCCGCCTCGGGGGCGAACACTGCAGCCGCACCGGCGCCAAGTGGTGAGTTCGGCTGTGCTGGATCAATCGATGGCCGGATGAACACCGGGCCCGGCTCCATCGTCCCCGCTGCGACGGCTGCGGTCGGCGGTGGCGCCGGAGTTACCGCTCCGATGATCAGCAGACTGTCGTCCTCATGTCGCCGCGGGCGTTGGAACGCAAAGGAGATGAATCTCCATACGGCGGCCACTGCGCGATGCGGCCAGCGGCGTCTCCACGCTTCCGCCGTCCATTGGGGCGCGTGCTCGGCGAACGTCATTGTCGGCCCTGGTGCCACGAGCGCCATGCCGACCACAAATGCACTCAGCCATGCGAGCTTCCCGAAGAACCCCGCGATGAGCGCACTTCCGAGCTCACCGCCCAGCGTCACCTGCTGGAAGCTCACGCTCCCTATCGACCAGTTCGCCTCATTGAGCGCCAGTGCACCCCAGGCGAACCAGCCCAGCGCTGCGATGCCAAGCGACTTTCGTGCGAGCAACCAGCCGTCCGAAGTTGCACGCCGGACGAAAGCAAGGACCAACATCGCCCCCAGCGCGATGGCGATGAACAGCCCTGCTCCAAAGGTGGTCAGGAGCCAGTCGCGAATATCCGCCAGTACTGCCCCGATGTCGATTGCGACCAGGATAGCTGCAATCGCGACGACACCGACGACAATCCCGGCAGCTTCCGGCCGCAGGATCCGATCGAGCCAGGCAAAGCTCAGCCCCTTGCGCCGCCTCGTGTGAGGCGCTCGGGTAGAGCGGGGACGCGTTCGTGCGCGTGCCGTCATTGGCGCACTCTCCTTAATTCCCCGGCCTGCGCAACCCCGCATGCCTCGTGCCGGTAGCAGCCGGACGTTCCTGGCTCAGACCTCGACTGTCACCGTCAGGACCATTGGCCGCCTGCGCGTCTCATCATAGAGGAACTTGCTCACGGCGTCCTTGATTCTCGAATTCACATCCGTGAACTCCGTGTAGTGCGACGCTCCTTCGAGTGCCTTTGCTGCGACACTCTTGCTGCGCTCCAGCAGGTCTTCCTGCCCGCCTACGTCGACAAATCCCCGTGCGAGCACCTCTGGCGCACGTTCCAGCTTCCCGGTGCTCTTGTCGACCGCGACCATCACGACGACGACCCCGTCCGTCGAAAGGTGTGCCCGGTCTCGCAAGATATGCTGGTCCACATCCCCGATGCCAAGCCCATCGATATACACGTAGCTCGCCGGCACACGCTCTGCCGTCCACGCACTCTCCTCGTCGATCTCCAGCACATCGCCGTCGGTGAGCACGAATGCGTTCCCCTTTGGCACGCCAACCGCTTCGGCGAGCTTCGCATGCACGACCAGGTGACGGTATTCGCCATGGACCGGTACGAAGTATTCCGGTTGTAGCAATCCCTGGATGATCTTCAACTCTTCCCGGCTCGCATGCCCCCGCACGTGGATGTTCGAGACCCGGTTGTAGAGCACGTCCGCGCCCAGCCGGAAAAGGTTGTCCACGTTTCGATAGACGGCTGTCTCGTTTCCGGGGATTGGTGATGCCGAGAGCACCACCGTATCGCCCTCGACAATCTGGATGTGCCGGTGGTCGCCGTTCGCCATCCGCGTCAGTGCGCTCGTTGGCTCGCCCTGGCTCCCCGTCGTAACAATCACGAGCTTCGAAAGCGGCGTGTTCCGCATCTCTTCTACACCAACGATCGTCCCTTCGGGCGCATTGAGGTAGCCGAGTTGGCGGGCCATTGCCACGTTGTCGATCATCGACCGCCCCGTGACGAATACCTTCCGTTTCGTAAACACCGCGGCGTCGATGACTTGCTGCACGCGGGAGATGAGCGATGCGAAGGTTGCCACGATCACCCGCCCCGGTGCGTTCACGAGGATATTCCGGAGTGCCTCGCCGACGAGTTGCTCGCTTGGTGTGTAACCCTCTTGCTCGGCGTACGTTGAGTCGGCGAGCAGTAACAGGCAGCCCTCTGCCCCAACCTGGGCCAGCCGGATGAGGTCGGTATGCTGGTCCATCACCGGCGTGTGATCGAGCTTGAAGTCGCCCGTGTGGACGATGAGCCCCAGCGGTGTCCGGATGATGAGCCCGCACGCGTCCGGGATACTGTGGGCCACCGGGAAAAACTCGACCTCGAACACGCCGGCCTTGATCACCTCTCCCGACGTCACGACGTGTGTCTCGACCCCCTGCAAGAGCCGGTGCTCCTGCAGCTTGACGCGAATCAACCCGTCCGTGAGCTTCGCGCCGTAGATCGGAGCGTTGAACTCCCGGAGGAAGTAGGGGAGGGCCCCGACGTGGTCCTCGTGGCCATGGGTCAGGAATACCGCTCGGAGCTTCTCCTTGTTGTCACGGAGATACGAGAAGTCAGGGATGACGAGGTCGACCCCCAGCATCTCCTCTTCAGGGAACATCAGCCCGACATCGACGACGATAATGTCTTCGCCGTACTCGATGAGCATCATGTTGCGGCCGATCTCTCCCAGGCCGCCCAATGGGATCACACGGAGATTAGTTGTCATAAGTCCTCATAACTAGTCGAATAGACGGATTTGTCCGGCCTCGAGGCGTTGCACCGGCGACTCGTCGGGCTCGGGTCCAGGCGATGCTGCCGTTGGCGCGAGGGGGGCCACATGCTCATGGGCGCTTCGCTGTGAGCGTGCCCGGGCGATCACACCCGGTAGCCCGCGGAAGTCATCGAGGATGGTGTTCCGGAGGCTCTGCTGATGCAGGGCGGCCGCCGGGTGATACATCGGCACGTAGTACCGGCCATCGATCTGCTTCACCGATCCATGGATTCGCGAGATCGTCTGCTGTGGGAAATAGCGCGCCATTGAGAACCGCCCGAGGGTCACGATCACCAGCGGGTCGACGATGTCGATCTGCTCTTCCAGGTAGTCCCGGCACTGTTCAATCTCGGTGGGCAGCGGGTCACGATTCCCGGGAGGCCGGCACTTGAGCACGTTACAGATGTACACATCGTCGCGAGTTAGCCCTGCCGCGGCCAGCAACTCCGAGAGGAATTGCCCGGCCTGGCCAACGAACGGCCGCCCCTGCTTGTCCTCGTTTACCCCGGGCGCCTCGCCGATGAACAGCACTTCGGCATTGAGCGGTCCCTCTCCCGGTACTGCCAGGGTACGAGTACGCCATAGTGGGCAACGCTGGCATTGCCGGATATCGTCATAGAGTCGTACTGCTCGGTCCTCCAATGACACTGTCGCCGTCATGCTGGTGCAGCTTCCTTCGCCTTGGGTTGCACGATCCACGCCAGGAAGACGCCGATGAAATACAGGAAGAAAAGCGGACCCGCCACGAGCGACTGATTGAAGGGGTCTGGTGTTGGCGTGATAACTGCCGCGATAACGAAGATAATGACGATTGCATACCGCCAGAAACTCAGAAGTTGCTTCGACCGTATGAGCCGGAAGCGTGCTGCCAGTGCCAATACCATGGGCATCTCGAATGCGATCCCTACCCAGAAGATGATCCGTGTCGCGAAGTCGAGGTACTGTTGCGCTCCAATCTTCGCATCGAATTGGCTCCCTCCAATATCCAGCAGGAACCCGAGTGAAGCTGGCAGGATCACCCAGTAAGCAAATGCCATGCCTGCCAATAGGAACAGTACGACTCCGAGTAGCCCGGGGAAGATCATCTTCCGCTCTCTTGGTGTCAGGCCTGGCACAATGAACGCGAAGAACTGGTAGATGACGACTGGCGACGCCAGAATCAGGCCGCCATACAGACCAATCTTGAAAATCACCCCTATTGTCTCTGTCGGGGAGAAGATAGTCAGCCTGAATTCCGGGTGGTCGACGCGTGCCGGCGCCAGCAGCCAGCCCAGGATCCGTTCCCAGAACAGGAACGACAGCATCGTCGTCACAATGAGAGCAAGTGCGGACTTGATGACCCGGTTCCGGAGCTCCTTCAGGTGCTCCAGCAGTGTCATCTCAGGGCCACCCGTGTAGCCCTTCACCTGCTTGTCCTGCGGATACTCATGGCCGCTTGCGGCCGCTGGAGACTCCGTCTCTGTCGTCATGGTCCTAGAACACCAGTGGAGGGTTCTCACCCTTCGAGGCTTCGGGCGGCATCTCTGCCGCTGGCGGAACTGGCTCCGTCTTCCCGGCCGCTGCCCCCGCCACGATGGCCGCACCGTTTACCGAAACCCCGTTCGTCGTGAGCCCATTGCCCGAGACCAGTGCCGCTTCTGGCGGCGCGGTTGGAGGAGGTGTCGTACTCAGCCCATCGATTGGCCTGCGCAACTCGCTGGCCGCCTCGTTGAGCGGCGCAGTCGCTTCCCGAAGCTCGGCATTGAACCGGTTCGATTGCTGGCGAAACTCGGCCGCCGCGGAATCCACCTCGCCCTTGACGGTCCGAACCTGCTCTTCGAGGTAGTCGATCTCTTCTCCGAACTCATCGCGGACCTGCCGCGCGTACTGCTGGAGCGTGCGCACCGCTCTGCCGATCTGATACGCCATGTTCGGCAGCCGCTCAGGCCCCACGAACACCAGCATCAACACCAGCACCAGCAGGAGTTCCTGGTAACCGATGCCCAGGAATTCCACAGGTCAGCCTCCCCACGGCCCACGGCTGCCGGGCAGGTTGTCGAGGTCCAGTTACTTGTCCTCGATCCCGTGGTCCTTCAAATAGTCTACCGCGTCCTGCACAGTCTGGATCTTTTCCGCATCTTCATCGCTGATCTCGAGTTCCCCGGCATCTCCCGAAAACTCCTCCTCCAGCGACATGATCAGCTCGACCAGGTCCAGTGAGTCTGCGTTCAGATCTTCCACGAACGATGCGTTTGGAAGGACCTCGTCCTCTTCAACGCCCAGTTGTTCGACCACAATGGCCCGGACACGTTCGAATACAGTCGCCACGTTGCGGATTACTCCTCGTTGGTTGCTGGGGTTTCCGCCTCCCGCGGCGGATTCTCGCGTGCGCCCTCCCGGAGCCGCTGGCTCACGGTCCGGAGCACGCCATTTACAAACGCCGGTGAACTCTCCCCACCATAGCGGTGCGCTAGTTCTACAGCTTCGTTCACCACCGCGCCAACTGGTGCTGAGGCGTTCGCGAGCAGTTCCCATATTGCTAGCCTCAGAATGTTCCGGTCAACGACTGCCATGTCCTCCAACGGAAACTGCGTCGCCGCCTCCGAAATGTGCCGGTCGATCTCCGGCTGTAGCTCCAGAACGCCGGTAAGCGCAGCCCGCCCATAGCCGGCTGCCTTTCCGTTTGCCAGCTCCCTGTCGTCTTTTGCGATCTCACGCAGCCGTCGATCATATGTGGCCAGTGCCTCGTGGTCCGAGGTCTCCGATTCATACAGCGCTTCGATAACGAGGAATCGTGCGCGGCGCATGACGCTGTCGGTCATGCCATTACCATGCCGCCGTCCACCTGGATGCATTGTCCGGTGATGTATGCCGCCCCCGGCCCCGCCAGGAATGCCACGAGCGGAGCCACTTCCTCCGGGCCAGCAATCCTTCCGAGCGGGATCTGTCCCATCACCGCCTGCGTGGCCGCCTCGCTCATATCCTTGATGATGTCGGTCTGGATGAACCCGGGCGCCACTGCATTACAGGTGATCCCTCGGGAGGCGACTTCCCGCGCAACCGCTCGAGTGAACCCGATAAGCCCGGCTTTTGCCGCCGCGTAGTTCGCCTGGCCGGCATTTCCCATCACCCCCACCACACTCGAGATGTTGATGATGCGCCCGCCTCGTGCTCGGAGCATGGGACGCATCGCTGCCTTGGTTACCAGGAATGCCCCACGCAGGTTCGTGTTGTGCACGGCGTCCCAGTCTGCCTCCGACATCCGCATCAGCAGCCCGTCCCGCGTGATGCCGGCGTTGTTCACCAGGATATCGAGCCCACCGAACTTCTCCGTCGTCGCTTTCACGATCGCCGCCGCTGCCTCCGGGTCCGCAACGTCGCCATGCAGCGCGAATGCTTCGCCGCCAGCGCCCGTGATCTCGTCGGCCACTCCTTGCGCCAGTGCCTCGTTGGAGACGTAATTGACCGCTACCCTGGCGCCATGCCCTGCCAGCGCAAGGCAGATGGCGCGGCCAATCCCCCGCGAGCCGCCCGTTACCAGCGCCACGCGCCCTTCGAGTTCCTGCACGACGCTCTCCTAGAGATCGACGCGCACGCTTGACGCGTCGTTCACATTGATACAGTTCGACTTGCGCAGCATGCGCTTGATAATTGCCGTCAGCACGCGCCCTGGCCCGAACTCGATGAATGTCACCACACCGTTCGTAGCGAGGTATTCTACTGTGCGACTCCACTGCACCGGGCGGCACACCTGGTCCACCAGTTCATGCCGGATGTCGACTTCGGCGGTCACGGGAGTGGCCGTGCAGTTCGCGATCACCGGCACCAGCGGGTCGGAGATCTCCGCGGTAGCCACCGGCTGAACCATCCCGTCTCCGGCAGGCTTCATGAGTGAACTGTGGAATGCACCACTCACGCTCAAGGGAATCACCTTGGCCGCGCCGCGCGCCTTGGCGTAATCCAGGGCACGAACGACAGCCTCGCGCCGCCCGCCAATAACGATCTGTCCCGGTGCGTTTACGTTGCAGATCTCAGCACCGGCCTCCTGGCAGACCTCTTCGCAATCGGCGATGTCGAGACCCAGCACGGCTGCCAGCGTTCCAGGGTTCTTGTCACCCGCCGCCTGCATGAGTTCGCCGCGCACACGAAGCAGGCGAACTGCCTCGTCGAATGGGAGCGCCCCCGATGCTACCAGCGCCGAGTACTCTCCCAGCGAGTGCCCGGCAACGTAGGCTGGTTTCTTCACGAGTTGAGGTGAAACTTCAAGCGCAACGCGCAGCAGCGCCAGGCTTGTCACGGCGATTGCCGGTTGCGCGTTGCGCGTCTGTTGGAGTTCCTCTTCGGGGCCCTCGAAACACAGCTTGCTCAGCCTGAAGCCGAGGATCTCGTCGGCGCGATCGTAGAGTTCGCGAGCCGATGAGTACTGGTCATAGAGATCCTTGCCCATCCCGACCGACTGAGCCCCCTGGCCGGGAAAGACGAACGCCCGATCTCGCTGGATTGGCTCTTCGAGGCTAACGAACGGCGTCACCGCCAGATCGGAGTGCGTTAGCTGTCGAACTCGGGCGCCGGCATGGCGATCGCGTCCCGGCCCCGGTAGGTCCCGCAAATCGGGCACGCATGGTGCGCCAGCCGCGGACTCTTGCATCGCGGGCAATCCACGATGTGTGGCATCTTGATGGCGAGGTGGCTGCGCCGCTTCCCCTGCCGCGACTTCGGATACTTCCGCTTTGGTAGCGGTGGCATGGTGGGTCTCCTTCAGGTCTCTATCCATTCGAACGCTTCAGCGCGGCGAGCGCGGCCCATCGCGAATCTAACGGCGTACGGTCACAGCGGCAGGCCGCAATGCTCAGGTCCTGGCCACACTCCGGGCAGATGCCGGGGCAGTCCGGGCGGCAAAGCGGCTGCATTACTGCAGCCATCTCGCTATATTGCCGGACAGCCTCCCTAATGTCGATCGTGTGATTCGCGGCGATCGTGAATGTCTCCGGGTCATCGGGCGCTTCGAGCTTCGCACCCGTCAACACGTCGTACTGCTGCGCGAATATTTCTTCGAACGAGATATGGGCGGGGTAGCCGAAATCTGTGAGGCACCGGCTGCAGTTCGCATCCAGCACAACATCCGCCTCGCAGCGCACCAGTATGCCCTCCGGTATTCGGATCAATTCGACGGAACCACGATGGACCGGTGGCTCGGGCTCCAGGAGGTACTCCCGCGTCGAGCCCACTCGTTCGCGCAGTAGTTGAGAAACGTTGAATAGCATGTTGGGGACGCCTCCGAGCAAGAGGTCATCCCAGTATACCCGTCCGGCCCTCGAGCCCGCCGCGAAGACAATGCGCCGTGGCCAGCCATCTTCCCGGCCAATCGGAGCCCGGGGACATGGATCGTGGTCCGCATCCTGAGAATCGTGGCCAATCGCCACCCCGTGCGTGGCATAACCGCTCAGATTCCGTAACTCTTCGGCAAATTCACTGTCTTCATCCCATGCCGTCCGTTTACGGGCCGTCTGCTCATGGCTACCCTTAGCGCTACGGTTAGCCTCGCTGGTGAGGTTTCCGAATCTTCCTCTTTGGACAGTTACCTCCCACGTGAGCCAGGTCAACGAGATTGTCAGTCTCCAGGCTATCGATGACGAGGCGGCCGCCTTTCGAGCCGCACTTGAAGACGTGGAGCGTCGCCTCCGAGGCAACGAAGAGCTCGATGGCGCCCGCCGCCAGCTCGCGATCTCTGATGCTGCTCTCAAGGAGGCCCGTATCGAGCAGCGTGGGATCGAGGCCCAGGTCGAGTCGCTCACGTCGAAGATCGATCCCGAGGAGCGGCGCCTCTACGACGGGTCTGTCAAGAACATCAAGGAACTCCAGAACATTCAGCACGAGCTCGAATCACTCAAAGAGCGGCGCTCCGCCTTCGAAGAACAGCTCCTCGAGATCTTCTCCCGTGTGGAGATCGCCGAGCGGGAACGCTCGACGTGTGCCAGGACTGTTGCCCGCCTGGAAGCACTCTGGGAGAAGGACCAGCAGGACCTCCGCCACGAGGCCCGGCGCCTGGGCGATCTCATCGTCCGCACCGATCGCAGAAGGGAAGAGCAGAAGGTCCGGATCAACCCTCGCGCACTCCATCTCTATGAGGATGTTCGCCGCCGCCGTGGTGGGAACGCTATTGCTCGGGTGCAGGGTGGTGTTTGCAGCGGTTGCCGAATCGCCATCCCCGAGGGCCTTCGAAAGCGCGCGTTTTCGTCCGATGCGCTTGCCCAGTGCCCCAACTGCGAACGCATCCTCTCCATGGGCTGACTGAATGAGGGCCGTTGGGTATTTCGTCGAAGGTGCGCACCGGAATGGGGTGAAGCGGTCCGTCGGCGAACAGAACCGCGCGTTCCTCGACTTCTGCGCCCGCCAGGGATTCGAGGTCGCCGGTACCTTCCTTGATACCGGTGCCGATGCGCCGGATACCACTGGCCTCAACCAGATGCTGACCTATCTCGAACGGCCCGATCGTGGCTTCATGGTTGTCGTCGTCGATAACCTCTCCGTCCTCGGGAAGGATCTCGGCCACGCCGCTATGAAGCTGCTCACCATTGAGGGATCTGGTGTCCAGGTGCTCTCTATCCAGTCCGGTGGTGAAGCTGCAAAGGAATTGGTCACCACCTGGGCCGACCGTGGTGAAGGTACTCCCGTGTCCGAGAGAGTCCGGAGCGCCATGCGCCGCAAGGCGGTCCGGGGAGAGGTACTTGGCCGGCCCCCCTATGGCTATCGAGTCGGCGCCCGCCACCGCCTCGAGCTGGTGCCCGAAGAAGCGCTCGTCGTTCGCTATATCTTCCGCCTCTACCTCCAGGAGAACATGGGTATCCGCAAGATCGCCGGTAAGCTCAACGAGGAGAACGTCCTCACGCGGCGTGGTGGCCGCTGGAGCATGGTCACCGTTCGCGACCTCCTCCGAAACCGCTCCTACCTGGGCACCTACCAGCGCTTCGGAGTCAAGGTCCCGGGGAGCCATCCCGCACTCGTCTCTCCCGACGATTTCCGCCGCGTCCAGGAGCGCCTTCAGGCTCACGGCAGTGGCAGCCGCGAACGCACCGTCGTCCCCTTCCTCCTGAGCGGTATGCTCTACTGCGGCCAGTGCGGTAACAAGCTCATTGGTGTTAGCCGGCGCCAGCGGTGGACGACGAAGGATGGAGAGGTTCGAAACGCCTCGTACCGCTACTACCAGTGCGAAAGCCGCACCAATCAGAACGCCTGCCGCTACAACACCCAGCGCGCCGCCGAACTCGAAGAGACTGTCCGAACGAAGCTTGGTGAGGACACTCCCATCATCACCCGCATGCGCCGGGCGGGAAATGTCGACTCTTACCTCCTCGACCTCGTCTCCCAGGTCGATCGTGTCGAAGCTCGGATGAGAAAGAACCGCCGCCAGCTCGAAGAGGTCATCGCCGATACAGCCCACGGTCACCTCAATATTGAACGCATGCGCCAGATCGGCAGCGAGCTTGCACGTGAGCATCGCGCACTCGAAACGGAGCTCGCCGTCGCACGGGAGCGTCTTGCCGCGCAGCAATCAGAGGGTGAGCGCCGGCGCCACCTCGAAACCCTCCGTGAAAGGCTGCTCCGCGAGTGGCCCGACCTCGAGTTCAACGAGCTCCAGTCGTCCCTCCGCGAGGTCATCGACCGCATCGAAGTCGACGGCGCCGACGTCCGTCTCTTCCTCCGCATATGAGGCTCACCGTCTACGCCGATGGCGCCTCACGCGGCAATCCCGGCCCGGCCGCCATCGGCGCAACCATCCGCGACGCTACCGGCCAGGAACTCGCCACAGTCAGTGAGCGCATCGGCGTGGGCACGAATAACCAGGCCGAATATCGTGCCGCCATCGCTGGCGTCCGCCTCGCCCGCAGCCTCGGCGCCACCGCCCTCGACCTGCGCATGGATAGCGAGCTCGTCGTTCGCCAGCTCAGCGGCCAGTACCGCGTAAAGAACGCCGCCCTCCAGCCACTCTTCCAGGCCCTCCTCGCCGAACTCGAAGCGATCGGTGGCTACACCGTCGGCCACGTCCCCCGCGAACGAAACGCCCGCGCCGACGCCCTCGCCAACGCCGCCCTCGACGCCCGCCCATGAGATCGACGAGCGTCTCATGTTAGGGGCCAGTAGCGACCGATCGTGGCCCACATCCCTGGGGGAAGGGGAGCGACTGTGCTGCAGAAGCGTTCGTTCTCGGTTGTGACCACAGCGATGACCATCGCCACCGCTCTCGTCGCCTCCTGGGTATTGCTCGCGTGCGGAGCTCCCACCAAAGGGCTTCTGCCAGGAACCCCACCCGTCGGGAATCACCTCGAGCCCGACTCCCGGCCTTCTGGAGGGCGCCACCGACGTTGGAACCGCGATGTCCAAACTGACGTCGACCGCCCCGATACTGACGGCCACCGTCGAACGTGTCCTCTCAGATGGTGGCTCAGGCGCCGCGCAGGCTGTCCGTTGGCGACGGACTGATTGCGGAAACACCGGCGTGAGGGGGGTGACGGGCTGCGAGCTCTATGGCGTGCCGCCCGGGACAATCCTGGAGTCCTGGAATCCCGAAGAGGGCGTCCTCGAATACGAGCTCCAGCGCAAGGATGCGGAGGCGATGCTCTCCTATTTCTTGGACGAACGGCATCCGCGGATCGATCTGGTCGCGCGTCGCGATGATGGCGTGTTCCTCATCTTCGTCGGCGTCGACGCACGGCCCGACGTCTCGTTCCCCGGTGCTGTCCCAACCGACAGCGGCGATACTATCGCAATTGAGCTTCGGATCGACGGATCCATCGGGTACATTCTCGCGGCATCGAGCAAATCCGGAGGCCGTCCCCCGCTCGAGACCATCCGCCACGACGAACATCGCGACCGTACGTACGAGATCCTCGGGAAGTCACAGGCGTTCGCCGACCACGAGAAAGCGTTCGCCGGCGAAGCCGAGGCGCGCGCCCACGATACACCTGTGCCCACGCGCTAACCGAAAGCCAAAGAGCGGCCGGGGAATCACCCCGGCCGCTCCTGCTCCTCTGCCTCAGCTGGCCGGTGCCCCTGCCTCGCGCAACGTCTTCACTTCGGCCTCCAGTTCCCGCAGGCGGCGCCGGTTTGCGCGTTCCTGTTCGAACCGCTCGGTGATCTCCCGGGCATGGGCGAGCGCACCGATCGGCTTTCCCGATGAATCCTTGACGATCCCGAAGCTCAGCTCGACGTAGAAGGTTTCGCCCTTGTTGTTCAGAGCCTTTGTCGGGAGTGCCTTGCCTTTGTGCTTTGTCTCCCCGGCTTCAATGGCCCGCTCAAATCCCTTCCAGTGAGCCTCTCGGAATGGCTCCGGGATAATGATGTCCAGGTTCTGGCCGAGTGCATCGTCGGCGCTGAATCCGAACATCCTGGCGGCGGCATCGTTCCACAGGCGGATGTTCCCGTCCGGGCTGGCGAAGATCACTCCATCGGGCGACTGCTCGATGATCCACCGCGCCAACTCGTTATTGTCTCCCATCACGTCCCTCCTTTGATACAACCATCATGCACGACTTCGAAGGCCAACGTGGGCCATCCTGAGCCCCACCCGAACGCCTCGGCGCGGACGCACCGTCCTGAATCGAAAATCGTGAACTGTCGAATGGTCAGCGTGTCAACCATGCGAACTGCTGTGGCTTTCGCTGGCTTCGTGCACTGATCATGATGTTGACGATACTCGGCTTATCCTGGGCCATTGCCTCCTTTAGTGCCGGCTCCAGTTCTTCCGGTGTAGTCACGAAGTAGCCCTTTCCACCGTAGATCTCGGCCATCTTCTCGTAGCGTGCCGAGGGTGTGTAGGCCGAGGGCGGCACACGGGTTGGGTCGAGTGTATCGGGGCCGCCACCGATCCCGTTGTTATTGATGATGATGAACGTGATGTTCTTCATCCCATAGCGCGCGGCTGTCTCTACCTCCATCCCGCTGAACCCGAACGCCGAGTCCCCTTCGATGCACAACACGTGCTTTTCAGGGTGTACGGCCGCTGCTGCAATCGCCTGGCCGAGGCCCACGCCCATCGTCCCGAAACTCCCCGCGTCGAGCCGGTGTCGTGGCAGGAAGTTCGGGAGCATCGTCCGCCCGATGTCCATCGTGCTTGCCCCTTCGTTCTGGATGATCGCGTCATTCGGCGCCAGGTCGCGGATCGCCCGAAGCACCCGGTAGTAGCCCATCGGCACCGACTCGTCGTGCGTCATCTCCTCCACGGTGGCAGCGTTCTCATCGATCTTCTTGCGAAGTGCGGTCCACCATGTTGTCTCCGCCGGGTACGACCAGGGCTCCTCCTGGAGCCGCCGGTTGAGTTGCCCCGTAATGGCCCGCGCATCGCCTACGAGCGCGACCTCTGTCGGTACGTTTGTCCCGATCTCTTCTGCCGAGATGTCCATCTGGATGATGCGGACCTTCGGGTCGAACCGGGGTGGCTGTCCGAAATGCAGGATCCAGTTCAGCCGGGCCCCCATGAGCAGGATCACGTCTGCTCCCTGGAGTGCCGTCGAACGCGCGGACGCGATTGAGAGCGGATGGTCGTCGGGAAGCAGCCCCTTGCCCATCGGTGTTGCCAGGTACGGCAACTGGGTTGTTTCGATGAACTCTCGTACTTCCTCTTCGGCTCGCGAGTACGCTGCACCTTTGCCAACGATGACCAGCGGTCGTTGTGCTGTTTTCAGGGCGGCGATCGCTGCCGCAACACGCTCATCGGGCGCCTGCGTCCGGGGAGGATCCGGGCACCGGTTCGGGAAAACGATCTCCGATTCCTCCATCATGCCCGTAATCATGTCGCCGGGCAGGTCGAGGTAAGCCGCTCCTGGCCGCCCGTAGATCGTCTGCCGGACGGCCTGCTCGACGAAGAATGGTGCCCGTGCCAGGCTGTCCGGCCGTGCCGCGTATTTCACGAACGGCCGCGCCGCCTCAACCTGGGGCGCCTCCTGGAACGCTCCCTGGCCGTTCTGATACGAGTCGTTCGCGCCGCCAATGAGCAACATCGGCCAACAGTTCGACCATGCGTTCGCGGCTCCCGCTATCCCATGAATCATCCCCGGCCCGGAGACCCCGAGGCAGACGCCGGGCCTCCCGGTCAGGTAACCGATTGCTGCGGCTGCGTAGCTCGCAGCCTGCTCGTTTCGAAACCCGTAGTACTTGATCCCGACCCGCTGCGCTTCGATGGCGATCGGGATAACCGGGATCCCGACAATCCCGAACATGTATTCCACGCCCTGGTCCTTGAGTGACCGGGCGATGATCTGCGCCCCTGATACCTGCCCCATACCGGCCCCCTGCGTTCGTGTTGGTGGCTCCGAATCATACGGGAACCTACGGGCTTCGGCTGCGACCAACCTGCTCGCCCCTGCTACTCTCTCGGTGATGCCCCGTCCCATTACGCTCGTTGTCTTCGCTGCTGTCACTTTCATCGTGATCCTCGTCCTCACCGATGCGGCACGGACGAGCTTCGTCAAGCTTGGAGTCCCGCGCGGCCTGGTCGGGCTCGTTGTGCTCGCCAGCCTTGTTGGCTCGGCCGTCAATATCCCGCTCTGGGAGCGGACGAGCGGCTTTGCTGGCGCCCATGTCATGCGTGTTGGCCGGTACCTCTACTACGCCCCACCGCGGGTTGAACGCCAGCTCATCGCCGTCAATGTCGGGGGAGCCATTATCCCCGCGCTCATCTCCATCTGGCTGCTTGCGCAGGCGCCACTCTGGAAGATCGGGGCTGCTACCGTCGCTGTCTCTGCGGTCGCCCACGTCAGCTCCAGTGTGGTCCCAGGGCGTGGTATCCAGATGCCACTGCTCGTCGCTCCATTGACCTCCGCACTCTGCGCATGGCTCCTTACGATCGATGCTGCGGAGTCCGTCCAGGCGGCGCCCATCGCCTATGTCGCGGGCGCGATGGGGACCCTTATCGGCGCCGACCTCCTCAACCTCCGCCGCCTCGACCGCCTGGGCGAGGGTGTCATGTCGATCGGCGGCGCAGGTGTCCTCGACGGCATCTTCCTCGTTGGGCTCGTTGCTGCCTTTATCGCCTGAGCCTCAGGCATCCCTCCATATCGGGTCCCGTTTTTCGAACCAGGCGCTGATAGCCTCCTTCGCATCAGCGGTCTGGCCGGCGAGGATCTGGTTGCGGTTCTCGAGCTTCAGGGCGTTCTCCAGGGAGATGCCGGTGAGTGTCTCGTTCAGAACTTCCTTGGTGAGCCGGAGCCCCATCGGGCTCGCTTTCTTCACAATCCCCTCCGCTATCTGGACTGCCGTGGGGATGAGGGCCTCGGGCTCCACGATCCGGGTAATCAGCCCCATCTCCTTCGCCTCGGATGCATCGACAATGCGCCCCGAATAGAGGAGGTCTGCTGCATGCGCGGCTCCGACGATCTTCGGGAGGTGGTACGAACTCCCGACATCGGCGCCGCCCAGCCCCAGGTTCAGATAGGAGCAGGCAAAGCGGCTGTATTCGGTGCCGATCCGCATGTCGCTGGCGATTGCGATAGAGAGCCCACCACCGGTTGCTGCGCCATTGACGGCCGCGATGATGGGCTGTGGGCAGCGCCGCATCTGCACCACGAGGTCGGCAATGTCCTCCTGGAAGGTGTAGCTGTTCGCCACCGGGCCGACGCCTGGCTGCCAGGCACCTTCGTCGGGCCGGGACTTCAGATCGAGCCCGGCGCAGAACGCCCGGCCCGCGCCGGTTATCACGACAATCCGGGTCGTGTATGTGCGGTGCAGGTTTGCGAAGAGCTCTTTGAGTGCCCGCAACATGCCGTGGTCGATGGCGTTCAGGCGTTCGGGACGGTTCATGGTGACGATGGCGATGGGACCGCGGTGCTCGACGATGAGGTTGTCCATGCGGCGCAGTCTGCCAGCGTGTGACCACGCTGGCGAGTGCTCAACCGCGCGCTAACTTATGGCACGATGTGACCGCTATGGGGCCTGATTCCGACCTGCGAGCCGCGTATGAAGCAGCCGCGTATGAAGTCCACTTTCCGGGGCGAACGCTGAGCTTTCGTGTGGGCGAACCACTACCAGGGGCAGCCGGGCCGTTCGCCATCATTACGGCGTGGAACCCCGGCCACGGGCGGCCCTCGCAGGTCGAGAACGACGCTGCGAACCGCTCGCTCGAAGCTGATGTTACCGCTGGCAACTGGAGGTATTTCCCCTCGCTCTCGTATGAGGTGCCGGCGGAGCGAGGGCCTGACGCCCGCTACCCGGAGATGCCCGGCGAGCTTCGCCACGCCGAGCCTGGATTTGCCATCTTGGGTATCGAGCTCGAGGTGGCGCTGGCACTCGCCCGGAAATACCGCCAGGCGGCAATCCTCTGGTGCGATGGGCGCCGGAGCGAGATCTGCTGGGCGATTGAGTGACAAGCGATAAGTGGTGATTACCCCGCATGGGGTGCTTCGGTGCGGCGCTGTCGGTACAGCGCTCTCCCATACGAATGGTTCCCTTACACTTGACCCGTGTTCGAATCCCTAACTGACAAGCTGCAAGGGGCCTTCCGCAAGTTCGGGAGCCGGGGCGTGGTGACCGAGGAGGACCTGGACCAGGTCCTGCGAGAAGTCCGCATGGCGATGCTCGAGGCGGACGTCAATTTCAAGGTGGTCCGGGAGTTCACGTCCCGGGTGAAGGAGAAGGCACTCGGGGCCCAGGTGCTCCGGAGCCTGACGCCAGCCCAGCAGATCATCGACATCGTCCACGGCGAACTGGTCGAGATCCTGGGCGGCGCTTCGCCGGAGGGCCCGAAGCTCGCCACCGCGAGCCGCCCGCCCACGGTCATCATGCTGGTGGGGTTGCAGGGGTCCGGTAAGACCACGTCGATCGCGAAGCTGGCGAACCTGTTGAAAAAGCAGGGAAACCGCCCGCTCGTTGTGGCCTGCGACGTCTACCGCCCGGCAGCAGTCGATCAGCTCGTGACGCTGGCAAAGCAGCTCGACATCCCCTATCACGAAGAGGGGACGAGCGTGAAGCCGGCGACCATCGCGGGGAACGGCCTGGAGAAGGCGAAACGGATCGGGTCGACGCATGTGCTGGTGGATACGGCGGGCCGTCTGCATGTGGATGAAGTGATGATGACGGAGGTGGCGAACCTCCGGAAGCAGCTCCAGCCGCAGGAGGTGCTCTTCGTCGCCGATGCGATGATCGGGCAGGATGCGGTGAACGCGGCGAAGGAGTTCCATGACCAGGTTGGGATCACGGGGCTGATCCTTACCAAGATGGACGGCGATGCGCGCGGCGGCGCAGCGCTGAGCATTCGGAGCGTGACGGGGGTGCCGGTCAAGTTCATCGGCCTGGGCGAAAAGGCCGACGCGTTGGAGCAGTATCACCCGGACCGCCTGGCGGGCCGCATCCTCGGGATGGGCGACATGCTTTCGCTCATTGAGAAGGCAAAGGAGCAGATCGGGGAAGAGGAGGCTGACCGCTTCGGTGAGAAGCTGAAGAAGGGGACGTTCGACCTCCAGGACTTCGTGGAGCAGCTGCGAAAGGTGCGGAACATGGGGCCATTGGGACAGCTCGTGGGGATGCTGCCGGGGTTCAACCGGATCAAGGCGCAACTCGATGTGGACAGTATCGATGACCGGTTCTTCAACCAGGCCGAGGCGATTGTCTGTTCGATGACGCGCTGGGAGCGGCGCCACCCCGAGAAGATCGACGGCAAACGGCGGAAGCGAATTGCAAAGGGGAGCGGGACCGATCCAAGCCAGGTGAATCAGCTGCTCAAGCAGTTCTTCGAGGCGCGGAAGATCGCGAAGTCGCTGAGCTCAGGCGGGCGTTTCGGGGGCTTGCCGGGATTCCGTTGATTGCCGGTTGGCGATCGCCGATTGCTGATTCGCCGGCAGCTTTCGCGGCCGGGGCTGCAACGCCACGCCGGGCGGAATGGTGCACGAGTGCCAGTCTCCTTCAAACCATGGTCATGCCCGGGAATAGGCAATCGGCAACCGTCAATCGACGGCTCGGCATGTAAGCTGGGGATGCTCTACGATTTTGGGAAACGTGTTTGCGCTGCCCCGCGATGGGCGGGGCTGAAATCCAGGAGTAAAGCATGATCCGCATCCGACTGCGCCGCATCGGCAAGACGCACCACCCGTACTACCGGCTGGTGGTGGCCGAGCAGATGGCAAAGCGCGACGGGGCGTTCCTCGAAACGCTCGGCTCGTACGACCCCCACGCCAACCCACCGGCCGCGAATATCGATGAAGCGAAGACGAAGGAGTGGCTGGCCAAGGGCGCGCAGCCGTCAGAGTCGGCGGAGAAGATCCTGCGGCGGGCGGGCATCATCACCACCCCTGCACCCGTGGTGAAGCGGGCGCCGAAGGCCGAGGCGAAAAAGGCGTAAGGACGGTTCCGATGGCCGAGACGATGATGGGCAACGTGATCGAATACCTGGCGAAGGCGCTGGTCGATTCGCCCGAGGATGTGCGGATCACGGAGACTGACGATGGCGAGCGGATCGTCGTTCGGTTGGATGTGAACGAAGAGGACTGGGGCAAGGTGATCGGCAAGGGCGGGCGCATCGCCTCGTCGATGCGGTCGATGCTGAAGGTGGCTGCGGTGCGCGAGGATGTGCGCGCGCAGTTGGAGATCGGCGACTGACGGCCCCGGGAGAAGGTACCCCTCACTCGACACCAGGCCCACGGAAGCGAGGTGCGGGCGAGCCGCAACCTCGGGACATCACGCGTGAATACCGGGAGCCGCGGACCGGATACACGGCGGTTGGGCGCGTGTTGCGGCCGCATGGGCTCAAGGGCGAACTGCGTGTTGCATCGTTCTCGCCGACAGCCAGGAACCTGCAGCGCGGGCGCCCGGTCTACCTCGATAGTCAGCGCCGGATCGTCCAGGCGGCGCGCTTTGACCGTGACGCGTGGATCGTGCGCCTCCAGGGGTTTACCTCGCGGAATGACGCAGAACCGTATCGTGGCGAATTGCTCGAAGCAGCCGACGGCGACGTGCTCCGCGACGATGACGAATCCTACTTCGTCCACGAGATCGTTGGGCTGCGGGTGGTGACCGAAGACGGGCGCGAACTTGGACGGGTGACGCAGGTGCTCGATACCGGCGCAAATGACGTGTACGTGGCGGGCGAAGGGCGGAGTGAGGTGCTCATCCCGGCGATCGGCGAGGTTGTGAAGTCGATTGATGTGGCCGCGGGCGTCATCGTCGTGACACCGATCGAAGGGATGCTCGAGGACAACGGACGGCCATGAGTTTGGTTACGTCTAACGACAAGGCATAGACGATATTACAACTGGGCCATTGAAACGGTTTATAGGTGGTACTACACTCGGCGGAGCCGGTGGTGGTGGCGGGAACCCCGTCCTCCGGCAGAAAACGGTGTCGAGGGGGAAGTCCACATGTCCAAGGCCGAAGCGCTCCAGCTGGTAGGAGACTGCGTCCATCATTGGGTCCTGGAGTCTCCAAAAGGGGAGCTGACGCCCGGGCGATGCAAGAAGTGCGGCAAGGAACGGGAGTTCACCGGAGAAACGAGCTACCGGATCGGTCGAGGGTCGTCGCACCGATCATAGGCTCGCTACGAGCCTGTTCCAAAAGGTCAGAAGAGAAAGCCCTCTCAACCGGAGAGGGCTTCTTGTTTCGGGGGAGCGAGGAGCCAGCACGATGGCCGCCATTTGACCTTGAATCCAGGCGCTCCCTACGATGAGGGTGGCCCGAGAGACTCATGGGGACATAGCTCAGATGGGAGAGCGCAGCATTCGCATTGCTGAGGTCGGGGGTTCGAATCCCCCTGTCTCCACCACACCAGGAATACCGAATCCAGTCCCGCCGAGCGCGGGGCTTTTCGTTCGAGGATGATGCTGGAACCGCTGCCGCCACAACACCACGGACCGCGCCAGGCGCCCCGGGCGTCGCTCATCGTCGCACGGGGTGAAATCGCCGGGCTCGAGGCGGACATCTGGATGGGTGGAGCGCATAGCCATGTGGGCGACGTAATGCATGCGCAACTGCTGGGGCAGGCAGCAGTCATCGAATGTGCAGGTGATCTCCCGGCGTACTTCGCCCCGGCCACACGGCTCTGGGTACCATGCATCTTCGTGGATATCGAAGGCCGGCCTGTTCGTTTTGAGCGGTTGCTCGAGATTGCCAGCCATGTGGCTGATGCCGCACGAGGAAGAAGCTCCGCGCCGGTCGAGCAGGTCTATTCGATCTGCACCCATGGCATGAATCGGAGCGGACTGATGGCGGGGCTCGTGTTGCGTGAACTCGGTATGCCGGGTGGGGAGATCGTCGAGCGGATTGTCTCGCGGCGGCCGGGTGCGCTATCGAATTTGAGTTTCAGGCGAATCCTGCTCGAAGAGTAAGGCCGCTGCAGGCGCTTCTCATACCGAACCGCTGGCCTGGCCATGCGGAGCGAGCCAACTGCCGCTACCGTACGCGCCCCGGCGGGGGCCGGTACCCTCCAATCGCCACGCGCTGGCGCCCGGGTTTCGCCGGTGCGTGCGCACGCCTCACGAAAAATGGACGGTTTCCCGGACAAGGGTCTTTGTCTCGGGAATGACAGTGTTTGGGCTGAGGTTCCGCTGGGGGCCAAGACGCACGATACTATGACACGCATGTCAGCGCCCGGCCGGGCCCACCTGCATCGAGCTCCGAAGGTTATGACGGAACTTGATCCAAAGGTGCACAATGCTCCGGTATCGTGTCGCACGCAGGACCCTCGAACCGCCCAGCGGCCCGGATGCCGTTGCGGTATCACACCAGGAGGAACCGATTGGACAGTATTCTCCAGCTCAGCCCCGAGACAGTGGAGCGGCGTAAGGTCGTCTCCGACTTCATGGACGAGCACATCTACCCGAACGAGCCGCTCTTCCAGCATGGCGGCGAAAAGGCCGAGGCCCTCATGAAGGAGCTGCAGGCCAAGGTCAAGGCGATGGGCTACTGGGCGCCCCATCTCCCGGAAGATGCTGGTGGTATGGGCATCGGCTTCCTGCCCTACGCCTACCTCAACGAGATCATCGGCCGCAGCGCCTATGCCCCACGCGCCTTTGGCTCCCAGGCGCCCGACTCGGGCAACGCCGAGATCCTCCACCAGTATGGGTCGCCTGAGCTCAAGGAGAAGTATCTCAAGCCGCTCGTGAACGGTGACGTTCGCTCCTGCTTCTCGATGACAGAGCCTGCCGTCTCGGGTGCTGACCCCACCGGGCTGCAGATGACCGCGGTCCGCGAAGGTGATGAGTTCGTCATCAATGGCCGCAAGTGGTTCAGCTCGGGCGCCTATGGTGCGGCTTTCGCGATTGCCATGTGCGTCACCGACCCGGATCAGCCACCACACAGCCGGATGAGCCAGATTGTCGTCCCGACCGATACCCCGGGGTTCAAGATCGAGCGCCGTGTCGAGGTCTGGGGCGAGCCCGACTCCAACCACCCGGTTATTCACTACGACAACGTCCGCGTCCCCGTGACAAACCTCCTCGGGCCCCAGGGTGCGGGCTTCAAGCTGAGCCAGCGGCGCCTCGGCCCGGGCCGGATTCACCACTGCATGCGTGCGCTCGGCCAGGCGCAGCGCGCGTTCGACCTGATGGTGAATCGCGCTCTCAACCGGAACGCCTTCGGCGGCCCGCTTGCCGAAAAACAGACGATCCAGAACTGGGTGGCCGACAGCCTGACGAACATCCAGGCGGCTCGCCTGCTCACAATGCAGGCGGCTCAGAAGATCGACACCGGCGATGAGGCCCGTGTCGAGGTGTCGATGATCAAGTTCTTCGTGATGAACGTCACCTGTGACGTCATCGACAAGGCGATCCAGGTCCACGGCGCCCTGGGTGTCACCAGCGATACTCCGCTCCAGGCCATGTACAAGAACGCCCGGACGCTCCGCATCGCCGATGGCCCGGACGAAGTGCACCGCATGGTCGTTGGCCGCGCTGTCTTCCGCAAGTACCGCACCGGCCAGACCTGGGACTGGGCAACCTTCTAGTCCTGGTAGTCAGCTCATGGAATGGGCTGCCCCCGGGGGCAGCCCATTCGTATGCCCCGCTGGCTCAAGCTCGGACGGGCACCGCGGTGCCGGCGGGCGCATCGGTCGTTGTCCCATCGGCGTAGAGTGCCGCCAGCTCAACGTCACTCAACTCCAACAAGCTGCGGAATACGAATTCGTTCCCTTCACCAAATTGGGGCGCGGCGTTCCGAATTGTCCCCGGCGTTGCACTGAATCTCCAGGGGAAGCCCGGATAGGGCAATACACCGGTGTCCGGATGTTCAATGTGAACGAATGCCTGCCGCGCGAAGAGGTGCGGATCCGCGTGGAGTTGCCAATTCTGGAGTACGGGTGCTGCCGGTACCCCAACGGCCTGCAACATACGTGTGCATTCGTACTGATCAAGACCGGTTGTCCACGTATTCAGCCTGGCGTCGATGGAGTCCCGGTTGGCGAGCCGCCTGTTCTTCGTTTCTCCGAGAGTGGTATCGATTCCGGACACCTCGGCAAGCGCCTGCCATTGCGCATCGGTCCGAACGGCGATGGCCACCCATGCGTCGGTTCCGAAACACCGATAGGCCCCGGTGGGCGCGTCCCCGGGTTCGTGATTTCCATTGCGCCGCATGACCTCGCCGGTGAGTTGCAGGTGCGTGAATGACTGCAGCATGAAGGGCATGGCCGACTCGATGAGCGCAATGTCGATATACGCGCCCTTCCCCGTTCGGTCGCGCCGTTCGAGAGCTGCGAGGATTGCGATCGCCGCGTGTGCACCGCCGATCGGATCGGCAACGAAACTCCCCGTTCGCTGTGGTAATCCGTTGGGATAACCGGTGACTGCAGCGAGCCCACAGGCCGTCTCGATATTCGAGCCGAACGCAACCCAATTACGCCGTGCCCCGGTGGCCCCGAATCCGCTGATCGATGCCATCACGAGTCGCGGATTGACGCGGGCTAGCTGAGGGTACCCCAGCCCCAGGTTCGGCATGACTCTTGCGCTGTTATTCTCCACCACTACATCTGCCTGCTCCACGAGCCTGAGGAAGAGCGCTCTTCCGCGTTGCGTGGCAAGGTTCAATGAGAGCCCGCGCTTGTTTCGGTTCATCTCGTTGAAGTACCCGGAGCGGTTCCAGTGGTATTTCCCGGGTTCCTTCCCTGGATAGTGGCTCGCGCGCGTCGCAGGCTTACTCGCAAGTTCGATCTTGATGACTTCCGCACCCAGGTCGCCGAGGTGGCGGCCGGCGATTGGTCCCGCCCAGTTGTTCGTGAGCTCCAGTATGCGCAGCCCGGCCAGTGCCGATCCGGCGCGCTGTGTAGTGGTGACTGGTGCCGTACGAACCGGCTTCTTTCCCTCTCGCAGCAGCGCCGCAAGCCGCCGGGGTGGCTGGCGTGGTTCCCACCCGACCGACCACCGATACGGCATGCCGGGGAGCCTTGCATCGCCAACGCTCCGGAAACACCCGCGTTCTGCCAGGTCCGGATCCGCCAGCAAGCGGTCAGCACTATTCAATGGGGTTACCGGGATCCGAAGCTCCTGGGCGGCCGTCACGATTTCGTCCACCGTGTGGTCCCTGCACCACTCTGCAACGATGCTCCATAGCTGCGGGCCGTTCGACAGCCAGCCATTGATGTTGCTCCAGCGCTGGTCCTCGAGCAGCTCCGGCCGCCCAACGAGGAGAAAGATGCTGGTGTACTGGCCGAGCCGGAAGAAGAAGACCCACCCATCGCTTGCCCGGAACAAGTCCGATCCCGTCCGTTCGAGCACTCGGCCCTCGTGTGTCCAGGCGATGGTTGTACTCCAGTGGGCCCCGAGCATTGCCTCGATGCCTGTGACTTCGACTTCCTGTCCGTCGCCCGTGATCCGGGCATGTCGCAAGGCCACCAGTGATGCAAGTGCGAGATGCATTCCCGCGTGGAACTGTGCCTGGCGGCCGGGCACCCGCAGCGGTGGCTCTCCAGGATCGCCCGCTATCGCCCAATATCCACCCATCGCGTAATCGGTGAGCTCGTCGCCGACCCAGTGGGCGTACGGCCCCGTGCGGCCGAAGTGGTCGGCGTTGGCGATGACGATCGCCGCGTTGAACGGCT
This sequence comes from uncultured Anaerolineaceae bacterium, assembly GCA_964508715.1. Classification (GTDB taxonomy): domain Bacteria; phylum Chloroflexota; class Dehalococcoidia; order Tepidiformales; family Tepidiformaceae; genus JAKALX01. The sequence goes on along the minus strand of CAZDUX010000002.1, from coordinate 111,449 downwards.
GGAGCCGACGGAACAACTCGCCCTGGGCCAGTTCGCCCGCATCGAAGTCGGTAACGATCAGGTCGAAATCACCCGCCAGACCTTCAAGCCTCCCAAGCGCTTCGTCGAGGGTGGCGTTCGTGTCCACTACCTCCACGCCTTCGCGGAAGTAGCGGTGGAAGAGGGGGTCATCGGGCCAATCACCAGGTCTCGGACGAGAGCTCAGCCAGAGACTGCACTCCGCCCCGAGGTCTGCCAGCAGCCGGACTGCGTAGGCCCCGGCAACGCCTCTCGCGAGGCTCAATACGCGCGTCTGAAGTGGTGCCTCGTCCATCGACTCTCCCCGACCTGTTCTCTTGCAGTTGGGAGCATGAGCGTTTGGGATTCGCTTCTCAACTGACTGACCGGTCGGGTGCTGCCTGGCGGAGGTCCTTTGCCTGGGAGTCATGCATCTGGCCGTGGTAGGTGTTGCAACGCCGGATACGACGTCGGCCGGCCTTCAGGCGAATGCTCCTATTTCGAGTAGTCCAGCTTCTACCGGCGGCCAGGTCGCTCCGCCGCGACATGCAGAGAGTGGGCGAAGGATCCCCTCGCCCATTCCAATGAACCTACGAAAGCCGTTACTGGCGCATGCGTTTCAGAATGATGGTCGAGACCCCAAAGAGCGCGACGCTGACGAGGATCCCGAGCGGCAGCACAGGGTTGTCGCCAGCTTTCTGTTCGACGCCGGAGCCGGTTACGGGGGCACCGGGTGTCTTCGCCGTCACGCTGCCACTGGGCGAAGCGGTTGGTGTCGTTGCCCCGCCGGTGGTGAGGTTCAGTATGTTCAACTGGTAGTTTTTCCAGGACCCGGTTTCAGCGGCAGGAACGCCCCCGACACGGAATGTCACCGCAGCTCCATCCGTCCCGCAGTTCGGGGTTGCGGCGGAATCGAGAGCGGGACTGTCCAGCGCGTAGCGCGACTCATTCCCGGAGGTGAACACAGTCGCGGTGCCGCACGTCGCTGAGCCGATGAGTGCCTCGATCGTTGTCCCCGGCGCCGCAGGCGCGCCGTTCAGGGTGACTGTACCGGCGAATCGTGCGGGTGGGCTGGGCGGTGAATCGGCGAGCGCCCCCGAGGCTGTCAGTGCGAGTGCGGCAAACAGTGCCCCGCCAACGACAGTTGCGGAATGGGCCAACCAGTGAAGATAGCGTCGATCATTCATGAGATACCCCCTAACCCTGCCCAACTGTCCACGTGATCGCATTCGGACCGGTGATGGCGATCCAGTACGCGGAATCCTGCGTTAGCGTGGTGAAGTCGACGGCGCCCGGGACGCTCTCCTGGCCGGGGAAGTATGCTTCCCACCTCTGGGCCGAACCGTTCCAACGGAACATCGCCGTCACCTGGCTGGAGATATCGTTTGTTGCGGGGTTATCTGGAGATTCCTGGCCCGCCAAGGCGGCACTGACCGAGATACCGTCCTTGCCGTTCCAGACGATGAGGCTCCAGCGGAAGTTCAGCGTATAGCTGGTAGTAGTTGCTGCAAAAGTAAACGTAGCAGCGCCGCTGACACCGACGGGCGTGACTACGCTAACGGCAGCAGAGCCGCTTGTGTGGCTCGGCGCGGTGACAACGATCTGCGTGTCGGTCACTGACGTCGGTGTCGCTGGCGTGGTATCGAACGTGACGGAAGTCGCACCAGTGAACCCCGTACCGGTAATGGTGATCACGGTCCCCACGTTGCCGGAGGCCGGACTGATGCCCGTGATTATGGGACCGGAACCGTATGTGAACTGGTCAGCCGTATTCGCGGTGCTGGAGCCGTTGGCATTGGTCACGATGACATCGACTACGCCAGCCGGATTCGCGGGGCTCTGAGCGGTGATAGAGGTGTCACTCAGGACCTGCATATTGGTAGCTGCTATGCCACCGAAGGTGACACCTATCGCGCTCGAAAAGCCCATTCCGCTGACTGTTACGTACGTACCGCCCGTCGTCGGGCCGCTTGTTGGGGTCACCGCTGTCACCACGGGGAGCCCGGTCGGCGTGTAGATGAATTCATCCGCGGGCGTTGCCATGCTCGTGCCAGCGGGTGTCGTTACCAGGACATCGACAACGCCGGCGCTGCCTGTGGGGATCCATGCCGTAATCGTCGTATCGCTGAGAATCGTGAACGTCGTGGCCGGGTTGGGACCGACCATCACCAGCGTCGCCCCCGTGAATCCCGAACCGGTAATTGTGATGGCAGTGCCTCCTGCCACAGGCCCGGTAGCCGGGCTAATGGAGGTGACGACCGGCAGAGTCAGCGCGACGTAGGTGTAGATATTCGCGCCAGTGCCAGTGCCACCGGGGGTGACCACGACGATGTTGGCAAGCCCGGCTGTATGAGCGGGGGTGGTAGCTATGATCGTCGTGTCGCTCGCCACGGAGAAGCTGGTCGCGGCGGCCCCGCCAATTGTCACCCCGGTCGTTCCTGTGAAACTAGAGCCGGTGATGGTGATGGATGTTCCACCCAATGTCGTGCCAGAGTTAGGACTGACTGACAGGATGAGGGGTGACACCAGGGTGACGTAAGTGTACATATTCGTCCCGGTGCCCGTACCACCAGGAGCAACCACGACGATGTTGGCAAGGCCGGCTGCGTGAGCGGGGGCGACGGCGGTAATTGTCGTATCGCTCGTGACTGACACGTTCGTTGCGGCCGTCCCACCAATGGTTACCGCACTTGCCCCTGTGAAACCGGAACCGGTGATGGTGATGAGTGTCCCGCCCAGTACCGAACCTGATGCCGGCGTAACGCTCGAAATTACTGGAGCGGCGGCCGTGTAGGTGTAGTTGAATGTACCGCTGGTGCCACCGGGTGTTGTCACGGTGACTCCAACCACACCGGCGACATGGGCGGGGCTGACGACCGTTACGGTCGTTGCGTTGACCGGTGTAACCGCAGTGCCCGGCACACCGCCGAAAGCAACAGCAGTCGCACCCGTCAGGTTCAGTCCCGTGATAGTGACCGTGGTTCCACCAGCGGTCGTCCCTGTCGCTGGATTGAGGGCCGAAATGGCTGGGACCGGCGCATAGGTATATGAACCGTTCACTGTGCTCGTTCCGTCGCCGTTGGTCACCGTGACGGCCACGGTCCCGCTTCCTGCCGGTGCGGTAACCGTCAGGGAGGTGCTCGCCGTCACGTTAGCCGCTGTCCCTGCGTTTGAGCCGAAGTGCACGGCGGTGACTCCCGTGAATCCGGTTCCGCTGATGGTGACGGTATTTCCGCCGCCTGTCGGGCCCGACGCTGGCGAAACCGTTCCCACCACCGGTACAGCCGCGAACACGCTGGTTACCGAGAGGAGTGCCATGACGGCGGAAACCACCACGACGAGTCCCAGCAGCGGGCGATTGAGGAACCCGGTACTTTGATGCATCCCATTCTCCAGGCGAGTAGTCACTCTCGCGAGCGAATTGAATGCGACGGGGGCGCATGCACGTTCTCTGGCTCGTTCGAGGCACAACCAAGGTCGCAATCTCGTACCGATCAATGAGTTGCGAACCCGTGACACTGCCTGTCAAAGACGTTCCACGCCGCCGGCTCCTTTACGCTGCCCAGACTGTTGTGGTGACCTTCTGAACCGCCCGGGCCTGGTGCACCACGTACGCGGCAACCTGCGTAGAATGCGGGCCTGCCGATCTTGAATCGGCCGACACTGGAGGCCTCCATGCCGTTCGTTCGCATCTCTGTCATGACTGCCAAAGCTGGCCACGAAAAGGAGGTGTCCGACCTCCTGGACCGCCTCATCGCGCTCTACCCCGGCCACCACGGCTTCATCACTGCCTACCGCCTCGTTGGCCGCGGTGCCCCTACCGCGCCGAGCTTTGGCCGCCTCTCCATGTGGGAGAGTGAGGAGGACATCCGGGCGATGGCCGGCCAGCAGCAGGATATCGCCATACAGTCCCAGCTCAAGCTTCTTACGGAAGAAGAGACTCACGCCGAGTACGCCTTCGAAGCGTTTGAGCTCGAACGCTGATTCCCGGTGAGAAAATGACGATGGACCGGGATCCAGGCCTGTTCGCAACGATGTATACCGCCCGGGCGCTCCGGCGCTTCAAGCCCGACCCGGTGCCCGAGGACATCGTCTTCCAGCTCTTCGATGCCGCAATCCGCGCGCCGTCGGGCCAGAACTCGCAGGACTGGCGCTTCCTCGTTGTCAATGACAACGCAACGCGTGCGAAGCTTGGTGAGTGGGCAGCCCAGGCATGGGAGCGCTACGCCGCCCGCGTGGCCGGCGACCCTGCAGCTCTCGACGCTCTTCCGAGAACGATTCGCCTGTCGATGAAGAGCGTCGGTCATCTCGCCGCCCACGTTGCCGAGACACCGCTCCTCGTACTGGTCTGCGGCCTCTCGGGCCGCCATTCCACACCGGGCGGCAGCACATTCCCGGCTGTCCAGAACCTGCTCCTTGCGGCGCGGGCCTTTGGACTCGGAGGCTCTGTCTTCAATCTCCCGCTCGGCCACCCCGATGAGCTTCGGACCTTGCTCGGGATACCCGAGAACAACCAGGTCTACTGCCTCCTGGCGATCGGCTATCCAACGGACCGGCACGGGCCATTGCGCCGCAAGCCGGTGAAGGATGTCGTCTACATGGGCAAGTGGGGTGAGCGCTGGCCCTTTGCAGAACAGCAACCTGAGACGGGCTGGCACGACCGATGGGTTCCCCCGGTGGATGCGGCCGCGCCATGACCGGGACGGTCCTCGTGGCCGGCGCTTCGGGCCTCGTCGGCCATGCGGCAATCGAGGAGTTCACCGCACGGCCGGGCTGGCGTGTGGTCGGTGTGTCGCGCCGCCAACCAGCCGACCTGGCGGGTGCGGAGTTCCGCCCGGTTGACCTCCTCGACCGTGAAGCGTGTGACCGTGTGTTCTCTGCGATGGGGAAAGTGACGCACCTCGTGTATGCCGCCCTCCAGGAGGAACCAGGCCTGTTCGCAGGCTGGCTCAACCACGACCTTATGGAGCGCAATGCTGCCATGCTCCGTAACCTCTTCGAACCGTTGAGCCGGGCTGCGGGCGGCCTTCGTCACATCACCCTCCTGCACGGTACGAAGGCGTACGGCCTCCATCATCCGAGTGTCGGCTACGAAGGGATCCGTATTCCGCTTCGCGAGCGCGATCCGCGCAACCCGCATCCGAACTTCTACTTCCTCCAGGAGGGTTACCTTCGCGAGCAACAGCGCGCTGCCCGCTGGGGCATGACGGTCTTCCGGCCGACGGTCATCTATGGCGACGCGCCAGGGAACAATATGAATCCCACCCTCGTACTCGCCGTCTATGGAGCCCTCCTTCGCGAGCGTGGTGAACCACTCCACTTCCCTGGCCGAGGCGAAACGCCGATCCTTCGTGAGGCGATAGATGCCGGACTCGTGGGCCGTGCGATCGCCTGGGCGGCTGAATCGCCGAACGCCTGGAACGAAACCTTCAATCTCACGAACGGCGATGTCTTTCTCTGGGAGAACACCTGGCCGGTGCTCGCTGAATCACTGGGTATGAAAGCAGGTGAACGGCGCCCGCTCTCGCTCGCGGAGGAACTCCCGCAGCGCCAGGGTGAATGGGCGGCGATGGTCGCAAAGTACAACCTCGCGGCCTCGCCGAACCTCTTGGACGTCGTGGGCTACAACTCGCTCGTCTACACGGATATGGTCCTCACATCGATGAGCCGGCAGCCAGTTCCAGCCCTCAATAGCACCATCAAGGTGCGCGAGGCTGGATTTCACGACTGCATGGACACTGAAGATATGTTTCGTGCCCAGCTCCGCCGCCTGCAACAGAAACGCCTCATCCCTCCCGCCTGACACCGGGGGCTTGCCGCCACTGGTAGAATCCACAGCCAGCATCGGGAAGGGGAAGCATTCAGATGGGCCCCTACGAAACAGTCATGTTCGAATCGTCTGGCGGGGTCGGTACGCTCACCCTCAACCGTCCAGACCGGCTGAATGGCATCACCAATCAGATGATGCTCGATCTTTACGACGTTATCTCGCGACTCGCTTCTGACACGTCCACGCGAGTCCTCGTCCTCACGGGGGCCGGCAAAGGGTTTTGCCCCGGAGCCGACCTCCAGTATTACAGCTCGGGCGTCACCGGGAGACCGACGACATCCGAGCACTTCCAACTGACGGCGATGCTCCATGAACTGCCCCAGGTCACAATCGCTGCGATCAATGGCGCGTGCGCAGGTGCGGGCCTCGGCTGGGCGGCCGCTTGCGACCTTCGCTATGCAGCGGAGAGTGCGAACTTCAACTCCGCGTTCCTTGGTGTTGGCATCTCTGGCGACATGGCCTCGCCATGGTTCCTTCCCCGGATCCTCGGGGCGCAACGAGCTCGCGAACTCATGTTCCTCCATGGCAAGTTCTCGGCCGCCGAGGCAGGGCGAATCGGCTTCGTCGTGAGGGTCTTCCCCGATGAGGCGTTTCGCGACGAGGTCGCCATGGTCGCGGCTCGGCTCGCAAAGTCGGCACCACTTGCCATCCGCGCGATGAAGCAGAACTTCATCGCCGCCGAAAGCATGAGCCTCCGAGAGTACATCCACATCGAAACCGAGCGTCATCAACGCACCGGAGCTTCCGAGGATTCGCGGGCAGCCTTCCGCGCGTTCGTCGAAAAGCGCGAACCTGTGTTCAAAGGGGTTTAGCGGGTATGTGGCTCCGCCTTCGCCAGATTGCACTCATCGTCGCTGACGCCGACGAGGTTGTGGACGACCTCAATGCCGTCTTTGGGCTCGAGACCGCCTATATCGATGAGCATCTGCCCTCGGCGTACGGGCTCCAGAACAGGCTGCTCCCCATCGGCACCCAGTTCCTCGAGGTTTGCGCGCCCATCCGGGAGAACACGGCCGGGGGCCGTTATCTCGAACGCCGTGGCGGCGACGGGGGTTACATGGTCATCTGCCAGTGCGACGAGCACGCACCTCGAAAGGCACGTGTGGCCGAACTCGGCATCCGTGTCGTGGCGGCTCACGACACCGATGCCTCCTGCCTGATGCAGCTCCACCCGCAGGATACGGGTGGCTCGTTCCTCGAGATTGACTGGCACGAAAATCCGGACGAGCAATTCCCCGGCTGGAGTCATGCCATTCGCGGCCCCTGGCACGAGTTCATCCGAACCGGACGGGTGAAGGCGATCGCCGCGGCAGAAATCCAGTCACCCAGCCCGGAGAAGGTGGCACAGGGCTGGAGTGAGATCCTCCAGGAGCCGCTGGTTGTCGATGGATCGGGTGCGCCTTCGATCATGCTGGAGAACGCAACAATCCGGTTCGCCCCCGCCACCGATGGCCGCCCGGAGGGGTTGGGCGGGCTCGACCTTCTCGCTACGAATCCCGCTGCTGCCCGAGCCGCAGCCGGTGACCGTGGTTGCCTCCGTGACGATGGCATCATCCTGATCGGCGGAATGCGCTTCCGCCTGGTCTGAATCCCGAGAGGAGGGGATGGCGATGTCCGAAGTGCAGTTCGTCGAAGTGGAGATTGATGACCCGGTGTGCGTCATCCGGCTCAACCGGCCCGAGAAGCTCAATGCCCTCACATACCCAATGCTTGGAGACATCCGCCGCGCAGTGGCCGCCGCCGCCGAGGACGCCCGCGTAGTTGGCATTGTCGTCACGGGAACAGGCCGCGGTTTTACCGCCGGGCTCGATTCTGCCGTGCTCACTGCGACAGTCGCTGATGGTGGAGAATCGCGCCAGCGTGATAGTGCCGGCGAGGACGTCCCCGGGATTTTCAGCTACTTCCTCACCACCCCGAAGCCGATCATCGCCGCTGTCAACGGCGTCGCGGCCGGCGGCGGGCTGATGTTCGCGATGATGGCTGACGTACGCATCGCCTCCACCGAGGCGCGTTTCACCACCACCTTCCTCAAGCGAGGCCTCATCGCCGAGCACGGCTCATCGTGGGTGCTTCCGCGCCTGCTCGGGCCGGGCCGCGCCCTCGACCTTATCTTCACGAGCCGCATGGTGGATGCGGAGGAGGCTCTCCGAATCGGCCTCGTCGAATATGTGGTCTCCCCGGCGGACCTTCTCGAAACGGCGAAGGAGTATGTCCGCACGATCGCTCGGGAGGCGGCGCCGCTGACCGTGGCCGAGTCGAAGGACCTCGTCTACCGTCACCTGGGTATGGGTTATCGTGCCGCGCTCGAGGATGCAGACGCATTCCAGTGGCGTGCTCTTGCGCGTCCCGATGCGACGGAGGGTGCGCGCGCCCTCATGGAGCGGCGAGCGGCGAAATTCGAACGACTGGGCCGGTAGGTGCCCGATCCATGGATGTCGACGTCGGTGGCTGAGCGACTGGCTTGAGGTGACGCTCATGGCAAGCCCGGAGAGGGTTGGCCGCGGGGCACCGGGATTTGCTATCCGCGGTCGGGTTCCTGGGCGATTCCCCGAGCGACGCCGGTGCGCCAGCGTGGTAATGTAACTCACCGTAACGTTCGGCCCCCCGGCCCCCGCCCGTCGTGTCCTAGCGAGGTTCTGTCCACGCATGTCCCAGTCGTCCGCGCCGATGCTCGGAGATATCCTCACCTCCCGCCAGAAGTTCCTGCTCCTCAACTCGCTGATGATGGCGATGTTCATCAGCGCCCTCGATAGCTCGATCGTCTCCACCGCGACCCCGCATATCCTCGCCGACCTCGGCGGGTTCAATCTCCTCTCGTGGGTCTTCACCGTTTACCTGCTGGCGTCGACAGTCGTCGTGCCGCTCGTTGGCAAGCTTGGCGACATGTTCGGGCGAAAGCCGTTCATCCTCACTGGTATCGCGGTCTTTGTGGCCGCATCGGCTGCCTGTGGCGCAGCAACCACCATGCCGTTGCTCATCCTTGCTCGTGCCGTTCAGGGCATTGGCGGGGGCATGCTTTTCGGCTCCGTGTTCGCCACGATTGGCGACATGTACACGCCCATCGAGCGTGCGAAGTACATGGGCTATTTCATCATGGCGTTCACGCTCGCCTCGCTCGCCGGGCCCACAATCGGCGGAATCCTCACCGACGGCCCGGGCTGGCGATGGTGCTTCTACATCAACCTTCCTGTGGGTGCGGCTGCCGCAGCGCTCATCTGGGCGAACCTCCCGAATGTGCGCCAGGGCGGCTCGCTGGGCCGAATCGACTTCCTCGGCGCGGGGCTCCTGTCCGCTTCCACGATCTGCGTGCTCCTTGGCCTCGTCTGGTCCAACGAGAAGTACGGATGGGCTTCGCCCGAGACGATCGGGCTATTCGTTGCTGGCGCCGTCCTCTGCGTGGCCTTCATCTTCCAGGAGGGGCGGCACCGTGAGGCTATCCTGCCGCTTTCGCTATTTCGAAACCGCGTCTTCGTCCAGTCGAACCTCATCGCGGTCGTCCAGGGGGCCGGTATGTTCGGCGCCATCCAATACCTGCCCACATTCATCCAGACTGCACTCGGTGCTTCTGCTACGGCATCCGGTATCGTCTCGACGCCACAGTCGCTGGGCCTGCTCGCAACGAGCGTCGTCGGCGGGCAGATCATCTCCCGGACCGGCCGCTTCAAATACCAGGTGATCCTTGGCTCTGCAGTCACGGTAGTCGCGGCGTACTTGCTGCAGACGATCGACGCTGGCACCTCCAAGATGAACATCGCCATCTTCATGGTCATCTTCGGGCTTGGTTCGGGCCTCATTGGGCCTACCATCTCCGTGATTGTCCAGAGTTCGGTACCGCAGGAGATGATGGGTGTTGCGACCGGGGGCCGGCAGTTCTTCATGCAGATCGGCCAGGTTATGGGTGTCGCCGTCTTTGGCCTCATCTTCACCACGACGTATGCCAGCGCTTTCAATGCGGATATCGCGCCAGCGACGCGCAGCGCAATCCCCGCTGACGCCTTCGAACGATTCCACGATCCGACTCTCCCGCTGGACCCGGTCCGCTACGAGGCTGTCCGGGACGAACTGCGCCACCTTCCAGATGGGGAGGCCGTGCTCAGCGATGCCGTGAAGTCGCAGAAGACGGCGGTCGCCGAGGCGATTGAACGCCTCTTCCTTGGAGCGACGCTCACGGGGGTCATCGTGCTCGCGCTCACTATCACCCTTCCCGAGATCCCGCTGCGAGGCAAGGCGGTGAAGGTGGAGGGAACGGAAGAGGTGGTGCTCGAGCCAGTTGTCGAACTGGGATAGCCGCGCCTCGCCCCCTCACAACCGGTGGGTTTCCCCAGCCGGGGGAATTGCGTAACATCCGCCCATCGCCGGGGCGAGCGGAGACCAACCCGGCGATGGGAGCAGCACGAGCGTGAGGCTGGAACTCGAGATGGCTGCCGTTGCGATGGCCATCGCCCTCCCGGTTACGTACGTTATCCGCTTTCGCACCAAGCCCGGGCGTGGGCCGTCCCCGGTTCTCACACCTCGCATCGGCGGCTTCAGCATCGTCGCTGGTTTCCTGCTGGCCCCATTCATCCTTGCTCTCTTTTCGGGCAGCGTCAGGCACACCCTTGGGAACGATTGGGGCCAGTTCCTTGCCCTTGGCCTCTGTGGAGGCGTTGTCTTCCTGGCAGGCGCGCGCGACGACTTCCGCGACCTGAGCTGGCAGGTGCGGATGGCAATCCAGACGGGGGCCGCGATCGCACTGTACATTGCCGGATACCGCGTGGGAGAGATGACCCTGCCCGGAGGCGATACGATCACGCTGGGTATCTTCGACCCTGCACTGACCGTCGTCTGGCTCGTCCTCGCAACCAATGCGATGAACCTGATCGATGGCCACGACGGCGTGGCAGCCGGCATTTCAGCGCTCGTCTCCGCGACCATGGCATTCGTCGCGTGGGATCTTGGCCACGACCTCATCTCGCTGCTTTTTGCATCGCTCGCGGGGGCTTCGCTGGGGTTTGTCCCGCTCAACCTCCCCACGGCCCGCCGCTTTCTCGGTGATTCCGGCGCGTATTTCCTTGGCTTCACGATCGGTGGCCTCAGCATCGCCGGGTTCGTCGACACCACCGGCCGGGTCCCGCTCTATATTCCGCTCGTTGCACTCGGGCTCCCGGTTCTCGATGCCGGCCTCGCGTTTGTTCGCCGATATCTCGACGCACGCCACCCCTTTGAAGCGGACTTTGATCACATGCATGACCGCCTCGAACGCACCCTCGGCCTGAAGCCGCTCCATGTCACGCTTGCCGCGTATGGGATTACGGCGGTGTTCTGTGGCGCGGCCCTGCTGCTCCACGCCTGGTACAAGAACGTCGGATCGGCGGTGGTCGGCGCGGCGGTCGTACTCTTTGCGGCCGGCCTCCTGGCGTCACTTGGATACATCGGCACGATGTGGAATTCGGCCCGTGTGGCCAGCATTCGCGGACGCCGCGACGACGCTCGGCAACGGGTTTAGACCTTACGGGTTCGGTACTCCCCGGACGGCATTCATGGCTGTTCGCAATGAGTAAGAGATAGCGTGAATGCCCAGCCGTCCAAGAATGCCACCCGCCGTGAGTATGTCGAGCAGGGTGCTTCGTTGCATGTGCATGCGGTAGTACCGCCACATACCACGATGGTGTGCGGCCATCGCCCTGAACACCGCATGCCGCGAGCTTCCGCCCACCCGGTGCTGAATCGTGGCCATGGGGTAGAAGACGACAGCCAGCCCGGCATCGTGCGCACGCTTGCAGTAATCCACGTCCTCGATGCTGAAGAAGTAATAGGCGTCGAAGAGGCCGATGCGCTCGATGGTCCGGCGGTGAATGAGCATGCAGGCGCCGGAGACCCAGTCGACGTTCCGCACCTCGTCGTGGGGCCAACCCGTCATGAGGTACTGCTGCGAGTAGCGGTTGCCGGGTAGCAATCTCGTAGCGAGGGAATGGCGATTGAAGATCGCGGTCCTGTGGCCCGGGAATGCGCGGCAGGATGGCTGGAGGGTCCCGTCCGCGTTCTCTATGCGGATTCCGGCAACCCCTGCGGTTTCGTGGTCGCGCAGGTACTGGGCGGCGGAAGTGATCTCTCCATCGAGCACCATCGTGTCGGGATTGAGCACGCAGACCACATCACAATCGGCCAGTTCGCGAATCCCGGCATTCGCCGCCGCAGCGAATCCAACGTTCCGTTGGCGCGTCAATGTCCGGACCCGTGGGAAGTGTTGCCGGACTGCCTCGATCACTCCGTCGCCCGAGGCGTTGTCGACGACGATGGTCCGTTCGAGTGCACCGGGAAGCTGCGCCCCCAGTGAATTGAGACAATGCAGGGCGAGTTCCCGGCACCGGTAGGTCACGATGACGAACCCCGGTGGTTCACTCATCCGGCCACCTCGTGATAGACCTCGACCGTTTCATCAGCCGCTTTCTGCCAGCTGAAACGTTGGACGTGCGCGAGTCCGCGGGCCGACCAGTCTGCCCGTTCGCGGGGGTCCTGCAGGCGGCGCACGCACCGGGCGATTGCCTCCGGATCACGAAGTGGCACGAAGAGGGCTGCATCACCGAGCACCTCATCCATGGCGGGCGCATTCGTCGTTATCACCGGTGTCCCACAGGCCATCGCTTCAAGTGGCGGCAGTCCGAACCCCTCATACAGCGATGGAAAGACCAGTGCCAGCGCGCCGGTGATGAGTGCGACGAGGTCGCTGTCCCGCACGTACCCGGTGAAATGGACTCGTCCGGTTAGCCCGAGCCATTCGGCCTCGCGTTGCAGAGCGCCCGAAAGGGGGCCCGGGTTGCCCGCCAGCACGAGGTCGACGTTGGCGGTGGTTTCGAGCAGTGCGAGTGCACGGATCGCGTCGACCGCGCGCTTCCCCGGCTCCGCGGTCCCGAGGCAGAGAATGTAGTCGCGAGCCAGCCCCATCTGGTGGCGAACGCGCTCCATTTCCCCCGTGCTGGCCGGACCAAAGGATGTTCGCGGCGCCTCCGCGATGACACGGATGCGCTCGGGCGCATACCCGAGGTAGCGCACCGTCGCAGTCGCGATCGCTGCCGACGGGACGATGATGCGGTCCGCCCGGGCGGCAATTCGGGCGAGCATCCGATAGTACCAACGGTGCGCGCGCGTGTAGCGCCGTGGAATCCGGAAGAAGGTCAGGTCATGGACGGTCGCGACCGTGGGCGTTGATACCATGAGCGGGATCGCCATGTGGGTTCCGTGGCAGACGTCCGCATCCCGGAGAGCCTTCCGCAAGCCTGTTTGGTCCCACACCGTGCGCGGCAGAGCACCCCGCGGAGGGCTGACTACACGGGTGCCCCCCCGGATCTCTGCCCATGGTGGCGCCGCAACCACCAGCTCTACATCATCTCGGCGGGCGAGGGCGGCGGCGAGCTCGCGCGTGTAGACGCCTGCCCCGGCCGGCTGCCGTGGCAGGGCACTCGCGTTGTACACCACTCGCAGCGGATGGCCGGCCATTCGCCGGATGGTACGAGGGCAGCGTCCAACGTGGTATCAGCCTATACTTCGTTGCTCATGAAGGGGATCGTGCTTGCCGGGGGCAAGGGGAGCCGCCTTCGCCCTTTCACCTATTCGGGGGCGAAGCAGCTCGTCCCGGTCGCCAATACTCCCGTCCTTCATTTTCCTGTGCACCAACTCGTTGCCGCTGGTGTGACAGAGATCGCCCTCGTTGTTGGTGATACCGCCGGCCAGATTCGTGCTGCCATGGGTGACGGCCTGGACTTCGGTGCGAGGTTCACGTACGTCCGGCAGGCCGCACCGCTTGGAATAGCCCATGCCGTCCTTGCGTGCCGTGAATTCGTGGGCGGCGACCCGTTCGTCCTCTATCTCGGCGATAACGTTCTCAACGGGGGCATCACCGAGTTCGTCAACGTCTTTGCATCGGGCGGCGCGGCGGGGTCAGTTATCCTCAAGGCTGTCGGCGATCCCCGTGCCTTTGGGGTCGCCGAACTCTGTGGCGAGAGGCTGGTTCGCGTTGTCGAGAAACCCGCCGACCCGCCCTCGAACCTCGCGGTCATCGGCATCTACGCGTTCGCGCCGGGGGTTTTCGATGTCATCGCCCGCCAGGTCCCGAGCGCCCGTGGTGAGCTGGAAATCGCTGACACGATTAACGGCCTTCTCGAGCGCGGTCTCGTGGTGACCGCCAGTGTCACACCCGAGTACTGGATCGACACCGGGAAGATGGAGGACATTCTCGATGCCAACCGGGTTCTCCTCGCCGGCCTGTCGACGTCAGTGCATCCTTCGGCGACGGTCAGCGACAGTGTGATCGAAGGGGTAGTGGCGATCGGAGCGAAGGCAACACTCGAACGCTGCAGGATAATTGGCCCCGTCGTCATCGGCGCCGGCGTAACCCTCGGCGACTGTGAGGTGGGCCCCGACGTCGCAATCGCGGACGGGGCCAGCCTCCAGTCAGTCGGCATCCGCGACTCGATCGTGATGCAGGGCGCGGTATTGACTGCCTGCCCGGGAATCGAGTCATCGATGATCGGCCGGTTCACTACTGTCTCGGGGGCGCCGGCGGGCTCGCGATTGACACTCGGTGACCATTCGCGCTTCGAGGTCCGCCAGTGAAACAGGCACTCGTGACTGGCGGCTGTGGCTTCATCGGGAGCCACATGGTTCGGGCGCTGCTCGCGGGAGGCTGGCAGGTTACGAACCTCGATGCCCTCACCTATGCCTCGAACCCCGCGAACCTCGCCAGCATTGCCGGAGATCCCTCCTACCGCTTCGTGCATGGTGATATCTGCGATGCCGTCCTCGTGCGTGCACTCGTCGCCGGGGCGGACCTCGTGCTGAACCTGGCCGCCGAGACGCATGTCGACCGATCGCTGCTCGATCCAGGGGTGTTCGTCCGCACCGACGTACAGGGCGTCGTTACACTCCTCGAGGCGGTGCGCGTTTCCCCTTCAACTGCGTTTGTCCACATGTCGACCGACGAAGTCTTCGGGTCGCTCAATGAGCCTCTTGAAGCCACGGAAGATGCACCGTTTGCGCCCTCGTCGCCGTATTCGGCGTCGAAAGCTGCCGCTGAGCTCCAGCTCCGTGCCTACGCCGAGAGCTATGGGATGCCGATCACCGTCATCCGCTCGTGCAACATCTACGGCCCCAACCAGCACATTGAGAAGTTCATCCCGCTCTTTGCAACACGGGCACTCGCGGGTGAGCCGCTCCCGCTCTACGGCGACGGTCTCCAGGAGCGCGAGTGGCTCTACGTCGATGACCTCGTCTCGGCTGTGTACCTGGTTATCTCGTCTCTACCGGCGTCACCGGGTGTCCATGCCATACACGCTGGTTCACGCGAGCGCGTGCCGAACATCGAGGTCGCGCGGAGCATCTGCAGGTTCACGGAGCGGCCCGAGTCGCTCATCCAACCAGTGACCGATCGGCCAGGGCACGACCGCCGTTACGCGCTCGATTCTTCGCGGCTGCGCGCGCTCGGGTGGGCGCCACAGGTAGCCTTCGCGGATGGCCTTCTGCGGACGGTGCGCTGGTATGCGGAGAACGCAGCCACCTGGTCGAACGGGGCGAGCGAGGAGTTCACAGCCTACTGGCGGGAACAGTACGGCGGCCGCCTCTAGCCGGGTCAGTCGAGCATCATTACTTCTATCTCGTCGCCGGGGAGCGCCTCGGGCAGAGTCTCGGGGATGACGGTCAGTGCGTTGGCCGAGCTCATGCTCGTCAGGATGCCGCTGCCCTGGGGGCCCGTGAGGTCGGCGTAGAGCTGTCCATCTTCACCCCTGGTCACGATGCAACGCGCGAAAAACCGGCGGCCGTCGGTGTTGACTACCCGGTCACGCGTGATCGCGCGGACCAGGGGGCGCTGCCAGTCGTCGCGGCCGAGCATTTGGAAGACCGCCGGCCGGCCGAACAGTTCGAATGAGACCATCGAGCTCACCGGATTGCCCGGCAATCCGAGATGCGGGACCTTGCGGCCGTCAGGCGCGTTGAATGCCCCGAACGCCAGCGGCTTTCCGGGCTTCATCCGGACGGTCCAGAAGTCGATAGCGCCTTCCCGGGCGAGCACATCTTTAACGACGTCGAAATCGCCCCGGCTGACCCCCGCACTCGTGACGAGCATGTCGGCGTCGAGTCCCTGGCGGATCTTCGCGGTCAGGTCTTCTACCGTGTCCTTTGCGATGCCGAGCAGCCTCGGGATACCGCCAAAGCTCTTGACCAGCGCAGCGACGCTGTGTGCGTTTGCATCGTATATCCGCCCCGGGAGGAGCGGCTGGCCAGGCTCGGTTACCTCGTCACCGGTTGACAGGATTGCGACAACTGGCCGCCGGTACACGCTCACACTGCTCACGCCCATGCTTGCAAGAACGCCGATCTCCGATGCCCGCATGAGCCTTCCGGTGGGGATGACCACCGTCCCGGCCCGGACATCTTCGGCCCGGTAGCGGATGTTGGCGCCCTTTTCCGCGCCCTTGAACACTCGGACCGTTCCACCCCTCGTTGGCGCCTGGCCAACGGCGCGCATCGGCTCGTCGGTTTCTTCAAAGGGGACCACGGCATCGGATCCGGGTGGCATCGGCGCACCGGTCATGATTCGTACAGCCTCGCCGGGCTCGATAGCGGTCTCGAGGATGTAGCCAGCGGCAAGGTCGGCGACGACCCGGAGTTCGCGGGGTGATTCTTCCGTTGCACCGGTCGTGTCGGCAAACCGTACCGCATAACCGTCCATCGCCGTGTTATCAAGTGGCGGGATGTCGAAGGGTGCCGCTACGTCCTCCGCGAGTACCTGCCCCAGGGCTTCGAGTAGCGGTTTCGGCTCGGGATCGAGGCGGTGGAAGAACGAGAGAATGCGCTCGCGCGCTTCTTCGACGCTGATCATGGAGCTGCCGGGCTGAGTCATGGAAGAGCGAATCCCCGGGAGGAGGTTGTGGCAAACAGCTTACAACCCGCCCACCGGGGGTGCAGAAAAACCAGGAACCTGGCCGGTCAGGCCAACCGCACCGCCAGGCAGGTTGTCGTGCGCTGGACACCGGAGACTTTCTGGACCGCGTCGGTGATCGCATTTCCGAGCCGGTCGAGGTCGTCGGCTTCAAGCTGGACGATCACGTCGTAGGGTCCGGTAACGGTGTCAACGACAACGACCCGTGCTCCGGGGTAGGTGAACTCGCTTATCGCGGCGCCGACGGCCTTTGCTTTGCCGACGTCGGTCTCAATTAGGACATAACCGCGGACTGCCACGTGCGCCCTCCAGCGTGAGTTCGAAGCCTCATCATAGACAGGGCTTAGGGCGTGTCAAGAATCCGGGTCTAACCGCCACCTTCCGGAAGTGTATACATCATCGCTGGCTCACTCACCGCGGAGGCGGCTGCTATCCGGAGTGGCAGGGTGATCTCGACCTGCTGGATGAAGCAGAGCGCCTCCGCGCCCGTCCGGCAGTAGTAGACCGACGCCATGCCGGTGATGGTTGCATCGCCCTCGCTGAGCCTGACAGGGACAGGCAATCGCACTTCGGCTTCATCGCTCGACCAGCTCACTTCGCGTTCGCCAATCTCGGCGACTGCCGGGTTGGACGAGGTGAACGTCATCCGGCTCGGCGCCTGGCTATTCAGGTGGTAGCCACCGGGGGCGGTGATGGTGATTCGCAGATTGGTGGCACCGGGTGCGATGGTTTGCCGATCGAGCTGTGCAGTGGACTTCCTCGCCGGCCCCGAAGCTGTCGCCACCGCGAGGTTGGTGAGTGTGAGCGTGGATACCGACCCACTGCCAGGGTCGATGACCCTGATGAGGTGGTTGTTCGTGTCGGCGACGAAAACCCTGCCATCGGCGAACCCTATGCCGGCTGGTTCGTCGAACCTTGCCGAACGCCCGGTACCGTCTCTCCAGCCGTGTGTACCGTCGCCTGCGAGGGTGGTCAACGCCATGGTTGGGAGGTCGAGTTCGCGCACCTCATGGTTATAGGTATCGCCGATGTAGAGCTTTCCCGCGGCGTAGACCACCCCCTGCGCGTGCTGGAGCTTTGCCTGCCTGCCGGTGCCGTCGGTATTTCCATAGTCGAACAAGCCGGTGCCGACGAGCGTTTCCACCTGCGCCTCACCTTCGCTCTGCAAGCGAAGCCGGCGGACGGAGCTGGATTCAGGGTCGGCCCAGTACAGGTAGGTGCCGTCCGTGCTGATTCCACTGGGCTGGGCGAGCGTCGCCATCGATGTCCGGGGCCCGTCGTCGATACCTTCGCGGCTCGTCCCTGCGAAGACCGCGACCGTCCCCTCGTGCAGGTCGACCGCCCATATCTGGTGGAGTCCCGCCATCGAGACATAGAGCTGCTCCCCGACGTTGACGACATCCCATGGCGACGCCAGCGCTGTCTCAATGGCTTTTGCATCCCTGGCCGGGAAGCGGTCGGCCTGCTGGCCTGTCCCCGCGATGGTCGTCACTTCGCCGGTCTCGATGTTCACCGCGCGCACTGCATGGTTGCGTGTATCGGCAACGTAGAGGGTCTCCCCGTTGGTCGAGAGCCCGAGACCCTGCGGCTGTCGAAACTCCGCCTCGTCAGCCGCTCCATCCGCGAACCCCTCTTTTCCATCGCCAATGGCCTGTTGGAGCACACCATTGAGGTCCGAGATGAGGATCCGGTTGTGCCCTGAATCGGCGATGAAGAGCCTCCCGCCTGGTTCATCGGCCAGCACCTTGGCGGGGAAGCTGAGCACCGTCGAAGTCGCCGTGGAGTCGAGCTTCAGCGGAACCTGGCTGTCCCGGTCGACGAGTCCCTTCGCGTCAAATTCGGTCACGAGCGACTTCACGATAGGTTCGAAAAGAGGGTAGACGCCTTCGCCCGCGTGCCCGCCTACCAGGTTCCCGGCGGGGTCGATGAGCACGAGCGTGGGCCATGCGTTCGCGCCGAACGTGTTCCAGACGGCGAAGTCGGGATCGTTCACGACCGGGTGCTGAAGCCCGTAGCGGGCGACGGCTTCTCTGACCGCGTCATCGTCGTGCTCGGTCGTGTACTTCCCGGAGTGCACGCCGATGACGACGAGCGTGTCTTTGAACTCGTCTTCGAGCCGTTTGAGATCCGGAATGATGTGCTGGCAGTTGATGCAGCCAAGGGTCCAGAAATCGAGCAGGACTATCTTGCCCTTTAGCTCGGCAAGGGTGATCGGGCGTTCGACATTGAACCAGGTCAGGCCGCCCGGGATCGCCGGGGCAGGGTCCTTGCCTGCCCACGACCGGGCGGGCGTCCCGGGCACAGAGCCGCCGTCGGAACCGGGGGAGCCGCCGTGGCTCTCGCTGCTGCTACAGGCCATGATCGTTACTACGACAGCGCATGTGAGGATTGTAGCCGCCACAATGATGCGGCTGCGAAGCGACAACGTTCGGAGGGACACCACCCCGATAGTATGCCCGGCCTGCTGCCCGGGGTTACGAATCCCTTACGTGCGGGCGGTGGGCGCACTGGATGTCGCAGTTCGGCAACGAACATGGGCGAGCCGCTGCTAGGCTGGACATCGCAAGCACTCTTGCGGGGAAGCCGATGCGGAGCCTCACGCTCGCCGCTCTGGTCATTGTGGCCCTATCCACGATCTTCGCCGGGAGGGACAGAGGCGCCTCCGCCGAGGACTCCCGGCTTGTGCCCCGCGGATTCGTGCCAGAGGTCGCTGCTGATACCTCCCTGGCGAGGCCGTCGAGCGAAGGGGTCATCGCCGGCCACATCTCGATCGATGACTCGGCTGGTGCCGGCGCCGGCGTGTGGGTTTACGGTGACATCACCAACACGACATCCCGGGCGGTTGCGAATGTGACCCTGACCGCATCAGCGCTCGATACTTCGGGTGCAACGCTTGCCAGCCGGGAGGCGAGTCCGGTTACGGCGACGATTGCGGCTGGAGGAAGCGCCCCGTTCCGCCTGCGGCTCCCAGTGTTCACGGGCTCGCTCGCCCGTGTTGCCATCAGCATCGACTCGTTTGACCCGGCAAATGCCCCGGCCAGCCTCTCGCTCACACTCGCTGGCCCGCGTGAGGTCCCGGTTGGCCAGCCCGATAAGGTGACGCACGTGCAGCCGATCTCGCCGGACCTCTACGCGATCGACGGCACCGTCTGGAACAACACGAACCAGACGGTCCAGGTCAACGGCGCGTCGGTAGCGCTCTACGACGGCAACGGAAACGTCGTGCTCGTTGCGGGGTCCGGGCCGATCGCCGCATCGAACGGGTCGTCGCCACCCGTGCTCGGACCGGGGGATTCTGCGACGTATACAGTCTATTTCTCGCGGGCGGCGTACTTCGCTGCCGCCAGTCCGGTGAAGCTCGTAGCGTTTGCTGACTCGACAACGCTCAGTTCAGGAACACCGTGACGTAGATCCACATCTTGCCGCTCTGGATTGCGGCCACTCCCACGGATGAGAAGCGCACCTCGAGGATGTTCGCGCGGTGTCCGGGGCTTGCCATCAGTCCGTCAAAGGCCGCCTGCACCGTTCGCGAATCGACGTAGTTGTTGCGGGCCAGGTTCTCGCCCGCGAGCCGGTAGCGGATACCCCGTGCGGCGAGTTCGCTGAAGGCGCTTTCGCCATCGGGGGCATAGTGATCGAAATAACCCCCTGCCACCAGGTTCTGTGCCCGCGCGAGCGCCACCGCTTCGAGATCCGCATCACGTTCGAGTGGAGCGAGCCCCTCTTTCGTCCGTGCCTGGTTCATGAGGTCGAGCAGCGAGGCCGCCTTTGAAGGTGACGAGACACCGGGCGCCATCGTGGTCGAGACCAGCGACGGGAGCGTCCCCGTATTCTCCGTCACGGCGGCCGTCGCAATCGCTGGCGGCGGGGTTGGCCCAGAAGGCGGCATCGTCGCCGTTGGGGTCCCTGCGACCCCCGCAATCGAAGCAGGCGTTTCCCGTGCCGCACTGGTTGGGGTTGCCGCGGCCGGAACGGTTTTCTGCGGTGGCGCTTCGGTGACAGTTGTTGGAGCAGCGTTAGTGCCCGCAGAAGAACTTCCGGCTTCTGCCGATGCTCTTGATGCGGGAGCCACAGCCCGTACTGACGGGGCCGTATTCAGCACCTGGTAGAGCCCGGCTATCGAGCAGCAGATGCCGGCAAGAACCAGCCAGGTGAATGGTCGTCGGAGGGCCATGCCCTGACTGTCGGTCGGGAGGTGGCGGAACGACATCGGGGGAAACCCCGGAGTCGCAAGGGGGGAAATTCGCATGCAGACCACGCCGACACACCCTGGACTACCGGGACTTCCGCCGCCCCTCGGCCTGAAGCTCCTCGTCGTCTCCTTCGGCCTCGAACGCGCCTATGATCGTGCACGTGGGCTTGAGGACTCTGGTTATCGCGTGGTCTCGTGTGGCGAACCGTCCGCCATCGATGAATGCGTCGAGTCGGCGATGGCCGATGCGGTGATTGTTGACCTTGCCCGCGAACTCGCCTTCCCCGGCGATATCGTGGCCCGTGTTCGTGAACGCTCGCAGGCGCTGATCGTGGTCGTTGGTTGTGCGGGCACCTACCCGGAGATGCTGCGTTGCTACGAGGCCGGCGCTGACGAGTACTGCCGCCCCCGGTGCCAGACGGAAGAACTCGACCTTCGCATCCGCGCGATATTCCGCCGAATGCAATCGAGCGGTGTTGTCGAACGCCAGCCACAGACGCCCAGCGTGCTTCGTGTTGGTGAGATCGAGATCGATCCGGTCAGCCAGCTCGTTCGCAAGAACGGCCTGCCGGTCGCCCTCTCACCGACCGAGTTCCGGCTGCTCGCGACCCTTGCCGAGCACCCCGGCGAGGTGATCCCGTCAAGGGCACTCATCGCCCGGGTCTGGGGGAACCAGTATGCCGGTGAGGCGCACTATCTGCGGCTCTACGTGCGCTACCTGCGTCAGAAGCTGGAGGACGACCCCAGCAATCCCCGCTATATCGTGAACCGCTGGGGGTCTGGCTACGCCCTCGAGGCGCCTGCTCGCGCCGTAGCCTGATCGGGGCCGCTTTACGCGCGGCCACCGGGGATTCAGAATCGACTCTCACACGCCCGAGGGAGTTCCTATGACCCCGCACGAGATCCTGCGCAAGAGCCTCCGCGATATGCATTCCATGCTCGATAAGGCCGTTGAAGGGATGACGGCCGATCAGTTCAACTTCCGCCCGAGCGAAGGCGGGGTCAGCGGCTTCTTCAGCCTCTGGCATTACGTGCGCACCGAGGACAACATCATCAATTTCGTTGCCCAGGGCCGCCCGACCGTCTGGCTTCAGGGCAACTACGATGAGTATTTCGGACTCCCTCGCAATAGCCAGGGTACTGGCATGACAGAGCAGGAAGCCAACGCTGTCCAGATCCACGATGTGCCGAAGTGGCTCGAATACCAGCGTGCCGTCTGGAAGGCAACCGACGAATACCTCGCCAGCATGTCGCCCGATGAGTTCGAGCAGCGCAAGGTCACCATCAAGCCGCTCGGCGAGATGTCGCTCTGGGACGGCATCTATGGGGTCTGCCTGAGCCACGGCTACCGCCACGTTGGCGAGATTGAGTATGTGCGCGGTGTGCAGGGCCTCGGCGGGCTGACGATCTAATCGCGCCGGTAGGTGGCGAGCTCGTAGCGCTGCTCGAACCCCATCCCCAGGTAGAGGGGCAGCCCGGCCTCCGATGAGCCGAGGCAAACATAATCACTTCCCGCCCCGGTGCACGCGTCCATTGCCGCGACACTGATTGCGCGTCCGAATCCCCGCCGCCGGAACCGCTCCTTCACGACGACGTTCGTGATAGAAGCGACGGGCTGTGTCGCTACGGACATTGCCCGGGCGACCGGTTCGCCGTCGTGGTAGCCGAGCCACAGCCTGCACTCTTCGACTGCGACGACTCTCGCTGCGACAGACCAGTCGCTCGCTGGCCCGCTCCCGGTGTCGAAAGAGTCGAAATCCTGGATGGCCGCAGCGTCTCGCGCCTCCACGACTTCGAGGGCGCTCGGGATGGCACTCGGTCCAGGCTCATGCTGCAACTTCGAGACCAGGTATGGCTGCCGGCCGTGCTCCCGAATGTCGGAGGGGAGGCAGGCCACAACGGCGAGATCATGCCCTGGCCTTAGCCGATAGCCGAATGGTGTGTCCCGCCCGGCGAACCAGGCTTCGACCAGGGGGAGTTCGGTGGCCGCCTGGAGGGGGTCGCCCGCCACCGCGGCCATCGCGAAGTTGATGTCGCCAACGCCGGCGTCGTGGAGAAACCACTCGCCCACGTAGGTAGTCGCGGCTTCGTCGATGACAGACGCAACGAACTCGGTCGCACGGATCCATGCCAGGTGCATCGCCTGGTCGAGAGCGGGGTTGTCCATGACCCCAGTCTACGACACGGCTGTCATCCCTTCTCTGATTGGGCGATAATGCGGTGACTGACGAGAGGTGACCGACATGGAACAGCCCAGCGAAGGATCCATGAAGAAGATGTGGAACTACGCCGAGAAGTACGCGGAGAAGTCCGGGACGTTCCTCCACCCTGACCGCTACATAACCGAGGGTGTCGTCCTCGGCCTCGCCTCGAACATCGACAACTATGGGCGGCCAATTTGCCCCTGCAACTTCTACCCGTCGAAAGACGAGAACGGCGAATGGCCCGAGGGTCTCTACCTTCCGCGCGAAGAGGAAGCCAAGCGCCGGACGTGGATCTGCGCCTGCGATGAGATGCAGATCTACAAGTACTGCCACTGCCTCCTCTTCGTAACGGAGGAGGGTCTGCCCATCACCGAGTATCTGCCCGAAGGTCACGAGGGACGTGAGATCTACGGACTGGTGAAGGACCCGACCCCGGACAAGGGTCGTGCTCTCGCGCGTGTGCTCGAGCGCCAGAAGAGCGAGGGCTAGACCCGGTTCGCCAGAATCGGAGTGCTCCCTGAAGCGCTCCGAACCTCACTGATATCCACGCGTAGCCCCCGAGGAGGCTGCCGAAGGAGATCAGGAGGAAAGCCTGGGACGATGGGCTCTGCCAACGGGTTGCCAAAGTGGACGGGTATTCCGGGGGCCCGTGGACGTCGTACAGGAGCCGCTGCGCCGGAGTGTTGATTGCGGCTGAACCGGTGCATCCCTGCTTTCCGGCGGCGGTATCCTGGTATGCAAAGCACTCCATCGAGGCTGCCAGCCAATTTACCGGCCCGATCGGATCTGCTGTCCGGCGACTGGACTCATGGGTCTGTTCGGGATCCGGCCGGTACGCCTCCTGCCGTTCCCGTTGCGGCCCCGCGGTCGTTCCACCGCCGACCGAATCGAGGCGCTTGCGGTGGCAGGTGCCAGGTACGCGGGTGGTTACTGGTGAAATTGTGGCAGGCAACCTCCTCGGTGAACCCCCAACCCCACCTGCACGAGCCTCCCGCTACCTGTACCCTTCGCCCTATGACCGCTGAGTCCGCCCCGCGCCCTTCGAGAGAGTTCACCGTCGGCGAGTTCAACCGCATCCTCGAGCCCGACTCCCAGTGGGTCGTCGGGTCATTCGCTTTGCCAGATGGTTCTACCTGGCACTACCGTGAACCCGGCTCAGTCGTGGTCGTTCGCAACGGCTGGCTCCAGGTCTCGGCTATCCCCTATACACGCAGCAACGACCGTGTCCAGATTCTCGACAACGCCAAGCACATGTACTTCTCGAAGCAACGCTTCGAGGTGCCTCCCGCCGGGCGCATCACGTTCGAGATCCAGGTTGCGGCGCGCACCGTGGGTACGCAGCCCGGGTACCTTTACGACGGCTACGTCTCCTGGAATCTCCTTGATTTCACTACAGGCTGGGCACTCGACTTCTTCACGAGCGGCGATACCGTTGCCACCGTTTACGGCCGCCTCCCATTTCCTGGCGCCACCGTCCCCGAGACGGGCGAAGCGCGCGCCTTTTGCATCTTCAATGAACTGAAAGATCTCCCGGCAGCCCCGGGCCAGGTTCATGACTATCGCATCACCTACGACCAGGGGGCCGACACAGTCGAGTTCGAAGCCGATGGCCGGGTCGTCGACCGATACGAGCATGTGCCGGACAAGATCACGGGTTTCATCGCCGCTCTCGGCCTCATGTCGGAGATCGATATCAGCGAAGGTAAATCGGTGAGTTGCCACGGCCAGGGCGCCATCGGTCGCTGGAGCCCGATGCGGGTGTTCGTCGAGGGGTGAGCCTGTCACCGAATCCCGGCCTCTGCCGCTCCTGTATTCACGCCACGGTTATCCGCAGCGACAAGGGTGCGGCGTTCTGGATGTGCACACTCGCGAAGTCCGACCCGCACTTTCGAAAATACCCATCACTTCCAGTCGTCCGCTGCCAGGGGTTCGAAGGTCAGGCGTCACCTGGCGAGAGCGAAACCGCGACCTGAGCGACGCGTTTGCCCAGTGCTCGCGCCTGCTGGCGGTCCAGGCCGGTTACCGCTCCGTGTGCGGTCGCCCCGTAGTACGAACCCGATTCCCGCATCGCCTCTGACCAGGGCAGGCCAACGAACACCATTCCATGCCCAAGCACCAGGTGCATGAGTTGGAGCAGCGTTGCCTCGATACCTCCGGAGCGTGAGTAGCCCGCGGTGAATGCACCGGCAGGCTTCCCGGCCAGTTCGCCCGTCTGCCAGAGATCGCCGGAGTAGTCGAACCACTCCTTGAGCTTCCCGGTCAACCCGCTCCAGTTCGGTGAGCCGAGGACAAGCCCGTCGGCGGCCACCAGTTCCTTCGGGATTGCTTCATCGATTCGGCGGCTGGAACACTCGGCCCCGCCCTCGATCACACCCTGTTCGACTGCTTCGGCCAGCTGTTCGATGAGTCCGCCGCGGCTGTCGTAGAGCACGAGCACCAGCGTCATGCCGATGGCCTGTCCAACGCCTGGAGCACCCCGGCGGGGCGATCGAACAGCGCCGGGTACTTGGCCTCAATCCAGCTCGTTGCGAACCACTCCTCGATCCACTCCCAGCTTTCGGCTGCTTCGGGCCGTGGAAGGATCTCCATCTCAATACCGCATCGCCAGCAACGGAAAGGACGCTCCGGCCAGCTCCCCTCGTGCTCGAGCTCCTCCCAGTCGTGGAGGCCTGGCAGGCAGGGCCCGTTTGGGCCCGGACCGTGCTCGATTCGAATGGTCACCGGACTGCCTCCGCACCAGCCCTTTCGGCGAGCCACTGTTCGCTTTCCCGATCGAGTATCGTCCGCACATCATCGAAGCTTTCGAACCTGAACACGCGATCCCGCGTTCCCTCGAGCGCCTCGAGCAGTGTGCTTCGTGCGAACACCGCCCCGGCGAATCCTGATGCCTCGATATCGCTCGCCCCATCGCCAACGTATGCGATGAAGTCACCGGTGTTCGCCAGGGCAGCAGCGTACGACGCCTTGAACCGCTCCTGCACTTCGATTCCCCGCGGGCTGTAATACGTCACCCGCCAACGATACTCCCGGCGCGTCCGGCCCGTGTGCCGCACGATGCGGTCCAGGCCAAGGCCGTCGAGTACCTCATCGACATACAAGTCGAAGCCGTTACTCACCACCATCGCCTGCCAGTCGTTCCAGTGCGCCCAGTCCAGCAACTCGAGGAAGCCCTCCCGAACCTTCGCGACCTCTCTGGCATACGCTTGCATCTCGTCGGCGGGAGCTTCGATGAGGTCGAGTGCCGCGGCATTGAACTGTTCGACCGAGAGCCGCCCTTCGTGATAGGCCTGCTCCGCCTCTCGCCACCCACCCCCCGCGAACCGCTCGAAGAGCTGTCGTGCCGTGTTGTCGAGCACAATCGTGTCGTCGAAATCGAAGCAGATGACGTTCGCCATCATTCGAGGATAGCAGCCGCCGCGCCTTGCGCGGGACACCGCGGCTTGCAGACTGGCACCATGGACCTCGCGCGCGCCCGCTACCTCATCTCTCCGCGCGGTCGCGATACGCTGGACTCCCTCCCACCCGAGCTGGCATCACTCGATCCCGTGCGGCTCTCGAGCAGCCTCCGCAGGCAGTTCTCCCCGGATGTGGCATCGGCGCTCGCCGAACAACTCACGCTCCGCGCGCGCGCCTTCGAGCGTTTTGGGACCGATGCCCGGTTCCTCTACACCCTGGACGGCCTGGAGATGATGACCCACCCGCTCCTCGCCCGCCGCAGGGCGACGCGGCTGGCCGCGCTCGGCTACCCCGTTGCCGACCTTACCTGCGGCCTTGGGGGCGACCTTTCCGCCATTGCCGCGCTCGGAGCACGAGCTACGGGCCTCGAATCCGACCCCGTCCATGCGCTCCTCGCGAAAGCCAACGTCCCCGCTGCTGCCATCATCAGGGGAAACGCCGGGCGTCCGCCGCTCGACCTTCGCCAGTTCGCCCTCGTCATCGATCCCGCGCGCCGTGGTGCTGCTGGACGCCGATTCGACCCGGCTGCGTTCTCACCGCCCTTTGATGTCGCACTCGACCTCCTTCGCTCCTCGCGCGGCGGTGTCCTCGAGGCCCCGCCCGGTATCGACCATGCTCACGTGCCGCCCGATGCCGAGTTCGAATCGGTGCAGCTCGGCCGTACCCTGCGCGAGTCGGCAATCTGGATTGGCGCGGGCATTGCACCGCGATTCAGGCGCGCTGTGCTGTTGCCTGCCGGCGCCACGATTGACTCAGGCGACCCCGAGTGCGCCCCTGAGCCGGTCCGGCCGGCGGCCTTTATCTTCGACCCCGAATCATGTGTCACTCGCGCGGGGCTTGTGCGGCACCTCGGGTATCGCCTTGGGGCGCACCTCATCGATCCCCAAATCGCCTACCTGACCGCCGGCTTGCCGGCGTTCGACCCCCTGGCCGCGACCTTCCTGGTGCTCGATGCCCTTCCGTTCTCCCTGGCCGCGCTCAAGGGACGGCTACGGGAACGGCGATGGAAGCCCGACGAGATTCGCCGCCGCGCTTTCCCTATCGAGCCGGATGAGCTGCGGCGTCTCCTGGGCAAACTCGAAGGCGAACGGGTCACGCTTCTCCTTACCACCCTTGCGGGGAAACGCATGGTCTTCGTGGTGCGCCGAATCTTCCCGGACAACGGTTCAGGGGTGTAGACAATAATCCCGGCCATTTGCTAATGTCCCTAATTGCCTACGCGATTCATCCTTTAGGACGCGAGGCCCCGGAGGGGCAATGGCGATCACGACTCCGTTCGACGACTATTACGACCTCGTGGAGGCGGCCCGCGTCCTCGATATCCACCCGCAAAGCCTTCGCCGCCTGATCAAGCAGAACAAGATCCCGGCGCGGCTGTTCGCTGGCAAATACCTCATCGAGCGCGACAAGCTCGAGATGTTCAAGTCTAACTACGACCCGCGCCCGGGCCGAAAGCCCATCCGCCGCCTCCTCTAACCCCCGCCTCCTGCCACCGCACCGCAACGAAGCCGCCAGGTTCCTGGCGGCCTCGTTCTGTGGGCAGGCTCGAGCGAATCAGCCTGCAGATGGTCGCAAAGAGGCCCGGGCTTTTTTTGCCCGGGCCTCTTCATGTTTGGCGTGCCGCCCGGCTAGGAGCGGGACTTGTTCTTGTTGGCCACAGCGATGACCGCGAAGCCAGCGCTCAGGCTGAAGATGCCCAGCACGGCCAACAGCAGGTTCGAACCCGACTTCCCGCTGCCGAAGAGGCCGCTACCGGTCGATGGAGCGAGAGGCGTCGCGTTTGCACCCGGCGTCTTCTCGCCGTGGACCTTGTCGACCTGCGTCGGCGTTGGGGTGGTGACTTCCGCCGGCTGCGTCGCCGTCTTGGTCGGCTGCGTGACGGTCGGGGTGACGGGCGTAGCAGTTGGAGTCACGGGCGTCGGCGTCGGAGTCTGGAGAATCGATGGCGTGCAACCCCCATCGCCACACGGGTTGTTGAACTTCACGTTCGCGAAGAGAACCGTGTACACCTGGCCCGCGGTCGTCGCGTTGACAGCCACCGACGCCGGGTACCCGCCCGCCGGGGTGAAGGCGCCAACACCCTTGGAGTTGACGTTCTCGCTGACGATGTAGCTGTTGCAGAGCGGCAGGTTGGTGAAGCTCGCGTTGCCGCTTGCATCGGTCACCGCCGACTGCGAGATGCTGCAGCCGCTGACGGTCACCGACCAGCCAGCCCCGTTGCTCGTCACGAGCCCGTTTTGCTCGGTCTTGTGGACGTTGATGGTGACCGCGGGCTGGTTGTACACGCAGACCGTGTACGCCGGGCTCGTGGTGCTGATCGACTGGCTCGCGACCGAGCTCAGGTAGTTGCCATCGGGAGCGGGGCAACCCTGGCCGCCACCGCTGAGGACCTTGTAGCCGAGCAGCGTATAGCCACTGGCCGCATTCTCGGCCACCGAGAAGGTCGTCGACGGATGGTCAGTGTCCATCGAGATGATGAACACCTGGCCCTGGCCGTCCTTGATGCTGAAGTTGCCGCCACCGTTGGCGTTGCTGTTGGGCGTGCTCACCGTGCCGGTGAACGTGTCCGTAGCCGACGGGAACTGGCTGACGATCTTCTTGATGACCGTCACCGACCCGGAGACTTCCTGCGGAGCGTTCCGGTAGTTGAGGACGCAGATGGTTGTGGTGCTATTGGCAGCAACCGTGATGTTGTTCGGGTCGAGTGCGGTCGCACCGGAAGGGCCCGTTGGGCAGACGCCGTCGGCGTTGCCGAGATAGAAGCCATCCTGCCGCCACTGGCCGTCGCCAGGGCTGAAGACCGTCCCCGACTGCTCGGTGATGGTGTGACCGGAGCCGGAGAGGATGCCGGTGAACGTCTTCGACTGGCCGCTCTGGAGATTCCCCCAGGATGAGCCATCGAAGAGACCCGTGAATGCCGGGTTCTGGTCGTTCGGGGCGAGCGTCGAGCCGGGCTCAACGACCTTCTTGACGACGACCGTGCCCGTCTTGCGTGTGTTCGTGAAATACACGTTGCAAATGTCACCGGGGTCGGTTCCCAGTATCACGACGCTGGGGTTGGCAACCTCTTCGAGGGCCTGGAGGTTTTCCGTGTTAGCGCTGTGGCAGCTCCCCGACGACGCGGTGACCTCCCACATCGAGTTCGTCCCGAGGTCCTCACTGACATTCACCTCGCCGAGCGCTGCCGTTGTCTGTGAGTTCCATTCGGTGTCGTTGCCCCCGTCTGTCTTCACCGTCGGGTGGGCAGTCTGCGAGCTGTCCTGGACCGTGATTTGCGGGATGTCAGCAGCCGTGTGGCTGCCACCGACCCACGTCTTGTGGACGATGATCACCGGTGCCTTGACGTTCTCGAAGCAGACCACCACCGTGCCGCCATTGGGCACCGTGATGCTCGCGTCGATTGGGTATGAGTAATCGGGCTGCTTGGCAGACGCTATGTCGCAGGTGACGGTCTTACCGTCTGTCCCGAGTTGCCCAAGCCACCAGGCGCTTGCGAGATAGCCTGCCGCGGACGCCTCCGAAACGGTGTGGCTGCCCGGCGAGACGGTAATGGGCGCTGTAGGGGCGTTCTGCGAGAAGGAGTACGCCGTTGTTTCACCGTCGATGGTCGCCGTGAACGTATCCGCTGGTGCGCCGCTCACGTTCACCTTGGCGATGATGATCTTGCCCGTTGCCGGGACGTTATAGGCCGTGCAGGTCACGCCATCCTTCGAGGTGGCATTCGCCTTCTTCAGCCACTCCCAGTTGTCATCGTTCACCATGTCGCCGGTGCACTTGAGGGCACCAAAGCCGTAACCGGCCCCGGGCTGGAAGACCTCCTGCACGTACACCTGGCCGTCGCTGTTCAAGTGGGAGATGACATCAGAATTGAGCGGTACCGTTGCGGTACCCGTGACATTCACCGTCTGGAGCTTCGTGCCGCCGGACCCGTTGACCCGGTCGCTCGTCCAGAGCTCGAACGTCCACTGGGACTTCGCCAGCTCGCAGCCCGCGCCCTGTGACGTACCGAGGTTGCTATTGCTCAGGCCACTCGGGCCGTCGGGCTTGCCAATGTCATTCTGACCACCGGCGCTATTCCGCGGAACATCCGTGTAGGCCGGGCAGATGTACTTCGAGAACGTGGCGCTGATGGTCTTCGCCTTGTTGTACAAGATCACCGTGCAATCAGGTTGAGGGTTGACGACCGTTTCCTCGGCGACCTGCGTTGGAGCCTGGCGGTTGGCCGAACACGTCCCTTCGCCGACGGTGACGATGGCCGAGTTACCCGTGCTGGGCGTTCCGCCGGTGCCCACCATCGGGTACCCATCCGCGTCAACCCATGAGGCTGGCTTCCCTGTTTCGGTGACCGTTACCTGGCTGCCATCATCGACGGTGTAGTCTTTGCAGTCGTCGCCACCGGGAGCGATGTTCCCGGTGACGAAGTTGGATTGGCCCGAGACGGTGATGGTGAAACTGCCACCGATGGGTGAGTTATCATCCACCGCCTTGCACACCCGGAGCGTGCGGTGGAGAACCTCCTGCTGCTTCGTATTCATCACGCAGGCATAGGTTGTCTGGCCGGTTGCCACGCTCACCTGGCTGTTGCTGCCGCCGCTATAGGCGTCCTTTTCCGCCGGGCAGCCGTCCACATTGCCGAGCGCCCAGCCAACCGGCGTCCAGCTGTTCTGGGTAACCGTCTCAGCAACGGTATGGAGGCCCGGAGACACGCTCTTCGGGGCGGTCGACTGGTTGAACCCAATGCCGCCGCTCTTCCAGTCCCCGGCACCGTCGATCGTCCCGTTGAACATCGATGAATCGGCCACCGGGACACCCGTTGTCGGGTCCTTCACCTTCGTGATGACGAGGTTGCCGTTGTTGCAGTCGGTCCGCGTCGTCTTGAAGGTATTGGATGCACTTGCGGACGCACCCGGGATAACCGAGACATTGCTGCCGCCTCGCGTGATCGCGGCAGTATTGGTCACGGTCTGATCCTGGCAGACCTGCGAGTTCGTGTACGCGGTGGTGTTCACCGTGATCGTGGTGTCGCTGTTGGCGGCGACCGTATACGCGGTGCAGGTCAGCGTCAGGTTCCCGTTACTGAGCGAACACCCGGCAGGTGCCGGCGATGCCAGGGTCTGCGTCGTGCCGTCCGGGGCGAAGGTGTCCGTAACATCCACTGTTGTGGCGGGACCCGTATTGTGAATCGTGATCTTGTACGACGTGTCGCTCAGCCTCTCCTTCTTGAAGGAGAGGCACGAGAGGTCCGCTTTGGCCGGGAGGGTGATGGCCGATGCCGGGTTCGTGACCGTGAGTGTCGTCTGACCCATGGTCGCGCTCGTCACGGAGTTATTGATTGAGCCGGGCTTGCAGACACCGTTCGGATAGGTGGCAGTCGAAAGCAGCTTGGAGACGTGCAGTACGGTTTTCCCGCCCGCCGTCACCGAGCACGTCCAGTTCCCGGAGCCAGTTGCCGGGGTGCAGCTCGCAGGCGAGGCTGAGTCGAGGCTCGCTCCTGCGTCCGCAATGACGATCCCGCTGCGGGCAATGGCACCCGTGGCGGTGTTATCGATCGTGATGTCCCAGTACGCCTTGGTCGCGTCCGTCGCGGTCTGCGCAATGGCCTTTGTCACTGTTGGGGTCGGGGGTGGTGCGGTGTACTTGTTCCAGAAGCATACGGTAAAAGTATCGCCGTTGCCGACATCATCGAGTGATGGTGCCGTATTACTATTGGCACCACTCGGGTCCCCCCAAGCCCGGGCACCGTAACCTGAGGTAACAGGACAACTCTTGTTATCCGCGCTGGACCATACTTTGTAGAGTGTGTATCCGGCAGGTAGATTCACTTCCGATACATCGAAGTCATCATTTGAATTCGTGCTATTGAACTCATAGATCTTGGGTGTATCCTGGCTAAATGTAAGACCAGTTGTCGTTCCTGCCGAATGGTCCG
This sequence comes from uncultured Anaerolineaceae bacterium, assembly GCA_964508715.1. GTDB lineage: Bacteria > Chloroflexota > Dehalococcoidia > Tepidiformales > Tepidiformaceae > JAKALX01. Next base: position 78,926 of record CAZDUX010000002.1, on the reverse strand, counting down.
TATTCGTGACGTTTGCGGTGAAGTTCTGGCTGGTATCTGCGCCAGTGCCTGTCACGACCTTCTTGATGATGATCTTTGCCTTCTGCCCGCACTTCCCGTTCATCGAGACATAACCGGAATCCTTGCGCCCCTCCGGTGTATAAGCGTTGTCACCAGGCTTCGGGTAGCCGTCCGACCAGCGTGCCCAGACGTCGAGTTGGGCACTCGTGCTCGTCCCTGGGACTACAGTGGTGAGTGCCGCGGACCCGTACTTGGCCAGTGGGTTCGGAGACACGCTACTCGAAAGATTGGTTGCGCCACCGTTGAGTGTGGCCTTGTTGACGGTCTCCGTGGCGTTGTAGTCGTTGGTGATTGTCCACTTGATGCTGTAGGTGCCGTCTGACTGGCATGTGGCGACGCCGGAGACAGCATTTGCATGCGCGAACGCCGTCCCGATGAGCATGAGCCCGCCGACGGCCGCGCCGATGATCGCCAGCAACGCCGCGAGGAGCAGGCCCCCCTGGCGTTTCCGAGATTTTCCGTAGAGAGCGAGTGTCATTCCGTGGTCTCTCCCTTTCTGCCGGGTCCCACATACGAGGCCCGATCTGCCCTGGAGGCCCCCTGCCCGGGGAACCCATGACGTAGACCCGACCCGGCAACTGACCAGGAAGCCGGAGAGCCGCTACCGGCCACCAACCTGCAACCATGGCAGATATGGGTGGCTTTCGGGTGTACGGTAAGGGAATACCCTCGCCGATTCAATCTTTTTGGCATTCAATATCTCGTATGAAGTCCGTAGGAATCGCCAGCCGATATGAACTTGCCGGCGGGCGGTCGCCGGGTCGTCTGCTTCCCCGGGGCCCCGCGGCACGGCGAAGCGAAACGTGAAAAGGGGCACCCGCAGGCACCCCAATCGGCGGCCGGCAATCGGTAGTTCGCGCTAAAGGGCGAGCGAGACGGGGCTTTCGAGGAGCGCCTGGATCTCCTTGATGAAGCGCGCACCCTCGGCACCGTCGGTCACGCGGTGGTCGGCGCTCAGGGCGACCTTCATCACCTGGCGGACCACCACCTCGCCGTCGCGGACGGCGGGCCGGGGCATCACGCTCCCCACGCCGAGGATCGCCGCCTGGGGCGGATTGATGATCCCGATGAGGGTCTCGACGCCGAACGCGCCCAGGTTCGTGATGGTGAACGTCCCGTCGCTGTACTCCTCGGCGGTGAGGCGGCCGTTCTTCGCACGCTCGATGAGGTCCTTGCTTTCCTCGGCGATACGTCCGAGCGATTTGGCGCCGCAATCGAGGACGGCCGGCGCGATGAGCCCCTCATCGAGGGCGATCCCGATGTCGATATTGATCCGTTCGTGCATCACGAGGCCGTGCTCGCTGTACTCGGCATTGAACTTCGGGTGCCGCTGGAGCGCGGTCGCGCAGGCCTTCACGACGAGGTCGTTGATGCTCACCCGCTGGGCCTCCGTGGCCGAATCGTTGAGCTGCTTGCGGAAGGCCATGGCCTCGGTCATGTCGATATCGAGGGTAAGGTAGTAGTGCGGCTGGGCCTGCTTCGATTGCGTCATCCGGCGAGCGATCGCCTGTCGCATCTTCGTCAGTGGCAGGGTACCGCCGGGTACGGGCGCCGGGGCTGGTTGTGGGCGTGCCGGTGCGGGGGCCGAAGCGGCTGGAGCCGTTGCCGCGGCCGGGGCTGCCTGCCAGGCCATCGCCTGCTCCACGTCGCGCCGCAGGATCCGCCCGTCGGGGCCGCTCCCCTGGAGGTTGCGAACGTCGACCCCGGCTTCGAGGGCGATGCGCCGCGCGACGGGCGAGATGCGGAGCCGCTCTTCGCCGGCAGGGGTAGCGCCATCGCCGCCTGGAGACGTGGCCGAACCGGGCGCCGCGGTCGTTGCTGCTGGCGCGGTCGTGCTCGCCGCCGTGGCCGGTGTACCTTCGACGACACGCCGCGCGGGTGTCGCCGCGGGCGGCATACGCTGCACCTCGGCGACCGCTTCGTTCGCCTCCCCGATGAGGGCGATGACCTGCCCGACAGGGACGATTTCGCCTTCGCCGACGGCCTGCGTGAGGAGCTCGCCCGCTTCGTAGGCTTCGAGCTCGACAGTCGCCTTGTCGGTCTCGATTTCGGCAAGGATGTCGCCCCGCTCAACGTGGTCGCCCACCTGCTTGAGCCAGCGGACGAGCGTCCCCTCGGTCATGTCGGCCCCCATCTGGGGCATGGTCACTTCGATCGCCATGGGCTTCTCCTCGCTTGCTAGAGCATCGCGAGGACGGCTTCGACGACGTCCTCTTCCGATGGCAGGGCGGCAAACTCCAGGTTCCGATTGTAGGGCAGGGGGACGTCGCGGCAGCAGACCCGCCCGACGGGTGCATCGAGCCAGTCGAAGGCGCGCTCCATGATCTGGGCGGCGATTTCGCCAGCGAATCCCCCGAAGCGCCAGTCATCCTCGACGACGACGGCCCGGTTCGTCTTTTTCACGCTCGCCACGATAGTCTCCATATCGAGCGGGCGCAGGGTGCGCAGGTCGATGACCTCGCAGCTGATGTCCTCCTGCTGCTGGAGGAGGTCGGCGGCGCGCATCGCCTGGTGCACGCTCCCGGAGTAGCCGATGACCGTGACGTCGCTGCCCTCGCGGAGGATGTTGGCCTGGCCGAACTCGATGAGGTAGTCGGGGTCATCGGGTACGTCGCCTTTGAGGGTGTAGTTGGCCGTGTGCTCGATGAAGATGACGGTGTTGTCGTCCCGAAAGGCGCGCTTGAGGAGCCCTTTCGCGTCGGCCGAGTTCGACGGACAAACGACCTTGAGGCCGGGGAAGTGCGCATACATGCCCTCGAGGCTGTGGCTGTGCGTCGCCCCGAGCTGACTACCGCCGCCGCTCGCCATGCGGATGACGAGGGGGACGTGGATCTGGCCGTTCGACATGTAGTGGAGCTTCGCGGCGCTGTTCACGATCTGGTCGAGGGCGAGGAAGCTGAAGTTGATCGTCATGAGCTCGACCATCGGGTGCATGCCGGCCATCGCCGCGCCGATGCCGGCCCCGACGATCCCGGATTCGGCGATGGGGGTGTCTCGGACTCGCGCCGGGCCGAACTCATCTAGCAGACCCTTGGTCACGGCGTAGGAGCCGCCATACGCGCCGATGTCCTCGCCCATCAGGAAGACACGTTCGTCGCGGAGCATCTCTTCCCGGAGAGCCTCGCGGAGGGCATCACGCATGCGCATCTCAACCATTGGCAGGCTCCCGGGTGATGTGGTTGAAGAGGCTGCTGATTGGCGGTTGGGGGTCGTTCTCAGCGAACCGCACGGCTTCTTCAACCGTGTGTTCGACGCGTTCCGAGATCTCGTGCAGGCGCTGCTCATCGAGCCAGCCGCGTTCCTGCATATAGGCCTTGAGGTGGTCGATCGCGTCGCGCTTGCGGTACTCCTCGATCTCCGCCTTGAGGCGGTAGAGCTCGGGGTCCGACATCGAGTGACCCCGGTAGCGGTAGGTCATCGCCTCGATGAAATAGGGGCCGTTCCCGGAGCGGCAGTGCTCGACCGCCTTCTTCGTTGCCCGGTGGACATCGAGCACGTCCATCCCGTTCACGGTCACGGCGGGCATGTTATAGGCCTCCGCGAGCCGCGCGATCTGGGTCGAAAGCGATTGCGCGAACGCCACGCCCATGCCGTAGAGGTTGTTTTCGCAGAAGAAGACGACGGGTGTCTTCCAGAGCACCGCCAGGTTGAGCGCCTCGTGGAACTCGCCTTCACCGACGCTCCCGTCGCCAAAGATGCACATGGCGACCGAGCCGTCCTTCTTCATGTTCGCGGCGAGCCCCAGGCCAACTGCGAGGGGAAGGTGGGCGGCGACGATGGCGTAGCCGCCGAGAAAGCCTTTCGAGACATCGTAGAGGTGCATCGACCCGCCGCGTCCGCCGCTCACGCCGTTCATCGTGCCGAAGAGTTCGGCCATCACGCGGTTCGGGTCGAGCCCCCGCGCAAGCGCGTGCCCGTGGTCGCGGTAGTGCGTCACGATCTTGTCGCGGTCCTCGAGGGCATTGATCGCCCCCACGGCACATGCCTCCTGGCCTGTGTAGAGGTGGAGGAAGCCATGGATCTTGCCACGCGTGTACATCTCGCCGCTCTTCTCTTCGAAGCGGCGGATGAGCATCATCTCGTAGAGGAAGAGTCCGAGCTGTTCGGCGCCCGGTTCCGCCGACGTGTCCCTCGTCTCGGTTGATGCCTGTTGATTCACCGTGTCGCGGCTCCTTGCCGCGGCGCCGTGGCTGTGCCCTTTCGGCGGGCGATATGGATCGCCTCGCCGTCGGCTGCGAGCGCCGCTTCCTTGAGTGCCTCGCCAAGGCTCGGGTGGACGTGCACCGCGAACCCGACTTCGATCGTTGTCGCCTCCAGGAGCGAGATCATCGTCGCCTCGCCCAGGAGTTCGTTGATATCGTGGCCGATCATGTGGATACCGAGCACCTGCCCGGTGTGGACATCGGCGACGACCTTGACGAACCCCTCGGTGTCGCCCACTGCAATCGCCCGCCCGAGGGCCGTGAGTGGAAAGCGGCCGGTTTTCACATCGAAGCCCGCGGCCCTCGCAGCGGCCTCGGTATACCCGATTGAGCCTATCTGCGGCTGGCAGAAGGTTCCGCGGGGCATCTGGATGTAGTCCGTCGCCGGTATCCTGCGGCCGGCGATGTGCTCCGCGGCGAGTACGCCCTGGTGGCTCGCGACGTGTGCCAGCATCAGCTTGCCGGTCACATCCCCGACGGCATAGACGCCGGGAACATTCGTCTGCATGTTGTCGTCGATCGTGATGAAGCCGCGCTGGGTGGCCACGCCCGTCGATTCCAGGTTCAGCCCCTGCGTGTGCGGGATGAATCCAATGGCAACGAGGACGATGTCTGCTTCGATCGTTTGTTGGCCACCCTCGTTCGATACCGCGATGCGGGCGACACCATCCCTCACGTCTACGCCGTCGACCTTCGATTTCACGAGGCAGGTCATCCCCCGGCCTTCGAAGGAGCGCCTCAGTGCGCGGCCCACGTCGGCATCTTCGAGAGGCACGAGGGTGTCGAGCAGTTCGACGAGGGTGACCTCGGCCCCGTAGCTGGACCAGAAGTGCGCGAGTTCGACACCGATGGGCCCGGCCCCAATGATGACTACCCGCCCCGGTGTCTCGCGGAGTTCGAGCGCCTCCCGGCTCGTGATGATCGTCTTGCCGTCGGTCGCGGCTCCCGGGAGCTGGCGGGCCGCGGCGCCGGTCGCGATGATGACGTTCTTTGCCGCGTACTCGGTGCCGTTGCTGACGATGGTCTTTGGGCCCTTGAAGCTCGCCTCGCCGATATGGATAGCGATGCCGTTATCCTCGAGCAGCCCCTCGACACCCGAAACGAGGCGGTCAACCACCCGGCGTGACCGGTCGATAGCGCTGCCCATGTCGAATGCGGGGTCCTTGACCCCGATTCCCCAGTCGTCCGCATGGCGCACGAACTGGACGACATCAGCGTTCTTGAGGAGCGCCTTGCTGGGGATGCATCCCCAGTTGAGGCAAAGGCCGCCGATGCGCTCCCGCTCGAACACGGCCGTCCGAAGGCCAAGTTGCGCTGCCCGAATTGCGGCGACGTAGCCGCCGGGCCCCCCACCGATGATTGCAACGTCGTAACTATCCATAGTCTGCACCTAGACTACCATAGTAGTGGACTTTAGGTACCGCAGGGCTCATCTCGTGCGTGACCGTTCCCACGTTCCCCCAATGCTGCGCGAGGGAGCGGAAGTTGTCCATGCAAAGGCCCGCACTGCGACGATTACGAAACACCGCTCGATGCCATGGCGCCGGCATTCGCGTCATCGGGGATGAGGGGCAAGGCTGGCCGTCTCAGGACATAGAGAGCGTGCGTCCGGAGGAACGGCAGCGACGCGAGCGGTCCATAGAGCCACGGCGCGAAACGACCCAGCAGCCGGGCAATTGGCGGAGCCAGCGTAATGCGCTTCACCTTTAATGGGCACCTGGGAAACCATCGCCGAATAGCATCGGTTGTCACAGGATGGACATTCGGGTTCGCGGGGTTCCCGCGCGTCATGTCGTAGATGATGATGAGCCCGCCCGGGCGGGTGATCCGGAACATCTCATGGGCGATTCCCCGCGAGATGTCCTCGCCGGGCACGCTGCTGAATAACGTGAAGGCGAGGGTCAGGTCGAACGATTCATCAGGCTCGGGGATCTTCTCCGCGCTCCCCGTATGCATGCGGATCTCGGGGCTTCGTGTCCGCATGTGCTCCGCTTCCACCGGGTTGAGGTCCATCCCGGCAAGGTCGGCCGGGTTTGCGCCCCACTGGACGAGCATCCGTAAGTTGTATCCGCTCGAGCACCCCGCCTCGAACGCTCGAAACCCATCGAGGGTAACGTACCCTTGCCCTCTGAACAGCCTTGCGAGATACCGCTCCCGCTGCTGGACTATCAGGAGGTTTCCCGGTTCGAGGATTGAATGCTTCGTCATGCCTCGACGAGCCCTCCGCAGACGACCGTGTTGAGTGCCAACTCTAGCGATCCATGTCCGTCCGGAAAAGCTGCCAGAACCTGTGGCAACTCCGCCGTATCATCCACAGCAGGAGGGCATCTCATGACCATCGAACACGACTTCGTCTCGCTCCACCCCGGCTCGGAGCAGCTCTACAAGCGCGCTGGCAAGGTCCTCCCCAGTGGTGTCACCCACGATAGCCGCTTCGTCCGCCCATTCCCCATCTATGCCAGCCATGCGGATGGGGGCCGCAAGTGGGACGTGGATGGCCGTGAGTATGTGGACTTCGTCTCCGGCCACGGAGCGCTCCTGCTCGGCCACAACTACCCGGTAGTCACGGAGGCAGCTCAGCACCAGCTTTCCCGTGGCACGCACTACGGCGCGAGCCAGGAAAAGGAGATTGAGTGGGCCGAAGAGGTCGTCCGGCTTGTCCCTTCGGCCGAGGTGGTTCGATTTACGAGCTCGGGTACAGAGGCAACGCTCATGGCGCTTCGCCTTGCGCGGGCGTTCACAGGCCGCCCGGGAGTCATCAAGTTCGACCGGCACTTCCACGGCTGGCACGACTATGTTGCCGCCAGCTCGAAATATGCCGGTTCGGCCCCCGTTGGTGTCCCGCAGTCGACCCTGGAGTCGGTCAGCGTCTTGCCACTCGACATGGATATCGTGCGCACAACGGTCGATGACCGTGGCGATATTGGAACGATCATCATCGAGTCGGCGGGGGCCTCGTCCGGCCAACTCCCGGTTCCGCGCGGCTTCCTCCAGGAGCTGGAGGCGTTCACGCGGGAGCGAGGGATCGTCTTCATCATGGATGAGGTGGTCACGGGCTTTCGCTGGGCGCCTGGTGGTGTGCAGGAGGTGGAAGGGGTGCGCCCGGACCTCACGACCCTCGCCAAGATCCTCGCCGGTGGCTTTCCTGGCGGGGCGGTGTGCGGGCGCCGCGAGCTCATGGAGCCGCTGCAATTCCCGGCGCCGGGTGTGAAGGCCGCGAAGGTGGGACATCCGGGTACGTTCAACGCCAACCCGCTTTCGGCGGCGGCCGGTGTCGCCTGTCTGCGCGAAATTGCCGACGGGACCCACCAGAAGCGGGCCACCGAGAACGCCCGCCAGTTGCGAGCGGGGATGAACGCCGCACTCTGCCGCCTTGGCATTCCTGGAGTGAGCTATGGGCAGGCTTCGGAGTTCCGAATTCGCCTCGGTGGCAACTTCATCCCCGAAGCGCAGGACTACGATCCCCGTAACCTTCCGTGGGACTACCTGGCCGAAGGGAACCCGCCCGAGACGGACCGCCTGCTCCATCTTGCGATGGCGAATAACGGTGTCCACCTCTTTGGCGCCGGCGGCATGACTGCCTCGGTCCACACCGCTGGCGAAATTGAGATCGCCATCGATGCCTGGGGCAAGTCACTCGAGACGTTACGGGCCGAAGGCGCCGTCTGAACCGGCGGGCCATCGTTCCGTATACTTCCCGCACACCACCGGGAGAGTCACGATGAAACACACGCGCCTGGGCCATACAGGCCTCCAGGTCTCACGGCTTTGTCTTGGCACGATGACCTTTGGGTTCCAGTGCGACGAAGCGGTTTCCGTACGAATCCTCGACCGCGCCGCCGGCGGAGGGGTCACCTTCATCGATACGGCCGACGTCTATCCGCTCGGTGCACCACCCGAAATCACCGGGCGGACCGAGGAGATCGTTGGCCGCTGGCTGCGCGGGCGGCGTGACCGTTTCATCCTCGCGACCAAGTGCTTCGGCCGCACCGGGCCCTCTCGCTGGGACCAGGGAAACTCCCGCAAGCACATCCTCGATGCCGTTGATGCATCGCTTCGCCGCCTTCAAACCGACTACATCGACCTCTACCAGCTCCATGGCCCGGATCCCGACACGCCGATCGATGAGACCCTCCGTGCGCTCGAAGACATGGTCCGCTCCGGGAAGGTGCGGTACGTGGGCTGCTCGAACTTCCAGGCCTATCAGCTCGCCCGGGCAATCGGCCGAAGCGAGGCGATGAATGTCGTGCGGTTTGATTGCGTCCAGCCCCGCTACAACATGCTCTTTCGGGAATTCGAGCGCGAGCTCTTCCCTCTCTGCCGGGAAGAGGGCATCGGCGTCATTCCCTACAACCCGATTGCGGGCGGTCTGCTCAGTGGCAAGCACAATCCGGACGCCGGACCGGAAGAGGGATCGCGTTTCACCCTCGGGACTGCCGCCGGCCGCTACCAGGACCGCTACTGGCATGAGGGCATGTTCCGGACCGTCGAGCAGCTTCGGCCGATCGCCGCTGAAGCCGGGATGTCGATGACCCAGCTTGCGCTCGCATGGGTCATGGCGAATCCCGTCATTACGGCGCCCATCATCGGCGCGAGCCGGCCCGAACAGCTCGATGACTCGCTGAAGGCGGCCGAAACGCCGCTCGATGCCGAAATCAAGCAACGCATCGATGACCTCACTGCCGAATACCGCCGTGGAGACGCTACCCGCTGATGGTGTCGGAGAATGCTGAACTGCTCGCCATAGCCCTGCGCGGGGCCGAAATTGCCCGCGACGTGGTCATGCCCCTGTATGAGTCCGCCCTCACGGTGGAACTCAAGGCCGATCGGACGCCCGTGACCATCGCCGACAAGCGCGCCGAGGAGGCGATCCGCGCGTTCCTCCAACGCGAGTGCCCCGCACACGGCATCCTTGGGGAGGAATTCGGTGAGGCACCCGGCGATGGGCGTCACCGGTGGATCCTCGACCCGATCGACGGAACGAAGTCATATATCCACCATGTACCGCTCTTTGGCACGCTCATTGCCCTCGAACGCGACGGAGAACCGGTGGTCGGCGTCATCGCATGCCACGCCATAGGCGAAACCGTCGCAGCCGCCGCTGGCGAAGGCGCCTGGCTCGGTGAGAAACGCGTCACCGTTTCCACGGTGCCAGCTATCAGCGAGGCGACAGTCACGATGACGAGTGCCTCCCGTATGTTCACTACCCATCCGAAGACGTTCACCGCCCTTGTGCAACGGTCCGGCCTGCTTCGAGGATGGGGCGATTGCTACGGTTACCTGATGGTGGCCACGGGCCGGGCCGAGGCCATGCTCGACCCCGAGATGAGCATCTGGGACGCGGCCGCGCTCTACCCGGTGGTCACCGAGGCGGGCGGTCGCATGACGACCTGGGCTGGTGAAGACCGTGTGGGTGACTCGGTTGCAGCGAGCAATGGCCTCGTCCACAACGAACTACTGGCAATCCTGGCACTCGACCGCTGAGCGAGGCAGGCACGCAAAAGGGGCGCATCTTCGCGCCCCTCCGCGTGCGTGCTGAGACTGAGACCGGGCCTACGCCTTGCCGATCTTGAACATCTTGGTGCCGCACTCGGGGCACTTGCCCTCGGTCGCGGGCTTGCCGTTCTTCATGGTGATCGGCGTCGGGTTCTGCATCTCCCGCTTGACGCGGCACTTCAGGCAATACGCTTCCACGATTGGGTTCCTCCTTCGTTTTCCGCCCTGGGCGGATCAGCCGTGTGCAAATGCTAGGCTGCGTAGGCGTTTTCGCAGCCACCTTCACGGCATCTGTGGCATGATCATGCGGGCTCGCTCACGTGTCAAGAGAATTCGTATCTGAACTAAACATAATTATTGAGATCGTGATGAAGCCAGTACCTTCACCGGCTGAATTCGCCCGTTGGCCACGACCTGACCGATTCCAAGGAAGCATCCTGTGTCGTCATAGACCCGTATCGGACCGGTTTCAGCTCCAATCAACACCTTCGCCTGGAGCGCCATCCCCTGCCCGAACTGCCTGCCTCGGGCCTGCTCGATGATAGCCGCGGCGAGTGCTGTTACCCCCTCGTCTGAGTGACGAAGCAGCTCCATTGTCAACCCGGCCCGGGCGATGATCTCGAGATCTCCGAGCGAGCACGCCTCCGATACGTGGAACCCCCCGGCCGCAGTTCGCCGCAGAGCGGAGAGGTATCCGCCGCAGCCGATCCTGGCGCCGATATCCCGCGCAAGGCTCCTGATATACGTACCTGCACCGCACGCCACATCGATCGCCAGCCGGTTGGCTGCGACTGGTCGCAGCTGAAGTGAATGCACGACAACCGGCCGCTCGGCCAACTCGATCACCTTCCCCGAGCGCGCAGCAGCGTACGCCCGCTGGCCGGCGACTTTGACAGCGCTGTACGCGGGCGGCCGTTGCAGCAACTCTCCCGTGAACAGCACTTCCAGGCTCCGGAGTTGATCGCCACTGATGGCCGGTACAGCGCGCTGCTCGGTGACCTCGCCTTCCGCATCATCCGTGGCTGTCTGTGTTCCGAGCACGATCTCGCCCGTGTACGCCTTGTCGTGGCCCATCATGTATTCAACCAGGCGGGTCGCATCGCCGAGGCAAAGGACGAGCAGGCCAGTCGCCATTGGGTCGAGCGTGCCCGTGTGTCCGATCTTGCGCTGGCCGGTGATGCGTCGTGCCCTGGCAACCACGTCGTGGCTGGTCCAGCCCTGCTCTTTGTCGATCAGAAGGATGCCGTGAAGGTCTGAACCACGTGGCATCCTAACCGGCTGGCGATTCGCTGCCGGTGGTTTCGTGACTGGCGCTGACCTGGTGGATGAGCTCGGCCAGCCGCGCCCCGCGCTCGATTGAGGGGTCGAACCGGAAGTCGAGCTCCGGCACGCTTCGCATGTCGAGGCGGTGCATCAACTCCCGGTGCAGGTAGTGCGCAGAATGGCGGAGCCCCTCGATCACCTCGGCGCGCTCATCCTCACTCCCGAGGTGTGACACGAAGACCGTCGCATGGCGCAAATCAGGTGAGACCTGCACCTCGGTGATGGTAACGAGCCCGTGCGCGACACGCGGATCCTTGACCCCCTTGAGCAGGAGGGCGCTCAGTTCTTCGCGCAGCAGATCGTTGACGCGGCTGGTTCGCCGGCTCATACAGTCCCTCCCCGGGTGCGAACGGCCTAGTTCGTTCGTTCTTCGTGGAAGAACTCGATGATGTCGCCTTCCTGGAACTTGTCGAAGTTGCTCACCACGATGCCGCACTCGTAGCCAGTCGCAACTTCGCGGACATCGTCCTGGAAGCGCTTCAATCCTTCGCAGCGGCCACGGCCCATATCCTGGCCCTTGCGCAGCATGCGGACGGCCGAGCCACGCTTGATCGTCCCATCGAGAACGAAGCTGCCGGCGATCTGGCCGAGGCGGCTCGACTTGAAGACCTGGCGAACCTCCGCGTGACCATCGATGACCGTGGCATAGACCGGCTCGTACATACCGGCGAGAGCCTTCTCCACGTTCTCGATCACCTGGTAGATGATGTTGTACGTCCGGATTTCGATGCCCTGGGCATCGGCACGCTTTTTTGCCGACGGGTCCGTCTTGGTGTTGAAGGCGATGATGATCCCGTTCGAAGCCTCGGCGAGCATGACATCGGAGTCGCTCACGTTGCCAGTGCCCGAGTGAATCACCTTCACCTTGACCTCGGAGGTGCTCAGGTTTTCGAGCGAACTCTTCACGGCCTCGGCGCTGCCCCGCACATCGGCCTTCAGGATAATGACGAGCTCCTTGAGCTTCCCGGCACTGATCTCATTGAACAACGTGTCGAGATTGACGCGCGCATGCGCCATCTGCTCGGTGGCTTCGCGGCGGCGGCGGCGGTCTTCAACGAGCTGCCGGGCCATCCGCTCATCGGCAACCACGCGGACCTTATCGCCTGCCTCCGGGACCGTCTCGAGGCCCATCACGACGGCTGGGACGGCCGGGCCGGCCTCGCGGATACGCTGGCCATGGTCGTTGAACATCGCCTTGATCTTGCCGCTGATCTCGCCGACCACGACGGCGTCACCCTGGCGGAGGGTACCGCCCTGGACGAGCAGCGTGGCGATCGGGCCGCGGCCCGAATCCATCTCGGCCTCGATCACAACGGCGTTCGCCGGGCGATCGGGGTTGGCCTTGAGTTCCTGGATTTCGGCCACAAGGTTGATCGATTCGAGGAGGCCGTCGATGCCCGTTCCCTTGGTCGCCGAGACTTCGGCCGTCACCACGTCACCACCGTAGTCCTCGACGACCACGTTGTGCTCGGTGAGTTGCTGCTTCACGCGGTCGGGATTGGCTCCGCCGACATCGATCTTGTTGATCGCCACGATCATCGGTACGCCTGCAGCCTGAACGTGGTTGATCGCCTCGATGGTCTGGGGCATGACGCCGTCATCGGCGGCGACGACGAGCACCGCGATATCCGTTACCTGCGCACCGCGGGCGCGCATCGCCGTGAAGGCGGCGTGGCCCGGAGTGTCGATGAAGGTGATCACCTTGCCATCGCGCTCGACCTGGTAGGCACCGATGTGCTGCGTGATGCCACCGGCTTCGCCCGCTGCGACGCGTGTCTTGCGGATCGCATCGAGGAGACTCGTCTTCCCGTGGTCCACGTGCCCGAGGATTGTGACGACGGGTGGGCGGGGCTTGAGTGTCGACGGATCGTCGACGATCTCCTCTTCGATGGCTTCAGCTACCGGCTCGGCTGCGACAGGCGCGAGTTCCGTGGGGTCGAAGCCGAGTTCGACCGCGACAATTGCCGCGGTGTCGTAGTCGATGGTCTGGTTGATGGAGGCCATGACGCCGTTCGTCATGAGGCGTTTGATGACCTCGACCGGTGTGACCTTGAGGAGGTCGCCAAGCTCTTTCACCGTGAGTGCACGGGGAAGGGTAACGGTCCGGCCTGCGGTTGATGTTGGATTTGCCGTCATACTGGTTCGCTTTCTTCTGCCGGCAACGTCTCGCCGAAAGCACGCAGCCGTTCGACGTCTTCGGGGGCCGGGGTGATCTTGAGTGCGTTCTTTATGGTACCGCCTTTGAGGGCTTTCACCCAACAGGTGCGTACAGGATGCAGATAGGCGCCGCGGCCGTTGGCCCGGCCCGTTTCGTCAATGATGATGCGCTGATCAGGCGTCCGCACGATGCGGATGAGGGCGCGTTTTCCCGCTTCCTGCCGGCAGGCAATGCAGGTGCGTTGCGGCACATGGCGCGGCCGCAGGCTGCTCCCCGTCATTGCCCGCTCCTTAGTGGATGCGACCCGAGTAGTCGATCTCTTCGAGGTCTTCCTCGGTTTCTTCGATGAATCGTGGCGCGCGCTTTGGCTTCTTGGCGGCTTTCTTGGCTTCCTCTGGCTCAGGCACGCGAAGCTCCTCGGCGAAGCGAATTGCCGTGGGCCGGCTTTCGTCGGTGGCTACGGCCGGGATCTCGTACTCTTCGTCCTCTTCTTCGCCGTAGTCCTCGGATTCGCGCTCCTCGCCCTTGGGCACGCGCATCTGTTCAACGGCCTTGGCGAACGAGAACTCCTCCTCGACCGGCGGCAATGGAACGACAGCCTCCGGTTCAGCGGCCGCTTCTTCGACGAGGGCAACGACGGGCTCCTCCACCGCAGCCGCCTCTTCTTCCTCGGCCGGGGGGACGGCGGCGGCGATCTCTTCCGCCTGCTCAATGATGTCGATATCCGGGGTCTCGCCCGGGGCGTACGGCTCGAAGCTGGAAGGCGCTTCGTCGATGCCCTGCTCGATTCGTTCCGCTGCCGACTGGCTGTGGATGTCGATCCGCCACCCGGTTAGTTTCGCGGCAAGCCGCGCGTTCTGGCCTTCCTTGCCGATAGCCAATGAGAGCATCCGGTCGGGCACGGTGACGGTGGCCCGGTGCTCTTCCTCGTCGATGGTCACCTCGGTCGCCTGGGCAGGGCTCAACGCGTTTCCAACGAAGTTCGCCGGGTCGGGATCCCACTTGATCACGTCTATCCGTTCGCCCACGAGTTCATTGACGATGTTCTGAATCCGAGAACCGCGCATACCAACGCACGCGCCGATAGGGTCCACATTCGGGTTTCGCGCGTAAACGGCGACTTTACTGCGGTGTCCGCCCTCGCGCGCGATGCTCTTGATTTCGACGGCGCCCGAGGCGATCTCGGGCACTTCCATCTCGAACAGCCGCCGGAGCAGCGTCCGATGGGTGCGGCTGACAACAATCTGGGGGCCCTTTGCGGCGCGCAGCACTTCGAGCACGAGCACTCGCACGCGCTGGGCTGGCCGGAGATGTTCGTTCCGCACCTGCTCGCTGAATGGCAGCACCGCTTCGGTCCCGCGGCCCATCTCGAGGATGATCTGCCGCGCCTCCACGCGCTGGACGGTGCCGACGAGGAGTTCGCCTTCCTTGCCGGCATACTCTTCATAGACTGCGTCGCGCTCGGCCTCGCGCAGGCGCTGAAGAACGACCTGCTTCGCCGTCTGGGCGGCGATACGTCCAGCGTTCTCGGGAATTTTCTCTTCGAAGTCGAGTACGTCGCCGGGCTGTACGTCGGGCTTCCAGCGACGGGCGTCGGCAACCGTCATTTCGACGTTCGGTGCTTCGACGTCTTCCTCCACCACCACCATCTGGCGATAGGCGCGGATGTCGCCCGTGTTTCCGTCGATCTTCACGTAGATGTTCGGCGCGTTATCGCCCTCGCGCCGGTAGGCCGAGGTCAACGCTGCCTCGACCGCCTCGAAGACGACCTCCCTCGGGAGGTTCTTTTCGGCGGCCAGTGCGCCCAGTGCAAGCAAAAAGTCGTTCTTCATACCCTCAACAAAAAAGTGGGCTCAAGAAGCCCACCCCTGCCAGGAATTGCCTTCATCGCGAAGTATAGCACGCACGCGCAACTGCGTACTCGCTTCCGGGTCGCCCTGCGGAGCCCGGATGAGGTTAGCGTCGCAGCAGTTCCTTGACGCGGCTTACGACCTGGCCCGCCGGCACGATCTCTGTCTCACCGGTACGCCGTACACGGAGTTCAATGCCGCCCTTTTCGAGAGCGCGAGGGCTAACGGTGAGCCGGACCGGCATGCCCAGCAGGTCAGCATCCTTGAACTTGATCCCGGCCGAATCCGGGCGGTCGTCGGCGAGTACCGAGAGGCGAGCGGCCGTCAACTCGGTCTCGATCTGGCTGAGGATGGCTGCTGGTTCGGTGAGTTCCAGGTTCAGCCCCACGATGTGGACATCGTAGGGCGCCACGTCGAGCGGCCAGGTGATGCCGTTATCGTCGTGATTCGCCTCGATTATGGCGGCAAGCATCCGCTCCACGCCGATGCCGTAGCAGCCCATGACGGCCGGCTGGCGCTCGCCGGCTTCATCGAGATAAAGCACGCCCATCTTCTCCGAGTACATCGTCCCCAGCTTGAAGACGTGCCCCATCTCGATGCCGCGCCGAACCTCGAGCCCCGTGCCGCAGACCGCACAGGCGTCTCCCTCACGGGCAAGCGCTATATCGCCGACGATTGCCGCCTGCCAGTCGCGGCCGAAGTTCGTATTGAGGAGGTGGTAGTCCTCTTCATTGGCCCCGGCGACGAGATTCACAGCTTCCGTGGCGCTGCGGTCGGCCACCACGAGGACGCCCTCGAGGCCAACTGCCGACGCCGACCCGGGAACCAGCCCGAGCGCCCGGACTGCGTTCTCCTCCAATGGCTCGAGTTCGGTTGCCTTCAGCGTGTTCTTCAGCTTGATCTCGTTCACATCGAGGTCACCCCTGATCGAAACGAAGACCGGCCTCCCATCAGCCCGGTACATGACTGCCTTGTTTGTCTGCCGCGGGTCGACGTTCAGGAAGCGGGCGAGCTGGGTGATGGTCTTCTGGCCGGGAGTGTGTGTCTTCTCCACTGGCAGCGGCACCGCTTCGATGGCCGGTGGCCGGATGAAGTCCGCCTTTTCGGCGTTCGCCGCATAGCCGCAATTCGGGCAGAGCAGGATGGAGTCCTCACCCTCGTCGGTGAGGAAGATGAACTCCTGGCTGTCCTTCCCGCCGATGGCTCCCGAATCGGCCGCGACGGGGATGACCGGCACGCCCGCGCGTTCGAAGATGCGCACATAGGCATCGAACGCTGCGGTGTACGAGGCGTCCAGAGCATCCCAGCCGGTATCGAAGCTGTACGCGTCCTTCATGGTGAACTCGCGCAGCCGGATGAGGCCTCCCCGCGGCCGGGCCTCATCACGGAACTTCGTCTGAATCTGGTAGAGCGTGACGGGCAGGTCACGATAACTTTGGATGTTCCGGGCGGCGAGGATGCTGATAACCTCTTCGTGCGTTGGCCCCAGCGCGAAGCCCCGCTCTCGCCGGTCGGTGAGACGAAAGAGCGTCTGCCCCATCGTCTGGTCACGGCCCGATTGCTCCCACACTTCAATCGGCTGAATGGCGGGCAGGTGCACTTCCTGCGCACCGCTCGCGTCCATCTCCTCGCGAATAATGCGCTCGATATTCTGCACAGCCCTCCAGCCGACAGGCGTGAAGCAGTAGATACCGGCAGCGAGGGGCGTGATGAGGCCTGCACGAAGGAGCAGCCGGTGGCTTGCGAGCTCCGCTTCCGATGGGGCCTCCCGAAGGGTCTTCAGCAGCAGCTTGCTCATCCGCATGGCGGTTTGCCTCTTTCGTTCATCGTTGGCGTGAAGGTTGACGATGGCGTGCGCCGCGAGTTCCGGTCAAGTTCTGCGAGGCTGTTCGAGGTCCGCTGAATCCACGATGAGCGTCACCGGGCCATCGTTCACGAGGCTCACCTGCATCTCGGCGCCGAACCGTCCTCGTGAACACTGAATTCCGGTTCGCTCGATCTCATCGCAGAATGTCTCCCAAAGGGGCTGTGCCTGTTCCGGCCGTGCAGCTTCATCGAACGATGGCCGCCTTCCCCGCCGGATGCTGCCATACAGCGTGAACTGGCTGACACACAGTACCGAGCCGCCCACGTCGGCGAGGGCGAGGTTCATTTTCCCGTTCGCATCTTCAAAGATCCGCAGGCCCGCGACCTTTTCGGCGAGCCTCCTTGCAGTAGCCACGTCATCGGAGTGGGTGATGCCGAGGAGCACGAGGAGACCAGGACCTGTTTCTGCGACAACCTCACCGGCGACGCGCACATTGGCTTGCCCAACACGCTGGACGACGGCGCGCATCAGGCTGCGGGCGCCACGGGCACGATGGCGGCAACGAGCCGGTGCGCAGTATTACGAAAGGTCGCGCTCGCCAGTACCGCCGGTGCCGACTCACCCTCGTTCATCTGCACCTCGAACACCATTCCGAGGATAACGGATACCAGCAGGTCGACCCGGAGGCGAGCATCCGCATGTTCGAGGTTCGACTCGAAATGGGGTAGCAGATAGCGCCGCCAGTAGGCCATCGTCTGGGCTCGAAGTGCGGCGGCGATGGGGTCACCGGCGAGTGTCTGCTGTACCACGAGGCGCACCAACCGATCCTGTTCAACGGCTGTATCGAGGATCACGTCGACGAGCCGGACAAGGTGTTGTCCATCCATCACCGGCGCCACCGGCAGGTCGCGAAGGCCCGATGATGGTGCCTCCCAGAGGGAGTTCAAGAGGTCACGTTTCGACCGGAAATAGTAGTAGAGCGTGCCATCCTTGAGCCCGGCACGCTCCGCGATTGCGCGGACCGTCGTTTGCTCGAATCCGTCGCGCGCAAAGAGATCGAGTGCCGCGGCCCGTATTCGTGCGCGCATCTGCTCTTTCCGCGAGATGGCGTTGGGCGCCGGCTCGAACGCGTCCTGATCGAGGTTCACTTCGTGAACGTCCGGGGCATCGCGAGTTCGAGCATCGCCCGTGCCCGCTCGAGGAATGCCTGCTGCCTGGTGACCCGCCCAAAGTCTGCCCCGTAGGCGAGCATCGCATCCCACGATAACCCCGAGAGGAGCGCGAAGAGACCGTCGATGATCACGTACCCTTCCTCTCCGTAGAGCGCGAGGAACGACGGCAGGAACAGGCTCCGGTAGGTATTCCGGGAGCGGATGCTGAAGGCGATGCTTGCGGGCTCACCCGACATCTGTTCGCGAAGGAGCATTCGAAGGAGGTCGGCGTGCTGGTTATAGGCCTCGAACATCGAGAGGAGGCGGTCGATGAGGGCATCGCGGTTGAACCGTGTGCCTTCAATTCCGTCTACGCCGGCGAGGCCGGGTTCTACCAGGAGCGATTCGAAGATCTCGCGTTTCGAACGAAAGTGGTGGTACAGCGCCGGATCCGTGATATCGAGCCGCGAGGCGATTGCTTTGACGGTGGTCCGCTCGTAGCCGTGCGCAGCGAACAACTCCTGGGCCGCATCCAGGATTCTCCGGCGTGTACAGCCCGGGTCTGCGGCATGGTTGTTTCGAGCCCGTGCAACCACATGGCAAGTATACGGATGGCTATCAATAGCGGAACCGGGTACGCCGATATGCCGTAAGGGTGCCAGCGGTCAGGCTCTTCGGTTCAACCGGGTCCCTGCATTCGGATCGAGCAGCCCGAGGAGTTCGCGGCTCATCTCGGCTTCCACCTTCATGGTCTTGATGGCTGCCCGTGTGGCCACCTGCTGGACAAGGTCACCGCCGATGTCGAACGGGTCCGGTAGCTTCGATGTCGGGGCGAGAACAGAGAGCAGGTTCACCATTACAGTATCCAGCTTCCCGCCTTCGTCGCAGGGATCGAACCGGTGTCTGCTTCGTGAGCATCCGGTTCATTGCTGTACGCCTGTCATGCTGAGGTGCTCGAGGATGGAGCGAACCGGTATTTCCGATCGCCTCCCCGGACCGGCCGAGGTGAGCCCCCGGTGCCACTGCCGCAGGGTGTTTCTGCGCCCCGGCTCTACTGGTGGCGGGGACCGGGGACCCGAACTGCCGTAAGCGCACCCCTCGAACTATCATGAGCTATGGATTCCTCGTTTCTGGATATCCGCAACCACGGCTTTGCCCGCGTGGCCGTCTGCATTCCTGCCGTCCGCCTTGCCGACCCTATGGGGAACGCTGAGGCCCACCTCCGCGTGCTTGAACAGGCATATGAGCAGGGCGCCCAGTACGCGGTATGCCCGGAGCTTGGACTCACCGGCTATTCGTCCGGCGATCTGCTTTTCCAGGATGTGCTCCTTCGCGCCGCTATCGACTCGCTCGCCTGGCTGGTTGAGCAGACGAAGGAGCTGGAGATGGTCATTTCGGTAGGAATGCCTATCCGTGCGGGAGGCGCGCTCTACAACTGCGCGGTCACCTTCTCGCGGGGGCGCCTTGCCATGGCAGCCCCGAAGTCGTACCCGCCCAACTACCGCGAGTTCTATGAGCTCCGGTGGTTCGCCACGGGCAGTGACCCGGCCGTCTCTGAAATCGAACTCCTCGGGCAGCGGATCCCGTTCGGAACTGACATCGTATGCGGGGTCGAGGGGTTCGAGGGCTTCGCCCTCCACACCGACATTTGCGAGGACCTCTGGGTGCCGGTCCCGCCCGGCACGATCGCCGCACTCTCGGGAGCCACGATTCTCGCCAATCTCTCGGCGTCCAACATCACCGTCGGCAAGTCCGGGTACCGTGAGCAACTTGTCTCGAGTTCGTCCGCCAAGAACCTTGCCGTGCAGCTCTACAGTGCCGCTGGCTTCGGCGAATCGACGGCTGACGTTGCATGGGACGGGCAGGGCCTCATTGCTGACCGTGGCGAGATTATTGCCGAGACCGAGCGCTTCACGATGGACGGCACGCTCGAGGTTGTCGACGCCGACCTCCATGCGCTCGCCACCGATCGAATGCGCCAGACCTCGTGGGGGCAGAACGCCCGGGAGTTCGCACGCCCGATGCGTGAAGTTGTGCTGCCCCCATTTGGTGATCGCGATGGCGCGCCGTTCCTGGCCTTCCGGCGTCGGATCAATCCCCTCCCCTATGCTCCGGACGACACACGCGGTCTCGATGATCGCTGCCACGAGGTCTTTCTCATCATCGCGAGCTCCATCGCCCGCCGCCTCGAGTCGCTGCCGGCTGATGCCCGCCGCATCTTCGTCGGGGTCTCGGGTGGGCGCGACTCGACGCTTGCACTCATCGCCGCCGTCCATGCGATGGACCTGCTGGGCAAACCCCGTAGCGATGTCTGGGGAATCACCATGCCGGGATTCGGGACGTCGGACGCCACCTATCGTGCCGCCTGCGACCTGGTGACCACGCTCGGCGCCCGCCTCCAGGAGATCGACATCAAGGAGGTGTCACACGCGATCTTCGATGCCATCGACCACGATGCGGAACTCGAAGACGTTACGTTCGAGAACGTCCAGGCGTGGGCTCGCAAGTACCTGCTCTTCGCCCTGACGTCCCGGTACAAGGGGTTCGACCTTGGGACGGGCGACCTGTCCGAACTAGCCCTCGGCTGGACAACGTATGGTGGCGACCACATGTCGCATTACGCCGCGAATGCCGGCGTCCCGAAGACGCTGGTCTCCCAGCTCATCCTCTGGGCTGCCGATGCTGTTTTTAGTTCGGAGCCCGGTGTTGCCAGGGCCCTACGCGACGTGCTGGCTATCCCCATCTCCCCGGAGCTGCGCCGCCTCTCGCCTTCGGGGGAGATTACACACCTTACCGAGGGTGTGGTCGGGCCATACGACCTCAATGACTTCTTCCTGTATCACTTCACGCGTTTTGGATTCGGCCCGCGACGAATCGCGCGCATGGCATACCACGCATTCGACGGCAAGTTCACCATTGGCGAGATCAAGCACTGGCTCACGGTCTTCCTTCGCCGTTTCTTCGCCAACCAGTTCAAGCGTGATTGCCTGCCCGACGGACCGAAGGTCGGATCGGGCGGGTCGTTGTCGCCACGTGGGGACTGGCGCATGCCGCCCGACGCATTACCCGGCGCCTGGCTCACCGAAGCCGCCACGATCCCCGACGAGTAGGAGCGCGTGACTTCTGTCATTGGCCGTCACAGCTACGATGGAATCAGCTTTTCTGCAGGAGCAGCTATGCAGGACCTCTCGACCATGCTTCCCGAGCCGCTCGCCGGTCTCATCCGCGAACACCGCATGATTGAGGAGGTGGTGAGCGATGCCCGGAACGCCATTGGCCAGGCGGCCATCGAGGGCGCTGCCGAAGATGTCATCGCCGCGGGTATCGAGGCAGTCCGCGATCTCTTCGCCTTCATGCAGGTCGACCTCACCCTCCACATCGCGAAGGAAGAGGAGATCCTTTTCCCGGTGCTTGAAGGCCTGAACGATGTTACCGACCTTGCAGTCGAAGATATGTTCGTGCAGCACGATGCGGTCCGCGAGCGCCATGCACTCCTCGAGAAGACGCTGGCGGCCATTGCTGACGGCCATGACGAGGTGACTTCCGAACAGGCCGGCATCGAACAGCACCTGGCGGCAGCCGATGGCGGCGTCACACTGGAGATCCTCGCAGCCCTCAAAGACAACGTGATGCGCCTCGACTGGATCCTCCAGGGCCACTTTGGCGATGAGGAGGATGACGTCTTCGTGCCAGCCGAAGAACTCCTCCCCCCCGAACGTTTCCCGGAGCTCGCACGGGCGATGGCCGAACTCGAAGCTCGTTCGATGTAGTTCGTCCGCCGAGTAGTCTGTCCGGGGCAGATCCTCGAGGCGGGGGCAGACCTTCCAATGCATAAACGCCAAACCGGACCGGGGCCAGTGCACTGCAGCTCGAAGCTGCCCGCGACGATAACCAGGGCTCATCGTCAAGCCTTTGTGAAAGCAGGGATGGCACGTCATAACGTTCTGGACCTGGCTGGCCCCGCACTCGTAGAGTTCGGCGTGTTGGAGGCGGGGTGGTCGGGAGCCACCCGGCGGCAACCGAGGGGAGGTGCGACGCGCAAGCGCCGGCTCCCGTCACTGCCGCAACGCCCGTCCCGGTGACGTGTCATCGGTGCGGACGTGCCATGGACGGGTCGCCAGCATGGCTTCGGCCAACGGCGATGTCACCGGGTCCGCGGGGTGCGCTGTCGAGGCGCAACCTGTCTGCACCCGGGGACTCGGGCCCGCGCCCGAACTGTCCAGGGCGGAAGCGAACCTCTTCCGGGTCGCTGCGCTCTGCGCGCGCCTGGGTGAGAGGCTTGCCAGGCTCCCGATTACGACCTCCGGCGCACATGGCAGGGGTGCCTCTTCGCCGCAAGGTACGAGGCGCCCCTGCCGCGTTTGAGCGGGCGTTCGTGTTGAGCGGCAGGGCCTCCGCAGCCCACTCATGCCGCTTTTTGGTTTGTCGCGGGTCGACTGAACGCCGGCAAAGCCGGAGTATCGCCACAGGCTGGACTGTCCGGCTGGTTGCAGCCCGTGGCCCCTGCCCGTCAGACTCCACGCCATGTTCGATGCCGTTGTCGTCGGTTCTGGCCCGAATGGGCTTGCCGCCGCGGTGACCCTGGCCCGTGCAGGCCAGCGCGTCTGTATCCTCGAAGCTAATGAGAGCCCGGGCGGCGGCGCGCGCTCTGCTGAGCTCACGCTCCCCGGGTTCGTCCACGACACCTGCTCTGCTGTCCACCCCATGGCTGCGAGTTCGCCGTTCTTCCGACAACTCGACCTCGAGTCCCATGGCCTCGAATGGCTTCACCCTGAGATCCTCGCCGCGCACCCGTTCGACGATGGAAGTGCGGCGGCACTCCATCGATCGCTCAACGCGACGGCGTTCGATCTCGGTCCCGATGGCCCGGCCTATCGTGACCTCATGGCGCCCATCGTGGACGACTGGCGCAAGCTCGCCCCGGCTATCATGTCGCCCGTTATTCGCCTGCCCCGGTACCCGATTGCGATGGCGCGATTCGGGGGCCGCTCACTCTGGCCGGCATCCCGACTGGCTCGCCGCCAGTTCCGCGGCGACCACGCCCGGGCACTGTTCGCCGGGATCGCCGCCCATGCCACTCTCCCTCTCGATGCCTGGTTCACTGCCTCCTTCGGCTTCGTTCTCGGCGCAGCAGGGCATGCCGATGGCTGGCCGGTTGCTCGTGGCGGTTCGCAGCGCATTACGGACGCCCTCATATCTGCGTTCAGAGCGCTTGGGGGCGAAGTCGAATGTGGCCGCGCGGTTCGGACACTCGCCGACCTCCCCGCCGCGAAAGCCGTCTTGTTCGATCTGACCCCGCGCCAACTCCTCGCGATCACGGGTAATCACTTCCGAGGTGTCTACCACTGGCAACTCGAGCGGTGGAAGTACGGCGCTTCGGTCTTCAAGCTGGACTATGCGCTCTCGGGTCCGGTTCCCTGGACCGCACTCCAGGCCAGGCGCGCCGGAACGGTTCATGCCGGCGGCACCCTCGCCGAAGTTGCCCGGGCCGAGTGGGAGGCAGGCCATGGGCTCGTGCCTGAACGCCCGTTCGTCATTGCCGCCCAGCAATCACTCGTAGATTCATCCCGGGCCCCGGAGGGTTGCCACACGTTCTGGGCCTATTGTCATGTTCCCCATGGCTGTGATGCCGACATGACCGAGCGCATAGAGGCGCAGATTGAGCGATTTGCACCCGGGTTTCGTGATCTCGTTCTCGCCCGCCATATCACGGCACCGGCCGCCCTGGAAAGTGGAAACGCCAACTACATCGGCGGCGACATCACCGGTGGCTCTCATGCCGGGCTCCAGCTCTTCTTCAGGCCGGCTGTTCGCTGGAATCCCTACCGCACCCCCGACCCCCGTCTCTTTCTCTGCTCGTCATCCACACCGCCGGGCGCCGGAGTTCATGGCATGTGTGGTTATCATGCCGCACGGGCGGCACTGGGCAGCGTCCTTCGTTGAACGCAGGCGTCAGCCTTCCACGAGCCGCCGGAGTTCCTCGAGCCATTCGAGCCGCTCCCGGTGCCACTTGCTTGCGAGGCCGCTCGAGCTGGGGATGACGAACGGAATCGTGGCACCGATCCGTTCGGGCTGTATGCCGTATTCTCGCCGCGCCAGGTCGCGCGCCGCCATCCCCAGGGCATGCCGCCCGAAGAGCTGGTAGATCCCCCGCCCACTGAATACCGCGAACCGCGGTTCGTATTCCAGCAACTCCCCATGGAGCCGCCGGGCACCCTCGGCAACCTCTGCGGGGCGCAGTTCGCTTGCACGGACGGTCGGGCGGCAGCACAGGTCGGTGAACCCGATCCCGGCCTCACCTGCCAGTACCTGATCGTCCTCGGGGCGAACGTCGCGCCCCGCGAGCCCGGACGCACTGAGTTGCTTCCAGAACATGTTCCCCGGGCGTGCGTAATAGTGCCCCGCCTCGGCCGAGTAAATCGCCGGGTTATAACCGATGAACACAAGCCGCAGACCGTGCCGCAGGTAGTGGGGTAGGGTCCGCTGTTCCTCAACATTGCTCCGCGGGTGCTCGCTCATGGCAGCTCCCACCGGATCCGCGGACTCGCCAGGTGGAGGTACTTTGGGTTACCCGCATGTGCCGGGAAGATGAGTTGCAGTCGGTGCGGCTCGGCTAACTTCGCTATGTCGAACATGATCGACGGTGACGTCACGTTCGACGCGGCCGCCTCGTCGATACCGATAGCCGTCGCTTTCAGCCAGTCTCCGCCCTCCGTGAACTCGAGCGAGAAATCCGAGGCGTTTGCGTCCCACGTCTTGTTGATGGTGACCGAGAGTTCGGCGGCCCAGCCCTCGCGATCCTCGTCACGAGTCTTCGCGAGCGGCGCGATGGTATCAACGCGCATCAGCTTCCCATCTCCCTCGAAGGTTCCTCCTGCGGCGATTCGTTGTTCGCCATAGAAGTGCTTCAGGATCGGTGGCAGCCCATAGAGCGCAAACATTACCCCGACGAGAATCCCGAGCACTGCCCCGGCTACCAGGCAGCCCGAGCGGCCCTTCGTGTCCGCTTGCCCGCCACTCTCCAGCCGCCGCCGTACGCGGGCGGGTTCCTGCCCGGCTGGCTCCGGCGATTGCTCTTCACTCACCCTTCAAGCGTACCGTCCCAACCCCGGCAATCGGAAATCGATGCCCGATCGCTGTGCCATCGCGAGGCCGTGGATCGGGATGCCGGGCTCTCGTTGATCCAACACGCCCGGTTCGCGCTTACGGGGTCCCGGTTGGTTCACGGTCTCCGCCGCTATTCGACATTGAACCCTCCGCCATTCAGAATGCGCCCGATGCCCGAACTCTCCCGCGACGAGATCCTTGCGGCCGCCACTGCCTTCGCTGCGACCCAGCCCGGTGGCGCCCTTGCAACCACACACGCGGAAGACGGGACACCCTACGTCACGTTTGTTCTCTTCCATCTTCGATCGAACGGTGAAGTCCTGTTCGGGAGCGCCGAGGCGCCGCAACATACCCGCAATATCCGTGCAACACCCGAAGTGTCCTTCCTCATCGATAACCGGAGCGTCCTGGCTCAGGACTGGTCTGCCTTCGATCGGATCGTTATCGAGGGCCGCGCCCATGAGGTACCCGTGGATGCGCCTGCGTTCGATGAGTTGATCGGCGAGCTTCGTGCCAAGAACCGCATGGCTGCTTACTTCACGGAGCGTGGCCACCTCTACCGCGTGGTCCCCCGTAGGCTTGTCCTCAGGCGGGGATTCCAGCCGAATCGCATGGTGGTCGATTTCAATAACCGCTGAGCGCCGGCGGGTTCAAGCCAGGGGCCGCTTTCGATTGGGCGAGTGTCGCGGGGTAGCGGCCGCGCCGGGAAATCACCGGCCAGCATGGACACCCCGAGATGACCTCTCCACCAGGCGCCCTGCCGGGGAGATGCCCGCGCCACTCGCATCCCCCGGTTCTTCGGCCCTACACTCGGCATATGCCCGCTGATCCCCTGGCCGTCCGCCTGGCCGCAGTCGTCGGTGACTCCCATGTGATCTGTGACGCAGACCTTCTTGCCTCCTACGAAACGGACTGGACTCGCCGCTATCACGGCTCTGCGCGCCTCGTCGTTCGCCCCGGTTCGACAAGCGAGGTAGCGGCCGTCCTCCGTATCTGTACCGAGGCAGGCGCAGCGATTGTCGCGCAAGGAGGGAACACGGGCCTGGTTGGGGGTGGCGTACCTCGCGACGGTGAGATCGTGCTGAGTCTCCAACGCCTCACGCGTATCGAGCCGGTTGATTCCATTGCGGGTGAGGTCACCGTCGGGGCGGGCGTCACGCTCGCCGACCTTCAGCAGGCCGCGCTCCAGTCGGGGTTCTGGTTTGGAGTCGATATCGCCTCACGCGCCAGCGCAACCATTGGGGGCATGATCGCAACCAACGCGGGCGGGATACGGGTCCTTCGCTACGGCCCGATGCGCCGCCAACTGCTCGGTATTGAAGCGGTCCTCGCCGACGGAACCGTCGTCAGCCGAATGCCCGGACTGTCGAAAGACAACACCGGCTACGACCTGCCTGGCCTCCTCGCCGGCAGTGAGGGCACGCTTGCAGTCATTACACGTGCTCATCTCAAGCTCATCCCCCGCCTTACCGCCCGTGCGACTGCGCTCCTCGCGTTCGACTCCGTTGATGCGGCCCTGGCAGCACTCCGGTACATTCGCCCGATCGGTTCACTCGAGGCTGTCGAGATCTTCTTTTCCGAAGGTGTCGAACTCGTCACCCGGCACACGGGCCTTCCGTTGCCCTTTGGCCGGCCATTCCCGGCCTACCTGCTCGTTGAATGCGCGGCCGGTCAGGACCCGCTACCCGACCTCACTGCTGCGCTGGAATCTGTCACCTTCCTCGATAGTGCTGTCGCTACGGACCGGCAGCAACGGGACCGCCTTTGGGCCTACCGCGAGCGCCACACCGAAGCGATTAATGCCGATGGAGTCCCCCACAAACTCGATGTCGCTCTCCCCCTTCAGGAGATCACCCGGTTTGTGCCTGGTATCCGTGAACGCCTCGAGCAGGCCGTACCCGAGGCTCGCCCGATCCTCTTTGGCCACGTTGCCGATGGGAACATCCACGTGAACGTCCTTGGCCTTGCCGCTCACGACGACCGCGCAACCGACATCATCCTTCGGTACGTTGCTGAACTCGGTGGCAGCATTAGCGCCGAGCACGGTGTTGGTATCGCGAAGACCCCGTGGCTGCACCTCACCCGTACACCGGAAGATATCGCCGCAATGCAGGCTATCAAGGCCGCCTTCGACCCCCTGAACGTGCTCAATCCGGGCGTCATCTTCCCGCTGGCGAACCAATAACTCGCAAGTCGTGCCGTACGACTCTAGAATGCGCGCATGCCCGTCGACAGCTTCAAATACCTGCCTCGATCCATGCACGCGATGTACAGCGGCCAACCTGTTGTTGATGAACCGCCAGTCTTCGCACCTCTCACGAAACCACTCCATCGATCGAATATCGCACTCCTGACTTCAGCCGGGATCTACCTGAAGGACAGCCAGGAGCCGTTCGATATCGAGCGTGAACAGCGCGAACCCACGTGGGGCGACCCGACCTACCGGGTTATCCCCTCCGATGTCCTCCAGGAGCAGATCGCCTGCTCACACCTGCATATCAACCACCACGATTTGCTCGAAGACGTCGACGTTGTGCTCCCCATTCGGGCCTTCGCAGCACTCGCCGCGGAGGGTCGTATTGGTTCCCTTGCACCCGAGCACTACTCGTTCATGGGCTACCAGGACCGCCGCCTCGAAGACTGGCGCAATGTCCAGGGCCCCGAACTTGCTGCTCGCCTGAAGGACCACGAGGTTGACATCCTTCTCCTGGCGCCTGCCTGACCGGATTGCTGCAGAAACGTGCCCGTGCTGGCGCGTGTTATCGAATCGGCTGGTATCCCCACGGTCACCGTCATCATGATGCCCGACCTCGCAGAGCGCTTCCGGCTTTCGCGCGTTGTCGGTGTCGAGTTCCCGTTTGGCCACAGCTTTGGCGATCCCCACAACGACCCGCTCATGCGGATGGTTGCAGAGGGAGCGCTCCAGGCGCTCGAAGAGGCAGGGGCACCCGGCTATCGCCTCGATATCGAGGCGAAATGGCCTATTGCCCACGAAATCGCCTACAAGACGTGGCATCCGCCAGTCCCGAGCCCGATCGTCGCCCGGATGCTCAAGCAGAGGCAACAGCAGTAGGAACGACCGTCGCCATCAAGCGCCGCGCATCGGCGATCGCCCCGGCGAGGTCGTCGATGCGCCGCTCAAATACCTCGCCGCCACTGCCGAGGAAGACGAACACCATCCGCGCAACGGGTTTTCCCAGGGCGGTTGTCAGGGCGAGTACGTAGGCCGCTCCTTGCAGCCGGTAACCCTTTGCTTTCTCGGTCGCCTCGTCTTCGCTGCGCACCGCGTCCGTCTTGTAGTCGACGACCACGAGGCCATCGGGGCCCTCGTATAGGAGGTCGATGAATCCCTCCAGCGTTACACCATCGATTACGACGCCAACCGGCACCTCGCGCCAGTAACGGCCCGACGACACTGCCTCACGCACGGCATCGGACCCGAGTGCTGTCTTCACGAGCTTTTCGACCTCGGGCCCCCTGTCGGACACTCCCTCAGCCGAGGCCTGCGCCCTGGCAGCGGCCTCGAGTCCATCACCGGTCGCCAGGTCAACTGTCTGCAATGCCGCGTGGACTGCGCGCCCGATGGAGGTACCCGCCCGCCCCCGCCGCCATGGTGGCTCCTCACGCTCCACGCCGTCGGGTTGTGTCTCCTCGGGTGGCAGGTCAGCCCCACCGTCGCGCTTCGCGAGCGCGGTGGCCGAGATGCTCCGCGTGTACCCCAGCACCCGGACCATTCTCGCCCGTTCCTGGCGCCAGGCGGCGTAGTCGCCCGCCGTGTCTGGCACTGCTGGTGATGCCGCCACGCGCTGCAGCCGTGGAGGTTCACCCGGGAGATAGTCCTCCCAGGCCCCCGGTGTGTTCTGCAACACCGCATCGAGGCATTCGGCACTCGAGCATTTGTACTCCGCATGGCGCTGATCGTGCCCGGCATTCGCTGCTGCGTGGTAGCGGCTGACGTACAGGAGGTCACGGGCACGCGTGGCCGCCACGTACAGCAGGCGGTCATCTTCCAGCCGCTCCATCACCCTCTCGTATTCCGCGAGCGCGGCGAATCCGGCCGTCTCGAAATATGCCCCCTGTGTTCCAACACGAACCTCTAATGGAGGGCCGTCTCCCACTTCGCGCGGCCGCCAGAGCACTTCCGCCGCCTGGTTCGATCCCCTCGTCCCCAATCCAACGACGAATACGACGTTGAACTCCAGCCCCTTTGCCGCATGGATCGTCATGATCCGGACTGCATGATCGTCCTGCTCCGGGACTGCCGACTCAACGGCCCGCGCGCCCTCATCTTCCTGCTCGCGCATCCACTCGATGAACTCTCGTAAGCTCCGCCCTCCGCTGCTCCCGAATGCACGCGCGTGGTCGTGAACAAACCTGATCCGCTGCCACCAGTCACGCGGCCTCCGGCTCGCGAATCCGATCTGCAACATTCGCAATTCTGCGATAACGCGCTCAACCATCTCCGCAGGTTCGAGCCACCAACGCTCTTGGTGGAAAGCGGCGAGGAGCTTCATCCCACGCTGTACGGGCTCCGCCTCTGGAGGGCATTCGGCCTCGAGGAGTGCCTGGTAGGTGTAATCCCATGCACGTTCAACCGCATGGTCTCGCCCAGGAGGCGCCCAGAGCGCCTTCCGCCACTCGAACAGGTCCTGGTCACTGCATGCGAGCCCGGGTGTCCGGAGCGCGGCGACTACGGCAATCTCGTTGGCCGGGTCGTCGATTGCTGCCAGGATGTTGAGAAGGTCACGAACCTCCTGGGTTCCAAAAAGGAGCGATTTCGCCTCGATTCGAGAGGGGATACCTGCCTCGGCCAGCGCTCGCTCGAGGGGCCGGAGTGCAGCCCGCGTGGGAATCAGGATGGCGATATCGTCCAATTCGAGGTCGCGCCAGCACTTCCGCTCGCTGTCAAAGACCCTTGTCGCGTTGCTCGTGAGCTCGCCAATGGCGGCGACAACTGCGTTCGCCTCCATTTCTCGCCATTCACCAGCACGTCCTGATACCGCGTTGCCGAACGCGCGTACCCGGCTTCGGCCAGCGAGTTCGGGTTCTACCCTCTCAGCCGTGAGTCCCTGGAACCCGGCCTGGACTACGGGCCCGAGTTCGGGCGCAGGCCGCGTGCTATCGAAGAGTTGTTCGAACGCCTCGTTGACAAACGCGATGATCGGCTCCCCCGAACGAAAGTTCTGGGTCAGCTCGGCACGAACCCCGGCGACCGTGCCGAACCGGTGCCTGGCCCGCTCATACAGCGCAATATCGGCGTACCGGAACCGGTAGATTGATTGCTTCGGGTCGCCGACGAAGAACAGCGCCCCCGGCGGGACGTCGACCTCCTCCCAGTCTGTGCGAGAGTCCCGCCACCCGGCGATCAGCACCGCGATCTCAATCTGCAGCGGATCGGTATCCTGGAATTCGTCGATGAGCAGGTGCCTGAAGCGCCGTCCAACTGCCTCTCGAACGCGGCGGTCTCTGGCAAGCAGGTCCCGGGCAAGCACGAGCAGGTCGTGAAACTCCAGCCTCCCGCTCGTTCGCCGCCGTTCGGCGTAGCCGAGTACGAACGACCGCAGCGGGGCGAGGAGGGTCGTGAGGCAACTGCGCCGCAACGCCGCAACCAGCTCTTCCCGCTTTGCCTGGGCCTCCTTCAGGTTCTGCTTCGCGGCTTCGAGGTGTTCTCTCCCACCCCACAGTTTCGCCTGGCCATTTGAGACGGAGAGTTTCGGTACGCTCTTGTCAGCCAGGAACCCGATGATTCGCAGGCGAAGCTCATCACTATCGCCGTGGACACCGCCCTCCAGGTCCCGCGCGAACTCCTCGACCGCGTCATAGACGGGGGCGTTTGCATCGATCGCCTGGGCTGCTTTGTCGGCACGGCTCACATCTCTCGCTGAGTCACGGGCTGACCGGACCAGCTCCGCGATCTCTCGCAGGTCGAGATCCACGACCTCGCCCGCAGCCGGCTCCCATCCCTGCAACCGGTGCCACGCCCTGTGCAGTGCGAGTGCTACGAGGTGCAGGTGCCGTTCCTCCAGGCCGAGGGCGATGCCCATCCGAAGAGCCGCCTGCAGCCCTGGATCGCCGAGCCCATCCTCATACAACTGCTCCCGAAAGCGCGTCCATTCCCGTGTGAACTCGAGCGAGGCCTCGACCTCATCCATTGGCTCGAGCCGTGGCGGCAAGCCCGCCTGCAGCGGATACAAGGAGAGGATTCGCTGGGCGAAGCTGTGGAGTGTTTGGATAGACGCCGAGTCAATGTCGTCGTGCGCTGTCTTGCACCGTTCCACCTCCTCGTCATCCAGCAACTCGAACCCTTCGAGGCGTGCCGATGCTTCCTGTAGCCGGGTCCGCACCCGATCGCGCAGTTCGGCTGCGGCGACATCGGTAAACGTGATAGCGGCGATGCTTGCAAGGGACGATCTCCCGCTCGCAACGAGCCGGATGATCCGCTCGACCATTTCCCGCGTCTTCCCGCTACCTGCCCCTGCATCGACAAACACGGTGGTTTCGAGGTGTGTTTCGATCCAGCCTCGTGCCTCGGAATCATTCATCCGTGTCAACCTCACTCTCCGCATCGGCCCCGTTGATGAGCGCTGCGAGCCTTGCCAGCTCTGGCCGTACCATCGTTTGTTCCCATCGTTCCCGCCTGCTGGATGCCGGGCAGAGCCGATCGAACGGGCAGTAGCTGCAGTTGGCGGGCGTTGTACCCCGGATGCCTGTCTTTTCCGAAGGGGTCTGCGGGAACTGCCCCTCCGTGACACTCTGGGCGATGACGTTCAACACCTCGATGAAGCGCTGCTCGTGCGCTTCGTCGAAGAGGTAGCCGATCTGTTTGAAGCCTTCTCGTTCGTTCACGAACCAGTACTTCGCTTCAATTCCGGCCTCTGCTGCCCCGGCTACCGCCTGCCGCACCGCCAGCGCATAGGCAGGTAGTTGCAGCTTCTTACCCCTCACCAGCGGGTCGGCATTTCTCCGGGTGATCTCCTTGTATTCGAATGAACTACCCGACTTGTAGTCGTAGACAGCGAACCCGGCTGACGTTTCATCGACCCGGTCGACCTGCCCCGAGAGGAGGAGCCACCGGCCGTCACCAAGTTCAACACGCGCTCCCGGCCAGGGTTCCGAGTCATCATCCGTGGCGCTCCGCCCGAACCCTTTCTCGGCGTTCCGAAACCTCGCCCCTGTCTCCCGTCGCACTACTTCGTCGGCCGAGAGGAACCGGTCCAATTCCCGGCGAATGCGAGCCTTTTCCGCCTCCCACATCAGTTGTGGGCCAGCGAGGCCGGCCCGCTCCGTCTCTACGAAGCGCTCGTTGAGGATCGCCTGGAGATGCACCCGCTCCTGCCTGTTCCAGATCTCCCCAGGCTCATGAGGGCGTGCCTGCGTGAAGAAACGCTCGAGGGTATCGTGAATGATGATCCCGCGCTCCGTCGCGTCGAGCTTGAGCATCTCCTCCGGGGCCCTGAGCTCTTCGAGCCGCAGCACGCTCCGCAGGAAGAACCGGTACGGGCAGTCGGCGAACGCCTCGAGGCTCGTTGGCGACATCGTCACTGGCTCACGGTCTCCGGTGCCGATCCACGGGATGAGCCGAGTATCGGCGGCGACCTGGCCATCCCATGCGGATGCACCCGGCGGCGCCGGTTCGCGGACCAACCATCCCGGAAGCCGGCCCGCGGCCACGCGCAGGGCATGACCGAACGATGCGTCGGTGGCCAGGTAATGTTCGAAGGGCGGGCCGCCGGCCTGCAGCAAGCTGCGGAGTTCGTACTCCTGTGCAGAAGCCGGCTCGAGTGACGTATCGCTCAGTGCCGACTCGAAGCTCGGAGGAGCGATGAGCCACGAATGCTCGGCAGGCCGCAGCCGTTCAAAATCCCCGCCTTTGAAGCGCTGACCGGAGAGTTGCTCCGCGGCCTCCACCAGCCATCGTGAGGGTAGCTGCTTCCCCTGTTGCCGTGCTCCCGAACGGGCGTAGCTCAACACCTGCCGGGGCGCCGACGCCATCGCTGCCAGGAAGTCCCGTCGCGCCTCGTTTCTCCGGCTCTGTCGCGAATCCAGGTGGGTATCCTGGCGAACGTCGTCCGGGAGCAGCGGGTCCTCCCGGTTCGCGGGAGGCATCGCCCCCTCCACCATTCCAGCGATGAATACCAGGTCGAACTGCATGCCGCTCGCAGCACTTACCGGTCCGATGAACACCCCTTCCCCGAACCGGCCTTCGCTGGCTCCCGGCCGCTCCATCAATACCGTGAGCCCATCGATGAAGGCGCGCCGGGCATCGGCCGCGGGTAGCATGGCAAGGAAGTCGAGCCCTTTGCCTGCCCCATCGGTGCGGCCAATCTCCTCGAGCAGCCTGCGGATAGCCCGGTACGCCTCGAGTTCGGAGTCCTTCGCGTCTCCTTCGTCTGCCGCGTCGCGCCACTTCGCAACCGCCGATTCATCACCCATGTAGCGATCCATCAGGCGGAGTGCGTGATTGGCATGGTCCCGGGCGCCGGCGCCGGTGGGGAGCAATGCGACGTCTGCTTCGAGACCGGTGATGAAGCTGGCGAGACGTTCCCCATAGGTGCGCTCCCATGGGGCCGCACCTCCGCTCCGCCGCGGCCGCGCGAGCCACGTACTGATACGTCTTCGCCATTCGTCTGCGCCACGTACCACGCCGGCCTTCCGTGAGATGGCATCCCAGACTGCCGATGGAGTACGGCGTGCATTCGGCTCCCCTGGATCGAGGATTGGAGCCTGGGTCAGCCACCGCATGACGGCATCGCGCCGAAACCGCTCGTTCCTGCTGCCGGCGAGCTCAAACAGCCCGAGTAGCGACCGGCCGGACACCGACTGAGCAAGGGTCCGCGCCGCCGTACCATTGCAAGGGATCCCGGCCGTCCGAAACTGCTCGCGCAGCAGAGACCCGTGTTCGGGCAGGGCGTGGAGCACCCCGATGCGAGGGAGTGAGACGTCGTTACCCATCTCCTGTGCAACCAGCCGCACAATGATTCGCGCCTCTTCTTCCGTATCCACGCCGATTGCGATCCGCGTCTCGGAGCCAGGCTCGGGGCGAGGGCTGCGCCGGAGAAGCTCCTCCATTTCGGCAACACCCAGCCGAACCAGGAGGTCGGCAGTGGGCTGATCCACTGCCCGCTCACCCGAGGCACCGAGCAGCACTACCGCGCGGTGTTGTGCACGCAGCACCTCGAGCAACTGAACGGACCCGGGCGTGAGCGTTCGAGGCAGGTAGACGATCACCGTCCCGATGTCTCGCAGTGCCCCGCTTGCGTTCTTCACCGCTCGCGCAGCCGCCTCCGCCAGGTCTTCGGCGTCGTACATCCGCTCGGTCAATGACCGAAAGCGCCGGTAGAGCCCTGCGACCTCCGCGGCGACACCGCCACGTCCGTCGAGCTCGCCGACCGTTCCGTCGGGGGCGTTTCGGAGGTCGCGGAACGTTGCGATAAGGCTCCCGGGGGTTGAGGGGTGATCTCGAATGGTGGCGAGTACCCCTTCGTGCCCGCGCAAAGCCGAACGGAGTGCCGCGTACTGCAGCCACGGAGTGAGCGGCTGGCGTCCCTCCGAGGCGAGGAGCGGCGCTCCGAGCAACTCCGCCAGCCGTGCCAGCACGAGAAACCGGACGTTTAGCAATCCGTGGCCGCCATTCGCCGCCAGGGCCCGGCGCAACTGGAGCCCGGCGAAGTTCGACGGCACTACCACGGTCACCGGCGCCAGTGCGTCGCCGCTTTTCGCGCTCTCGATCAGGGTCCCGAGCAATTCCGGGTTCACACGTTCAAACGGCACCACGAGTACATCGGGCACGATCCCTCTCCCGGACACCATTGCCACTGACTGTTCGGACTGGCCGCCGCGAGACCCTGCTGGCTGCAACTGACTGCCTTCTGATTCGATCTGCACCCATGTAGTCTGTCATGCGAATGCGACAGCGGCTGTCGTACTCCCGTCTGCTGCTGGCAAGTACCTGGGCGTCGCCGGATTCCATGCGGGACGGTAGGATGCGAACCGGGCCGGCCCCGCGGTCCGCTCATACATTGGGGGACAACGTGGAACTCGATGAAGTCGCTGCCCGCCTTGTCGATTTCAGCCGCACGATGCTTGGTGACCCCGCGGCCTCCGTGTCTAATGTCGCGAGGACGACCGGCCATGCTGGCTTCTCCTATTTCTTCGATATCACATCCGGTAACCAGGTAAGCCGTTACTTCCTCCGGCTCCCTCCCCCCGGTGTCAAGTTCGAGGGAACCGCTGATGTGCTCCGGCAGGTTGCCGCGATCAACGCCCTCGATGGCACGAGTGTCCCGCATGCGACGATCACCTGGTCGGGCGATGACCCACGCTGGTTCGGTACGCCCTACTTCATCACCGATCGGCTGGATGGTGATGTCCTTCGTCTCGGCCCCGGGGAATGGGGCCAGGAACTTGCCCAGGAAACGCGGAATCGAATGGCCGAACAGGCGATGACTGCCCTTGCCGGTATCCACCAGGCCGATTGGCACCGTGCCGCTTACCTTGGGGAGCCGCGACCGTTCGAGGCTGACGTCACCCACTGGGACCGCTTCTATGAACGTTCCGCGGAGCAGCAGCTTCTCGCCCTCTTCCCGAAGGTCCGGCAGCGGCTGCTGGAGCGAATGCCGGCAGATCCCCGCATCGGGATTTTCCACGGCGACTTCCAGTGGATGAACCTGCTCTATTCCATCGAAGGCAGCCTCCTCGCGGTCATCGACTGGGAGCTCACCGGCATCGGGGCGACCCTCAACGACCTGGGTTGGATCCTGATCTTCAATGACAGCCGGGCCTGGTCGGAGGGCTCGCGCTCGGTCGGCCTGATGCCTTCGCCAGATGACCTCGAGGCGATGTACGTTCGCGCTTACGGGAGCGACCCGGGCGATATCTCCTGGTTTCGCGCGCTCGCGGCCTATAAGTTCGCGGTGATCAGCGGCTTCAACCTCATGCTCCATCGCCGGGGAAAGCGCGACGACCCCCACTGGGAGCTCGCCAAGGACTCCATGCCGACCCTGATGTCCTATGCACTGGAGGCCCTGGGAGGGTAGCGGTCGCTCACGGTTCGAGCGTCGGCCTGGACCGGCATTACCTGCCTGGTGTGGTCATCCGTATGACATTGTGGCTGCCACGCCGGGCTCCCTTCGAAATATGCTCGGGCCCCGTTCGACATACCCGGCGTGGCAATCCACAATCCAGCTCTACTGATGGCCCAACACCAGTCTTCGCTCAGCGAACGAATAACCAGCCGCCTGCCGGCAACCCGCCATCGCGATTTCCGCGCACTCTGGGGCGGAACGGCGAGCTCCTCCATTTCGCTGTGGACCCTTCTCCTTGGCAATGCGTGGATCGTCTACGAACTCAGCAACTCTTCATTCTGGGTGGGCGTGTCGACATTTGCCTCGATGTCGCCCTACCTGCTGGCACCGTTCGGTGGAATCGTCGCGGACAAGTTCGAACGCCGAATCCTGGTTCGGCTAACGCGCCTCGGTGCGTTAGCCGTCACGATGACCCTCTTCTTCCTCGCGCTGACGGATATCATCGAGGTCTGGATGGTTGTTGGTATGGCCCTCGTCCAGGGCCTTGTACGCGCCGTCGAAATCCCCTCCGATCAGGCGCTCCTGGCCAACGTCGTCCCGCCAGAGGACCTGGCCAACGCGGTCGCACTCAGCAGTACAACGCAGTATGGGGCTCGCGCGGTCGGGCCTGTGCTCGCGGGCCCGCTTCTCGCTACGGTGGGCGTGGCGGGGGCCTACGCAGTCGGTGGACTGTTTGCGCTCCTCGCCTTTACTTCGATCCGCCGCATCGAGACGCGCTCACGCGGTGGCGTCGGTTCGCTTGGTGAAGTTGTCGAAAGCCTGCGCGAGGGCCTCAGCTATGTGCGCGTGACAACGCCAGTGCTCGCCCTCTTTCTGCTCGTCGTCGCCCACTGCTCACTCACAATGTCGTTCGATGCGATGCTGCCTGGCTTTGCCGAAACGGAACTTCACAGCCCCTCGGGTGGATTCACGCTCATGACCATGGGAGTCGGCGTCGGGGCGCTCGTCGGTACGTTCGCGCTCTCGATGTTCCCGGGTGGCCGGCGCGGACGGCTCTTCCTCTGGGTGGGGGTGGCCAGCGGTCTCTCACCGGTCCTCATGGCTCACAGCCACAACGTTCCCATCGCGGTGGTGAACACCATCCTCATGGGTTCGTCACAGGCGATGTTCATGGCCCTGAGCGCGGTGTTCCTGCAGGAAGTCGTGCCGGATGCCGTTCGTGGCCGCGTGATGAGCCTCTACCTCATGTCCGCCGGAGGGATTATGGCCTTGGCGAACCTTGCTTTTGGCAGCCTGGCCGACGCCTGGGGCGCACCCATGCTCTTCATGGCCCCTGGCGCGGCGTTCACGGTCATCATCGTGCTGGCCTCCTTCTCCGTGCCCCATCTTCGCCGTGTCTTCCAGACTGGCGCCGTCATGCCCGCTCCCGCCTGACCGTCCCATTCCGAGGAGTCCGAGCTGGGCTGGCCATATGGGCCACGTTGCGCTTTTTCACCATTTCGAGTGCCTGATTGCTTCGCGGATCGTCTCCACGCGTGTTGTATCAACGCGGGACCGGTTATGGGGGCACACCCACCGTTGGAAACGGCGATGAGGAGTGCCGGGCCTGACGAGACGAGAAATGCGACCGCACACCATCACTTGAGCGTTCAAGCCTCGGGTGAGATTGGAATTAACACGGACTGTCTTTCTAATTCCTTTTCAATTCAGATTGAAGCCGTGTAACCATTCGCTTCAGATGATTCGTTCAAGCAAAAGTGTGATTGCCGGTGGCCAATCATTGCTGGTTCTGTCACACTTCTGACACCTTTCGATGAGCGGCCCTACCCGACACTGAGTGTGTCGAACGGTAACGATCGAGGGTCAGGCATGGTTTTTCGGTCCCGCGAGTGACCTGCTGCTCCAGCAGCACCGCGCCGGCCAGGGAGGAGTCTCCGAAAACGGGGTGCTGCCGATGCGCAGGCCCGGACGAAATGCTTTCAGGGTGGTATCTATGACGCTTGCAGTTCCCGCGGTTGGCCGCGCCTACAGCAAGGCCCGGTCCCTTCACCGCCGTTATATTGGCACGCAGCAACAGCACTGGAAGCTCCTGATCGGACTGCAGGCGGTGTACTGCCTTCTCCTCTTTGCCTCCCTCATCTGGAGTGGCAACTGGCCAACTGCCGACCAGGTCGCAATTGGGCTTTTCGGGTTCGCAATCCTCACAGCCCGACCGCTATCGTTCCTCCGCGACTGGTTCCCGTTCATCTTCCTCGTGCTCTCCTATGAAGCGCTCCGCGGCCTGTCCGATGGCCTGGTTGCGAACGCCCATATCGGTTTTCCAATCAGTGCCGACAAGCTCATGTTTGATGGGCACGTCCCCACCCTCTGGCTCCAGGGACACCTCTGGGACCCGGACCACTTGCACTGGTACGACTACGTCGCTGCCTTCATGCATCCGCTCCACTTCATCGCCCCGATCGCTATCGCTCTCGCCTTCTGGATGTACAGCAAGAGGCTCTACTGGAAGTTCGTCGCATCCTACCTGCTGCTCACCTACGCGGGCCTGATGACCTATCTCCTCTATCCGATGGCGCCACCCTGGTACGCCGCGAATGCGGGGTACCTCCCCCACGTCGAAACCATCCTCGGCAAAGTCCTCTGGCAGCACAGTGCTTCGTACCCGATCGGCTTCATATACAACCACTTCGACCCCAATCCGGTCGCTGCGATGCCGAGCCTCCACGCCGCCTTCCCGGTGCTCGTCTTCTGCGTGTTCTGGTGGCTCAGCCCGCGCTGGGGGTGGCTCACCGTCATCTACCCGCTGCTCATGGACTTCTCTATCGTCTATATGGGTGAGCACTACGTTATCGATGCGCTGGCGGGCTCCCTGTACGGCGCCCTGGCGTTTGCGGCGGTATGGGTCCTCCCGGGTGTCATAGTCCGGTGGCGGGCCGCGCGCCGGCAGTCGCTCGAGGAAGAGCAATCCCGTCAACGGAAGCCGTTCCTCGCCGGAACGGGCGGAGGAAGCTAATCCTTGTCTGCCGGGATCCCGTTCAGGGCATCGACCACGCGAAACAGGTCTCCGCGCTCGTAGAAGTTCACGGCCACGAAGTTCGCTACGCGCCGCCGCTCGGCCTCGCACCGTTGTGCCCGGTGGAGCAGGAAGTCATAGGCGTTCACCCGTTCCGCATCCTCGGGTGACGGGTCGCCCCTGGCAATCCAATGGTTCAGCAAGAGGAGGGGACGGCTGTTCGTTCCCCGGTTGAGCGCACAGGTGAACGCTTCCGGTTTCGTCACGTCATAGCGCGTATCCTGCACGTTTGCCCATCCTGGTTGATACCAGGCCGGCTCGCCGCCTCCATGTTCCGAGAAGACGACCAGCCGTTGATTCGCACCGATCATCTCCCGGAGCGTCGGCCACGGCGCGCCGGCCGCATGTGTGTAGACGAGCGGTGTGAGCTTGACCGCGTCGAATGCGGCTGCTGTCTCCGATCCGCTCACGTAGTCCTCGAAGAAGAGCCCGACAACCTCGTGCGGGTGGGTCTCCAGGAACGACCGGATCTCCATGAGCGCGTCTTCAAGCGGGACCGAACCCGCACCGCACAGCACGTGGCAGAGGAACACGCCTGCCGGCGCTTCATCGGGTTCGGTCAATGATGCGGAGAGTTTTGCCCACTGCTCGGGGCTCAGCTTCGCTTTGATCCGGGCGAGGTCATCCTTGGTCTCCCAGTGGTGACTGTCGATAAGCAGCATCCGGATACCGTCTTCCAGTTGCCGCCGGATACCGAACTGCTGTGAAGGGCGTTGAAACCCGGTTTCGGCTGCCGCCATCGAGTTATGCGTCGCAGGGAATACGACCTGGTCGAATGTGAGCGAACATAACTGCCGGTGCCCATTGCATGCTATCGGTACAGCCGCTGCAACCGGGCGGATTCTCGCAAAGACGTTCAACGGGGGCGGCAGCAGGGCAACCGTTACGACGATGGCTACCCCTGCCGCGAACTGGACAACCCTTGGAATGCGGTTCCTGGCCACCCGGCCGGCAACCGTCGTATCTCCCACCGATTTCTCCGCCAGAAGGTTGCGGGAACATAACAAACCGTGCGCCCGGGCAACACCCATCTTTCCCGGAAATTGGTGATTTTCGTCGGGCTATCGTAGAAAACCTGCACCTGTCCGCACATTCGGCCCGGCGGGATTGGTTGTGTCGCGGCGTGGCCCGTTGTGCTGCTACCCGCGCTCTCGAACCTGTCCATCTTCCATCTCCAACACGCGATGGCAGAGGTCGAGGATCCGCGTGTCGTGTGTCACGACCACGAGGCTCTTCGCCTCGCCGCGCTCGACTGCCGATCGCATCAGGCCCATCACTCGCCGGCCCGCCCGTGAGTCCAGGCTCGCGGTGGGCTCGTCGGCCAGGATGACATCGGGGCGGTTCGCGAGCGCCCGCCCAATTGCCAGCCGCTGCTGCTCACCGCCGCTCATGTTCGAAGGCCGCATCTGCCAGCGCGCGCTGAGTTCGAGCATCTCCAGCAGGTCGCTCGAACGTTCTCGAGCGCGACGGCCCGATGTCCCCGCCAGGTTGAGCGCGATTTCGATGTTCTCCCGTGCACTCAGGGCAGGGAGCAAGTTGAACGATTGGAAAACGAACCCGATATGGCGGAGCCGGAACGCCGAACGTGCTGACTGGCTGAGACGTGTTACATCTTCGCCGAGAATCGTGAGTTGCCCTGCGGTCGGTGTCAGCAGGCACCCGACCATCGAGAGCAACGTGCTCTTGCCGCTCCCCGATGGCCCCACGATGGCAACGATCTCCCCGGTACGCACGTCGAACGACGCGTCGCGTACGGCGTTCACAACGTTGGCGCCTTCGCCGAACGACTTCGAGACCAGGTCGAGGTGTAGCGGGTGGTCAGGCATCGCTCATCTCCTGAACGCCTCGAGAGGGTCGACGCGCAGGATTCGTGCGAGCGGGAGGATTGCCCCCAGCAAGCTCATCGCCACCACCTCGCCCAGCGCAATAGCGGCCTGCGTGAGCCGCACCTCAACGCCAATATCCGGCTCGGCATGTTCGGCCAGCGGCGCCGCGATCATGACCAGCACGAGTCCGGCCACGAATCCCAACAGCGACAACGTCACCGCCTGCACGAGCACCGTCTGGAAGAGGTAGCGGTTCGAAGCGCCGATGGCTTTCAGCACCCCGAAGTCACGCAGCCGCTCGGCCGTCGTCGTGTACATGGTCAATCCAACGATGGCGAGGCCCACGAGTAACCCGGCCGTTGACATCACGTTGATCGGCGAGATGAAGATCCCGCCGAGGATCTCCCGGTCATTGTCCGAGAGTGTCTTCCTGGTCTGGACCGTGACTCCGGGGACTGCTGCGGCCAGCTCTGGAGCGAACGCCGCCGGGCTGATCCCCGCGTCCAGCCTGACCAGTACGAAAGCGACAACCCCGGGCATTCGCAGGATCCCCTGGGCGTCAGCGAGGCTCAGGAAGATGAGCTTCCCTGCGATGGCTGTCGTTTGGAGCGACTGCCCGACAACGGTGAACGTGGAATCTGCGATCTGGACCTGGTCGCCTTCTTTGACACCCAATCGGTCTGCAAGCACCGAATCGACGACGGCCTCGCCACTGCGCTCAACGGTCCGTCCCGATGCGAGCTTCCATGGCCCGCCGACGTGCCCCGGTGTGTAACCGATGATTGCCGCCGGCCGGTGCTCTTCTCGGTGTGTCGCCACCACTTCCATTCGGAGCACGCCGCCCACGTCCGCAACACCGTCCAGTTCTCCGACATGAGCCACCACATCCTCGGGTAGGGCAGAGCTCGCGAGCGTCATGTTCCGTACCCCGGCACCCGACACGAAGAGGTCAGCCCCCACGTGGTCGATGTACGTTGTCGACTTCGCCAGCGTCCCGTCCATCAGCCCGCGCAGGAGCACCACCAGCACGACCGCGAATGCGAGCGCACCGAGGCTGATACCAAACCGGATTGGGTCGTGCAGGAGCGACCGCCGGACCATCGGTACGCGGCCTGCAATTGACCTTCTTCTTGCTGGCCCCCGGTCTGCGTCTGGCTGGCCGCTTACCTCAGTCTGCATCGGCCATAACCCCTCCGTCTTTGAGTCTGGAGTTGTGCCGGGACATCCTCAACGATCGTCCGCCCGTTTCTTCGGGGCCGCTGGGTCGCTTCTCTGCGGGTGAACCGCCGATCGAGGGTGCGTTCGATTGAGTGCAGCCCGCCCCGATGATACCCTCACTGTTCGTGCCGGGGTCCGGCTCGCCTTGTGCGGGCAAACCCATCGCCCGGCGAAGAAGGATCCATGAGGGAATACGAGTTGACGGTGGTCTACGACCTGGCCGTCATGGAAGCTGGCGGCCCCGATGCCAGCACTGAAAAGCTGACCGCTGCCGTCAAGGCGCGCGGCGGTGAGGTCGTCCGTATCGATCACTGGGGACGACGGCGCATGGCCTACCCCATTGGCCGCGCTATCGATGCCGACTACGTCGTGAGCCGCGTCAACCTCGAACCTGACGCTGTCGCCCCGCTCGAGGCAGCCCTCCGTATCGATGAGAAGGTGTACCGCCATCTCGTCGTCCGTGCTGATGAACTCCCTGTTCCGGCGCCACCGCGCGAGCAGCGCTCCGCTGAGGCTCCGGCGACACCTCCGGCAGGCGCCGCCGAAGCGGCCAGCGCTGCTCAGGCCGTTGCCAATGCCGAAGCGCTGACATCCGAGCAACTGGCGACGCCCGCCGCGCCGGAGTCTGCTCCGCCGATGGATACGCCGCTCCGCGACGCGACCCCCGAAACGAGCACCACGGGTTTTGCCTCCAACGCGGCGGTGGAGAACTCCGGCGTTAGCGTCGAGTCCCTCGAGTCTCACGGCGCAACCGGTCCGCACACCGAACAGGACGATCCATCCGAGGAGACCACGGCCTAGCCGGCCAACGGGAGGACAACCATGGCGAGCCTGAACAAGGTCATGCTCATCGGTAACGCCGGCCGCGATGCGGAGCTCCGCTACACCGCATCCGGCACGCCGCAGTCTCAGTTCAGCCTCGCCGTCAACCGTCGGGTTCGCAACCAGCAGACCAATGACTGGGAAGACCAGACCGAGTGGTTCAACATCGTCATCTTCGGTGACCAGGCCGAGCGCGTTAGTCAGTACATCACGAAGGGCAAGCAGATCTACGCCGAGGGCCGCCTCCAGACCCGAAACTGGGACGACGACCAGGGTGTCAAGCACACCCGCGTCGAAGTCATCGCCAATAACATCGTCCTCCTCGGAGGCCGCGACGGTGGCCAGGGTGGGGGCGGTGACTGGGGCGATGCGGGAGCCAGCCGCTCCGGCAGCCCTCGCGGCGGCTCACGTCCTGCAGGCGGCTACGCCGGTGGCCGTGGTGGCGCTGGCGGCGGCGACATCGATGTTGACGACCTGCCCTTCGAATAGCCCTTTTCACGGCCTCCCCGGCCGTCCTACCTCAGACAAGGAAACAGGCAATGACTTCTGAAGAACGACCAGCACGCGAAGAGCGCTCCGAATCCCCTCGTGAGGACCGGCCCCAGCGGCCGCCGCCACGCCGGTTTGGCGGCCGCCGAAAGGTGTGCCGTTTCTGCGTCGATCATGTCAAGCTCATCGACTACAAGGACACCGGCCGCCTCCGCATGTACGTGAGCGACCGCGGGAAGATCGAGCCGCGCCGCAAGACCGGTACCTGCCTCAAGCACCAGCGCCTCGT
Organism: uncultured Anaerolineaceae bacterium; assembly: GCA_964508715.1. Lineage (GTDB taxonomy): Bacteria > Chloroflexota > Dehalococcoidia > Tepidiformales > Tepidiformaceae > JAKALX01. The sequence goes on along the minus strand of CAZDUX010000002.1, from coordinate 35,031 downwards.
CTGCACGGCAATCAAGCGGGCCCGCCACCTGGCGCTCCTGCCCTACACCCTCACGCACATCCGCCAGACTGGCATCTTTCCCGCGCGCGGATAACGCGGAGGCCCCGCCACATGGCACGTCGAGCAGAACGCACTACCGCCCTTCCCCGCCCGCGTCCCCGCAAGGAGACTGCCCGGGGGAGGCGCGTCCTCGGAATGGAGTGGACCGAACGTCACTCCCGCTGGGGGATCCTTGCCGCCGTTATCCTTCTCGGCGCGATCGTCGCGGGCCTCTTTGCCTATCAACAGGTCGATGAGCACTACCTCCGGCCAAACAAGACAGTGCTGACCGTCGGCGACGAGAAGTTCAAGCTGAGCTACTACGCCGACCGCCTCTACGAGTTCGCCCAGACCAACCAGTCATCGGGCCTCAGTCTTGGCATCCTGGAGCAACAGCTCCTTACGAAGCTCGAGGATGAAGCGGTCACCATCAAGCTCGCCGAGGAACGTAATATCAACCTCTCGGACGACGAGATTACAAAGCAGATTGCGAGCGAACTGGGTGTGCCGGTTGGTGGTTCGGGCAGCTCATTCGATACGCTCTACCGCCAGCGTCTCAAGACCACGAAGATGAGCGACAGCAACTACCGGCAACTCGCCAAGGCCAGCCTGGCGAACACGAAGCTCCTCGAGCAGGTCCGCAACGATATCGGTAGCACTGGCGAAATGGTGACCATCAAAGGTGTCATCTCTGCGTCGAAGGACGATGCGGACAAGATCCTCCAGCGGGTCAAGGCGGGCGAGGACCTCGGGAGCGTTGCACAGGCCGAATCGACCGACCTCCAATCGCGCCAGAACGACGGGACCATGCTTCCCGAGCCCCCAGTCCTTCTTCCCCAGAACATCCAGGACGCTATCAAGGATAAGCCTGAAGGCGCCGACCTCTTTGGCCCTGTCCAGGTTGGGACAAACTACTGGGTCTTCCGCATCGAAAAGCGCGACCCGAACGGCGCCTACTCCGATGCCCAGAAGGACCAGCTGGCCCAGGCCAGGCTCGATGAGCTCATTGCGGCCAAGCGCGCATCACTCAATGTGAAGCGCGATCTTTCTTCAAGCGACATCACCTGGGCGGAGAAAAACGCTGGGTAGCGCACCCCGTGGCGAAATCGGCGTCGGCCTCATCGGCCTTGGCGTCGTCGGCGGGGGAGTTGCCCGCGCTCTCATCGAGCGCCGCGACTATTTTGCCCGCCAGGTTGGTGCGCCCCTCATTGTCCGCCGTGCGGCCGTCCGCGACGTGGCCAAGCCGCGCACCGTCGAACTTCCCACCGGTATCCTTACCACCAACGTTGCTGACGTCCTCGATGATCCGTCGATCGACATCGTGGTCGAGGTTATCGGCGGTGAAGAGCCCGCGGGTAGCTTCATCCGGTCGGCGATTGCCACCGGGAAGCACGTTGTCACGGCCAACAAGGAACTCATCGCCAAGCAGGGCCCGGAGCTCCTGGCCGCGGCTCATGCCAAAGGCCTCGATATCATGTTCGAGGCCAGCGTTGGCGGTGGTATTCCGCTCATCGCTCCGCTCCGGCGCGACCTTCTTGCGAATCGCATCACCTCCATTCGGGCCATCATCAATGGCACCACCAATTACATCCTCACGAGCATGGCCCGCGATGGTGCCGTTGCCGAAGCTCTCCAGAGCCAGGGGATTGAACCGGCGAACACTGGCGGATTTGCGGACGCCCTCGCTTCGGCCCAGCAGCTCGGTTACGCTGAATCCGACCCAACAAATGATGTCGAGGGCTTCGATTCGGCGTACAAGCTCGCCATCATGGCGAGCCTGGGCTTCCGTACCCGTGTCTCGCCTGCGGATATTCACATCGAAGGTATCACGCGGCTTGCGGCCCGCGATTTCCGCTACGCAGCCGAACTGGGCTACGCGATCAAGCTGCTCGCCATTGCCGAACGAGCTGCAAATGGGATCTTCGCACGCGTCTCCCCCGTTTTTCTGCCACAATCGGAACCGCTCGCGAAGGTGGATGGCGTCTACAACGCCGTTCAGATTGTCGGGGACCTCACGGGTACGATGCTGTTCCAGGGCCGTGGCGCCGGTGCCGAACCTACGAGCTCGGCCGTTGTCGCCGATCTCCTCGATCTCTCCCATTCGATCGTCCTGGGCGCCCGGGAACGGAAGTACTGGGGCCCGGAAGGCGAACTCCCCGTGCTGCCGCTCGAATCTCTCGAGACTCGCTTCTACATCCGTGTCCGCGTCAGTGATCAGCCGGGCGTGCTTGCCCAGATCGCCCAGGCGCTCGGCAACCACGGAGTCAGCATCGCCGCCGTTAACCAGAAAGAAGCGGATCCCGGAGCGCGGACGGCGGAGCTGGTGGTCATGACGCACCGTGCCCGGGAGGGTGATATGCAGGCCGCCCTCAATGAGATTCGCACGCTCCCTATCGTCGTCGAAATTGGCGCCTTCCTTCGCGTTGAGGCGTAGCCATGTCCTCCGAAGCGCACTCGCAGGCCCAGGCAATCGGCGAGATCATCACCTGGCTCGAACAGCAGCTCCGTAACGCGCGCGAAGAGCAGACCAAGACGAATGCGCAGGTGGACCAGCTCCGCCGCCAGGTCCATCACGTTACCGAACAACTCGACATCGCGGAGCGCGCGGTTCGCGAGATCGACCCCAAGCTCCTCCCCTTCAAAGGCATCCCCGAAAAACTCCGCAGCATGGGCGAGAGCTCAGAGCACATGCGCCAGCAGATCAGCTCGAACCATGCGACCGTCGAAAATGCGCTCCGAATCCTCCGCGCCGAGACTGAGTACGAACGCCAGGAGCGCGGCGAGATCTATGGGCGAATAGAGGCTGCTGCGAGCCAGCTCGGGCTCGTGCTGGCAGATGTTGCGCAGGTCCAGCAACAGACTGCCCAGATCGCCCAGACGTTCCAGACTATCCTCGAGCGCCAGCGTGAAGTTGAAGCTCGGCTCGAGCAGTTCGGTCTCCGCCTCGACCGGAGCATCGAAGTCCATCGCGACATGGAAGAGCGCATCAAGGAAGTCGTCCTCTCAGACCTCGACGATCGCTTCGAGGTCGTGTTCGAACGTCTCCAGGTTGTGGGCGAGATGGTGAAGCGCAACGAGGACATCATCGCCGTGGTGGCGAATGAACGAAGCCTTCGACAGGAGCTCATCGAGGAAGTCTCTCTCTGGCGCGAGGAGCACGCCCGGATGGATGGACGGCTCAACCAGCTCGAGGAGACCAGCGACCGCCTCGTCAGCCAGATCGACAAGATCCACGGCGAAGTCACCCTCCTCGAAGGCCGCCACTCCGGCCTTGGCGAACGGGTTGCGAATCTCCGCAAGGATATCGTCGAAGTTGTGGATCATGTCCGCGAGGAGTTCGCCAAGTACAACCAGATGATGGAGAAGCAACGCCGCAAGCAGATCCAGGTGCTCGAACAGGAACTCCGCGAAACGAAATTCCACGCCTTCAGGCCCCCGGAGGAGCCGTGACCAACCCCATCCCAGCGCCGCGAGGTGTGCTCCATCACTGGGCCGCCGTCCTTCCTCTCGGTGAAAACACCCCGCGCATCTCGCTCGGCGAAGGAGATACGCCGCTTGTTCAGTCGGTTCACCTGGCGGCACTCTGCGGGCTGGATGAACTCTGGTTCAAGCTCGAGATGTGCAACCCCACCGGCTCATTCAAAGATCGCGGCATGGTTGTGGCTGTTGCGAAGGCGGTTGAGGAGGGTGCGAAGGCCATCATGTGCGCCAGCACCGGCAACACGAGCGCGAGCGCCGCTGCCTACGCTGCCCGCTGCGGTATCGAGTGCTTCGTCCTCGTCCCGGGCGGAAAGGTCGCCGCGGGCAAGATGGCCCAGGCGGTCGCCTTCGGTGCCAGGATTATCGAGGTCGATGGGAACTTCGATGATGCGCTCAATGCAGCCCGGGAGCTGACGACCAGGCACCCCGTTGCCCTCGTGAACTCGGTGAACCCGTTCCGCATCCAGGGTCAGAAGACGGCGGCGTTTGAAATTACCGAGTCCCTTGGCGATGCCCCGGATATCCTTGCCATTCCCGTTGGTAATGCCGGCAACATCACCGCCTATTGGAAGGGCTTTGGGGAATGTGCGGAACTCGGCCTCGCGACGCTGCACCCGAAGATGTACGGCTTCCAGGCTGCTGGCGCCGCGCCCATCGTTCTCGGTGAGCCGGTGGCGGCACCCAACACCATCGCCACCGCAATACGCATCGGAAACCCTGCGTCGTGGAAGTCCGCAGTTGCCGCGCGTGATGAATCCCACGGCCTCATCGAGGCGGTGACCGACGATGAGATCCTGGATGCCTACCGCCTCCTCGCCCGCAAGGAGGGGCTCTTTGTCGAACCCGCGAGCGCTGCGTGTATTGCCGGCCTCCTCAAGCTTGGCCGGATGGGGCGCATTCGTGGCGGGCGCGCGGCAGCAGTTCTCACAGGGAACGGACTCAAGGATCCTGATACTGCTGTTGGCCAGTACACCCCGGATATCACGAAGGCCTCGGCCACGGTTGAAGGTGTCGAACGCGCACTCGGGTGGTGAGTCTGCCAACCTTGGCGCCTTGGGCGCGGTGGGCCTAGACTTCGTAGTCGGTATGAAGACCCTTTACCCGCGCCTTGCCCTCTTCTCCCTCACCATTGCCGCGGCTACTGCGCCGGTCTCGGCGTTCGCCGCAGGTGACGCGTCCGGTTCGGAACGTGACGTAGTGCCGACCGTTCTCTGGTCACTCGTCGGGGTGATTGCGTTCGCCATCGTGCTTGGCATCTTCTATGCACTCAAGCGCGGAGTGGGAGCCTTCCCCAAGAACCCCACCTGGGTCGCACCCATCAGTATCCGCCCAAGTAGCGATTTCCCTGGCGATACCGATCCCCACGAGGCCACATCCCTTGTCGATGACAAGGCGGCGGCAGCTCAGCACTAGACTGAACTATTACCGGCGAAGCTCAGGCACACCCATCGCCTGACGTGTGTGCCACCGGCGCTCGACGATTTCAGCGGCACCGGAATGGTTCCCAGAGCATTTGTATGGCAACGAGCGTTGCCTCCGTGTATGAGCTCTGGGCCATCGCAGCCGGTGGACCGGCGGTCGGGTCCGGGAGCGAGGCACAGTCAGTGGATGCCTGGGCGGTCTTCCGCGGTGGTGATCCAGGCTTGCCCGGACGCATGGCCGTCGCCATCAAGTCAGGCGGCATTGTCGGCTATGGACTGAGCTGTGGAGACGACCAGCAGTTCGTCGATCGGTATGCCGGCCCTTCATCTCAATTCATCGTTCGGCCGGTGGACCAATGATCGCGGGCCAGATCGTGTTGGCGAATCGGCGCGGGATCCTCAACCTGGTTCGCGAAGCCCATTACAACACGCTCAGCCCCTGGGAATTGCAGGCATTCGCGGAAGACGCGCTGGCCCAGCACGAAGCCCTCAGCACACCCCGCTTCCCTGGCCAGGCAGCGCCCGGCCTCGGAACTGCGCCGGGTTCCCGGCGATGACTATCGAAGACGGCATCGCTCCGCACGACATCGTCAGTGCGCCGTTCTTCCGGCCACCATGGCGCCGCCCCTGGCCGTGGAGGAGATAGCCGCCCAGCACGAAGCTCAAATCGAGCTATTCACCAGACGGTAAGCTCGATTGCGTTAGGGCCGAGTGGCGAAGCTCGTGGGCCGGGCCGTACCTCCGGAGCGGCCCATCTGCTTATCGTTTGGCCCATGGACATTGGCCTGTAGGAGTCTGCCCTGGATGGTGCCAGGGCGGAGATTCGGCCACCCTCACAGAATCCCTCCCCTGGTTCGCAATAGCCGGTTCTTTGTTTCCATTCCGGTAAACGTGCGATGGGGTGGCGCTTTGTCATCAATGCGGTGATTGACACAAGGCCGAGCCATCATGTGTAGTGCACGCGGTCGATGGAAAACATCGGCGCGCTCTATAGGAGGCAGGAAAGACCCCATGTCAACGGGATACTGGTCCAGGTATTGGCAGGTGCGCCGCAGCCGCCGCGGATTCCTCGGCGGCGCGGTGACGGTGGGTGCGGGGGCAGCAGGCCTGGCACTCGTTGGGTGCGGTGACGATGACAACGGCGGCGGCGCGGCGAAGACAGCGGATAACACATCCCTCGCGACACCCACGCCGGATAAGGCGAAGGCTTCACCAACGGCAGCCGACCCGTTCGCGAATGCCAAGCGGGGTGGCACGTATAAGTGGGTCTTCACCGGCGATCCGCCCACAATTGACCCCTTTGGGAATCTCAGTTTCCTCACAAAGAGCCTCGCCGCGTACCCGTACAGCCGCCTCTTCCGGTACGGCACCGGCATGGGGATCAAGAACAAGGATCTGAAGCCGATTCCCGATATCGCCCAGTCGGCTGAGCCCTCGCCAGATGGGCTGGTCTGGACGATCAAGATGCGTCCGGGGATCAAGTTCCATAACGTGGCCCCCGTCAACGGGCGCGAACTCGTCACCGATGACCTCAAGTACTCCTGGGGGCGAATGACCTCCAAGACGACGCAGAACTCCTCACAGGTCGGGTTTGTCGACAAGGTGGAGTACCCGGACGCGTCAACGATGAAGTTCACGCTGAAGGCGCCGTACGCAGCTTTCCTCGACGTTCTTGCCGACACGAACCTTCTCTGGATCCTGCCGAAGGAGTCCGATGGCGGCGGAGTTGACCCGGGCAAGCAGATGATCGGGACCGGGCCATGGATCATGGATAGTTACACGCCGTCGGTGGGCTTCAAGTTCAAGAAGAACCCCGCCTGGCATGTGACCGGTTTCCCGCTCATGGATGGCGTGGACATTGCCATCATCCCTGAGTACCCGACTCGGCTTGCACAGTTCCTCGCCGGTAACCTCGATTATCTCGATGCGACCAGTGATGACCTGGTCAACATCAAGAAGCAGATCAACGGGGCCCAGCTCTTCGGCCAGGTAGCCCAGCAGCTTGACTTTATCTATTTCGACCCGGACCCGTCCTCTCCGTGGAACAAGGACCCGCGGGTGCGTCTCGCCATCTCGATGTCACTCGACCGGGACGCCCTGCTCGACCTCGGCTACAACGTCAAGAAGCTCCAGTCGCAAGGGATCGACGTCAAAGCGCCGTGGAACAACCTCATCCCGGCGGGTATGGAGCGGCTCTGGCTCGATCCACAGAGCAAGGAACAGGGTGACAGCGCAAAGTACTTCAAGTACAACGTTGCCGACGCAAAGGCGCTGATGAGTGCGGCCGGCTTCCCCGAGATTAATGCTACCTACGCCTATGCCGCCGCTCGCTATGGTGCGGCATTCGCCACAGTTGCCGAAGCGAACATCCAGTTCTTCGCGGCCATTGGTCTGAAGGTGAACGCTGACGTGCAGGACTACAGCTCGAAGTACATCACCCAGACGTTCGCCGGGAACTTCAAAGGCCTCGCATTCGGTCCGGAGACACCATTCCCTGAAGGGGGCAGTTACCCGATCCGGATGTTCACGGAGGATCCGCTGAACCACAGCAAGGTGAACGACCCGGAGATGAAGGCACTCGCACTCAAGCAACAGTCGGAACTCGACCCCGTCAAGCGAAAGGAGGTCTTCTTCGAGATCCAGCGCAAGAACGCTGAGAAGATGTTCTATATCCCGCACCCGCTGGGCGGGGGGACCGTCTGGGCCGTATATCAGCCGAAGGTCCAAACGGTGCTCGACCTGAACACCATCGGCTACGGCACTGGTACTGAGACGACTCCGTTCCGCTGGTTCGCATAGGCGACCACGTCTGAAACAGGACGGATATCGCCCTGCATTCTCCCGGGTGGCCACCTTTCACGATGCAATCGGGGGTGGCCGCCCGTCCTCCATTATTGGTGACCGGGCTGTGATTTTGAGCCTCCCGCATGTTCGGGCCATGAGTTGGGTGAGCGTGACTGTGCCAGGGCGGCAGCTTCGAAGGCGTCATGTTCTGGTGCGGCCCTCTCCTCGATAGAGGGGGAGTACTGTCCGGGTCCGTGTGCCTGCTCGATAGATCTCGGGGCTCAGGGGATCCTGAGAACCTGGCCGATCTTGAGGCTTGTGCAGTCAGCATCCAGCCCATTGGCCGAGATGAGATCCTGGACCTTCACGTTGTAGCTCTGGGCAATGCCACCGCAGGTGTCACCGGACGCAACGGTATAGGTCTTTCCGCTGCTCTTCGGTGTCGCACCCGCGGTGAGCCCGCCAGAAGTCGTGGGAGCCGCGGTCGGCGCGGCCGGGATTTTGAGGATGTCGCCGGTTCGCAGGTTTGTGCAACCGTCGTCGATGCCGCGATTCGCCTTCTTGAGGTCGTCGAACGAGATGCCGAACTTCGTGGCGATGGCACTGCAGGTGTCGCCCGATACGACCGTGTAGTTCTGGGACTTGCCGTTGGCGCCGGGTGTCTGGGTGCCGGTGGTCACCGTCCCCGCTGGAGCGCCACCCGATGTTCGTACCTGGCCATCCTGCCGAATCTGGTAGAGGATCGGATTCTGGATAGGTGTGGATGTGTACACCTTCGCCGGGTCGGTTACCCGTTCGCCCTGGCGGGCTGCATCGCCGCTCCCTCCTCCGCAGGATGCGGCCAGCACGCCGAGGGAGAGCCCCAGCACGAGGATGATGAGCGGCAGTCGGTGCATCATCTCGCCATGCTAGGAGTGGCCCTGCCCCCGGGCAACCACCGGGAGGCGCTCGCGAATCAAGGCGAGGGCAAGGTCGCCGATACGATCGAGTTCGGCGATGTCGATGTCGCTCGCCACGTCCTGTGGGGAGTGAATCGTTGCGAACTCACCTGAGCTGAGGTAGACGACGGGCACACCCGCAGCCTCGAAGCTCATGTGATCGCTACCGGTATTTGGTGGAAGTTGAATGCGCCGGGCCGCGACAGACTGCTGTCCGGCGATCGCGAGGGCCCGCGCAGCCGCTTCGGACTCACCGATAATCTCGATGCTCGTGCCGATACCGGTGACGTCGAGGTTGATGTAGAGGCCAGGCAGCGCGTTTACGCTCTTCGCTTCCTCGACGAATGCCGAACTGCCAAAGAGGCCAGACTCCTCGGCACTCCAGGCAGCGAAACAGAGGCCGCTGGCGGGCCCGGTGGTGGCCGCTGCCCGGGCAATCTCGAGGAGATTCGCTACACCGCTGGCGTTATCGTTTGCGCCGGGGGCGTCCGGAACGGTGTCGTAGTGCGCACCAACGAGGATGCTGCACGCAGCCCCCGCCGGCGGGCGGGCGATGATATTGGTTGCCGCCGTGTGGTTGTTGGCGGGCGCGGTCACGGTGAAGCGCTGGCCGGCCAGCGCTGCAGCCCTGATGATGGCCGCGTCCTCGCCGCTGATGCCAAGAACTGGAATGGTCCCGCCCTCGCGAGAACGGCCATTCAGTTGGCCGGGCACGTTGTTCAGGATGATGAGAGCGACGGCCCCGGCGGCCTTCACACGTTCGTACTTTTCAGCGAAGGTGAGGCTCCCCCGGTCTGCGACGGCGACTTTGCCGCCGATGGCCTGGTTCGCGATGCCGGCTGCATCGGCGAGACCCACGAAGACCGCATCACCGCTAACGACACCGGCAGCACTCCCGTCGAGGGCCTGTGCTTCGTAGGTTGTGCTTCCAACGACGATCGTCCCCGCCTGGAAGCGGTCACCGCTGTAGTTGAAGCTCATGAGCTCGACATCGTATCCGTTGATTCGAAATTGGCTGGCGATGTAGGCGGCGGCAGCGTGCTCTCCCGGGCTGCCAGCGACGCGCGGCCCGATGGTATCTGCGAGCACTTTCAGGTAGGCGAAGGCGCGGTCACCGTCGTGGTCGCTGGGACTGGAGACTGCCGTGGGTGGTGCCCCGCTGGCCGTGGTACCGGTTCCCGATGGGCTTCCAGCCGCAGTCGCTGCCGCACTCGCGGGTGTGCCCGGGGGAGTAGCAGGCACACGGTCAGAACAGCCGGAAAACAGGAGCGCGGCAAGGAAGAGCAGAACCACGGGCCCGTAACGAATCACTTCTGGCGGCGGAACTTCCGCTTGAGGCGAGTCAACGCGCTCGCATTTGCGGGCTCGTATTCGATGTAGCGGTCCCGCCAATACACGCCCTTGGGGCCCGCCATTCCGCCTTCGCTCCGTGGCGCACGTACGAACGACCAGAGGAACGCCGCAACGAAGAGAACAACCCCCGCAAGTGACGCCCAGATGGCGGGCCCCCAGGCAGTAGACACCACGAGCCCGGCCACCATGACGCCGGCCCCGATGAAGAGCAGGTTCGCGGGGGTCAGGCGGTTGGCCAGGGAGTTCGCTTCGCGGCGAGCACGGGCAACGGGCCCGTGTCTCTGCCGGCGCTTCTGGGCAAGCGAGATCGGTGCGCGCTCGCCCGTGCTCGCCGGCGCCTTCGGCATGCCGCCGCCCGGGCTTTCCTTGTCGAGCCTGGCAAGGATCTCCTCGATCTCGCGCTGCATCTTGTCGGGCATACCCAGATCTCCGACCTCAACAGTAGGCTATCGGTGTGCGCGCGTCGACAATCCTGATGTTTCCTTAACGAGATTGGCGCTAAATGTGACGCGAATCCCTCCGGCTGTCGGCTGGCGGGGGTAATATGCGGGGCGACCATTTCCCTGGGGAGTGTGGGATTGACTACCGCCATCGAATTTACCGGGAACTACGACGACCTTTCGACGGATACCGGTTACCAGTTCAAGTTCAACTGCGAGCGGTGCGGCAATGGCTACATGAGCAGCTACCGCTCGAACAAACTCGGGGTTGCGGGCGGGTTGATGCGCGGGGCCTCTAACTTCATGGGCGGCATGCTCGGGCGGGGGGCCGACTCCGCTTACGACATTCAGCGGGCCGTTGGTGGGAAGGGGCACGACGACGCCCTCCAGGCCGCAGTCACGGAGATCAAGCCACTCTTCAAGCAGTGCCGCAGCTGCGGCAACTGGCTCTGTGAACAGGTCTGCTGGAACGGCCCGGCCAATATGTGCAAGGATTGCGCGCCCGTAGCCGAGGAGGTTGAGACCCGTGCCCGCGCGCAGTTTGTCGAGACGCAGGTAAACAACGACCAGTTTCTCGAAGAGAACATCCGGATGAGCGAGAAGGGCAAGGAAGTTGCCCAGAAGTGCAGTGCATGCGGCGCGGCGACGCTGGGCAAGAAGTTCTGCCCCTCCTGCGGGAAGCCGGCGGACATCGCCGTGGCCGCATTCTGTGGCGAATGCGGCAAGAAGACGGCGCCTGGCGCCAAATTCTGCGGTGAGTGCGGTGCGAAGCTGGGGTAGTCGAGCTTAGCGAAGGTTGAGAGCCAAACGGGCAGCCGGGAGGGCGAGCCTGGCCCATCGCTCATAGGCCGCAGGCGATGGATGGAGGCCGTCGCCGACAACATCGGCCGGATTCGCCCGGCTATCGCCAGTGACGCTCACGTAGTGCGCGCCAACCAGGAAAGCCTCGTCGCGATTCGCGGCATTGAAGGCATCGATCTCGATGGCGACCCGCTGCCGGTCGCGGCCCTCGGCAAACGGCGTGACGCCCCAGTCGGGGATCGAAAGCACGATGACACGTGAAGGCCGGGTGCCGGCGAACCCTATCGCCGACTCGAGGAGCGCCCGGAACTCGATGCGGTATTCATCGACCGAACGGCCACGGTACTGATCGTTCACGCCGATGAGCAACGAAACGAGATCGAATGGACCGGTCGGCGATGCGGCCTGGATGCCCGCGGCAAGTTCGTCAGTGGTCCAACCCGTTGTGGCGATGACCCTGTGTTGGCCGATATCACATCCTTCGACCCGAAGGAGTGCGACGAGCCGGGCCGGCCAGCACTCGGACGATGCCACGCCCTCCCCGACAGTGTAGGAGTCGCCGAGGGCAAGAAAACGAAGCATGAACGAAGGATAGCGTGCAAACGGGTAGGGGTTGTCAGCGTGGTTCGCGCAAGGAGACGGATGCCGTAGGATGCGCCGCCATGGCCTATGTGATTACGGAACCCTGCATCGATGTGAAAGACGGCACCTGCGCCGACGTCTGTCCCACGCAGTGCATCGCCACCCGCGACTCGGCGCCGATGTTCTACATCGACGCCAGCAACTGCATCGATTGTCGGGCCTGCGAGCTTGTCTGCCCGGTGAATGCCATCTTCTCCGAGTACGACCTCCCCGAGCGATGGGCCGGGTATGTTGCGATCAATGCCGAGTTCTTCAGGAGCTGATTTGGTGCAGGCCAGCTCTCGGGCTCGGCAAGTGAATGCCGCCACGCTATGGTGGATGGGTGATCCGCCTGAAGCGCGCCTACGAAGCACCATCGGATGAGGATGGTTTTCGCATCCTCGTCGATCGGCTGTGGCCCCGGGGTATTTCGAAGGAGCGAGCCGCACTCGACCTCTGGCTGAAGGACGCAGGGCCAAGCACCGACCTTCGGAAATGGTATGGTCACGTTCCCGAGCGGTGGCCCGAATTCCAGGTGCGGTACCGCCGGGAGCTCGCGGGGAACCCCGCGTTCGTGGAGCTCGCCCGGGTGGTGGACGAGCATGCTGTCGTAACCCTCGTGTTTGGCGCGCGTGATACCGAGCGAAATGAGGCAGCAGTGCTGAAAGCGATGTTGGAGGAGCGGCACTAGAGTTCGGCCTTCACCCGGTCGGCGAGTGCTCGTGTGAAGCCAAGGGTGCTGGCGATCTCTTCGACGTTCGCTTCGCGGATGGCTTTGACGCTCCCGAACTTCTTGAGCAGAGCCTTCTTGCGCTTCGGCCCAACCCCCTGGATAGAGTCGAGCGCGCTGGCGATGGCCGTCTTCCCACGAACTTGCCGATGGAACGTGATAGCAAAGCGATGGGCCTCATCGCGGATGCGCTGGACCAGGTAGAGGGCCTCACTCCCTCGAGGCAGGACGATCGGCTCGTCCTCATCGGGAACGAACAGCTCTTCGAAGCGCTTCGCGAGGCCGACCACTGGGATGTGGTGGACACCCATCTCCCGCATTGCCGATGCCGCCGCGCCGAGCTGGCCCTTGCCACCGTCGATGATGACGAGGTCGGGCAGGTCCCAGCGATCGGACTCCTGATCATCGGCCGGTGAATGCCCGCCGGTATCAGGGCTCTCGTCCTCGTGGGGTGCAATGGCCGGTTCGGCCGCGGTCGCTGGTGCGGCATGCCGGAAGCGGCGGCGCATTATCTCGGCCATGGTGGCGAAGTCGTCGGCGCCAACAACGGTCTTCACCTTGAAGCGGCGGTACTGGTTGTTTGCGGGCTTGCCATCGATGAAAACAACCATGCTGGAGACGGGGTTCGTACCCTGGATATTGGAGTTGTCGTAGCACTCGATGCGGCGCGGAATAGCAGGAAGCGAGAGTTCCTCGCGCAGTTGTTCGAGGGCCTGCTCGGTCTTCGAAGAGTCGGCCAGCCACTTCACACGCATCATATCGAGCGCCTCGCGGGCGTTTTCACCGGCCATCTGCACGAGACGCCGCTTCTCTCCGCGCTCAGGCTGGCGAATCTCAACACGTGCCGAGCGGCGTTCACTCAACATCGCCTCCAGCTCTTCGCGCTCAGCCGGCTCGACCGGAACAACAACGAGCCTGGGGATGTACTGCGCGCTCTCGTAGTACTGCTGGAGGAAGCTCCCGAGGACAGTACTGTCGGGCTCGCCGCTCGTACCTTCCAGGACAAAGGTATCGCGGCCAATCATCTGGGTGCCGCGGACGAAGAAGACCTGGACGCAGGCCTGGTCGCCGTTCCGGGCGATGCCAAAAACGTCCAGGTCCTCCTTCTTCGTCGTGTGGACCATCTGCTTTTCGATGGTGCGCTCGATTGCCCGAACCTGGTCACGGATCATCGCGGCGCGTTCGAACTCCATGCGCTCGGCAGCATCTTCCATCTGGCGAGTGAGGCGGCGAATGACATCGTCGGACTTACCTTCCAGGAAGAGGATGACCTGCTCGATAACCTCGTCGTACTCCTCCTTCGTGCAGTAGCCGGTGCAAGGAGCGATGCAGCGCTTGATGTAGTAGTCGAGGCAGGGACGAGGGTCGCGGCCGGTGATCTCCTTCGTGCACGAGCGCCAGGGGAAGAGCTTCTTCGTGAGATCAAGCGTGGCGCGGACGGAGCCAGCACTGGCGTAGGGACCGAAGTAGCGGGCACCATCCTTTTCGATTCGGCGGGTAATGAAGACGCGCGGCCATGGATTCTGGATGTCGATCTTGAGGTACGGGTAGCGCTTGTCATCCTTCAGACGGATGTTGAAGAACGGCTGATGGCGCTTGATAAGAGTGGCTTCGAGAAGGAGGGCCTCGCCGGGGCTGTTGACGACGATGAACTCGAAGTCATCGATCTGCTGTCTCAGCGCGAAGGTCTTGGGTTCCATACCGTGAGCTGAGCCGAAGTAGGAGCGGACGCGGTCCTTGAGCCGGGCAGCTTTGCCGACATAAATCACTTCACCGCGGGCATTCCGCATGATGTAGACACCCGGGCGCGCGGGAAGTGCCGCAAGCTGCTTGCGAATTTTCTCGGAGATGGTGGTGGAGGCCATGGCTGCTCATCCAGTGTAGCGCAGCGGCAGCCGCCCGCAGTTAGCACCTGCACGCCGCCCTGTTCACCTGGAGGATCCCCCGATGGTCGCGAACGAACGGGGTTACGGGAGCGTGCGGTGTAAGGCTCCAGGTGGAGAGTGGCTCTCTGTCGACCAGGTAGAACGTGCAGCCAGGCCAGCCGGAGATCGTGAGATTCCGGTGGTCAGGAGAGATTCTGCTGGAACCAGTCGAGGGCCAGGCGTGCGGCGTGGTCGAGGGTGCCTGACTCCTCGAAGAGGTGGGTTGCGCCGGGGACAATCGCAAGGTGGGATGGCGCGATCATCCGGGCCATCGCCTGTTCATTGAGATGCAGCACGACCCCGTCTTTGCTGCCAACGATGAGGAGTGTTGGTGCCATGACGGTTTCCAGTGCCGGGCCAGCCACGTCGGGGCGGCCACCGCGTGAGACGATGGCCTTCACCAGGCCAGGGCGAAACCCTGCACAGTTGAGCGCGGCAGCCGCGCCGGTGCTGGCGCCGAAGAGGCCGAGCGGGAGATCACGCGTTCGATCATCTGCGCGGACCCAGTCGATGGTTTCGCAAAGGCGGCGCGAGAGCATCGGGATATCGAAACGAAATGAGGCATCATTTGCATCACGTTTCTCTTCATCGGCGGTGAGAAGGTCGAAGAGGAGAGTCGCGAAGCCACCGGCGTTGAGTATGTCTGCGACATAGATGTTCCGCTGGCTGAACCGGGAGCTGCCGCTTCCATGGGCAAACACGACAATGCCCTTTGCTGCCGCCGGGAGTGTAAGCGATCCCTCCAGGTGCGCCCCGGCAATGGGGATGGTGACCTCGGCATTGATAGCAGCGGCCATGGCAGACCTCCGTATCGAGCTTCCCCGGGCCGGCCCACGGTGACGAGTACCGGCCCGGCCCGTTTTCGCAGGCCGGTCGTCCGTCGCATCACCTGCCTCTGTCCCATCACGCGGGCAGGGTGGCCGCGGGCGTTTTGAGGGAGGGCGTCGTTGTTCGCGTTGCTGCCGTAGAATCGGGCGGCACACTACCAGGGGAGCTGTTCATGGCCTACGAAGCGATTCTGTACACCGTCAGCGAGGGCGTCGCGACGATTACGCTGAACAAGCCGGAGCGTCTCAACGCCTTCGACAACCAGATGCTCGATGAGTGGCACGATGCCATCGTCCGTGCCGATGTGGACCCCGATGTCCGCGTTGTCATCATCACCGGGGCGGGTCGCGGATTCTGCAGTGGAATGAACGTTGCGGCTGAGGCGAGCGGAAGCGGGGTCCTTCGTACAGAGTCGACTGTGGCGATTCGGCGGCATAGCCTCCGGAACCGGGTACACCCGATTCCCCGGGCACTCATCCAGCTCGAGAAGCCCTACATCGCGGCGATCAACGGCGCTGCCGCCGGCGCGGGGATGGACATGGCCTCGATGGCCGACATCCGGTTTGCATCGAGCACCGCTCGCGTGGGTATGACCTATGTGCGCATGGGGCTCATCCCCGGCGATGGCGGCACCTGGAGTCTGCCGCGTATCGTCGGCACGCAGCGGGCTCTCGATATGATCTGGACGGGGAGGATGATCACGGCGCAGGAAGCGCTCGAGATCGGCTACGTCATGGCGGTTTACGAGCCAGACGAACTGATGCCACGCGTCACTGAATATGCACGCCAGATTGCGAAGGGACCGGCGACAGCCGTCCAGCTTTCGAAGA
The DNA here is from genome assembly GCA_964508715.1 of uncultured Anaerolineaceae bacterium. GTDB lineage: Bacteria > Chloroflexota > Dehalococcoidia > Tepidiformales > Tepidiformaceae > JAKALX01. The sequence goes on along the minus strand of CAZDUX010000002.1, from coordinate 18,841 downwards.
AGCTCGTCTACCGGTCGGCGAATATCCCGTTCGATGAGCACCTCGATAACGCCCAGATGGCGATGTTCATCGCCCAGACGACGGAGGACGCACGCGAGGGCCCGCGGGCCTTTGTCGAGAAGCGCGAGCCCCAGTTCAAGGGATATTGAGTGGTGGCGGACGGGTTTGTGGCACCGGGGTTCGAACGGGTCCGCGACGAGTTCGAACGCAACCTCGCTGAGCGCGGCGATATTGGCGCTGCTGTCGCAGTCTCCGTCGGTGGGGCTTCGGTGGTTGATCTCTGGGGAGGCTGGCAGGACGCGGCACGAACCATACCCTGGACACGCGAGACGATTGTCGATGTGTGGTCACTCGGGAAGGCAGTTACCGCGCTCTGCCTGTTGCGGCTGGTGGAGCAGGGGAGAGCCGGGCTCGATACGCCAGCCGCTCAGTACTGGCCGGAGTTCGCACAGGCTGGTAAAGAGCGGCTGCCGGTGCGTTATCTTCTCGCCCACAGCGCGGGGCTGCCGGCCGTCCGCGAACCGTTGGCGCCGGGACTGAACCTGACCGACTGGGATGCGATGTGCCAGGCACTCGCCCGGCAGGAGCCATGGTGGGAACCAGGGACTGCTTTCGGCTACCACACGAACACCTTCGGTTTCCTGGTGGGCGAAATCGTCCGGCGGGTTGATGGCCGGCGAATCTCCCGATTCGTCCAGGAGGAGATTGCAAATCCACTGGGAGTCGACTTCTTTGTGGGATTTGGCCCGGAGGAGGACCACCGGGTTGCCGAATGGGTGCCATATGTCGCGACGGCGGGGGAGGAGTCGCAGCGGCCATGGCTCGAGCGCGATCCCGCGACGGTAGACGGGATCGAACTGGCCCGCATCCAGGCGTATCGAAACCCGCCGGGAAGGCCCGACGGCGACGTGAACTCGCGGCTCTGGAGAGCTGCAGAGTATCCGTCGACGAGTCCGCATTCGAACGCCCGGGCACTGGCACGGATCTTCGGCGTACTTGCAACCGGCGGTGAGGCTGATGGCTACCGGCTGCTCCAGCCGGAGACTATCGAGGCTGCGCGAACGATTGAATCCGACGGGGAAGACCTGATTCTCGGAAGGCCGAACCGGTTCGGGCTCGGCTTCCAGCTCTCGATCCCGGGTGTGCGCCCGCTGGGGCCGAGCCCGAAGGCGTTCGGACATTACGGGAACGGAGCCATCCTGGGATTTGCCGATCCTGATGCTGGTGTGGGCTTTGGCTTCGTTTGCAACCGGGCGGGGCGTTCCTGGCGCGACCCTCGGAACATCGCGTTGGTGGATGCGGTGTATGCATCGCTGTAGATGATGCACCCCGCGCCGGTCGCCCTGACGGTGCGCGGCCCGTAAGATAGCCAGCATGGCACTTGAAATTGGTCAGCCCGCGCCGCGCTTCTCCGTTCGTGACCGAAATCGGAATGAGATAACGAACGACTCGTTCCCGGGGAAGCACATTGTGCTGGCGTTCTATCCACTCGCGTTCACCGGTGGCTGAACGAGCGAAATGACGGCCTTCCGAACCTGGACTGACAGGTTCACGGAGGCCAACGCCCAGGTCGTGGGCGTAAGTGTTGATTCGTTCGCGGTCCAGGGTGAGTTCATGGACAAGCTGGGTCTCGAGTTCCCGCTCGCCAGTGACTTCCCCAAGAACCAGACCGGTAAGGATTTCGGCGTCTACAACGAGGCTGCCGGTATTCACAACCGCACGACAGTCGTCATCGACAAGGAAGGTATTGTGCGGGACGTGTACGCAGAGCCCCGCGACTTCGAGTCGCATCCGGTGCATGCGCTGGAAGTCCTGGAGAAGCTGAACAGCTAACTGGCGAGGGCCGCACGGAGGGCGGCGACGCTCTCCGCCACGCTCCTCTCGGGGTTGTAGACGGAGCTTCCGCAGACGAGCACATTGGCGCCGGCGTGCGCGCATTGGAGCGCGTTGGCAGCCTTCACACCCCCGTCGATTTCGATATCGGCGGAGTAGCTCCCGGCGTCGAGGAGTTCGCGGATACGGCGGACCTTGTCGAGCTGGCGGGGGATCATCTGCTGGCCGCCCCAGCCCGGATTGATGGTCATTACCATCACCTGGTCGGTATCGGGGAATGACTCTTCGATGGCGCTCACCGGCGTCCCCGGATTGATGCACACTCCGGCGCGCTTGCCAAGCCGGTGGATCTGGTCGAGGGTGCGGTTGATGTGAGGCGAGACCTCGATGTGAACGTTGATCGTGTCGGAAACGTCAGCGAAGGCAGGGACGAACTTTTCGGGCTCCACGATCATGAGGTGGAGGTCGAACGGAAGGTTCGTGACTTTGCGCAGTGCCTCGACGACGAGCGGGCCGAAGGTGATGTTCGGGACGAAGCGGCCATCCATAACGTCGAGGTGGAGCAGGTCGGCACCGGCGGCTTCGGCGGCCCGTACCTCATCGGCAAGACGCCCGAAGTCGGCGGTGAGGATGGACGGGGCGAGCTTTACCTGCTGCATGAGCCAATTCTAACGCGTGGCGGCGCAAGGCTTTATACTCGGCTGCATAGGCGCCTCAACAATTATGACCGTCCGCATCGTCACCGACTCCACCTGCGACCTTCCGGCCGACCTCGTCACCGCTTACGGCATCACGGTTGTGCCGCTCACCGTGTTCTTCGGTGATGAAGCACTCCGGGATGGCGTTGATATCGACGCCAACGGTTTCTACGAACGGCTCAAGACATCGCCGGTGCTACCACGTACCAGCCAGCCATCGGTCGCGGCCTTCAAGGAGACCTACGAGCGGCTTGCCGGGGAGACGAACGAAATCGTTTCGATTCACATCTCCTCGCGGCTTTCGGGCACACTGAACGCCGCCTCCGTCGCGCGCGAGGAGGTCGCGCACCTCGCGCATATCGACCTCATCGATTCGTACAACGTGAGCCTGGGCCTGGGCCTCATCGTGCTCGAAGCGGCCGCGGTGGCAGCGAGGGGCGGGAAGCTCGAGGAGGTGGTAGCGGCGGCAAGGCGAGCAATGGATCGGACCCACGTGAGCGTGGTAGTCGACACGCTCGAGTACCTGCAGAAGGGTGGAAGAATCGGGCGGGCCCGGTCGCTCCTCGGGTCGGTGCTGAGCATCAGGCCGATCCTCAACGTTGTTGACGGCGAGGTGGCACCTGTCGAGCGAGTGCGGACGCGTTCGAAGGCACTCGACCGCATTGCGGAAATTGCGACGGCGCAGGCGCGCGCAAAGATGATGTTCGTGGCCTGCTCTGCGAATGATGAGGAGGCCGACCGGTTCATCCAGCGGATCCGTCCGTCGTTACCCCATACCGATATGGGACGGGCTCACCTTGGGCCAACGGTTGGCGCCTACACGGGGCCGAATGCGCTCGGCATTGCGTGGATCAACCGGGAGTGAGGGTGATGTCATCTCCCGAAACGAGACGGGTGCAGCGGGTATTCGAACAGGAACTCCAGCACGGGTGCGACAACAGGCTTGTGATCGGTGGGCTCGACCGGATGCTCATTCAGCTCACGGAAGACGGGCTACCCGCGGAGAGCCCGGCACTGGACCGGGCTGTCAGAGCCCTTCCGCCGGGAGGATACCGGTCGCTGGGCGAAGGAGAGCGGCGGCAGTGGCTCGTGGCGGCGATTCGCGGGCTACAAAACGAGCACAGCGGCGGTGATGCTCCGGGAGGCAGTACCCCTGATGGCGCAGACCCTGGAGGACGTGACGGACTGAGGAGTCCGGCAGCCACCGGTTCCAATTCATCGGGGCTGCGGCCCGACTCTCCCGTTTCGAAGCTGCCAGGGGTGGGGAAGTCGGCCACGGAGAAGTTCGAGAAACTCGGCGTCGCGACTGCTGGAGACGCGGTATTCCTCTTTCCGCGGCGATTCAATGACTTCACGGACACACGGAAGATTCGCGACCTGCGACCCGAGACCAGGCCACAGACGGTGGTCGCGACCGTGTTCAGCGTGAGCGAGATGCGCTGGGGAAAGCGGGTGCGCGGCTCACAGGCGATCCTGAACGATGGGACAGGAGTGCTCCGGGTGACATGGTTCAACATGCCGTACGTTGCCCGGGCGCTGAGCGAGGGGCAGCAGGTCGTCGTTTCAGGACGGGTACGGGAGTGGAAGGGCCGTCTCCAGATGGAGAACCCGGAATATGAACCCCTCGATGATGATCTGCTGCATACTGGCCGGCTCGTGCCCGTCTACCCTGCAACGGCGGGGCTCGGGCAACGGACCATCCGGCGTGCTGTGAAGGCGGCCGTCGACGCTCTCTCGGATACCGTCGCTGATCCCGTGCCACGCTGGCTCGCGAACGAGGAGCGGCTCCCGGGGATTGGCGGCATCATCACCAGCTATCACTACCCGGAGTCGATGCGGCAGGCTGAGGAGGCACGGCAGCGGCTCGCTGTTGGGGAGTTCCTGGCCATCCAGGTTGCTGTGCTCATGAGGCGGGCAGAATGGCAGGAGGGAAACGTCGCACCAGTCCTGTCCCTGGGAGATCGGCGGCAGCCGTTCCTCGATTCACTGCCATTCCGGCTGACTGGCGACCAGGCGAACGCGCTCGCTGAGATTGAAGAAGACATCCGTGGTTCGCATCCGATGCTGCGGCTGCTGCAGGGTGACGTTGGGTCCGGGAAAACGGTGGTGGCGTTCGCCGGGATGGTGGCAGCGGTCCAGAGTGGATACCAGGCAGCGTTGATGGCCCCGACCGAGATCCTGGCCGAACAGCATTATCGGTCGCTGATGAAGCTGCTCGGGGGCGGAGAAGTCGGCGCACTCGATGGGGTGTTTGTCCCGCCTGCCCTTGGCCGGCCGCTTCGGGCGCTATTGCTCACGGGTTCGCTGACGGCGTCGCAAAAGGAACAGGTCCGTGGGGACGCCCGTAATGGCGGTGCAGATATCGTCATCGGGACGCATGCGTTGCTCGAAAACGATGTGGAGATGCCACGGCTGGGGCTGGCAATCGTCGACGAGCAGCACCGCTTTGGGGTGATGCAGCGGGCGAAGCTCCGGCAGAAGGGTGTAAACCCGCATCTCCTCGTGATGACCGCGACACCTATTCCCCGGACGCTCGCGTTGACAGTCTATGGCGACCTCGAGGTCTCGACGATCAGCGAGATGCCGCCGGGCCGGAAGCCGGTCAGGACACGCTGGTACCAGCCGCTCGAACGCGAGCAGGCGTACGAGTTCATCCGCAAGCGCCTTGATGCCGGTGAGCAGGTATACGTCATCTGCCCGCTGGTTGAGGAGTCGGAAACGCTCGATGTCCGGTCGGCCGAAGAGGAGTTCGAACATCTTCAGAATGGACCGTTCCGGGACTACGAGTGTGCGTTGCTGCACGGGAGAATGAAGGGCCAGGCAAAGGATGAAGTGATGGCACGGTTCGCCCGAAACGAGGCGAGGGTGCTGGTCTCGACGAGCGTCATCGAAGTCGGCATCGATGTGCCGAACGCGACAGTGATCGTGATCGAGGGCGCCGAGCGCTTCGGGCTGAGCCAGCTCCACCAGTTCCGCGGCCGCGTTGGGCGCTCGGACATGCAGAGCTACTGCCTGCTCTTCAGCAGCGAGGAAGACCCGGGCCCGGAGGCACGTGAGCGGCTCGAGGCGATGGTGGAAACCACTGACGGCTTCAAGCTTGCTGAAGTGGACCTGGCGATGCGTGGTGAAGGCGAAACGTGGGGCCGGATCCAGAGTGGTTCAAATACGATGCTGCGCGTGGCGCGGCTCACCGACCGTGAGCTGCTGTTGCGGGCGCGGGGGATGGCGCGCCGGGTGCTTGCTCGCGACCCGCTGCTGCAGAAGCCGGAGCACCGGGGACTGGCGATGGCGGTGAAGCCGTTCCTCGAGAAGGCGACGGAGGCGAACTAACGCGTTACCCCATGTCGTGAGGGTGCGTAGGATGGCGGTCGATGGCGAAGACGCAGGGCAGCTACAGGTGTCGCGAGTGCGGCTGGCAGACCGTCGCCTATGTTGGGCGATGTGGTGAGTGCCAGGCATGGAATTCGCTCGAACAGGTCGTGACCTCATCGAAGTCGGCGGGAGGTCCGCTCTCGAAACGCCCGGTTTCGGCGCCACCGGCGGCCACCCTCTCGCTCGTTGATGTGCCGGATGAACCCGGCCGGCGCTTCTCGACCGAGATACCGGAGCTCGATCGGGTGCTCGGTGGCGGCATCGTGCCCGGTTCGCTGGTGCTCGTCGGTGGCGATCCCGGGATCGGGAAGTCGACACTGATGCTGCAGGCTGCCGCACGGCTCGCGGCGAAGGGCAATCGGGTGGGGTACGTCTGCGGGGAGGAGTCTCCGCGCCAGGTGAAGATGAGGGCTTCGCGGCTCGAGATTGGCGGGCAGGGGATCGAGCTCATCCCGGAAACAAATCTCGATGCCGCACTGGCGGCGGCCGAGGGACTGGGCGTCGCAGCTCTCGTGATCGATTCGATTCAGTCGGTGTACGTGGAGGGGCTGGAATCACGATCGGGTGGGCCGGCCCAGCTCTCGGAGGCTGGCGCACGGCTTGTCGGCTGGTCAAAGGGAAATGAGATAGCGACGATCGTGACTGGCCACGTGACGAAGGGCGGCGAAATTGCTGGTCCTCGCCTGCTCGAGCATCTTGTCGATGCGGTGCTGTATTTCGAGAGTGCCGAGGGCGGCAGCTTTCGCGTGTTGCGCGCGGTGAAGAACCGCTTCGGTGCCACGGATGAAGTCGGTGTGTTCGAGATGACCGGGCAAGGGCTGAAGAGCGTTGAGAACCCGAGTGCGGCATTCCTCGAGGCGCACGACCCGGATGCATCAGGCTGTGCCGTAACAGCACTAATTGAGGGTTCCCGGCCGCTCGCGGTCGAGGTGCAGGCACTTGCAGTGCCCTCGCCGCTTGCCGCGCCCCGGCGGATTGCGTCCGGGCTGGAAGTCTCGCGGTTGCACCTGCTGCTCGCCGTGCTGGCCCGGCGCGGCGGCATCTACGCCGCCAATCTCGATGTCGTCGCGACGGTCTCGGGTGGGCTGCGTGTTCGCGACCCGGGGGCGGACCTCGCTATCCTGCGGGCACTGGCGTCGGCCGTGCGCGACCAGCCGCTCGACCGGGGGACCGCTTACCTCGGCGAGGTCGCACTCTCCGGGGCGATTCGCCCGGTCCAGCAGGCCCAACGGCGGCTCGCCGAGCTGGCGCGTCTCGGCTTCGAACGTTGCGTCGTTCCGTCGAACACGCAGCTCGCGGAGGGCATCATGCTGATACCGGTGAGGTCGGTGAAGGAAGCACTTTCGAATTGATGATTGCGGATTCGTGCGAGTAGTTGGGGGCGACAGTTGTACTGTGCTGGTCTCGCCCGTGCCCGAACCCCGATCCCTGCAAGGACCGCATCCCTGGAATCGGGACATCTGCGAAGCGCTATGAATTGATGACCCGCGTCCGTCAGATCTGCCGGTAGGCACGATGACGCATGATGATGCTCTGGAGCAGGCCCAGGGCGATGAAGACGCTGAGGAGGGAACTACCTCCCTGGCTGACAAAGGGAAGCGGGACACCGGTAACCGGGAAGAGGCTCACATTCACGGCGATGTTGATGAAGGCCTGCATCAGGATGAGCACGACAATGCCCACCGCAACGAGCTGCCCTGCCGTATCTCCGGCGATCTGAGCGGCGCGAATCCCGCGCATGAGGAGGAGGATGAAGAGTGCGAACAGGCCCATCGCTCCCGTGAATCCGAGCTCTTCGCCGAGGACGCTGAAGATATAGTCCTTGGTGGGGACCTTCAGGTTGCCCTGCTGGGTCTGCTGGCCATTCGTCAGCCCATTGCCGAACCACTGGCCGGAGCCAACGGCGATCTTCGATTGGATGACGTTATAACCCTCGCCGAGCGGGTCTTGCTCCGCATCGACGAGAGTGGCGACACGGGTGACCTGGTAGTCGGCGATGAAGAAGGTCCAAACAAATGGGAGAACGGCAAGGAAGATCGCACCCATCACGAGCAGGTGGCCACGGTTGACGCCGGCAACCACGACAACGCCCAGCCAGATGGAGAGGATGACGACCGTGGTGCCAAGGTCAGGCTCAACGAATACGAGACCGGCCACCGGTGCGACGATGAGGAGTGAGATCAGGAGCGCACGGAGGTCCTTCGCGTCGCCGCCGTGCTCGCTGAAGAAGCGTGCGAGAGCGAGGATCGTGGCGAGCTTTGCGAACTCCGATGGCTGGATCTGAATGGGGCCGAGGTTGAACCAGCGCGTCGACCCATAGGCACTGTGGCCAACCGCCAGGATGACCACGAGCGAGATAAGACCGATGCCGTACAGGATCCAGGCGTAATGCGTGAGGTAGTGATAATCGAGCTTGGAGACGAGCAGCATGGCGACGACACCGACGAAGGCGAAAACGAGCTGCTTGGCAACCGGGTTCGTGAAGCTGGCGATTGGTCCGTCGTAACTGCGAATGGAACCGCTATAGATGAGAACCAGCCCGAAAACCACCAGCAGGATGGCCGTCGTGGTCAGGATGTAGTCGAAGCGGTCCCATCCCTGGAAGACGCTGCGGCTATTTCCCCGCGCACTACCGTAGGAGACGGCGCTCATGGCTTCACGTTCTTCATGAAGTAATCGAGGATCTTGCCAGCAACGGGTGCTGCCTTGTCGCCGCCTACGCCAAGGTCGAAGTAGACGGTGACTACCACCTGCGGGTCGTCGAACGGAGCGAAGCCCGTGAACCAGGCGTGCTGGTACTTCACGCCCTTTTCGAAGAACTCGGCCGTTCCAGTCTTGCCGGCGATGTCGATCCCTGCCTGGTACGCTCTTGCGCCGGCGCCCTGCGTTACGGATTCATGCATGCCTTCGCGAATCTCGGCGAGGTAAGTCGGGTTGAGGCCGGTTTCCTTGAGTTCGGGCTGAATCGTACGGACTGTCTTGCCATCGGGGCTCACGACCGAGTCGACGACGTGGGGAGTGACAAGCTTGCCGCCGTTTGCCACGGCTGCCGTCATGCGGGCGACCTGGATTGGCGTTGCGAGGACGTCGCCCTGGCCGATGCCCATGAAGCATGTATCAGAGTAATACCACTCGCGATCCTCGGGGTTGAACCCGGGGCCACTATGGGCTTTCGCCTTCCACGCCGGGTCGGGGATAACGCCGTCGAACTCGCCATCGAGGTCGATGCCGCTGGAACCGCCAAATCCGAGGCGGCGGGCATACTGGCCAAGGATTACAGCGCCCAGTGCGGAATCGCCGTTACCGAGTCCCTTTGGTCCGTAGCCGTAGAGGCCGCAGGATGCCATGTAGAAGTAGATGTTCGAGGACCAGGCGATGGCACTGTAGAGATTGACCCAGCCATGGGCGCGCCAGTCATACAGCGGATAGATCTGCCCGTTCTCACCCTTGATCTCCAGGACCGTACTGGTCACATTCCAGCTGGTCGAAGGGACGATATTGCCCTCGCTCAGGGCGGCGGTGGCGGTCACGAGCTTGAACGTCGAACCGGGAGCTGCGGGCGAAAGGGCATGGTTGAGCAGCGGCGTGTGGATTTCGTCCTTGTTGAGCTGCTCATAGGTCGACTGGAGCGATGGGTCGGTGAAGACGTTGGGGTTGAAGCCTGGCACCGAGACGATCGAGTAAACCTGGCCGGTCTTTGGGCTCATGACGACAGCGGCCGCGACGCGGGCGTTCCAGCTATCGATGCTCATGGAGTCGTTCAGGAGTTCGTAGACATAGTCCTGAAGGCCCTTGTCGATTGAGAGCTGGAGGGTGTTACCGGGGACGGGATCCTTTGTTTTCAGCGCACTGATGAGGTGGCCCTGTGCGTCCTGTTCGCTTGCGCTGTAACCGGCGGTCCCGCGGAGGTCCTTTTCGTATTGCTTCTCGAGGCCGGCAACGCCAACGGGCTCATTCACCGCGTACCCCTGTGCGCGGTAGACATCGCGGTTTTCCTTGAACTGGGGCCCGATGTACCCGAGGACATGGGCAAGGGCATCGTCGTCGACGTACTGGCGGCCCGGGGTGATATTGAGCTTGACACCGGGCATGTCAGTCGTGGCTTCGTCGAGCTTCAGCGCCTCTTCGTTGGTGAGGCGGTCCTTGATGGTCATCTCCAGGTAGGCCTGCCCCTTGTCCTCATTCTCCTTGACATTCGCCTGGATCTCGGCGGCGGGTACCTGGAGGATCTCCTCGAGCTTCTGGTAGATCGCGCGGCGGTCCTCGGGTTTCTCGGGCAGGAGTTCGGGGACGAGCGTCGCCTTGTAGACGCCGACGTTCTGGACGAGGTGCTCACCGTTGCGATCCACAATGAGGCCACGGGTGGGGAGGATATTCTGCTCGAAGATATGGTTTTCGCGTGAGCGGCGGGCATAGTCGGCGCCATCAACTATCTGCATGGCAAAGAGGCGGGCTCCAAGGATGCCGAAGAGGACGAAGACGGAGACCCGGAGGAAACTCAGGTTCCCATGGGGGCGATTGCGGCTTCCCCCCGATCCTCCGCGAAATCCCTCGTCGAGAACGCTCATGCGATCAGTATCCAGTTCGCTGCAAGGAGAGCTGTTGCCCGCCCCATCCTATAAGACGGAGTGGCGCATAAGCGACCGTGAGTAAGGCAAGGTCGAGGAAAGCGCCCGGGATGAGCACGTCAAATATCAGGGCCCCGACAGCGGGCTGGGCGCCCTGGGCAATGGCCGCAAAGGAAAGGACGCCGCGAATCCAGGCGCCGGAAACAACGATGGCGATCGCCACGCGCGGGTACTCCCAGAGGGGGATTCGCCAACCCTCGAGCCCGGCCGCGAACGGGAGCAGTGGCAGGTAGGCAATGACGAGGAGAGCCGGGGAACGGTCAGAGGCGAATCCATAGAGGATCGCGAGTACGGGCATGCCGAGCATCACCGTATTTGGGCCGGCAAAGACCGCGAGGAGGACAAGTACGAGGAGCCCCAGGTCGGGTACTGCACCGGCGATAGGAAAGAGCGGAGCGATCGTGACCTGGCCGAGTGCCGTGACGACGAGAACAATGAAGATCGCGAGACCCTTCATGGCCCCTCAACTCCAATCCGCTGCGGAATGAAGGTGGTGTTGACGAGCACCGTCTTGACGGTTGACACGCGGACGAGTGGCTCGACGGTCACCTTTCGGAAAAGGTCCTGCGTGGTACCAGAGACGGCGGAGACGGTGCCGATCGGAATGCCCGGCGGATAATTCCCCCCAAGCCCGGACGTGATGACGGTGTTACCGACTTTGGCATCGGCCTGCGAGAGGCCGAAGCTCAGGTCGCGGCCGGGGTTGCCCTGCACGATGCCGAGCGCCTGTGACTCGAAGATCTGAGCGTTGACTTTGCTCTTTGAGTCGGTGATGAGCCGGACGAAGGCGTTCTTTGCGGTGACCGTCGTGACAGTGCCAACGAGGCTGCCCTGGGTGGAGAGGACGACCATCCCTGGCTTGATACCATCGTTCGACCCCTTGTCGATGCTGACGACTTCCACAAAAGGTGAGCTATCACGCCCGACAACGTTCGCCGCGACCTTGGTGTCGCCGCTCGTCGCCTGTGTGATCTTCAGCGCTTCTTCGAGCTCCTTCACGCGCGCCGCATCCTGCTGGAGATCGGTGACCTGGTTGCGAAGGTCTTCGTTTTCGAGGCGGAGCCGGGCGTTTTCGTCGCGAAGTTCGTTGACGTTGCGCACGTTACCGAGGAAGGATGCGACCGGTTCGAAGGCACCGCTGAGGATGTCCTCGAATGGAGCAGAGACGCGCAGGAAGACGCCCTGGAAGGGAGCAAGGAGCCCGACCTGGCCCATGATGGCAAGGATGAAGGCGAGCCCAATCATCGCGCCCACCCACCAGCTATAGCGGGAAAACATCAGCATGGCTGCATCCGGGGCCGCGGGCCGATGCTACCGCCCGTTCCGGCGGGAAGCTAGCTGTGATTGCACCTTCTCGAGCATCGTTGACTCCTCGAGGACTTCGCCGGCGCCGCGTACCACGCAGAGAAGTGGATCTTCGGCGACATAAACGGGGAAGCGGGTTTCCTGGCTGAGACGGCGGTCGAGCCCGCGAAGGAGTGCCCCGCCCCCGGCGAGGGCGATCCCGTGCGCCATGAGGTCGCTTACGAGCTCCGGCGGGGTGACTTCGATGGAGGAACGGACTGCCTCGACGATCGCACTGATCGACCCGGCGAGGGCGTCACGCACTTCGACAGTGCTGACCTCAACGGCTTTGGGGAGGCCAGTTGCCAGGTCGCGGCCGCGGATATCGATCGTCTCCTCCGGGTCGATCGGTGCGGCGGAGCCGGCGAGTTTCTTGATCTCCTCGGCGGTGCGTTCGCCGATGAGGAGGTTATGGACCTGGCGGGCGTACGCGATGATGTCCTGGTCCATCTCGTCGCCGGCCACGCGGATCGACGTGCTGACGACCATGCCGCCGAGGGAGATGACGGCAACTTCCGTGGTGCCGCCACCGATATCCACGATCATGCAGCCGGCAGCCTCCATCACGGGGAGGCCGGCGCCGATCGCGGCAGCCATCGGCTCCTCGATGAGGTAGCAGCTACGGGCACCGGCGTTGAGAGCGGCGTCGTGGACCGCACGCTTTTCGACCTCGGTGACACCGCTGGGGATGCCGACCACCACGCGTGGCTGGGCGAGGAAGCTGCGGTCGTGCACGGCACGGATGAAATAAGCCAGCATCTTCTCGGTGACTTCGAAGTCGGATATGACACCATCGCGGAGGGGCCGGACCGCGACGATATTCGCCGGTGTACGGCCAACCATGCGCTTTGCTTCGGCGCCAATGGCAAGGATTTTCTTGGTTACGCGGTCGATCGCAACGACCGAAGGCTCATCGATGACGATGCCCCGGCCCTTGACCATGACGAGAGTATTCGCCGTTCCCAGGTCGATCGCGATGTCGTGCGAGAGGAACCCGAAGATGCTGGCGAGGGGGTTGAAGATGCCCACGAAGTGCGAACCTGTCCGCGAATTGGGCGCACGTAACCACGGTCACGCGACCGTATCATTCTACGGTCGTAGTTAGGTGTATGCGAGGAGTCCTGATTTAACGGTGTGAAAATGGTTGACTGCTCATTCCCACCGGTAAATTCAGGCGTCGTCAGATTCAGCCAGGGCCGATGGCCCTTCCCTGGTAAGACGGACGAACTCGGCCTCGGAAATGACCTTAACCCCCAGCTGCTGCGCCTTCGTGAGCTTCGAACCAGCCTTCTCGCCCGCGACGAGGTAGCTCGTTGTCTTCGAAATGCCACTGCCAGCCCTGCCACCGAGCTCGCGAACCAGGCCCTCTGCGTCCTCGCGTGACATCGTCTCGAGCTTGCCCGTAACGACGACGGTCAGACCCGCAAGGGGCCCGCGTGCAACGCTCACGCCTGGCGCCTGGCGGGGGTCGACACCGGCCTGGATGAGGTGCCGAATGATCGCCTGGTTCTCCGGCCGCCCCGACCACTCGACGATACTGCGGGCGACCACCGGGCCGATGCCCTCAATCTCCCGGAGCTGCTCCTCCGTCGCCGCCGCGACACTCTCGAGACTGCCGAACTCGGCGGCAAGAAGACGTGCAGTCTCGAAACCAACGTGGCGGATGCCGAGGGCGAAAAGGACGTTCGCGAGCGGACGCGTCCTGCTCCTGGCAATGCCGGCGAGGAGATTCTCCGCGACTTTGCCCAGGCGGCCATCCTTCGTCCGGAACTCGTCATGCTCGGCCAGCCGCTCCGGCGTGAGGTCATAGACATCGGCGATGGTCGAGACAAGGCCGCGATCAAAGAGCGTTGCTGCCATGCGCTCACCGAGGCCCTCGATATCCATGGATGGGCGGCCAGCGAAGTGTTCGAGCAGGCGTCGTTGGCGTTCCGGGCAGGCAAGATTCGGGCAGTAGACCGCTGCCTCAGCTTCATCGCGCGAGACCGGTGTACCGCAAACCGGGCAGACAGGCGGCATTTCGAACTCACGTTCGTGGCCCGTCCGGAGGCTCAGGACCGGCGCGACAACCTGTGGGATGACTTCGCCGGCGCGCTGGACGATGACGGTATCGCCCTCCCGGATGTCCTTGCGATGGATGTCGCCCTCGTTGTGGAGTGTGGCCATGCTGACAGTCGCGCCGCCAACCACGACTGGTTCGAGGACGGCGAACGGGGTGAGGACACCGGTTCGCCCAACGTTGACAGAGATCCGCCGCAGCTTCGTTGTGCGCTGCTGGGGCGGGAACTTGAAGGCGGTTGCCCAGCGTGGCTCGCGGCCGGCCACACCAAGGCGCTCCCAGGCGTCAATGCTGTCGACTTTGAGGACGGCGCCATCGATATCGTAGTCGATGCGTTCACGCTCGCCGCTCCACCACCTGACGCGCTCCGCAGCTTCGGCGAGGGAGTCGTGGCGGCGCACGAGGGGATTGATGGGGAAACCGAGGGTAGCCAGCCACTGGAGGGTCTCAGACTGGGTGGCGGGGACGCTCCCGCCATCGTGCCAGCCGACCTGGTAGATGAACATCGCGAGCGGCCTTCCCGCGGTGACGGATGGGTCTTTCTGGCGAACTGAGCCGGCGGCCGCGTTGCGGGGGTTTGCGTAGAGCGCCTGCGGCCGCCGGCCGTTGTGCTGGCGTTCGAGATTCGCCTCACCAATCGCCTCGTTCATGCGTTCGAAGCCGCTGCGGCTCATGTAAACCTCGCCGCGGACTTCGAACCGGTCCGGATAGCTACCGTGTAGCTCGTGGGGGATGGACGGGATGGTTCGGAGGTTGGCGGTGACATTTTCGCCGTGATAACCGTCCCCGCGAGTGGCGCCCTGGACGAAGCGGCCGTTTTCGTAGACCAGGGCCATGGCAAGCCCGTCGATCTTTGGCTCACTGACGATCTTGAACTCGTTCGTACCCAGGCGCTCAGAAACGCGCCGGTGCCAGTTCGCCAGGTCCTCTTCGCTAAAGCTGTTTCCGAGGCTGAGAAGTGGCACGCGGTGCTCGACGACGTCGAAGGTCGGCAGGGGTGCCGCCCCCGCGCGCTGCGTCGGCGAATCGGGTGTGATGAGCTCCGGGAACTCCCGCTCGATCGCCCGGAGTTCGTTCATCAGATCGTCGTACTCGGCGTCGGCGATCTCAGGGTTATCTTCCTGGTAGTACTTGCGGTTGTGGTAGTTGATAAGTGCCCGGAGCTCTTCGCTGCGGAGGCGCGCGTCGTACTGGGTCCGTTCTGCCATGGCGAAGGCAGTATATCGAACGGTCACGCCGCGTTCCGTCACAGGAGGCTCTGGTACACTGTCGAGACTGTGGAACGTCCGATTGTGGTAATTGACTACGGGGCGGGTAACCTCCGAAGCGTGGCGCGGGCGATAGCGCATGTCGATGAGCCGCCAACCGTCTCGGCTGATTACGCCGATATCGACCGGGCAGCCGGTGTGGTGTTACCCGGTGTTGGCGCCGCCGCAGACACGATGGCGAACCTCGAGGCCAGCGGCTGCGTGGATGCCCTGCGCCGGTATATCGCCCAGGGGCGGCCGTTCCTTGGCGTGTGCATGGGATTACAGGCGCTGTTCGACCGGTCGGAGGAGAACGACCAGGAGTGCCTCGGTGTGCTGCCCGGGGTCGTCCGGCGATTTCCGGCGTACCCGGGGCACAAGGTCCCGCACATGGGCTGGAATACCGTTGAATGGGTACGTGACCACCCGGTAGCCACTGGCATACCGAGCGGCACCGCGTTCTACTTCGTCCACTCCTTCTATGCGGACCCGGCACATGCTGAAGATGTGCTGGGGACAACGGAGTACGGCCTCGTGTTCCCTTCAGTCGTCGTACGTGGGAACGTTGTGGCCACGCAGTTCCACCCGGAGAAGAGCTCCGACTACGGGCTCCGGATCTATGCGAACTTCATCACATGGGCACGCTCGGGGGTGACCCTCGAACCGGCAACGCCAGCCGGTGGAGGAGCATCCTGACCTTCAAGGTAATCCCCGCTATTGATTTGCGCGGTGGCCGCTGCGTGCGGCTGCTCCATGGCGACTACGACCGCGAAACACGTTATTCGGATGACCCGGTAGCTGTCGCCCGGCGATGGGAGTCGCTCGGCGCCCGCATCATCCACGTGGTGGACCTCGATGGCGCAAAAAGTGGGGTGCCTGCCAACCAGCCCGTGATGGCATTGATCTGCGGTGCTGTCTCGGTGCCGGTTGAAGTCTCCGGTGGAATGCGCTCAATCGAGCAGGTCCGGGCAGCAATTGGCTATGGCGCCGGTCGTGTGCAACTCGGGAGTGCTGCGGTTCGCGACCCCGGACTTGTCCGCGCCGCCGTGGCCGAGTTTGGCGAACGAATCGTGATCTCAATCGATGCGCGGGATGGCGAGGTGCGGACTGACGGCTGGCTACAGGGGAGCGGTGTGCGGGCACTCGACCTCGCCAAAGCCATGGCCGAGGTGGGCGTCATGCGGGTCATGTTCACGGATATCGGCCGCGATGGGACGATGGGCGAACCGAACTTTGCGGCACTCGAAGAACTCGTCCGCGAATTACCTATCCCGGTGGTCGCATCGGGTGGTGTTTCGAAGATCGAGCATCTCGTGCGGCTGGCCCGGGCCGGTTGTGAAGGTGCAATTGTGGGTAAGGCATTGTATGAGAACGCGTTTGCGCTGGATGAAGCGATCGCGGCCGTACGGCAGGCGGTACATTGAGGCCGATCGGGTGCTGAGGAAGCCGCCACGGAAAGGGCCGGTTGCTGGCAACTGAATCGACAGAAGGCGCGGAGAGACAGGACAATCGAACGATGCTGATGCGCCGGATTATCCCCTGCTTCGACGTCGACCGCGGGCGCGTCGTGAAGGGCGTGTCGTTCGTCGAGCTGCGCGATGCCGGCGACCCCGTCGAGCTTGCGCGCCTCTACGACCGCGAGGGCGCGGATGAGCTCGTCTTTCTCGATATCACCGCATCGAGCGATGACCGCAGCACGGTCTACGACATGGTCGCCAGGACGGCCGAGCAGGTGTTCATCCCGTTCACGGTGGGCGGCGGCATCCGCAGCGTCAGCGACATGAAGGTCATGCTCGAGCTCGGGGCCGAGAAGGTGAGCATCAATACGGCAGCGCTTTCGAATCCCGCGCTGATCAACGATGGTTCCCACCGATTTGGAAGCCAGTGCATCGTCGTGGCCATCGATGCGCGGCGGGTAGCAGGTGAACCCGGCCGGTGGGAGGTGTTCACGCACGGGGGCCGCAAACCCACCGGCATCGACGCGGTGGAGTGGGCGAAGGAGGCAGTCTCGCGAGGCGCTGGCGAACTCCTGGTCACGAGTATGGACACCGATGGTCACCAGCAGGGTTACGACAACGAGATGTTGCGCGCGATTAGCGACGCTGTGACCGTACCCGTCATCGCCTCCGGTGGCGCGGGTGGACCCCGGCACATGGCGGAGGCACTTACCGATGGCGGTGCCGACGCGGTGCTGGCGGCGAGCATCTTCCACTTTGGGACATACTCAATTCGCCAGGTAAAAGAGTACCTGGCGGGAGCAGGTATCCCGGTGCGGCTACAGAGCGGGCATATCGACGACCACGTGTAGCCGGGCCGCACGATTCGCGGCCCGGCAATCATCGTTTCGCCGCACCGATCAGACCAACGAGGGAGACACGCGATGAGTGAAGAGACGATCATCCGCTTTGATGAGAAGGGCCTGATCCCGGCGGTGGTGCAGGACGCCGACACGAACGAGGTGCTGGTGCTGGCGTGGATGAACCGGGAGTCGATCGCGCACACCTACAAGACGGGTCACGTGACGTTCTGGAGCCGGAGCCGCGACGAGCTCTGGGAGAAGGGGGCCACGAGCGGGAACTGGCTGAACCTGGTGAGCATCAGCAAGAACTGCGAGGCGAACTCGTTGCTGGTGAAGGCGCGGCCGGTGGGCCCGACGTGTCACACGAACAACACCAGCTGCTACTACCGGGAGTTCGACCCTGAGGCGGATTTGCCATCCTGAGGGAGGGGATGCCCCTGCTGTCTGTCTTCGCCTGGATGCCTCACTCCCCGCCTCCCGGTGGCAGGCGTGTCTACATTACTCGGGGATAATGCCCCCCTAGTTTGGTTTGACCCCGGGCGCCGGTTGCGGGGAACTCTGCGCTGCGCTCTTCTCGTCCTCCCACGCTTTCATCGCTGGGGAGATGTAGAGGATCGATGGCTGGGGCTTTCCTGACCGAGCCGCATCTTCCCTGATGCTGTCGAGCGGGGTGGAGCCGACGAAGCGGTCGACGAAGCCCAGCAGCGGGGTCGCGGAATTAAAGTCGACCTGGAAATCGAGCCCGCGAAGGTCGGGCTGCGCCGGGTCGTTCAGCGTGAAGGTGATGAGGCCCGTGCCGTCGGTGTTTCGGGTGATGAGGCCCAGGGATGGCTTTGCCTTGAGGAATGGGCCGAGCTTCGAATCGAGCCCAGAGCGAGTGAAATAGCTGTTGGTCTGAAGCAGGTAGTGGAACATGGGCACGGTTGCCCCTTCGGCGAGCCCCAACTCCTTGCACGCTGGTGCGATGCCACCGCGGGTGTCCCCGGTGGTGCAGGGAATCTGTTTCCAGGACATGAACTCGGAGAGGCCTGTCAGGTCGCTGCGCTCGGCGAAGCCAATCGCTTTGAGTAGATTCGGAGCCTCACGGGCGAGGGCCGAATCGATGTCCGCTCGAGTGGTTGCCTGGGGCCGAGCGATCGTGGGGGTCGGAGAGGGGATTGCGGCGTCCGCGCCTCCCGCCTGCATCCTGGTCTCGCTGTGCGATGACCTCGCATCAGCAAGGACTGCGTAGGCAGCCACTCCGGCTGAGATCACGAGTGCCGTGGAGAGTGCGAGAGAGACGATACGCTTGTTCATCTTCATTCTCCTAGTGTATCGTAACCATAAGATCTAGTACGATTATGAGATGGGACGAGCAACTG
>CAZDUX010000001.1:0-388208 GCA_964508715.1 uncultured Anaerolineaceae bacterium | reverse complement strand
GCCCCGTCTCTGCCGTCCTGGGCGTCTATGAACGCCAATGATCAGCGAATCCCTAGCGCCGCGACCCGGCAAGTTCTTCCAGAAATCGGGCGACAGGGTCGTCTTCGTCGTCGAGCACCTGGTTGGCGGCGTCGAGTGCGTAGCGGTCGCTGTGGGCGAGAGCGATGCCGCGCCCGGCCCAGGCGAGCATTGGCGCGTCATTCACACTGTCACCGATCGCGACCGTCTCATGCCGTTCGATACCGAGATCAGCGCAAATGAGCGACATGGCGTGGCCTTTGTTCGCCTGGGCGGCGACTGCCACGGTGACCGCGGGGAAGTCGAGGACATGGAGGGTGTCTCCATGAATTCCGGCAAGGCGGCTATGAATGGTGCCCGCCTCTTCTGCCGACGAAATGATGCCGACGCCAGTCGGTGTCACACCGGATTGCTCGGGTCGTGGCACGAACTCTGCCGGGGTCCCCGAAAGCTTCGCATATTCAACTGCCGAAGCGGTCTGCCGCGAGACCAGGTAGCGGACAGGGTTGAACCACTCGTACGGGTGATCGAGTTCCCGCGCATACTCCACGATCTCGAGTGCCTGCGGCCGTGGGATCGGGAACTCGTGCAGCATCTCGCCATCGAGCGTGTGCACCGAGCACCCCTGCTGGCAGATGACAGGCCCGGAAAGCCCGAGGTGCCGCGCGATCTTCACCGTTCCCGGGAACATCCGGCCCGAGGCGAGGATCACAGCGACACCGGATTGGCGCAACGCGCGGACCGCCTGGCGAAGGCGCTCGCCTGGTAGTTCGGAACCGTGAGCGACGATTGTTCCATCGATATCCAGTGCGACGAGTTTCACTACCATCGCAGGCAGACCACCCGTTCTATGCCCGCAAGGTCGCGGCGTACAGATACCTGTGCGCCGTGTTGACCAGCCATCCGTGCCACCCGGGCGGCCTGCCCGATACCCAGTTCGAGTGCCAGTAACCGTGGGCGGAGCCGTACCCCGCAGTCGGTAATGAGCTGCCGGACGAGGCGGAGGCCATCGGGGCCGCCATCGAGAGCGAGCCGAGGCTCCCAATCGCGCACCTCCGGCTCGAGTCCGGCAATATCTATGCTCAGGATGTATGGCAGATTCGCGAGTATGATATCTGCTGCCATGACTGCCGTGGCGAGATTCCCACGGAAGAGGTTGACGGTGGCGCCGTGCGTCTGGCTATTCACACGGGCCACGCTGAGCGCATGCTGCGAAATGTCGACGCCCGTCACGCTGGCACCGGGAGCATGGACGGCCACCGCCACCGCAATCGCACCACTCCCGGTCCCGATGTCCACGACGGTGGCTTGTGGGGACCGTCGTAGTTCCTCCAGTGCGGCTTCGACGAGGAGCTCTGTCTCCGGGCGTGGGATGAGCGTGGCTGGCGAGACCATGAATTCGAGGCCGTAGAACTCCCGGTGGCCCGTGATGTAGGCAAACGGTTCCCGGGCAGAGCGGCGTTCGGTAAGCTCATCAAGCCTCCGGGATACCGCCGGAGTCAACTCCGGGTCGGCGAAAAACTGCGGGCGAGAGATGCCCGCTGCCGCCCTCGTGAGGAGTTCCGCTTCGAATCGTGAATCCGCGACACCGGCAGTAGTAAGGCACTTCGCTATTCGTGCAGCCTCGGATCGTGCGCTCATCCCAGGCCCTCGAGGCGGTCGGCCTCATCTGCGGTTGCCACGGCATCGATGACGTCGTCGATGTTCCCGTCGAGCCGGTCGGGGATGTTGTGGACAGTCAGGCCGATGCGGTGGTCGGTGATCCGGTCCTGCGGGAAGTTGTAGGTGCGGATCTTCTCACTCCGATCCCCGGTTCCCACCTGGATGCGGCGCGATTCGCTGAGCTCGGCGTTCTGCTTCTGCTGCTCCATGTCGAGTAGCCGCGAGCGGAGGACAGTCATTGCCTTCACCCGGTTCTTGAGCTGTGAGCGCTCGTCCTGGCAGACGACGACAATGCCCGTCGGAATGTGGGTGAGGCGGACGGCAGTCGCGACCTTGTTCACGTTCTGGCCGCCAGCCCCCGAACTGTGGAAGATGTCGACTCGCAGGTCCTTTTCCTCAACGCCGATGTCGACCTCTTCAGCTTCGGGCAGGACTGCCACCGTGGCGGTGGACGTGTGAATCCGGCCCTGAGCCTCCGTCTCGGGCACCCGCTGAACACGGTGTACACCGCTCTCGTACTTCATGCGCGAATAGGCGCCGTCGCCGCGAATCTCGAAAACAACCTCCTTGAAGCCGCCCTTCTCCGACTCGGAGGCACTGAGGATCTCCGTCTGCCAGCGGTGACGCTCCGCATAACGCGTGTACATGCGCCACAGCTCGTTGGCGAAGAGCGCGGCTTCCTCGCCGCCGGCCCCGGCGCGGATCTCCATGATCACGTTGCGCGCGTCACGGGGATCTTTGGGGAGCAACTCGCGCCGGATCTGTCCATGGAGTTGCTCGAGCTTCTGCTCGGCATCACCGATTTCCGCCTCAGCCATCGCTCGGATCTCGGCATCATCTTCAGCGAGCATCTCCCGTGCGCCGGCAAGACTCCGCTCCGTCGCCTCATATTGCTCGAACAGCGTGACGACGTCGTCGATCTCGGCGCGTTCCCTGGCGAGTTGAGCGGCTCTCTCAAAATCCGAGGCAACCTCGGGCTGCCCCATCAGATCGGTGAGGTCGTTGAAGCGCTCACGAATGCGCAGCAGTTGTTCGCGGATGGCGTCGTCCATTGGTCCCAATCGGAAGAAGGCCCGCGTCCTCGCACGAACCGCGGGCGGAGTGCGTGTGCTGTTTCGAGTATAACAGGAGGACTAATTAGGGCCGGAGGCGGTTGCGCACTTCTATCGGAATACTTGCCAGGGGGAGTGTCTCCTGCCCGGCCTCGCCCCGAAGGTCCTTCAGCACCGCCGCCTGCCGGGCAAGTTCATCGTCACCGATGATGATCGCGAAGGCTGCGCCAGCACTGTTTGCACCGCGCATCTGAGCCTTGAACGACCTCCCGCTTTCGCCTACGACCACCGAGATGCCCTGAGACCGGAGGTCGCTCGCGAGGCGGAAGGCCACAGCCTGCCCTCCCTCGGCGCGGTGCACGACATAGACGTCAGCGACGTTACCCTCGCCGAAGCGTACGCCATTCTTCTGCATCTCGAGGATGATCCGCTCGATGCCGCTGCCGAATCCCATGCCTCCCGTAGGCGGGCCACCGAGGATCTCGATGAGGCCATCGTAGCGCCCACCTCCGCCGATGGTCCCTTGTGCCCGTTCATCGTCGGTGGGGACGATTTCGAACACCGTACGGTTGTAGTAGTCGAGGCCACGAACGAGCAGCGGGTCGATCCGGAACGGAATCCCCGCCGACTTCAACGCGCCCATCACCACCTCGTGGTGTGCCCGGGCTTCGGGGCTGAGCTGGTCAACGAGCTTCGGGGCGCCATCCTTGAATGGCAGATCGCGCTCATCCTTACTGTCGAGCAGGCGAAGGGGGTTGCGGTCGAAGCGCCGCTGGCTATCTTCACTGAGGTGTTCAAGATGAGGGCGGTAGAACTCCTTCAAGCGCTCAACATAAGCTCTCCGCGGGCCCGGATCATCGATCGATCCGAGCCGGACCTCGAGATTCTCGAGCCCAAGCTGTGAATAGAGCCGCCAGAGGACGGCAATGACCTCGGCATCGACGAGCGCGTCGTACGACCCGATAACCTCGCAGTCGAATTGCGTGTGCTGGCGATACCGGCCCTTCTGTGGACGGTCATAACGAAACATCGACTTGGTGGTATAGAGACGAACCGGCTGCGGCCAGCTCCCCATGCCATGTTCGAGGTAGGCGCGGCAAATGGGTGGGGTTCCCTCGGGCGTTAGTGCCAGGTGTTCGTCACCGCGATCGTGGAAGGTGTACATCTCCTTCTCAACGATGTCCGTCGTATCACCTGTGCCCTTTTCGAACACGGCAGCGTACTCGAAAACGGGGGTATCAATGCGACGGAAGCCATGGAGCCGCGTCACATCAAGAATTGCGTCGTGGATCGCGCGCCAGTATGGCTGCATGTCGGGTAGTACGTCCTGCGTGCCGCGGGGCGCCTGGAATCGAGTGCTCATGGCCTATCCGGGATCGTATGAGGGGATCGCTGCATGGTAGGATAGGTTACCGGGCGCTCCCCGGGCAAAAGAGGCACATGGCAACACCAGTACGCCAGCAAGAGGTTGCGACGGGCGCGGACATTGAGTCCATCCTTCGCCGCGCCGCCGAATACCTGCCTGCCGACCGGCTCGGGATCGTCCGTGAGGCCTATGAGTTTGCCGCCGAATGCCATGACGGCCAGACGCGGCGAACGGGTGATCCGTACATAACGCACCCTCTCGAAGTCACCGTCACCGTCACGAAACTCGAACTTGACCAGCACGCCCTGGCGGCCGCCCTTCTCCACGATGTGCAGGAAGACTGCGGGATCGCGAACGAGACGATCGAGGCGAAGTTCGGGGCCGATGTCGCCCGGCTCGTTGATGGTCTGACCAAGCTCGAGAAGCTGCCGATGCACTTTGGGCCCGAGCAGCCACGCGACAGCATGCAGGCGCAGAACCTGCGAAAGATGTTCCTCGCCATGGCTGAGGATATCCGCGTGGTCCTCATCAAGTTGTGCGACCGGCTGCACAATATGCGTACCCTCTGGGCATTTCAGAATGTCGAGAAGCAGCGCCGCATCGCCCGCGAAACCATGGAGATCTATGCCCCGCTCGCTAACCGGCTCGGCGTCTGGCAAATCAAGTGGGAACTCGAGGACCTCGCATTTCGCTACCTCGAGCCGGAGCGATACCGGCAAATCGCCGAACTGCTTGCCTCGAAGCGTGAAGCGCGTGAGCGCCACGTCCAGGAAGCCCGCGATATCCTCCAGGGCCACCTGGCTTCATCCGGCATCGAAGCCGAGGTAACGGGCCGGGCGAAACACATCTACAGCATCTACAACAAGATGGTCCGCTACTCGACGCAGGAGAAGTCATTCGACCAGATCTACGACCTCCTTGCGATCCGCGTCTTTGTCGATTCGGTCTCCGAGTGTTATCACGCCCTCGGAGTCATCCATGCACTCTGGCGCCCCGTTCCGGGACAGTTCGACGACTACATCGCGAACCCCAAGGACAGCATGTACCAGTCGCTCCACACGACTGTGGTGGGGCCGGGTGGCCTGCCGCTCGAAATCCAGATCCGGACGCACGATATGCACCGGGTCGCCGAATACGGCATCGCTGCCCACTGGCGGTACAAGGAGGGTGGCAAGTCGGCTGGCAAGGACGAGGACCGTATCGCCTGGCTGCGGCAACTCCTCGACTGGCAGCGCGATATGGCTGGCGCGGAGGAGTTCGTCGAGAGCGTCAAGACCGACATCTTCCAGGACCAGGTCTTCGTCTACACACCCAAGGGCCAGGTGCTCGATATGCCTGCCGGCGCCACCTCGCTCGATTTCGCCTACCGCATCCACACCGACCTTGGCCATCAGACGGTGGGTGCAAAGGTCAACGGCCGCATGGTCTCGCTCAACCGGCCGCTCAAGAACGGGGACGTTGTCGAGATTATTCGCAGCCGCACGAGCAAGGGCCCCTCTCGTGATTGGCTCAACACGAACCTGGGCTACGTCCGCACCACCCATTCGAAAGAGAAGATCCGCCAGTGGTTCCGGCGGCAGGAGCGGAACGAGAACATCGAGCGGGGCCGTCAGCTCCTGGAAAAGGAGCTCCGGCGCCTGGCTGTCGAACTGAGCGACCGCCAGGAGACGATTCTCCAGCTCTTCAATTACACGCAGATGGATGACTTCCTGGCCGCACTTGGCTATGGGGGCATCAGTACGAACTCGATCGCTCGGAAGCTCGGTGCGCTCATCCAGGAAGAAGAGAGTGCGGCCGAGCCGCCGCCTGCACTTCCCGAGAAGTTGGCGCCCGCGCAACTTGGCGGCCCCGGGCTCCGCGTACTTGGTGTCGGTAACCTGCTCACCACGATGGCTCGCTGCTGCAATCCGGTTCCAGGCGACCAGATCGTTGGCTACGTGACCCGGACACGAGGGGTGACGGTCCACCGGGCCGACTGCCTGAACGTACTGAACGAGGACGAGCGCGAACGCCTCGTCGAAGTTGAGTGGGGCGCCGCCGCGAAACTCTACCCCGTCTCGGTCCGGATCGAGGCATGGGATCGGGTTGGCCTTCTGCGGGACATAACGACAGTGGTGACTGAAGACAAGGTCAACATGGTCGGTGTGCGCACGCTCGAAAACAATGATGGCTCGGTCAGCATCCTGGCCACACTCGAGACGACCGGTATCGAGCAGCTATCGCGGCTCCTCTCCCGGATGGAAATCATCCGGGGTGTTCGCAGCGTCGAACGGTCGACCGACCGCAAGCGCGGCAAGGGTGACGTTCTACCGATGCCAAAGCGGTCTGCAACCAACTGACATTCCATTCCCATAGACGCAGCCGGGCCGGGGAAGAACCCCGGCCCAGGTGAAGTTGCGGCGAAGGAAGCCACTCAGGGGAGAGTGGGCGGCGTAACCTCGATTGGTTGCTGGACGACGTGCTCCAGCGTGATTGCGCGAGTGCCATTCGCCTTGAGCTGGTGGATGAGGAACTCGAACTTGTCCTGCAGTGTCTTCCCGAGTTCCGCCCGGATATCGGCTGGAAGGTCCCAGGTTTGCTGCTTGAACGGGCCCCATGCCTTCTTGCGGGTCTTGTAGAAGAACTGGATATCTGTCTCACCCTCGCTGCGCTCACCGATGAGGTCCGTATCCGAGTACTTCCGCATCTCCGCAAGGAGATCCGCCGGGAAGCGTGGATGGTCCATCATCAGGTTCTGGAAGCCCGTTGCGAGGTGTATCTCGGCTGTCTCCACTTCAGGGAAGCGATGGAAGAGCTCATCGGGGAGCGTACTCGCACCATGCTGCACTGCCCCGGCCATCTCATACCGTTCGCGGCCAACGCGCGACATCTCCCGAAGGGTGTCGAAGTCAATCGCCACTTTCGCGATTGAACCGTCGGGCAGCGGGATGCCGCCGTGACTGGTTCCCGTCTGCACGCTGACCTTTGCGAGGCCCACGAAATCCGGGCCTACGAGCTCGTGGAAACCGTCCACGTACTCGGTGAGCTCCTCGACCGTGCTGTTGTGCTTGCCAACCTCGCCGATTTCACCACCGATGGAGATGGTCACACCCTGCGGCTCGAGTTCGCGGATGAGCTTTGCGAGGCGCGCGGTGAGTTTCGCATTCGGTGCCTGCTGGTCACGCACCTTCTCGAAGCTCAGGTCGACTAACGTCGAGGCATCGATATCGATGCAGTAGAACTGAGCGGCGATGGACTTGCGGATGAGGTCCTCGAGCGCCTTCGTCTCACCCTCCGGGTCGGTCGCGAACTTTTTCGCGTTCGCCTGGAAGTGGTCGCCCTGGATGAAGACCGGTCCTTCGTAGTCCTCGGCGATGGCTGCCGCGAGCACGACGCAGGCGATCTCTGCCGGATCCTGGTGGGTGTAGCCCATCTCCGATCGAGCGAGCTCGAAGATCGTTGCTGCAGCATCGGTCGCCTTGATCGCGCGGAAGAGCGCTCGCGACATGTCATAGGCCATACCGCGGATGTTCACAGCAGGCGCCGTGAACCCGCTCACCTCGCCACGGCCGCGCGCCGAGTACAACCCCCAGATAGACGATGAGACAGCGCCGAGTTGGGGAGCGGCCGCATGAATCGCGTAGCGGGCGAGTGCCTTCTCCTCTGGCGAGCCGAAGACCGCCAGGCGAACGATCTGATCGATATGGTGGCGGACCGCCTTCGCGTCCTTGAGCTGGGGCCGCGAGCCGGCGAGATCGAGGGATGCAGCCAGGGTGTCGTTCATGGCGCCATTCTAGCACCGGGTCAATAGAAAGAGCCCGGCCTGTGGCCGGGCTCCTGGAGCATCACGGAAGACGGGTCGTGTTTACGCCGCGAGTTCGGTCCGTGAGCCGGCACGCCGGTCGCCACGCCGTTCGAGCATGTAACCAAACCCTCGCACGTTGATGATGTAGCTCGGCTCCGCCGGATCGTGCTCGACCTTCCGGCGGATGCGGCGGATGTAGACCTTCACGATCTCCTGCGCTTCACGCTCAGAATAGGTGTAATCCTGCACTGCACGGAGGATTTCGACAGGGCTGACAACCTTGCCTGCATTTTTCGCGAGGTAGGCAAGAATCTTGAACTCCGTGGGCGTCAGGGGAATGAGTTCGTCCTCGCGCACGGCCTGGCAGCGGTCAAAGTCGAGCATGAGGTCGCGGACCGTGATCGTGCTTGGGCCCTCGTCAACGTCGTCTTCCACCGGTGCATGGCGCTTACGTGCCATAGCGCCTAGCTGGGCACTGAGCAGTTCCGGCCCATCGGTGTCGCGAAGGCAGACATCGGCCCCGGCTTCGAGTGCGAGGCTAAGGCCACTCGTATGCGGGCCCGGCGCCAGCACCATGAGTGAGCCGTTGCACATCCGTGCCACGCTCCGCACGAGCTTCACGTCGTCATCGTGGCGTGGATCGATTGCGAGGACGACGAGGTCCGGGTCGAACTGTGCGAGCAGCCGTTCCGTCTCGCGATCGTGCGGTCGTTCTGTGGTGGTGTAGCCGTGGCGCGCCAGTGCCGGCAGCAACTCGGCGGAACGGTAGTCACGCGTATGCGTGACGAACGCCACCGAGTTGCGGTAGCCGTCATCGTGTCGATCAGCCATCTGTGCAGTCCTCCGTCTCCCGGATTTCAGGGCCGGCGGCAATCGCCAGCCTGGCGACGGTACGCCGCGGGAAGCTTTCACAGGCGGGCCGTTCCCTGGTGTCCCCGGGCGGCCAGCCTGTCAGTTGTATCTTCGGCAGGCGGCGTCACCCTAGTAGGGCTCCGGTTGCCGAAAAGTGCGGAATTCCAACCGTTTGGGTTCGTGGACAACGACGTTCACCGGGCTGTCACCATCCGTTCACCGAGGCCCTTATTCCCGTTAATCGTCAACGCCCGGACCGTCGCTGAGAGGTCCGGGCGCCTTCTGGGCCGACCGCCGAATGGGTGGCGCTATGCTGCCTCGCGCAGCATAGTCCGGCGAAGGCGTTTGACCGCCTGGGCGTGCAACTGGCTGACGCGTGTTTCTGACACCTGGAGCACAACAGCGATGTCCTTCATCGTCAGTTTCTCGACATAATACAAGGAGACGACAAGGCGCTCCCGTTCTGGCAGGCCCTGCACCGAGCGAGCAAGGTCTTCGTAGAGCTCTCGCTCCTCGAAGCTCCGGGTGAAGTCGATGTCTTCGTCGGCGGTCGGCATCTCGGCAGCCGGGAAGGAATCCCCGTCGTCGTCCTTTTCGAGCATCCGGTCGAGGGAGACGGTGACCCAGCGTGCGTTGCTGCTGGTATCGCGATACTGTTCGATGCTCACACCCAGGTGTTCGGCCGTTTCAATCTCCGTTGGTGTGCGGCCAAGCACGGCCTCGAGTTCGCCCTGGGCTTTCTGGGCTTCGCGTGCCTTCTGCCGAACGGTACGGCTCAGGCGGTCCATCCGCCGAAACGCATCGATCATGGAGCCGCGGATGCGTTGGACGGCATAGGCATGGAAGTTGGTGCCCTTCGAGGGGTCGTAGCGGCGCACCGCCTCCACCAGGCCACAGGTGCCATAGCCCACGGCATCTTCGAACTCGAGAAGCCCCGGGATCTCGAGTGGTAGTGAGCGGGCCACTCGTCGTACGAGTGGTGCATATTGCATAACGAGCTGCTGCTGCTCTTCGAGTGTAAGTCGGTTAGGCGATTCAGAACCGCCTGGCTGAGCCCCTGTCGACGGCCATTCCACTTTCTATTCCCCCGGACAGCAACCCCGGCCGTAACCGGTCTGCCTTGGTTGTCGATCCCGTGCAGGGATTGTTCAGGCCCACGCGGTGACAGAACAACGCGGCACGCGTGACGAGTCGGTGCGGAACGGGTAACCAGGGTGCGGGCACCCTTTGGAAGAATGGCTGGTGGCCGACACTGCGTGATGGCGGAGGAGGCGGTACTTCGGAGTACCGTTTGAGGCTATTCGCTGCATAACTGATATAGTGCGAAGTTCATCTTATCCCAGAGAGCCGGGCTCTCAGGCCGCGTTTCCGCTACCTTTGCTGCGTGACCACCGAAATTGCGCTCGTTGAACGGGGTGGCCGTGTTGCCATGGCGCAGATCTCTGCCGGCGCCCTGCCAATCGTGTTCGAACTCGCCCCTTCCGGCTTCTGGCCGAACTGGAACCCTCTTGGTGATTGCCTTGCCGTGAGCACCATCGCGCATGGCGAACCGACAGCCAGTACCGTTGACCTCGTGAGCCGTGATGGCGAGTTCCTTCGCGAACTCCATCGCTCTACACCAAATGTGCAGCCTGTCATTGGTCCCAGGGTGCCCAACTACACCCTCTGGTCACCCCGTGGCGACACGCTCGCGATTGTCGGAACCAGCGCGCTCGGTCTCACCCTCTTCCTGAGCGACCGTGAGGGGGCGATTACGTCATCGCCGGTGCTCAACGGTGCACCGCTTTTCCCCTGCTGGTCACCCGATGGGTCGCACCTTGCGGTGCATGCTGGTCCCGAGATTGTCGTGCTGGAAGTGGATGGCAACAGGAGGCGGAATGTCCTGGCGGAGCGGGCCGTTGGTTTTCGCGCACCCGTCTACAGCCCCGACGGGGCAAGCCTCGCTTTCGCACTCGATGCAGGTGAGGGTGTCCGAGTTGTTGCAGCCGAACCCGATGGAGCAAGCCCGCGCCCACTCGGCGAGTTCCCCGGTGGCGTTGCGCTTGCCTTTCGCCCCGGTACGCGCGAGTTGAGCGTTGCCATTACCCGTTCTCCGGACACTGGCAACTTCGATGATCTGTGGAGTATCGACCTTGATTCGGGAGAGAAACGCCTCCTCGCCCGCGGGCCGTTCGTCTCCTACTACTGGTCCCCGCTCGGAGACCGCCTTCTGACCGTCGTCCCTGCCCAGACTGGCGATGGCCGCTACGCGCTTTATGCATGGACAGCCGATGGCTCGTTCTCCGGTGCGACGGAGGCATTCGTACCGTCGCAGGACTTCCGCACGTCCCTCGGCTTCTTCGACCAGTACCGCCTCTCCCACACGCCCTGGACTGCCGACGGATCTGCGTTCATTGCCTGTGGGAGGTTCGCGGGTGACGCAGTATCGGGCTCGTTTGGCGACCCGGTTGGAGATTATGTCCTGCGATGGCCTGGCAAACGCGGTGCACCACTCGAACGGCTGATGCCCGCGGTCGCCGCAGTTCCCTCTCCCCGCGCTACGCCCGGAGATGCGCCCGTAAATGGGGGGTAATCAGCCGAAATTGAAGCCCCGATCCCGTCGCATGTACACTCGGGAGTGATTCACCGGCTGTCATGGCCGGAAAGGCAGCACGCCCGCCTCATGGACATTCCTTCGCAGCCGGCCCGGCCGAGCTTCGTCGAGCGCTCCGCTCGTTCCGCCGTCTTCGTCTTTCTCCTCCTCGCGATTGTCACGCTTGCCTTTGGCCTCGGCTGGGGTGTGAAGACACTCACCGCTGACGATTCGGGCTCCAACGGCGCGGCCACGGGCGCCCTTGCCACGGCTAACGGCAAGGACCAGGTGGGTGCGGCCATCCTCACTGAGATCTATGACCTCCTGAAAAACAATTATGTCGATAAGAACGCGATTACCCCGGAGAGATTCCGCGAAGCTGCGATCAATGGTGTCTTGCAATCGCTCAATGACACCCACACGGCCTATCTCAGCCCCGACGACCTCAAGGCCGGCGCCCTCGATCTCAACTCCACCTACCAGGGCATCGGTGCAAGCGTCAGCGACAAGTCAGGCGCGGTGACCATCGTCGCCCCGTTCCGCGATTCCCCGGCCGAGGTCGCAGGTATCCGTGCCGGGGACATCATCCTCGAGGTGGACGGGGCGAAGACCGATGGATGGAGCGATCAGCAGGCTGTGGAGAAGATTCGGGGGGTGAAAGGCACCACGGTCGTGCTCAAGGTGAAACACACGGACGGCACCATCCAGACCATCAGCGTCGAACGTGGTGAGATTCAGATCGACAGTGTCTTCACGGAGCCGCGCCTGGAGGTTATCCCGGGCGAAAGCAAGACCCGGCTCGTCGACAGCACCGGCAAGGACGTCACCGATATCGCCTACATCAACATCTCCCAGTTCCACGAGAAGACCGAGGAGCAACTCAAGCCGAAACTCCAGGAACTGCAGGGCAAACCGCTCAAGGGCCTCATCCTCGACCTGCGTGCGAACCCGGGCGGCCTGCTCAGCACGACGGTCCAGGTCGCGGATGAGTTCCTCGACAGCGGCACGATCCTCTCCGAGAAGGACTCGGGCGGGAAGGAAACCACCTGGACTGCGCACGCCGGTGGCCTTTTCACGAAGCTTCCTATCGTCATCCTCATGGACCAGGGCAGCGCGAGCGGCGCGGAGGTGTTGGCAGGGGCCCTGCACGATAACGGCCGCGCGAAGATCGTTGGCACACGGAGCTTCGGCAAGGGGACCGTGAACCAACTCCAGCCTCTGACGAAGTGCGGTTCAACCGAGCAGAACGGTTGCGGTGCCCTCTACATCTCGGTCGGCCGCTGGTATACCCCGAGCGGTGATCAGATCGAAGGTGTAGGCGTGAAACCCGACGTCGAACTCCCAATGACGAACGACGACTACATCAACAAGGGTGACATTCAACTGTTCAAGGCAATCGATATCCTGCGCGGCAACCCATAGGGCGTTACACTCGGATCAGATGAACCGCGGCCCCGAACCGCCTGCGCGGACCGGGGCCGTTTGTCGTAGCAAGAAGATGGCCGACCCGAACTCCTCTAACATCGCCCAGAACCGCCGTGCCCGGCACGACTACGAGATCCTCCAGCGCTTCGAGGCGGGCATCGTGCTGACCGGTTCGGAGGTGAAATCCGCTCGGGAGCACAAGGTGCAACTGCTTGGCTCGTATGCGCGGGTGCGAGACGGTGAAGTGTGGCTCCAGGATATGCACATCGCCCCCTACCAGAACGCGGGGTACACGCCCCACAACCCGACGCGCGATCGCAAGCTCCTCCTCCACAGGAAAGAGATAGCGAAAATCACCGAGGCGCTCGAGGAGCGCGGCCTCACCCTTATCCCGCTCGCGATGTACTTCAAGCGGGGGAAGGTCAAAGTCGAGCTTGGGCTGGGTCGAGGCATGAAACGTTATGACAAGCGCCAGGCACTCAAGGAACGTGATGTCAAACGCGACCTGGAACAGGCGGTCCGCCACCGAGCCTGAGCAGCGGCTCCCTCCTCTACCCCCGCTCCAGTAGACTGCGGACACCCTTTTCCGGAGAGCACCATGAAGTTCGGTCTCCATATCGGCCAGCAGAACATCAGCATCGAGGAGATGCGCCGAACGTGGCGCTGGGCCGATACGGCCGGGTTCGACTGGGTCGACGTCTGGGATCACTTCTATGAAGCACCCTATTTCGACGGTAACGGCGCCTGCTTCGAGGCGACGGCCTGCATGGCCGCCATGGCCTGCGAGACGACGAACGTGCGCATCGGGGTACTCGTCCTTGGGATGAATTACCGCCACCCGGCGGTCCTTGCCAACACGCTCACAACCATCGACCAACTCAGTGGCGGGCGCCTCGAAGTCGGGCTCGGGGCTGGCTGGCACCAGCAGGAGTACGCGGCCTACGGCATCCCGTTCCTTTCGATCGGGAAACGGATGGATATCCTCGAAGAAGGTGTCCAGGTGGTGCGGATGCTGACTACCCAGGACCGTTCGAACTTCGAAGGAACGTACTTCCAGCTTCGCAATGCCGCCTGCAATCCAAAGCCGATACAGGCCCGCCCGCGGATCTGGGTGGGTGGAAGCGGCCAGAAGCGCACACTCCGCATCGCTGCCCGTCACGCCGATGGCTGGAATGCACCCTATCCCGGGGTCGAGGAGTTCAGGCAACTCCAGGGTGTGCTCGACATATGGTGCGAAAAGGAGGGCCGCGACCCCACGACTATCGAGCGCACCGTGAACCTGAGCTTCCACATGGCTGCTTCTCCCGGTGACCTTGGCCGCACCGAGCAGCAGTTCAAGGAGACATGGGGGGCGGCTGCCGACTACCAGCGCGGTCGCGGTGTGGTACTCGGTACCCCCGCACAGGCCATCGACCTGGTGAAGCGCTTCGAGGAAGCAGGCGCCGCACGCGTCAATATCGCGCTGCGGCCTCCTCTTGATTGGGATGCCCTTCACGCCTGGGCTGGCGAAGTTATCCCGGCACTGGGGCCGACCGTGTGAGCCGCCATCCAGTGTGTGCGCGCCGAAGCACGTACGATAGTGACCAACGGTACGCCTGTGGGCCCCGGCATGAAGCTCATCCACCGGAGGCGGAATGACCGTACCACGCCGTTCCGCCACGCATGCCGCATGGGCCCGCCACGGTTCCATTCAGTGGCTGCGCGAGGCAATCCAGTCACTTGCCCTCTTCCCCCTCTTCCGAGTTGGCTACAAGGTGGAGGTGCGCGGGTTCGAAAACATCGAACGCCTCTCGGGGCCATGCCTGGTTGTGAGCAACCACAACATGCACCTCGACTGGGGCATGCTGCTCATGGCGTTCCGCGGCAAGTTTCGCCGCAAGACCGTTGTCGCAGCCTCAAAAGACGATCTCTTCAGCAGTTGGGGCCGGAGCTTTAGCGTCCGCCTCTTCGGCAACGCCTTCCCGTTCGAGAATGAGGGTCACAACATCCGGTCCAGCCTCGAACAAACTGCAGCGCTGCTCGCCGATGGCTGGAACGTCCTGATCTTCCCCGAAGGTGGTCTCACCGTCGGTGGCCCGACCCAGCCATTCAAGGCTGGTGCCGGGTGGTTGGCTGCCAGGAGTGGCGCCCAAATGCTCCCGGTGAGGATCGATATCCTGCGTCCCGGGCTTTTCGAGGGCCGATGGCGCCTGTTCCCGCGGGGTCACGTGCGCGTCAACTTCGGTGCGCCGATCAATTGTCCGGAGAACGCCGACCACAACGCGATAACCGCAACCGTCGAGCATGCCGTCCTAACCGCATGAGTGTCGACAAGGACAACGGCCACCTCGAAGCGAACGTCCGGCGGTTGCAAACTGGGAACGTGGTAGCAGGGGGGAGACTTGAACTCCCGACCTCACGATTATGAGTCGTGCGCTCTGACCGGCTGAGCTACCCTGCCACGTGTCGGCGCCGCTCCGGGCCGAAGTTTCAATCTACCAATGCGCATGCGTGCGGGCAACGAGCCTCAATCCAGTTGCGCTGGACGCGGATCGACCCGATGCGTTCGCCAGTGAACCCCGGTGTCGTCGAAGTCCGCCACAACTGCCCACCCGGCCCGTTTGTTCGCGTCGCTCAGTGGCATTGGTGCGCCCGAGTACACGGCAGTCACGCCCCCGGCACTCACGTCTGCCTGTGGCTCCCAGTGTCCAAACGCCATGTAATCCCAGTGGCCCCGGGCATTCGCCACCTCAGATTCATGAATGAGCAGCGATCGGTGTGTCTCGCCGCCCTCATGCACGAAATGGCCGTGGGCGAGGGCGATATGCCAGCGATGGTCGAGCCGCTTCGGTAACCCATCAAGCGGACGGAACTTCCAGTCGGTATCGATATAGGCACGACCCCACAGGACGAGGTCGAGACCCTCCGGCTCGACGAACTGGCCGCGGTGCTCCCGGACGATGGTCAGGCGCTTTGCGATTCCCTCCATGTCGTACCGCCAGTAGATGCTGCCGGGGTCCATAGGGTCGTGGTTGCCGGGGAGGAGGAATGTCTGCCCGCGGAAGCGAGCGATCTCCTGTGCCGCGAACTCCACGGTCTCAGCCGGAACCCTGTCGTTATCGAAGAAGTCGCCGGAGATGACCAGTGCGTCAGCCCCGCTGTCGTTTGCGAGGTCGATAACCCGTCCGAAGGTCTCCTCCATGAGCGAGCGCCGCGTGTGCCAGCGCTCCTCCTGGCTCCCTGCGTATGCACCGAGGTGGACGTCGGAGGTGTGGACAATTCGGAGGGGACGACGGTCAGGCACCGGGCATCGCCTGGAAGAGCCGCTCGAGCGGACGGCGGCTGATACGCATTGCCGCTGCAGCATCCTGCACCTGTCTAAATGCCAAGGAGATATGCACGATATTTCCTTCGAACGAGAGTCCCGACGACGCTGATTTCGGGTATGAACACCCCCGCTCGATGACCTCTGGTAGAAAGGCCATATCCACCCCCGGAAGTGCCCACAAGGCTACTGGTTCTGCCGTCGCGACGCCAGCCAATGCTAGTCCGGCGACAGCCAGCGGAACCGCAGGATACCTGCATTGAGGCGGCGCTCACCGACTGCACGAAAACCCGGCGTTGGCGTCGGATGCCATGTGTGGTCGAGCAGGTAAAGTACCCCACCGGGGCGAAGAGCCTGCCGTGCTGCACGGAGTACCGCCTGGGCTTTCTCGATGGGGAGGTGACCGATCAGGTGCGCGGCAAAGACGGCATCGGCATCTTCGAAGGAATACCGGGTTGCATCAGCATGGACGAGCTGAACCTGGTCGTCATATCCGGCCAGCCGGTTCTCCGCCCGTTCGAGGAGGAATGGTGACAGGTCGATGCCAGTCAGCTTCGCGGCAGGAAATGCGCGGGCAAATGCTTTCAGTGCGCGCCCTGGCCCGCAGCCAAGGTCGACGATGCGGGCTGGGGATTGACCCCGCATCTGGTGAACGACCGCGGCCAGCGTTCGAGGCTCCGAGACAACGTGATAGACACGGCTGATGACCGCGTCGTACCCCCAGGCGCTGCGGCGCGAGAGGTAGCCTTCGGGAAGAAAGTGCCAGCGCTTCAGGTACCAGCGGGGATACTCAACGCCAGGGGCATGCCGCTCGTGCGTCCGTGCGTCAGACACACAGGCCTCTCCGCGGTGTTTCGACATGCCCTGAAGCATTGCTACGGATGCTAGGAAACCGGCGGCCTATGGTCACGGGACACCCGCCGCTCCCATGCGTAGAATCCGTGACACTCCAGCACAGTGAAGGACACATTTGATGATCACCATCGTTGCGAAGCTGCCAGTCGCGCCAGGCAAAGAGGATGAAGTTGAGGCCGCATTCAAATCCATGGTTGCGGCGGTGAAAGCGAACGAGAAAGGCCCCGTTGTCGCCTACTCGCTCCATAAGTCGGTAAACGAACCGGGTGTCTACCTCTTTTACGAGCAGTATGAGAACGAGGACGCACTTACAGCCCATGGGAAGAGTGAGCACATGGCCGCATTGAATGGCGCTCTCAAGGGGAACCTTGCCGGGCGGCCAACCATCGAACGGTACACGAAGATCGCGGGAATCGAATAGTTACACCAGCCGTGCTGCGGGCGTGTACGGCATCTGTTGCCCGTACTCGCCTGCAGCAGCAGCCTAACGCGCGATGGAGTACGTTCGCGCCGCAATCCTCGGCATCGTCCAGGGCCTCGCCGAGTTCCTTCCGATCTCGTCCTCCGGTCACCTCATCCTCGTCCCCGCACTTTTCAGGTGGCCCGACCAGGGCCTTTCGTTCGACGTCGGCCTGCATGCCGGCACGCTGCTCGCCCTGCTCGCCTATTTCTGGCGTGATTGGCTCGTGATGATCCGCTCCGGTTTGCTGGACCTGAAGAGCCATGGCCTTGTGATGCGGAACTATGCCGAGGAGAGCGTCCTCCTCTGGCTACTTGCCCTCGGGTCGGTACCGGCAGCAGTGGTGGGGTTGCTGTTCAATAGCTGGATCGAAGATAACGTCCGCCAGGCATGGCTGGTCGCGCTCACCATGGGGCTCATCGGCGTCTTGCTCTACTTCGCCGACCGCATGGGGAAGCGTGAACGCACCATCTCCGATATCGGGATACTCGATGTTGTTCTCATCGGCTGCGCCCAGGCCTGCGCGCTGATCCCGGGCGTCTCCCGCTCCGGGGCTACCATCACCGCCGGCCTCTTCCGCAACATCACGCGCAGTGATTCCGCAAGGTTTGCCTTCCTCCTTGGCACGCCCGCATTCATTGGTGCGGCGCTGCTGAAGGCAAAGGACCTCTCGGGCGATTCCGGGCACGAACTCGTGCAACTGCTTGTCGGATTCGCGTTCTCGGCGGTCGTCGGTTTCCTGGTCATCCACCTGCTTCTGCGTTACCTGCAAACGCGCACACTCGTTCCCTTTGCAGTCTACCGATGGGGTGTCGCGGTCCTCACGCTCGTCATTGCTGGCATTCGCGTCGCCTGAAATCGCGTGGCAAAGCGGACCGGCGTAAGCTCCGGCTACCAACCACCTGGAGCATTCACATGGTCCTCGAATCCCTCCGGCTCGATGGTCCGCCCCGACGCGTGGCTATCGTTACCGGCGGCAGCCGTGGCCTTGGCAAAGCGATGGCAACTGCCCTCGCTGATGCTGGCGCCGATGTCTGTATCGCCAGCCGAACGAGAAGCCAGATCGACGAAACGTGTGACTTCCTCGCATCGCGAACCGGCCGCCGGCCGCTCGGTATCACCACGAACGTCCAGGACAGTGCCCAGTGCGACGCGCTTATCGCCCAGACTGTCGAACATTTTGGCAGGCTCGACTACCTGGTGAACAACGCGGGGATTGGCGACCATCGTGGCGCTGGTGCCCGTCTCTGGGACATGACAGACGATGACTGGCATGACACTATCGGCGTGAACCTGAACAGCGCCTTCTACTGCTCGCGGGCCGCCTCGAAGGCACTCGTCGGACAGAACCAGGGTGGGGCGATCGTCAATGTCGCGAGCGGCACCGCCCTTCGTGCACACCCGAGTTCGTTCGCCTATGCGACAGCGAAAGGCGGTGTCATCTCCCTCACGAAGAGCCTCGCGGGGATGCTCGTGGGCGAAAATATCCGCGTGAATTGCATAGTACCGGGTTATGTCGCACAGCATGAGCCTCAGTCACAGGAAGAGTACGAACGTACCCTCGCGCGCGGCCGTTTCAACACGGCCCGCCGGCTCGGTGAGGCATGGGAACTTGGCCCTCTCGCCGTCTTCCTCTGTTCCGATCTCTCCAGCTACATCACTGGCGAGATCTTCGTCATCGACGGTGGCGGCCTCGCCGGGGGTATCGCTCCCACCGGGTACCAGATGGAGGCCGGAAATGTCTGAGTTCGCCTGGCAGCCGAAGCCCGGGTTCAATCTTGCTGGCAAGAAGGCCCTCATCGTCGGATGTTCGACACCTATCGGCCGGGCTGTGGCACTCGCCTACGCGGAGGCTGGCGCTGACGTTGCCATCGCCTCCGCCACACTGGATGGCGACGAAGTAATGGCCGCAAAGCGGATCGCGAAAGAGGTGGCGAATACTGGCCGTTCGTCGTTTAGCCAGGGGTGGGATGTCACCCTCCCGACCAACGTCCAGGTTGGACTACGCCAGCTAACCAGGGAATGGGGAACGCCATCGATCCTCGTCTACGCGGCCGACTACATGCTTACCAAGGCATTCGCGAAGACAGGAGACGCGGAGTTCGCGAAAGTCCAGGCAATCAACCTCCACGGCGCCTATTACGCCGCGCGCTCCTTCGTGAAGGAACAGTCCGCGGGGGGCAGCGGCCGCATCATCTTTGTGAATACCGTCATGGCAGAGCGCGGTGTTGAGAACATCAGCGCCTACACCTCGGCCAAAGCTGGTGTCATCGGTCTCAGTACGGCACTGAGCCAGGAACTCGGTGGCCGGGGGATCACCTCGAACTGCATCTCGACCGGCTGGATGGACTTCACACCGGGCCGCGGTCCGGCTGAAATCGGCAACAACCAGCTTCTTCGGTTCATCCCGATGCGCCGCTTCGGGCAGGCCGGGGAGGTTGCCGGACTTGCCATCCTGCTCGCGTCGGATGCATCGGGGTATCTCAACGGGCAAGTCTTCCACGTCGATGGCGGAGTGACCCAGCACCTGTAGAGGAACGACGGACGGGCGGCTATCGTTTTAGCCATGTCTGCGAAGCCGCTCGCCATCCGCATGCTCGAACACAAGAAGATCCTGCACGAAACGTTCGAGTTCGATGACACCATTCGCTCGGCCGACGATGTGGCAGCGCACACCGGCATCGCCCCCGAATTGGTGTACAAGACCCTCGTCCTCGAACAGGACCCGCCGAGGGGTAAACCGTACCTCCTGATGATGCCTGCCACCGCTGAGGTAGACCTCAAGCGCGCCGCGGCGGCACTCGGTGTGAAGAAGCTCCGGATGGCGAGCCATCGCGACGCTGAGCGGTATACGGGGCTACAGGTTGGTGGCATCAGTGCTCTTGCCCTCATTGGCAAAGGGTTCACCGTCTGTATCGAGGCCCAGGCGGCACGCCATGAATCTATCCTCGTGAGTGCCGGCCAGCGTGGGTGGGATGTGCGGCTTGCCGTGGCTGATCTCCTGGGGCTCACCGGCGCCCGGCCGATCGACGCTGCGAGTCCGTAGCGATTGAGGCTCTCTTCGCGCAGCGAAAACACCCCGGCCTGCGGTCGCGGTGTTATGGGCGAGGCTGAGGCCGGAGCGTACGATGTCCATCATTCGCTACGGAGGCCGGTGATGCCCACAACCTCGAGCAGTGGCTGGGAAATCGCGTACGAATTGCTCGGGAGCGCGGACGCACCGCCCATCGTCCTGGTCCTTGGCCTTTCACACCGGATGGCCCACTGGGGCCGCCTGCCGGGGCTGCTGGCTGAGCGGCTGAGTGTCGTCTCCTTCGATTGCCGCAACATCGGCTCGAGCGAGCGGCGAGACGAACCGTATACCGTGGCCGGCGAGGTCGAGGATATCGCCGCCGTCATGGATGCATGCGGTCTCGAGCGAGCGATCATCTACGGCCGGTCGCGCGGCGGGATGCTGGCCCAGGAGTTCGCACTGCGCCACCCGGAGCGAATCAGGGCTCTCATCCTTTGCGGCACGAGCCACCGGGGGCCTGGTTCGGTTGGTGAGACCGAGCGCGTGACGGAGGCCATGCGCATCGAACCTGGCATGTCGCGCGAAGAGATCTTCGCCAGGCAGGATGAGGCGATGGCCTCACCAGGCTGGCGTGAACGAGATCCCGAAGCGTTCGACTACTGCCTCGCTGTTGATCTCGAGGCTCCGCCCCGGCGCTTCGCGGTCGAACGCCAGCGAGAGGCGATGAACGCGTGGTCGAGCCATTCCCGCCTGCACGAGCTAACAATCCCCACGCTCGTGCTCTGCGGAGAGGACGACCCGATGGTGCCGCCCGCCAATAGTGCGAGCCTGGCCCGAGAGATCCCCGGTGCGAAGCTGGAATTCATACCGCAGTGCGGGCATCTGCCGATGCTTGAACAGCCTGGGGCGGTACGAGATGCGGTGTTCCGATTCGTTGAGCGGCTACCTCAGTGACTGACGGCTGACATCTGATCGCGATGAGCCGAGGACACCCGGTCGAGATTGTCGATGATGACCTGCACCTGCGATTCGCTCAGGTGCTCGTCGAGCAGTGTTATCCAGACAGCCTCTTCTGATTCGAGATGCAATCGAACCGCTGCATAGAGCCCGTGCAGCAATGGCACCAGGTACTGCCGATACGATTCGATGCTCCCATCGGCACGGGCAGCGCCGGCCACCCGCTCCAGGTCTTCGATCATCGCTACGATGGCCGCGTGCTGGGCACGCATGATGTCGCTTGCGCCCATATTGCCGATCACCCCATCCACGGCCGGGAACAGCACGAACTCCTCCGCATGGAGGATCGGCGCGAGGTCAGATCGCAGATAGTGGACCGCCGTATCCAGGGCGGCCAGGGTGACACGGGGGTCCGCATCGAGTGCAGAAGCTGCTTGTTGAACCTGGCGGAGCCCGGTGTGTAATGGCCGCCGCGCTACGCGAAGCGGTCCAACAACACGGTCGGCTGGTTGAGTGTCACTGTTCGGCATGCCGATAGCCTACTCCACCGGCCCCATCGATGCCCAAGCCTCCGGTAACCGCTGCTTCTGAGGAACTACGGCGTCGACGCCCATCGTGGTGAACTCGCTCGCATGTACGACGCGTCGTTGTATTGTTCCCGCGGGCGGGCTGAGCAGAACGAGGCAGCGCCAGGAGCCAGCCTGCGATGGCAGCAGCGGAACGAGTGGCCGAGAGACACGGGAGCCCAATCGCCAGGCATGCCCTTGCCCGGCTTGTTAGTGCCGAGGGCATCTCTGTCGCTGGCGACTGGGTACTCAACACTGCCGCCTCTATCGCCGTCTACCGAGAGACCGAATCGACCGTCGCCGTGAGTGCACTGCTCGGACTCGCCGCCGTTCCCACGGTTCTCATCGGCCCGTTTGCCGGCGCAACCGCCGACCGGCACGAGCGCCGCCGGATCATGGTGATTGCTGACATGCTGAGTGCAGCAATCCTCGCGCTGGCCGTGGGAGCTTCCGTTGTTGGTGCGCAACTCGCTGCCGTCTATGTAGCGGTGTTCGCCCTTGCGGTGCTCTCGGCGTTTCGCCGCCCTGCTGCCGAGGCACTCAGGCCCGCTGTTGCCGGCGACGACCAGATCGGGCGGGCCAACAGCATGCTCCAACTTGCATCGCGGCTCGCCATGATCCTCGGACCTGCCTTTGCGAGCGGGCTCATGGTCGCCGGCGGATTGACGCTCGTGCTCGTGGTCGATGCAGCGAGTTTCGTCGCATCGGCACTCCTCGTGAGAGGGATCGGCTACATCCAGACGGAGCCGGGCGAAGACGAGACCTCGCCGTTCCGGGCAGCGCTCGAGGGTCTCCGCTACGCCACCCGGAGTAGCAACCTGCGCACCGTCATTGGTGCTATTGGGATCATCATGCTTCTCGCTCCCGTAGTGAATGCTGGGACGCTGGCACTGGTCAAAGAGGCCCTGGGTCTGCCGGAGAGCCGCTACGGCGTTCTCCTTGCCACGGAAGGTGTCGGAGCGATGGCACTCGCGACGCTCTTCACATCCCTCGGGCCAAAGCTGCGCCTGCTCCCAATCGGTGCTGCCGCTCTCGCACTGACGGGCGCGGCTACCGTTGTCGTTGGCCAGTCCCGGAACTTCGAGACGGCGCTTACCGGCATGGCCCTCATGGGGATGGGCGTTGTGGGCCTCCAGATCTGCCTGGCAACGTACCTCCAGAAGCAATCACCCGACACCTACCGAGGCCGCGTCATGGGCCTCACATCGATGACCGCCTCGAGCGCGAATATCGCTGGATTCGCGCTCGCCGGACCACTCGTCTACCTGCTTGGTGTGCGTGGTGCGTTCTCGCTCGCGGGCATCATCATCGCGGCTGCGGGCCTCCCGATCCTTGGCGTGGCAATGACGGACCGGCGCGCCCCCCGAACCTGACAACTGTCTCGGCGCTGGGGTAGAGTCCCAACACCGAACATCTTCAGCGGAGCTGCCCATTGCCTGCCCTCGATGGCCTCACTGTGCTCGACTTTTCGACGTGGATCGCGGGGCCGTATACCACGAAACTCCTCGCCGACCTTGGCGCCCGCGTCATCAAGGTCGAACCACCCGGTGGTGACCCCGGCCGGCGTCTCGGTCCGTACCTGGACGATCAGCCCGGCCCCGACCGTAGTGCCACGTACCAGTTCCTCAATACGAATAAGGAAGGCATCGTGATCGATCTCAAATCACCGAGGTCGAGGGATGTCGTACGTCAACTGGTGAAGATGGCTGGCCTCGTCGTCACCGCATCATCACCAGCCCAGGAGGAGCGTCTCGGTATCGACTACGAGACGCTCTCCAGCTACGCAACGGATATCCCCGTCGTGGCGCTTACCAACTTCGGGCGGAGCGGGCCTTACCGCGACTACCGGCTCTCCGAGACAGTGCTCTACGCGATGGGCGGCGAGATGTACAGCCACGGTATTGCTGACCGGGCTCCACTCAAGATCGGGGGAACAGCGGCACTTCTCCAATGTGGGGCGATGGCAGCGGTCGCGGCGATGGGTGCGGTTCATGCCAGCGAGGTGCACGGAGTCGGGCAGCTTGTTGATGTCCCCCTCTTCCAGGTGCAGATCAATAACGTGGACCGGCGGTTTTCATCCATCCTCGCATGGCGCTTCTCGGGCCGGCTCCAGGAGCGCCCCATTGCCGCCTCGACAGGCCTCGCGGGTGGCATCTATCCGTGTACCGACGGGTATGTCGAGGTCACGGCCTCATTCGGCAACTACTGGCAGCGATTTGTCGAGATGGTCGATGACGATGCCCTGCGCGACCCGAAATGGATGGAACCCGCCACCCAGGCAAACCCCGATGCCAAGGCCGAGTGCGACAGCATCGTGTACCCGTGGATGTTGAGCCACACACGTGCCGAGATCTGGGCCAAAGCGCGGCGTGTACGGGCGATGGTTGCACCCCTCAATACTGGCAAGGAGATCTTTGAAGACGAAGTCTTCCGCGAACGCGGCCTGTGGACCGAGATCCATCACGCGACGCTCGGCACACTACCCATGCTCGGACGCCCGTACATCTTCGAGAAGACACCCTGGCGAATCGAGAAGCCGGCGCCGATGCCTGGTGAGCACGCCGCGCAGGTACTGGCCGATGCGGGATGTTCGGAGGCAGAGGTCGCCGAATGGCGTGAGATGGGGGTTGTTGCATGAGCGAGGAGTTCCTGCCACTCGCTGGCGTCCGTATCTGTGATTTCTCCGCGGTTTGGGCGGGTCAGACCGCAACCATGTACCTGGCCGATATGGGTGCTGACTGTATCAAGGTCGAAAACCCGGGCATCTGGAATCCGATGACACGTGCCGCTTCGCCGCGGCTCAATGGCATGACTGCGCAGTTCCTGCCGCCGTGGATGGGCGGACACCCGAAAGAGATCGGTCCCCGGCCCTGGAATAATAGCCCGGCATTCATCCACGTCCTTCGTAACAAGAAATCGTTCACGGTCGATAGCCGGACGCCCGAGGGCCTGGCGATCGTCAAGCAACTCATCGCGGTCAGCGATGTACTCGCGGAGAACCTTGCCCTCGGGACGTTGGAGAAGCTCGGCCTGAGTGATGACGTGATCCGCGAGGTGCGGCCAGACATCGTCATCTTGCACATGCCAGCATTCGGTCGTACGGGCGACTACATCGAGGGCCGGGGGTATGGCGCGCACATCGATGCCGCGGCTGGCGCCACTATCCTTCGTGGCTACCGCGGGGATGCACCCGAGTCCAATGTGGGGGTGTTCATCGGCGACTTCTGGGGCGGCATCCACGGTGCTTTTGCCGTAATGGCCGCACTTCGCCACCGGCGCCGAACCGGGGAGGGCCAGCTGATCGAACTGGCTCAGGTGGAGTGCAGTGCCCAGATGTTCCCGCAGGCTGCGCTCGATGCAGCGTGGAACGGCCGGGCGCAGGGAACGATCGGCAATCGCTCTGTCGAAGGCTTCGTCCCGAACGGGGTCTTCCCCTGCGCTGGCAACGATGAGTGGATTGCAATCAGCTGTCGAAACGATGCCGAGTGGGCAGCACTCGTCCGCTTCATGGGCAGCCCATCGTGGGCGGCTTCAGAAACAATGGAGACGGCGGCCGGACGGGCCACTGAGGAAGACGCCATCGAGCAGAGAGT
Source organism: uncultured Anaerolineaceae bacterium (assembly GCA_964508715.1). Lineage (GTDB taxonomy): Bacteria > Chloroflexota > Dehalococcoidia > Tepidiformales > Tepidiformaceae > JAKALX01. Next base: position 362,729 of record CAZDUX010000001.1, on the reverse strand, counting down.
TGCCGAATGGACCGCGACTCGGGACTGCACGCCGCTCTTTCGTGACCTCCAGGCCGCGGGTATCACCGCTGGACCTGTGCTGAGCGCGAAAGATGCCGCCGAGGATGTACACCTCCGAGAGATGGGTGCGTGGACGCCCCTGCCCGCCACGGCTGACTACCCGGCGACCGAATTCAACGCGCCGCCCTATCGCTTCTCCCGGTCGAACGTCACACTCCGCACGGCACCAGCCTTATTCGGTGAGCACAACGATTATGTCTATCGTGAAGTCCTTGGCCTTGCAGAGGACGAAATCGAACGGCTCCGCCACCTCGGCCACATCACCGATACGTTCACCGATGAGGTCATCGCCAGCGCATGAATATCCCCGGGACGACTTCACGGGTCATCGAATCCAACGGGCAACGGCTTCGCTGCTTCGAAGCTGGGGCGGGCTTCCCGGTCATCCTCTGCCATGGATTCCCCGAGTTGGCCTATTCATGGAGGCACCAGTTCACGCCCCTCGCCTCGGCGGGATTCCACGTTATCGCTCCAGACCAGCGAGGCTACGGCGGGAGTTCAAAGCCCGAAGCAATCGATGCGTACGACCTCGACTCGTTGGCCGGCGACATCATCGGCATTCTCGACACGCTGGGTGAGCCTCGGGCCGTACTCGTAGGACACGATTGGGGTTCACCCGTTGCCTGGCACGCCGCCCTGCGCTTCCCGGATCGCATCTCGGCTGTGGCGGGGCTTAGCGTCCCGTATGTACCTCGTTCATCCGTTCCACCGCTCGACGGGATGCGGGCGGCTGCCGGTCCCGGTCACATCTTCTACATCGACTACTTCCAGTCGCCGGGCCTCGCCGACCGTGAACTCTTCGATGACGTGCGAGCCTCGATCCTTGGTTTCCTCTGGTCCATATCTGGGGATGCGCCCCGTAAGGAGCGTTTCCGGCCGATCCCGATAGGCGGCCGGTTCATCGATTCCATCACCGTGCCGGCCTCACTCCCACCCTGGCTCACACCGCACGACCTCGGCGTATACGTCAGCGAGTTTGAGCATACGGGCTTCACTGGCGGGCTCAACTGGTACCGTAATGTGACCAGGAACTGGGAGCGCTCGGCCGACCTTGCTGGAGCCAGAGTCGGGCAGCCGGCAATGTTCATCAGTGGCTCGCGCGATCCGGCACGGAACCCGACAGCGATCTCCCGGCTGGGGGAGAACGTCCCCAACCTCCGCGCGCTCCATATCCTCGAAGGGTGTGGCCACTGGACCCAGCAGGAACGGCCGGCCGAGGTGAACCGCCTTCTTCTTGATTTCCTCCGCAACCTCGACCTCACCAACAGGAGCAACTGACATGCGACTCGAAGGAAAACGCACCATAGTCACTGGCGCCGCGTCGGGTATCGGCGAGGCCACGGCACGCCTCTTTGCCGCGGAGGGTGCCCGCGTCCTCGCCGTTGACCTGCCTGGTACGCGGCTCGAAGAAGCGCACGGGGGCATAGCCAACATCGTGACCGCCTTCGACAACGTGGCGGATGAGACTGCCGGTGAGCGCCTTGCCGGTCGTGCTGTTTCGGAGTTCGGCGGGCTCGACGTGCTTGTGAACAACGCCGGCACGGCCTCGAATCAACTCGCCGAAGTCGCAACGCTCGAAGAGTGGGACCGCGTGTTCTCCGTGAATATCCGCGGCGTCTTTCTCCTCTGCCGGGCGGCGATTCCGCACCTGCGTGCGGCAGGTGGAGGGCGGCTGGTCAACGTTGCATCCGTCATGGCCGAGCGAACCGACTACGGCCTCTCGGCTTACTGTGCATCAAAAGCCGGTGTGGCAGGCCTCACGCGGACGCTGGCACTCGAACTCGGCAAGTTCGGTATTACGGCGAACTGGATCGAACCCGGGGCCATTGAGACGGGTATGACGCGGCAGAACTTCGCCCAGGAACACATCCGCGCCGTGTGGGAGAAGAAATCGCCGATGAAGCGGCTCGGCCAGCCAATCGATGTTGCCCGTGCGATCCTTTTCCTCGCCTCCGATGACTCGGCCTTCGTGACGGGCCAGGGATTGGTTGTCGATGGCGGGCTGCTGCTTCGCACATAGCCGGACCACTTCTTCACACTGATGCGATGATCGTGCAGTAGGATAGGTGGCCCATGAACCCGCTTATCCAGTACGCGGCGACCGAGGACGGCGTCAGCATCGCCTTCTGGCGAATGGGCGAGGGTGACGAGACGCTGCTCGTCCTTCCGATGCTGCCGCTCAGCCACCTCCAGGTGGAATGGCAGATTCCCGGATTCCGCCAGTGGTGGGAGCACGTAGCCGAATCCCGCACAATCGTGCGCTACGACTCGCGTGGCACCGGGCTCTCGGAACGCGGCATTGAGGATTTGTCCCTCGACGCCCATATCTTCGACATCCTCGCAGTCCTCGATCGCTGTGAAATCGATCGTGTCGCCATCCTCGCGTCGAGTTATGCGGGACCCCTCGGGCTCGCGTTTGCTGCACGCTACCCTGAACGTGTTTCGCGGCTCGTCCTCTGGATGACACACGCCTCGATTGAAGACGTCACCGGACGCCTGAACAGTCAGCAGTCGGAACAGCGGGAGGCCGTCAATAACCTTGCCAACGCCGACTGGGAGTTGTTCATCCGCACCTACTTCCACCGTGCTGTGGGCTGGAGTGCCGGTGCAGTCGCTAACCAGTTCACGATGCTTGCACGGAACAGCATCGAGCCCGAGCTCTTCTTCCCGGCCCTCGGCCGCTACTCCCTCTTCGATGCCCGGCCCGAAATCCCGAAGGTCAGGGTGCCCACGCTCGTACTGCACCGGCAGAAGTTCCAGGGGTCGAGTGTTGAAGTTGCCAAGGGACTTGCCGCGCGCATCCCCGATGCCCGTCTCGTGCTCCTCGATGGTGATTCCATCGCACCATTCGTCGGCGATTCCGAGGGTGTTCTTCAGATCATCGATGCCTTTCTCGATGAAGGTGCCTCCGAGGATTGCCCGGCGCCACCACCCGCGCGGGTTGCCACGACCTCTCCGAGCCACGAATCTCAACCAGGCCCACCTCCAACCATCGCTGGCTCACTCCGTACCCTCCTCTTCACCGACGTCGAGGGCCATACCGCGATGATGCAGCGCCTCGGTGACGCTGTTGGCCGCGAACTCCTTCGTCACCATGAACGAGTCACCCGCGACGCACTCCAGCGTTATGGCGGGGATGAAGTCAAGACGCTCGGTGACGGATTCCTGGCTTCGTTCGCCTCGGCCCAACGTGCGCTCGAGTGTGCGGTTGCCCTTCAGCGTGCATTCCAGCAACCTGGCCCCGGTGGCGAGACGGTCCGTATTCGCGTTGGCGTCAATGCCGGCGAACCGATTGCTGAAGATGACGATCTCTTCGGTGCCTCGGTGATTGCCGCGGCTCGGATCGCGGCCCAGGCCAAAGGTGGCGAAATCCTCACCTCGCTGGTTGTCCGCGAACTCGTTGCTGGTAAGGGGTTCTCGTTCTCCGACCGTGGCCACGCAGAGTTGCGCGGGTTTGATGAGCCGGTTCGTATCTATGAGCTTAGCTGGCGCCAGCCTCAACCTGCCTGATACGCGCTGCATGGCGGCCTGGCTGTTGCATTGGCTTCGTTCGTAGCGTACGAAGTACCCGCAACCTTCGGAGGAACTTTCCATGGATTACGACATCCCACCCGACATCGTTCAGGTTCTCACCGAGATCGATGAGTTCATCGAACGCGAGATCAAACCGCTCGAGCAAGAGGATGACAACATCCGCTTCTTCGACCACCGCCGTGAGTTCGCGCGTACCGACTTCGAGAATGGTGGCGTACCCCGGAAAGACTGGGAGGAACTTCTCGCCGAGATGCGGCGCCGCGCCGACAAGGCCGGGCTCCTTCGCTACTCGCTCCCGAAACGCTACGGCGGGCGTGACGGCACCAATCTCGGCATGGCCGTCATCCGCGAGCACCTCGCCGCCAAGGGCCTCGGTCTCCACAACGACCTCCAGAACGAATCATCCATCGTCGGCAATTTCCCAACAGTGAAAATGTGGGAGAACTACGGCACCGAGGAACAGAAGAAAGAATTCCTCGATGGCATGTTCGACGGGAAGACGCGCGTGGCGTTCGGCCTCACCGAGCCGAATCACGGCTCCGATGCTTCATGGCTCGAGACGAGGGCCGTCCGCGACGGCGATGAATGGATTATCAACGGTCAGAAGCGCTTCAACAGCGGCCTTCACAACGCGACGCACGACCTCATCTTCGCCCGGACCTCGGGAGAGGAAGGGCGAGGCCGCGGCATCAGCTGCTTCATCGTCCCCGTCGAAACCGAGGGGTTTTCGGTGGACTTCATGTGGTGGACGCTCAACATGCCATCCGACCATGCCGAGGTCACGCTTACCGATGTGCGTGTGCCCGCGACGGCGTTGCTTGGACGCGAGGGCGACGGCCTGGCACTCGCGAACACCTTCACCCACGAAAACCGCATCCGGCAAGCTGCATCGGGCGTAGGCGCTACCCAGTATTGCATCAATCGCTCCATCGAATACGCGAAGCAGCGGGTCACCTTTGGCAAACCGCTTGCCGAACGGCAGGCCATCCAGTGGCCGCTTGTCGAACTTCAGACGGAATGCGAGATGGTCCGCAACCTGGTTCGCAAGACCGCCTGGGAGCTCGACCAGAAGCACCACATGGAGATCAGCGACAAAGTCGCGATGTGTAATTACCGTGCGAACCGGCTCGTGTGCGATGCAGCCGACCGGGCGATCCAGGTGCATGGTGGCGTGGGCTACACCCGCCATTTGCCGTTCGAGCACATTTACCGCCATCACCGCCGCTATCGCATCACCGAGGGCTCAGAGGAGATCCAGATGCGCCGTGTTGCACAGGTGATGTTTGGCTTCGGCCGCCCGCGCGAATAGGGACACGAAGGCAAGGGCGGCGGCACAAGATATGCCGCCGCCCTTGCCTCTCCGCCGTCGTGCTGCCAGTCAGTACGTCGAGATCACCTCGCGGACCGTGCCATGGTCAACGAGCACCGCCTCTGCAGGCCTCGTCCGGTACGACCAGGCAGTCGCCCAGTGGCGGGCGTCCGACTCACTCTCGAACCACATCACTAACCGGTCATCGGTCCACGCGAACCACCGCCCGTCGCGTTCGCCAACCTGAACTGTCCTTTTTCGCGTCACCATTTGTCCCTCTGCGTCCTGTTGTAACCATCGCAACAGATCGGCGAAGCATTCGGATGGGCCGAACGGCACCGGGTTCGGCGTCGATCGGCGAAACCCCGGCTATCCCTGCGCATCGATCCGCGGTACTTCCGGAGAATTGGTTAATCGTGGTAGCGACGGAGTGAACTGGGTTCGGTCCGGTGCGTTATCCACGGGCCATGGTGATCAGGGGATCTGTTCCTTTGTCGTACCGGGGTTTGTGATGCTGATAATCCCGCCCCAATTGCATGTCAGGGTGCAGGTGGCGTCCACCGCGGGCATGTTAGCGATGAGAACGGTCGCGGCGCCGGGAACCCATGGCGCCACGATGACCGGAACGCACGGCATCGGAGTCAGAACTCCGAGAGCTGTGGCTGTAGCCGAGGCAACCGTTGGATTCGCCAGGCTCTGGCACATGCCGAATGGGGGGACATTCGCTATCGGCTTGTTGTCCATGATATTGGCGGCCGGCTTGTTCTCCATCATCACGCGATTCTGTGGGAGAACGATGAGATTGCTCGGCGCCATACCGAAGGTGCAGGTGAGTGTGGCGCCCATCACGACTGCTGGAGGCATGCCACGAGTCTAGATCTCCGTGCGCATGCCCCGCAAGGCAATAATTGGCCTGGGAGGAATTGTCGTCGAGGGCCGGGGCGATGCCGCGGACGTCAAGCTGCCGACGGGAATAGCCGTTGGAGGCACTTCGGCTCCATGCAACCAGCGTCGGCACGCCGTCGCCATTTAGCCGGCGCATTTCGCGACATGTTGCGTCCAACTTAGCGTCCGCTAGAATCCGGACTGCCGAGGCAACAGCCCGACGTGAGGTGTCCGCTCCACCTGCACGCCGGCGCCTCGGAAGGGGGTGTCCGCTCCACCCCCGGGGGGCAGGCGCAGGTTTTCCAGCGCCGCCCCCTCACCTCCTTTTCTCCATACCCGTCCACAGCGCCTGTATCCCGACCCGGATGGTGGTCATGCGGCGTGCGTCGTACTGAACGTCACCTGGCCGGCAGTGATGGCCGCCGTGACGGTGCGGCTCCTCGGGTGTCGCGGTTGGCTGCAGGCTGCATTTGCCTGTGTCGTGGGTGACTTGAGGCCGCTCGCATTCCCGGGATTAGGACACCGGGAGAGGCGAAGCCTCGCGTGGGCGGGGACCTCGTGCCCAATCAATCAAGTTGGAACGTTCGGCCGTTTACGTATGGACCGATAGGCCCCACCTACACTGCTTGTGACTAATGTCACATGTGCTGTACCCGTGCCCGGCGCATTTTCGTGTCGTATCGGGACTCGATAGAGAGGCTTCCAGTTGGCTCCAGAGTCGTTTCCAGGTCCACTCGTCGTCTGCGTCCGGGGACCATCCCGGTCGGGGAAGTCGACCCTCTGCGAGTCACTGGTCGCTGCCCTGCGAGGGCACGCGAATGTCGCCTGGGTGAAGCGGACGCACCATGAACTCGACCTGCCGGAGAAGTCCTCGGGCCGAGTCTGGGCCCAGCATCCGGCCGCGATGGTCATGCGTGGTCCCGACCGCCTTCAACTTACCCTCCCTCCGGTCTCCCCCGAGCCGGGCGCACTCGTGGCCACACTCCCGGTGGACATCGACCTGGTGCTCCTTGAGACGCATTCGCCTGAGCCATTTCCGTCGGTGGTCTCCACCGCGCTCGATCCGGAGCCGGGAGAAGATGTCCTCGCACGATTCTCGCTGACGACCGCGCGTGACCAGGCGCCACCGATAGCGCAACGGTTACTCGCGATGCTTCCCAGGGACCTCTTGCTTTCGCGGTCGGTTCGGGTCGCCGCCAGGGCACATGGCGGGCACGCCTGCCCCGGCATCGTACTTGGTACCCGGCTTGCCCTGGCCGGTGCCGCCGCACTCGGAATCGAACTTCCCGATACATCGAAAAGGCTCGTCGTTGCGGTGGAAACCGACCGCTGTGCCGTGGACGCCGTCCAGGTGCTGACAGGCTGCCGGCCAGGAAGGCGCACGCTTCGGCTACTGGATTATGGCAAGCTTGCCGCGACCTTCTATGACCTCACCAACCAGAAGGCTGTGCGCATTTCCGTCCGTGGAGACGTTCGGGGACGTGCCGTGGCCGAGCCCGGTGAGGACCTAACGGCCGCACAGATCCGAGCCTATCTGGCCATGCCATGTTCAGAACTCCTGACGATGATGAGCGTGCCGTTTGAGGTCGACCCGCTCGACTTGCCCGGCAAACCCTTGCGCCGCATCAACTGCCTCCATTGTGGGGAGGAGGTCTCGGACGGCCGCGAAGTGACCAACGAAATCGGAGATTACTGCCGCTCATGTGCGGCGGAACTGGGAGTACTCACAGGGATGGAAGGGAGACAGGCTCGATGGCGATGAACCGGCGAGCGTTCTTCAAACTCGGAGGGGCAACCGCCGCAACCGCGGCGGCGGTCTATGCCGAGACGCAACTGGCGTTCCTTCAGGCAGCGCCAGGAATCGATAACCCGCTGGCCACCTACCCCGACCGTAACTGGGAGAAGGTGTACCGGGACCAGTACCACTATGACAGCAGCTTCACGTTCATCTGTGCGCCCAACTGCACCCACAACTGCCGGCTTCGCGCCTTTGTGCGCAACGGTGTGGTGATGCGAACAGAGCAGAACTACGATGGGCAGGCAATTGGCGACCTGCAGGGGAACAAGTCCACGAACGCGTGGAACCCTCGCGGCTGTAACAAGGGCGCCACGCTCACCCGGCGCGTCTACGGCCCCTACCGCCTCAAGGGCCCGATGATCCGGGCAGGCTGGAAGCAGTGGGCTGACGAAGGTTTCCAGCCATTCACACCCGAACTGCGGAAGAAGTACAAGTTCGACGCCCGCGGCCAGGATACGTTCGTGAAGGTGTCCTGGGATGAGGCCTTCACCTACGCCGCGAAGGGGCTCATCGCCATCGCCAGGCGCTACTCCGGCGAAGAAGGCAAGAAGATCCTGCTCGCCGAGGGCTATCAGCCCGAGATGGTCGAGGCCATGGAGGGCGCCGGTACCCGGACGATGAAGTTCCGCGGCGGCATGGGACTCCTCGGCGTGATGGGTAAGTACGGCATGTACCGCAACTCGAACAGCATGGCGCTGCTCGATGTGTTCGTACGCAACGTGAAGCACGAAGACGCCAAGGGCGGCCGGAACTGGTCGAACTACACCTGGCACGGTGACCAGGCGCCCGGTACACCGTTCGTCACCGGTCTCCAGAACGCCGACTGCGACTTCAACGACATGCGCAGTGCCAAGCTGCACATCGGCGTGGGCAAAAACCTCGTCGAAAACAAGATGGCCGACGCCCACTTCTTCATCGAGATGATGGAGCGGGGCGGCAAGATCGTGACCATTACGCCCGAATACAGCCCTCCGGCAACGAAGGCGGACTACTGGATTCCGACCCGGCCCGGGCTTGGTGACACCTCCATCTTCCTCGGTATCACCAAGTACCTCATGGACCACAACCTCTATGACGCCGCATTCGTCAAGCGGTTCACCGACTTCCCGCTGTTGCTCCGGGCCGACACGCTCAAGCGCCTGAACCCAGCCGACGTGATCGCCGGCTACAAGCCATCACTCTCGCCTGACGGGGTGAGCTTCAAGGCCCAGGGGCTCACGGCAGAGCAATATGCGAAACTCCAGGACTATGTGATTTACGATGCCAAATCGAAGTCACTGAAGCCGATCAATCGTGACCAGGTGGGTACCAGGTACGACGGGACGGGTTACGACGCCGACCTCGAGTACACGGGCACGGTCAACGGCCTGGACGGATCGAAGATCGAAGTCCTCACGCTCTGGCAGGCGTACCGCCGCCACCTCGCTGACTACGACCTCGACACCGTCTCGGAGATCAGCGGCGCTCCGAAGAACCTCGTGGAGCGGCTCGCGAATGATATCGCGACGATCAAGCCGGTTGCGGTCCATGTTGGCGAGGGGATCAACCACTGGTTCCACGCGACGCTGCACAACCGTGCCGAGTTCCTGCCACTCATGCTCACGGGCAACATCGGCATCCCGGGTGGTGGCGCATACTCCTGGGCCGGCAACTACAAGGCTGCCCTCTTCCAGGGTAGCCCCCAATCGGGGCCCGGTTTCAAGGGCTGGATCGCTGAAGACCCGTTCGAGCCTACCCTTGATGACACCGTCGACGGCAAGAACATCAAGGCACACGCCTACACAAAGGATGAGGAACCCGCCTACTGGGATCACGGCGATCAGGCGCTCATCGTCGACACGCCGAAAGCCGGGCGGAAGGTGTTCACGGGCAAGACGCACATGCCCACGCCCACCAAGGTACAGTGGACGACCAACGTCAACCTCATCAACAACGCGAAATGGGCCTACGGCGTTATCTTCAACGTCCTGCCGAAGGTCGACATGGTGGTCACGCAGGATATCGAGATGACGGCCACCTGCGAGTACTCGGACTTCATCTTCCCGGCGAACTCGTGGATGGAGATGAAGCAGGTTGAAGTCACCGCCTCGTGCCAGAACCCGTTCCTCCAGATCTGGAAGGGCGGCATGGAGCCGCTCTACGACACCAGGGACGACATCTCGATCATGGCTGGTGTCGGCCAGGCGCTGGCAAAGGAGACGGGTAACAAGGCGTTCACTGATTACTGGAAGTTCGCACTCGAAGGCCGCACCGAGGTCTACATGCAGCGGCTCCTCGATTCGAGCGCGACCTGCCGTGGGTACACCGTCAAGGACATCATGGCCGGGAAGTTCGGCGAACCCGGCTCGTCGCTCCTCCAGTTCCGTACCTACCCGCGAATCCCGTTCTGGGAGCAGATCCACGACAGCTACCCGTTCCACACGGATACCGGCCGGCTGAACAGCTATTGCGACATCCCCGAGGCGATCGAATACGGGGAGAACTTCATCGTCCACCGCGAAGGCCCCGAGGCGACGCCATATCTGCCAAACGTCATCGTCTCCACCAACCCGCTCATCCGTCCGAATGACTACGGGATCCCGTGGGACGATATGGACCCCGAGCGGCGCACCGTACGCAACGTGAAGCTCTCGTGGGCTGAGACGAAGAAGACGAAGAACCCGCTCTGGGAACAGGGCTACAAGTTCTATTTCCTCACACCGAAGACGCGCCACACGGTTCACTCCTCGTGGGCGGTAACCGACTGGAATGTCCTCTGGGCGAGTAACTTCGCCGACCCGTACCGAGCCGACAAACGGCTCCCGAGCGTCGGCGACCAGCAACTCCACATGAACCCGGAGGATGCGAAGGAGCTCGGACTCAAGGATGGCGACTTCGTCTGGGTAGACGCGAACCCTGCCGACCGCCCGTTCATCGGCTGGAAGGCGGATGACCCGCGCTACAAGGTCGCCCGGTGCATGCTCCGCCTGAAGTACAACCCCGCCTACCCTCGCGGCGTGGTGATGACCAAGCACGGTAACTTCATCGCGACGGAGCGAACTGTGAAAGCGCTCGAATCGCGGCCAGACGGGCGTGCTGTCAGCGCCGATACCGGCTACCAGGCGAATTTCCGTTACGGCTCCCACCAGAGTGTGACGAAGGACTGGTCGATGCCGATGCACCAGACAGACACGCTCTTCCATAAGGCGAAGGTTGCACAGGCGTTCCTCTTCGGAGGTGAGGCAGATAACCACGGCATCAATACCGTGCCGAAGGAAACGCTCGTGAAAATCACGAAGGCCGGAGACGGCAACTGGACTCCCGGCACCACGGGTATGGCACCGGGGGCTGAGAGTGAGGCGATGCTGCGCTACATCAAGGGTGGCCTGAACACGGTAAGGAGGGCCTAGCGATGGCTGAGAAGCAGTTCGAGGCCGACGACCCGTATGAGTTCGTTGCTGTGCGCATCCCTTACCCGCCCGGTGTCGACCCCGACGAAGTCATGGCACGCACATTCATCGAGGAGTATGCCCTGATGGGGATGCCCCGTGAGCGGGTACTCATGCTCTTCCGGTCAAAGTACTTCGCCGGCACGCACGCCATTCTCCAGAACCGGGGCGAGGCGTTCGTGGAGGCCATTCTCGACGACGTGTACGGGTCTGCCCGTTCGGAGGTGGCGTAATGCCCAAGGTTTACAACTGGCATCTCGGGCGGGAGATGGACTACCGCTTTGCGGGCGGGCCGGCCAAGCGTCAATTTGCCGCCGTCTTCAACATCAACCGGTGTATCGCCTGCCAGACGTGCACCATGGCCTGCAAGTCGACCTGGACGTTCTCACCCGGCCAGGAGTTGATGTGGTGGAACAACGTCGAAACCAAGCCGTATGGCGGCTACCCGCAGCACTGGGATGTAAACATCCTCGAGATGCAGGAGAAGGCCAATCCCGGCGGGCAGGTTTGGAATGCCACCCAGAAAGACCCCAGGACGGCCCCCTACGGGACGTTCGAAGGGAAGACGATCTTCGAGACGGCCGACCAGATCAACAACATGGTCACGGGCTACATTCCTCCCGAAGAGGACTGGAAAGCACCGAACATCTTCGAAGACACCGCGACCAACTACCCGAAGCAGGGCGTCGAACTCCCGGAGCATTCGGGCTGGTTCTTTTACCTCCAGCGGCTTTGCAACCACTGCACCTATCCGGCCTGCCTCGCTGCCTGCCCACGAAATGCCATCTACAAGCGCGAGGAAGACGGCATCGTCCTCATCGACGAAGGCCGGTGCCGCGGCTACCGCAAGTGCGTCGAGGCGTGCCCATACAAGAAGTCGATGTACCGGCCGAGTACGCGGACATCGGAGAAGTGCATCGGCTGCTATCCCCGTGTCGAAGGTTCCGACCCGCTGACGAACGGGCTCCCGATGGAAACGCGCTGCATGGCCGGCTGCATCGGCAAGATCCGGCTGCAGGGGCTCATCCAGGCGGGTGCTGACGGCCAGTGGATCGAAGATCGCCAGAATCCCCTGTACTACCTGGTGCAGGTCGAGAAGGTTGCGTTACCGCTCTACCCGCAGTTCGGCACCCAGCCGAATATCTACTACATTCCGCCACGCTGGGTCCCACGCGACTACCTCCGCCAGATGTTTGGCCCGGGTGTCGATGACGCGATCGCGAAGTACACCAACCCCAGCCGCGAACTGCTCGCTGTTCTGCAGCTCTTCCGTGCCACGCAGGAGATCATCTTCTCCTACAAGGTAGAACCGGGGCCAAAGACCAGTGAGATCACGGTCGCCGGGGTGAAGCGCGAGATCTACAACGACACGGTGATCGGCTACGACAGCAATGGGAAGGAGATCGTCCGCGTGCACGTGGATGAGCCGCTCATCGAGCGCCCGGCCCAGGTCACCATGAACACGATTTAGGTGGAGGAGACGATGGCGAAGTCAACGTCAACAACTGCCGAATCGAGTGCGGTGACGCTCCGGCGTGCCATGGCGTATGACCTGTTGGCCCATGCCATGGCCTACCCCGACCAGCAGAGTTTCGAGGGGATGAAGCAGGTTGCAACGGCGGCTGCACCGTCGTTTGCCGGCACACCGCTCGAGGATCTCGTCAATCGTGTGCTGACGGCGGAACGGCAGCAGCTCGAGGCGGAGCATATCCGCCTCTTCACCTTGAGCTCGTCGCCCGACTGCCCGACGTTCGAGACGGCCTATCTCTCGACCGACCCGAGCCAGCAAACCGCGCGCATGGCCGATATCGCAGGGTTCTACCGGGCATTCGGGGTCGACCCGGCACAGCCAGGGTTCCGGCCCGATGACATCTCCGTCGAGCTGGCATTCATGGGCTATCTCTGCAGGAAGCAGAACCACGCGACCGAGCACATGGGTGCACCCCGTGTGGCCCAGGTGCGCCGTGCCCAGCGGATGTTCATCCGCGAACACCTTGGGCGATGGGGCAGTGCCCTTGGCCGGCGCATCACCGCCCGGGCGATGAGCACGCCGTTCTACTTTCTCGCCGGTGAGGCCCTCACCGATTGGATCGAGGCCGATATTGCATTCCTCGACGCTGGCCCCATTGCCTATGCGGAGGAACCGCAGATGACCTGGGACCCGCCCGGGACCGCAAACGACGACATGAGCGACGACATCGAATCCGAGGCGACAGAGCCCCAGCTCATCGCCCCGGACGATATCCCGGTGCTCTCGAGGTGATTCAGATGAGGATTCGTGATTTCGTTCGCAAACACGGCCGGGCTCTGGGGCTCGCGAGTATCGTCCTGGGTGTGGCCGGCCTGTTGCAGTTCACGGGTGTCAACCCGGCCGCTTCGCAGACCATGACACTCACTGCCTTCGGCAGTAATCAAGACCCGGGCCTCGACCCATCGAGCGGTGTCTGGGCGAATGCTGCGCAGATCCAGGTGCCACTTACCGCGCAGGCAGCGTCGTACGCAGCCGGCGGTGGCAGTATCCCAACCATCAATGCAAAGGCGATCCACTACCAGGACAAGATCTACCTCCGTGTCGAGTGGGCTGACGCGACGAAGGACGACATTACAGCTCGCGTCCAGGACTTCTCGGATGCCGTCGCCATCGAGTTCCCCTCTCAGGCGTCGGCTGGTGCTGTCCCGGCACTCTGCATGGGCCAGTTGAATGCCGGTGTGAACATCTGGCAGTGGCGTGCCGACTCACAGACCGGGGTGAAAGACCCCGCGGACCTTTACGTTGGAGCCCTGGTTGATGGGTACCCATCGAAGGACACCCTCTTCTACACCGCACGAGCAGCCGGCAACCCGTATGCTGACACGGCTGCGGGCCCGGTGCAGACGCTCGTCTCGCACGCTTTCGGGACGCTCTCGAAGGCGAACACGCAGGACGTCTCCGGTAACGGAGTACACGACGGTAAGAACTGGGCAGTCGTCTTCGAGCGCACCCTGACAAGCGGCGACGTCAACAACGCCGGATTCACCAAGGGTGCCGCAACCGACATGGCCTTCGCTGTCTGGAACGGTAGCGAGGGTGACCGTAACGGCCGGAAGTCGGTCTCGCAGTTCGTCCGTCTCTCCCTCTCGGGCACCGAAATCGTGGGCGATGAATCGAACCCGCTGGCGTGGGTACTCGTTGCCGCGCTGTTCGTCGGATTCGTTGGCGTGGGTGTCGGGCTCGGAGTCTACGGGTACAAGGAGGCGAAGCGGTCATGACCGCACGTGCCGCTACCTCGCGTTCGCAGGATGCGGCAGGGCTCTTCGCTGCGGCGGCAGCCTGGCTCGCTGCCGCGGCGGTGATTGAACTCATCATCCTGCGTTCGTTCACCAGGACCGCCATTCACATACCCGGTATGGAGGAGATGGCGACTCCGTACCGGGTGCTCACCCTCGCTGGCCGTTTCGATTACTACGTGGCAGCGGTCCTGGTTGGTGGTTGCCTGCCACTTGCCGCCCTTGCGCTCGGGGGGCGCTGTGGGCGAGCAGGCCTGGTTGCTGCTGCCGGTGTCGGTGTGTTCGCGATGACCGCGTTCGCGACACGGGCGGGGATCCTGGGCGACCTGCTTCCCCCTGCACTCGTAACCGTCTCACTGGGACTCATTGTCCTCGCCCTCACGTTCATCGATCGGCGTACAGGGCTCGCGATGGGTGTCTATCTCGCTGCATTTGCCCTCGCGTCCGCGGATGCAGTTGGCCAGGCAGCAGCCCAGGCAGGTTTTCCTCAACTCGACGGACGGAGTCTCCTCTGGGCTTCGGAAGTGGTCGCCGTAGCTGCGGCTGTGTGCATCTTTTTCGCGTTTCGGGCAGGCCGTGAAAGGCGCAGTTCGCAGCTCGGGATAGTCGTTGCCGTGGTCACAGCAGTCGTGCTGATCGGCGGTGCGTCGACAGCCAAGATCCTCTTGCTCTGGAACCAGGGAATGACGGGGACTCTGCCCGCGATTGTCTATGCGGTGGCGGTTGGTTTGATCACAGCAACCGTTTCGGGGCTCGTGCGTGAACGGCGCTGGCTCGCTGCATCGGCATTGGTGCTGGTCGTTCTCGGCGGTCTCGGTTTGCACAGTACCTATCAGTCGGGCCTCGCGGTGATTGGGCTCGCAGCGATGATGTTGTCGGCCAACGCACGCCAGGAGGAACCGGCGCAAACGACGATCTAACGGCGCGAGCGTGGGAGGTCGAACCTCATAACCTCGTGCCGGTGGAGCGATGCATGGGGTTGGTAGATCTGCCGTCCGTATAGGGATAGTTCGTTATTCCAAATGCGGATCATTTCTGTCACACTCTGGCAGCACATGCAGCGATGGGGCGGGCCACTCTTACTCGCTACGTCGGCGGCGCCGCAACTTTTCACCGGGAAATTCGTCAGTACTGCAGGGCGCCGGAGACGAATAGAGAGTGGAGAGGTACTGCGATGAACGCCATCACCTATCACTTCCAGGCTCTTCTGAGGGCTGCCACAATCGCGGCTGCCATCAGCATTGCCGCTGCCGTCGCGTTGATACAGGGCGGGGCGGCGCCAGCGTTCGCTGTTCCCGGCTGTACGTATAGCTTCGCCAACTCCACCCCATCGGGCGTAGAGGGCTCGTTGATCGGCATCACCGTCAACCGAACGAGTGGGTCCTGTCAGGACCAGAACCTCAAACTGACCTTCGGGGGTATCGGATTGAGCCCGGCCACTTCCGGTGTTGACTACAGTGTCGTCACAAATCCGGTGATCATCCCATTCACCAGTGGCATCACCACACAAACGTACAACCTCACGACCATGGTCAATTCGAGCAGTGCCCCCCACTCGCTCAATGTCACCATGTCGCTCGATGTGCCGGCCGGTGACACGGCAACCGCCGTTGCTACCGTCACCATCCTCGACAACGGCGCCAGTGCGCCAACCGTCACGGCAGTCAGCCCGACATTCGGCACGTCGGGTTCACTCGTGATGATCACCGGGACCGGGTTCGGCGGCGTTATCTGCCCCGGCGGCGTCAAGTTCGGGCTCACCGCCGTGACGTCTTGCACGGTGAACAACGCGAACTCCATCACTGCCGTCGTACCTCCCGGCGTGGGCATCGTGCATGTCACGGTGACGAACGGCCTGCTCACGAGTGCGACCTCGGCAGCCGACCAGTTCAACTACAGCGGCTTCAGCACTCCGACGATCAACTTCATCTCGCCCGCGACCGGGCCAGTATTCGGCGGGACAGTCGTAACGCTCTACGGCACGAACCTCTATAACCCCGTATCGATCACGATCGGCAGCGTGCCGTGCACGGGCATAGCGGGTTACGGTACGACCGCGACGTGTGTGACCCCGGCTGGTTTCGGGGGGCCCTATAACGTGACATTCAACGGCCTCGGCGGCTCCACAACGCTGCCGTTCGCGTTCACCTATGGGTTGGGCTCCGGGCCTGTCGTCACGGGTCTCTATCCGAACACCGGTCCGAGTTCCGGCCTCAACTATGTCACGATCCTCGGGAGCGGGTTCACCAATGTGACATCAGTGACTTTCGGAGGTGTCGCTGCGACGGTGTTCGATGCCTCGGACCCGAACTCACTGACGGTCATCGCTCCACCGCACATCGCGGGCTCGGTGAGCGTGATCGTCACAACCATCTACGGTACGTCGGTCGACACAGCAGCCGACAACTACCTCTACACCGGTTCCATCCTGCCAGTGGTGTCCAGTGTCTCGCCCAATACTGGCAAACCTGGAGACCTGGTCATCATTGGGGGAAGCGGCTTCACCGGCGCGACGGGCGTGACGTTTGGCGGCGTCTCGGCCACCTTCACTGTCCTGAGCGACACCCAGGTCCGGGCAACGGTGCCGACTGGGGCCGTGGTGGGCCAGGTCGATATCCGCGTGGTCAACTCGGCGGGTACGAGTGCGACGAGTTCCGGGGATCTGTTCACGAACCAGGGAACCACAACCACGTTCACATACACGCTCTATTTCCGCTGGACACCGATCGAATGGAAGGGTGCCGAAGGGATGTCAATCCAGACTGCGCTGACGGGCTCGGCTTCAGGGACGAACAATGTTCTTTCGTCCGTGACCGCGGTGTGGTATTTCGACCCGGCGACCCAGACGTTCAAGGGCTGGTTCCCATCGGGAGTCGGGATACCGGGAGCGGTGGACATCACCACGTTCCACCACGGTGGCGTTTACTGGTTGGCCATCAGCGCACCGGGCTCGCTGAGCTGGACCATCACCCAGACGACATGATCTGCTGAGTAGCGGCGAGCATTGCCTGCACCGAACGGGCCGGGAGCGTCCTCCAGGCCCGTTTCGTCTACCTGGAAGGACCAGCACGGCCGCAGATGCAACAGCGACCAGGTCCTGGATCTCCGGAGTCTTCGCCAAACATCACGACCTCGGGGTGGGGACAGTGGATTCCGGCCCGGCATTTCGCCGTGCGCCACCAACGTCGCAGGTTCCACATCGAGGTGAGGCTACCGCCATTCGGGCAGGCCAGATGTTGCAGATGTATCACAGGAGTGTGCCTGTAAGGGGAATACCGCGAGCGAATGGGGGATGGTTCGGCGTGACGTAAGCGGCCGGTGGGGCGTAACATGCACGGGATGTCAACGTTTGGCGTCCTCCTTCTTACCTGACGGCGAGCCCGAAATGAGCTCGCCGATAGCCTCCTGTGCAGAACGTGCCGGGAGGTTTTTGTTTGGTACGAAGATCCGCCGGGCGCGGCAATCGCATCCAGCCGTGAAAGGGAAACCCATGCCTCCAGAGCCGATAGCCGGGAAGAAGATGCCGTTCCACAAGTACCGTGGATTCCGCCCCCTTCCGCTTCGGCTTCCGGAGCGTGAATGGCCGAACCGGCAGATTGAAAAGGCGCCACTCTGGTGCTCGGTCGACCTGCGCGATGGCAACCAGGCGCTGATCGATCCGATGGACCCGGCCCGTAAG
Organism: uncultured Anaerolineaceae bacterium; assembly: GCA_964508715.1. Classification (GTDB taxonomy): domain Bacteria; phylum Chloroflexota; class Dehalococcoidia; order Tepidiformales; family Tepidiformaceae; genus JAKALX01. Next base: position 344,769 of record CAZDUX010000001.1, on the reverse strand, counting down.
CTGCGGATGTTCGAAGCCCTTGTCTTGATGGGCTTCAAGGAGATCGAGGTCGGCTTCCCGTCGGCCTCACAGCCGGACTATGACTTCGTACGCCAGCTCATCGAGGAAGACCTCGTGCCCGATGACGTGACGATCCAGGTGCTGGTGCAATGCCGGCCGGAACTGATCGAACGTACCTACGAATGCCTCCAGGGCGCGCACAGGGCGATCGTCCACTTCTACAACTCGACATCCATCCTGCAGCGGCGTGTCGTCTTCGGGCTTGGTAAGGACGGGATCACGAAGATAGCGACCGATGCAGCCGCGCTCTGCAAGAAGCTCGAGACCAGCCTCACTGGCACGGACGTGCGCTACGAGTACTCGCCAGAGAGCTTCACGGGTACCGAGCTGGAATACGCCCTCGAGGTCTGCTCGGCGGTGATGGATGTCATCGAACCGACATCCGAGAACAAGATCATCCTCAATCTTCCGGCGACGGTGGAGATGTACACCCCGAACATCTACGGCGATGCGATCGAGTGGTTCCTCCACCATGTCCCGCGCCGCGATTCGCTGCTGCTGTCACTTCATCCGCACAACGATCGGGGTACCGGTGTCGCGGCTGCCGAGTTCGGCGTGATGGCAGGCGCCGACCGTGTAGAGGGGACACTCTTCGGGAACGGTGAACGGACCGGAAACGTCGACATCGTCAACCTGGCGATGAACCTCTTCAGCCAGGGCGTCGATCCGGAGCTCGACATCAGCGACATCGACGGCCTGCGGCGGGTTGCCGAGTATTGCAACCAGCTCCCCGTGCACCCGCGCCACCCGTACGTCGGCGACCTCGTGTACACGGCGTTCTCGGGCTCCCACCAGGATGCGATCAAGAAGGGACTCGATGCGCTGGGGGAGGAGTACCAGATCTGGGAGGTGCCCTATCTGCCCATCGACCCGAAGCACGTCGGCCGAAGCTACGAAGCGGTCATCCGCGTGAATAGCCAGTCGGGCAAGGGCGGCGTCGCCTACATCATGAAGGCCGAGCACGGGCTCGACCTCCCGCGCCGGCTCCAGATCGAGTTCTCGAAGACGATCCAGACCGTGAGCGAGGAGACGGGTACGGAGGTCACGCCCACGGCCATCTGGCAGGCATTCGAGAAGGAGTATCTGCCACAACTTGCACGCGTTGAGCTCATCTCGCATGAGATGACCACCCGGGGCGCGATAACGGAGATCACCGCACAGGTGCGGCTCGACGGCGAGGTCCGCACCGTGACCGGCGAGGGTAACGGCCCGATCGCGGCGTTCGTGCACGCCCTCCAGCGTGGCCTGGATTTCGCGGTAGAGGTGCTGGACTACTCGGAGCACGCGGTGAGTGCCGGTGCGGACGCCCGGGCGGTCGCGTATGTCGAAGCACGGAACACCGAAGCCGTTCGCTGGGGTGTGGGGCTCGACGAGAGCATCCTCGCGGCATCCCTGAAGGCGGTAGTGAGTGCGGTAAACCGTCTCGAGGCTGCGGAGGGCGCTTCGGATCACTGACACGGGCGGCGACAGGTGCGCGGCGTGCACCGCCACCATCGCCGATTCCTGCACCCACTCCAGCTTGCTGTGCCATCCGATGAACATCGGCGCCCACGAGTAGAAGCCAACAGCCAGGTCCGACGTCGTTGACGATACTCGGGTCGCAGATACATCGGTGCTCTGGGGATCGGTCAGACTGTGCTGTGACCGCCGGGATGCACCCTTGAACGGCCCGGTAACCGAACCCTGCGGCATCTCGTGGAGGAGAGGGATTGGGAGTGGGAAAGCAGTGTTGTGGTCGGGGTGCCGCGATTCGAACGCGGGACCTCTTGAACCCCATTCAAGTGCGCTACCAGGCTGCGCTACACCCCGACCGAGGGCCGTGCCCACTACCGTGGGCAACGTCTCCCAATGTACGAACTGACGGGCGCGGGGTCAAAGGATGATGCGCGTTATGTCCTATCTCGCTCTTGCTATAGCGTTGCCAGGCACGAGCGGCCCATGCGTCCCCTCACTGAGTGGTGCCTGAAGCGAGGCGCCCGTCCGGCGTTGTGGCCCTCACATCTCGAGTTCGATACCGACCGGGCAATGGTCGCTGCCCATGTATTCGGGCTGGATGAAGGCAGACCGCAGCCTTGGAAGGAGGTCGGCGTTGACGAAGACGTAGTCGATTCGCCAGCCGATGTTACGGGCGCGCCGCTCACGCCAGGGGTCCCAGTAGCTGTAGGCATCGCGTTGTTCAGGGTGAAGGTGACGGAACGTGTCGACGTAGCCGTGTGCTTCAATCCGGTCGAGCCAGGCCCGCTCCTCGGGCAGGAAGCCAGTTCCCTTGAGCGCCTCCTGCGGCCGAGCGACATCGATCTCGTGGTGGGCCACGTTGAAATCACCCATGAAGACGACGTCCCGGCCCGCCGCCCTGAGTGTATCGACGTGCGCCAGGAACGCCTCGTAGAAGCGAAGCTTGAATTCCATCCGCTCCACACCACGCCCGGCATTGGGAAAGTAAGCGGGTATGACGGTGAGATTATCGTAATCGGCCTGGATAACCCTGCCTTCGCCGTCGAATTCCGGCAGTCCGAGCCCGAGGCGGACGGCATCAGGCTCGGGCCGGGTCAGCAGAAGCGCTCCGCTGTAGCCGGCTCGCTCTGCCGGATGCCAGTGGGCCTCGTAGCCGAGGGGCGTCCAGCACTCCTCAACCTGCTCGGGAAGCGCCTTCACCTCCTGGAATCCAGCGATGCCGGGGCGGACCTCATCGAGCCAGCGCTGGAAGTCCCCGGTCTTGATGCTGGCCCGGATCCCGTTGATGTTCCAGGAGCAGATGGTGAGTGCAGGCATGACTAAACGAATACCCGCGTAAACACTACCGCAGCGGTGCCAACAGCGGCCACGAGCAGGTATTCGGCCGTGGTGCTCCACTCGAGGTCATGGTCGAGGAGGTGATGCACGAGCCCTGTCGCAAGGTAGAAGGCGATGATGAGGAGTGCGCCGGCGAGAAGCCCGTCGAGCGGGAAGAAATAGAGTGCCAGCCGAAGCTCACCGAGCGAGACACCGATGGCGAGGCCGACCAGCAGTGAGTTTGGCCCGGTGAGGTGCGTCTCGCGCAAGAGTTCGAGCGCGAGTGCCATGCTGGTGATACCAACGAGGAAGCCAGCAAGCGGGAGATCGACGTCGCGACTGAAGATGACGGCATAGAGGGCGAAAGCGGCGAGGTAGGTCGCGACGGCGAGGAGCAGCCGCATCGGTCCGTACATCCGGGAGCCATAGTCAACAGTCTGGTATTCGCCATAGACGACCACACCAACACTCAGCGCAACTATCAGCGCGGAGCCGATGCGGGCATAGCCGCCAATTGCGTCATCAACGAAGAGGCCGCCACCCATGAGGGTAAGGGCCGGCAAGAACAGGAAAACAACCGAGGACATCCAGCCCGTGCCCGACCACCGAGGGTGGCTGCGGACGAGGCCATCGCTGGCGAGTGCGATCAACGCGGCCGTGAGCCAGAGAAACCACGCCTGTTGGGGCCGGAGAACGAGATAGCCGAGGAGCCCAATCGCGGCGACGATGACCACGAGCACCACACGGGCGACGGCGCCATTCGCCGCAGGTTGCGACTCGACATTGACAGCCAGGCGCTATTCTCCCGCCAGGATGGGCTCTTCGAGGCCGTAGATTTCTGCAGCGTTACGCCACCACATCCGGTCACGCTCGTCATCGCTGAGTTCGAGGATGTCGAACATCGCTTCGAAGCGGTCGATATGCGTGCGAATCTCATCCATTCCGCAGTCGCTACCCCACACGAGCTTCTCGATACCGAACTCCGTGCCGATGAGCTTGCGCTCGATGGCGTGGCGCTCGATGGTCTCGCCGCCGCTCATATCGAACGAGACGTTGTGACGCCAGCGGGCGACGGATGCGGCGTACTCGTAGTTCCCCTGGTTGCCGAGGTGGGCGCCGATGATTTTCAGCTTTGGGAAGCGGTTGGCGATGGTGTCGAGGTGTAGCGGACTCATGCGGATGGCGGAAACGTTCCGCGGGCCGACCCGGTCGGTCATCGCCATCATCCGTTGATAGGCCTGGGCCGCGGCAGCATCACGCCGGGGGTGGGTAATCGAATAATCAAGCCCGCCGCCGATGACACCCATGTGGAAGAGAATCGGCATGCCGAGGTCCTGGGCCTTCCCGTAGGCGCTCATGTAGTCGGGGCAATCATAATCCCGGGCGACTCCGATGAGTTTGAGGCCTCGGTACCCCATGGCGTGGAGCCGGGCGACTCCGTCGGCATCGACAACCTCCGGATCGATGACTGCGACTGGGATGAAGAGTTCCGTGTACTTCTGGAGCACTTCCATCGCCCGCTCGTAGGTTGGCCCGAAGCGGCCGCCACTGAGCATGCAGCCCTTCGTGATGCCAGCAGCCGAGGCGACCTCGGCAAGGCGATCGACCATCGGTTCCGCGTCTTCCTCGGGATTCTCCCAGTTCCGCGGGTAGTGAATGTGGACGTCAAAAATCTTCATTTATGCGTGCAGCCCGGAGTCTCGAGATTGGCACCGAGTGTAGCACCAGTGAACGAAGCGGCCACCGCGAGCGCGCCTGCGGCAAAACTGCGGTAGGCTCGATTTGTAGATGCGATCGAGACCGTTCATTGCCCTCTATGTCGCCGTATTCGCCGCAACGATGGGCATCTCGATGGTCAGCCCTCTGCTTCCCGTCTATGCGAAGGAACTCGGCGCGAGTGGTGTCTGGCTCGGCCTCACATTCTCGGTTTTCGCCATTGTCCAGGCGATCTTTGGGCCGTTCGCCGGCCGTCTTTCAGACCGTTTTGGCCGAAAGCCATTCATCATTGCAGGGCTGCTCATCTACACCATCGCCGCGCTCGGCTATCTCACTGCGGACAGTTTCATCCAGGTCGTCGCCTTCCGAGCGTTCAGCGGTCTTGGCACCAGCCTCGTGTTCTCGGTAGCACGGGCATATGTCGGCGACATGACACCGCGCGGCCAGGAGGGCCGCTGGCTTGGGGTCTTCGCGACCGCCGATATCGTTGGCTTTGGCACGGGCCCGCTCGTTGCAGGTGTCCTTCGCGAAGCGATCGGGTTTCGGAGTGTGTTCGTGGCTATGGCGGGGTTGCTGTTGATTTCGGCGCTCATCCTCCTCGTCTGGCTACCACGCCACAGCCCTGCCGAGCAGCGCCGGCGAGAACACCCTCACCTCGAGCATCCCTCGGCAGTCCCGTTCGCGGTGGCCATCAAGGACCGTCTCGTCGCGGCGGTGACGGCACACAACGGGCTCATCTCCATTTCGGCGGGAGCGTCAATGAGCTTCCTGGCACTGCGCCTCGAGGATGGACTCGGCGCATCCCCGTTCCTCATCGGCCTGGCGTTCGCGACACAGGACCTGACGGGAGGGCTCGCCCAGCCGATGCTGGGGCGGCTCGCCGATCGGCGGGACCGGCGGGTACTCGTCGCAATCGGTCTTGCGTGGAACGCCGTGATGCTGGCGCTGCTCGGGTATGTCCCGGCCTACTGGATGGCCGTGGCCCTCCTCTTTTCGATGGGAGCAGGGAACGGGATCTCGCAGGTATCGGCTTCGGCGTTGCAGGTCGTCGCGGGCCGCAGGACTGGAATGGGCACGGTGCTCGGCCTGGGCTCGGCAGCGAATGGCGCGGGGATTGTCATCGGCTCGGTTGCCGGCGGTCTGCTGGTCGACCAGTTCGGATTGAGTGCTGCATTCGTTTTTGGCGGGTTATTGATGGGCGTCGGCGTTCCGATATTCCTGAGCCTTACGCGAGGCGTACCCACGCACGAACCTGCCCATATCGTCCTTTCTCCCGAGGGAGTCCCGGCGGGCGGCCAATAGCCTCACCGAACATCCGGTACCATCACCTCGTGGACGAGCCAGGCGCGAAAGAGCGATTCGCAGAAGTCGCGGTGAACACCGGGCAGCCCGTGCGCATGGGATTCAGCTACCGTGTCCCGGAGGGCGTCAGCCTGGTCGCCGGCCAGGCAGTATTCGTCCCGTTCGGACCACGCATCCTCCAGGGTATCGTTCTGGGCCTGGCCTGCGAGGAACCACCCATCGATGGGATCCGCGACATCGAAGCCGTCGCTGACCCTGATCCAGTGCTCGATCGAACGCACATCGAGCTTGCACGTTGGCTGAGCGACACGTACGTCGCCCCACTCTGGGAGAGTGTGGCTGTCTCGTTGCCAGGCGGGTATGGCCAGCGTGCCGTAACCATGGTCTCGCCAGTGGACATACCGCCACTACTGCCGGTCTACCCCCGCGACCAGCGCGTCCTCCAGTACATCGCGGCGAATGGACGGGTCTCTTTCGACCAGCTCAAGGAGGCTGTACCGGGGATTACGTTGCCTCGTCTCCGCCGCCTGCAGGCCGCTGGCCACCTCACCGTTGCACAGGGGTTATCGCGCCCGGCGGGGCGGCCGAAAACGGAACGCCGGCTCGAACTCCAGCAGAGCGCCGGGGCGGCGCAGGCGCACGCGGCGCAGTTGAAGGCACGCCAGCCACGGTCAGTCGACGCCCGGTTACTCGAACGACTCGCTGTGGGCGGCACGTCCCTCACAGAGGCAAGAGAGCTTGGCGCGACCCCGGCGCACGTGCGCCGGCTCGAACGTGACGGGTGGATTCGGGAGTTCGAGCTGCGCATTGAGCGCGACCCTCTCGCCGACTATCGCTTCGATCCGAAGCCTGCGGCGACGCTCAGCGTGGGCCAGCAGGCAGTTGCTGACGCTATCTGGGCGTCGCCGGGTATGACGCACCTCATCCGCGGCGTCACCGGTTCGGGCAAGACGGAGGTCTACCTCGACCTCGTGGGACGCACACTCGCCACGGGGAAAAGCGCCATCGTCCTCGTTCCCGAGATCGCGCTCACACCACAGGCCATCCGCCGCTACGGTGAGCGATATGAGGAAACGCTCACGGTGCTCCACTCGCACCTCGGGGCTGGCGAACTGTACGACCAGTGGTATCGGATTCAGCGGGGTGATGCGCGGGTTGTTCTCGGGTCACGAAGCGCAATCTTCGCTCCGATGTACAACCCTGGTCTCATCATCCTGGACGAGGAACACGAGTGGACCTACAAGCAGGTCGAGCACCAGCCACGTTACCACGCCCGAGAGGTCGCGGAGGAGCTATCGCGGCTGACGGGTGCAACGGTCGTCCTTGGGAGTGCGACTCCCGATATCGTCACCTTTCATCGTGCGGTAACCGGGATGATCGGGCTGCACGAACTGGATGAGCGGCTGGCACCCGCTGTCGGTGGTGGAACCCGGCCTGGCCAGCTTCCCCAGGTGGCCGTCATCGACATGCGCGAGGAGCTCAAGGGCGGGAACCGTAGCGTCTTCAGTGTGCCGCTGAAGCGAGCGATCAAGCGTGCCCTGATCGAGGGTGAGCAGTCGATTCTCTTCGTGAACCGGCGCGGCTCGGCACGGTTCATGCTCTGCCGCGACTGCGGGTATATCCCGACCTGCAGCTCGTGCCAGGTTGCGATGAGCCTTGACCTGCGCGAGCAGATCCATGCAAGGCTGGTCTGCCACCATTGTGGACGGGCGAAACGGTTGGAGGACCGCTGTCCACGCTGTGACAGCGGCCGGTACCGGCCGTTTGGGGTTGGGACGCAGCGCATCGAACAGGAGGCTCGTGCGGCTTTCCCGGATGCGCGTGTCGCGCGCTGGGACAGCGACGTATCGAAGCGGAAGGGCAGCCACGAGCGAATGGTGCGGTCCCTCGAGGCAGGTGAGATCGATATCCTCGTCGGCACACAGATGCTGGCGAAGGGGCTCGACCTCCCGGAGATGACAGTCGTCGGGGTTGTCGACGCTGATGTGGGGATGAGCCTGCCCGATTACCACGCCTCGGAGCGGACGTTCCAGGTACTTTCACAGGTTGCCGGGCGAGCGGGCCGCCGTGACAAACCGGGATATGTGTTCATCCAAACCTACGATCCGGAGTCGCCACCCGTGCAGTGTGCCGCCGAGCATGACTATCGGGCGTTCTATGAGGTCGAGATTGCGCACCGGCGCAGGGCAGGGTACCCGCCGTTCGCCCGGATGACGCGGCTGCTCTACCGCCACCTCAACCAGGAGCATGCCTTGCAGGAAGCCTCGCGGGTGGCGGGTGAGATCCGCCTCGCGCGCGATGCGGCCGGGCGTGCAGAGCCCGACGTGCTCGGGCCAACACCTGCGTACATCGCCCGGGTAAAGGGAGAGTATCGCTACCAGGTGGTGTTACGTGGACGTAATCCCGCCACGATCCTCTCGCAGGTTCGCCTCGGAGAGCGCTGGGCGGTCGACGTCGACCCCGTGAGCCTCGTTTGAGATGGAATCTCAACAATTTTGTTTTTTCGAGCGCTACCCTCTGGTATCCTCGAATTGGAAAGCCGGGCCGCAATCGGCCCCGGTGGGAGGAGTGCAACCGGGAATGGACCAGGAAGTGAAGCCCTGGCGCCGTCTGGCGCTCATATTCCCCGGCCAGGGTTCCCAACACGTCGGCATGGGAGAGGCACTGTCACGCGCATCGAAGGCCGCCCGTGATGTCTTCAAGCGTGCGGACGAAGTGCTCGAGATGCACCTTTCAAGACTCTGTTTCGAAGGCCCCGAAGACGAACTCGAATCCACCCTCAATCAACAACCGGCCAACTTCGTTGTCTCGATGGCATGGCTCGCCGCGCTGAAGGAGCGCTGGGCCGCCCTCGACCGCCGAATCGAGCCACATGTCTTCGCCGGTCATTCAATGGGCGAATACACAGCGGCGGTAGCGGCTGGCTCCCTTAGCTTTGAAGAGGGGCTCCTGGCGGTGCGCCAGCGGGGCATCCTGATGGATGAAGCGGGACGCGAATTCCCGGGCGGTATGGCTTCCGTCCTTGGACTCTCAGAGGAGAAGGTTGCCGAGATCTGTGCCGAGGCTTCACGCGAGGGTGAAGGCTATGTCGGCCTTGCTACCGCAAACTGCGAGGGTCAGAACGTCATTTCCGGCGCGCTTCGCCCGCTCAAGATCGCAATGGAACTCGCAGACAAGGCCAGGGCCCGCAAGGTGGTGAAGCTCCCGATTACGATCGCCTCGCATTCACCACTCATGTCGAAGGCGAGTGAGCAGATGAGCCGCCTTCTCCAGAAACTGCCGATGCACGACCCGGAGCACCCCATTATCGGGAACGTGAATGCTGAATTGCTCGCGACCCACCCCGAGGTATATGTCGAACTTCGTGACCAGCTCATCGCAGGCGTTCGGTGGGCGAAGTCGGTCGAGGAGATGAAGGCCCAAGGCGTGGACATGGTCATCGAAGTTGGTCCCGGGAATGTGCTCACGCGGCTCGTGCGCCGTATCGACTTCAACCTCAACAGCCTCAGCCTGAGTGACGAGTACGAGGGCCTGCTGAGCGAACGCTTCCCACTCGTCGAGGCGGCTGCCCAATGACGCGCGTCGTCGTGACGGGCGTGGGAGCAGTGACGGCGGTTGGGCACACCGCCGAGGAAACCTGGCAGGCAATGGTCGACGGGCGGAGCGGCATCGGGCCGATCACGCTCTTCGACCCGGAACCGTATCCCGTGCGCATCCAGGCCGAAGTCAAGGGCTTCGATCTCGGTGACCGAGCGGACGCCAAGCAGCAGCGCTATATGAACCGTGGAGTAACCTTCGGTGTGAGCGCGGCGCTCGAAGCCCTGGCCGATAGCGGCTTGCAGATCGCCGAGGAAAACGCCGATGAAATCGGCGTCATGTTCAGCTCGGGTGGTGGGGGCACCGACCTCATTCTCGAATACCAGAAGGTGCTCGAAACGAAGGGGCCCCGGCGGGTTACACCGTTTCTCGTTGCCAACTTCATCCCGGACGCGGCGAGCGGGCATATCGCCATCGCAACCGGTGCCCGCGGACCAAATATGGCGATCGTCAGTGCCTGTGCTACCGGCGGTGCGACCCTCGGCGAGGCGTTCGAAACCATCCGCCGGGGAGATGCCGTCGCGGTGATCAGCGGTAGTTCAGAGGCGGTCCTCCTCCCGATCTATCACGCCACCTGGTGCTCGATGCGTGCACTCGCGGGTGACAATGAGCATCCAGAGAAGGCCCTCAAACCATTCGACCTGAACCGCGACGGATTCATCGCCGGTGAAGGCGGCTGCGGGATGATCCTCGAGGAGTACGAGCACGCGAAGGCTCGCGGTGCGAAGATCTACTGCGAGATCGTCGGCTATGGAGCGTCGAACGACGCCTACGACATGATCGCCTTGCACGAGACGGGCCGCGGACTGAAGCGCGCCGTAAACGCGGCAATTCGAAAGGCCGGAATCGACCCCTCGGAGATCGACTACATCAACCCGCACGGCAGCGGCACGCCGCTCAATGACCGTGTCGAGACCATGGTCTTCAAGGAGATCATGGGTGATGCCGCCTACAAGGCGGCCATCAGCTCGGTGAAGCCCATTACCGGCCACTGCATGGGGGCCTCCGGCTCCGTGGAAGCCCTGGCGTGCGTGATGGCGATTCGCGACCAGAAGGTCCCTCCAACCATCAACTACACCACTCCCGACCCGGAATGCGACCTGGATTATGTCCCGAACGTCGCACGCTCACGCCGGGTCCGGGTCTCGATGACGACCTCGGTTGGCCTCGGCGGCCATAACTCGTGCCTCATCTTCCGGGAGGCGAACTAACCCTGCGGAGTGACGTGTGACCAGAGCATTGGTGACCGGTGTCGGCGCCATCACGCCCATCGGGCGTACTGCGCATGAGTTCTGGCAGAACCTCATCGGTGGTGTGTCGGGGATCTCGACGATCACCCGGTTCGACACGACGGACATGCCTGTGAAAATCGCCGCGGAAGTGAACGACTTCCAGGCAGGCGACTACATGGACACGAAAGATGCACGCCGGATGTCGCGCTTCGCCCAGTTCGCCGTGGCTGCTGCACGCATGGCCGCCCAGGATGCCGGCCTCGTCCTCGAAGATGGCGAACGGGGCCGTGCAGCATCGGCAATTGCGACTGGCTCAGGCGGAGCAATCGACACGATGGAAGAAGTGCTCACGCTACGCGATCGCGGGCCGGCCCGCGTCAGCCCCTTCTACATCCCGGTGATGGCTCCGAACATGGGCGCCTGCCAGGTATCGATGAACCTGGGCCTGCGTGGGCCCGCACTTGCGAGCGTCGCTGCCTGCGCGAGCGGGCTCTACTCGTATATCGAGGCGAAACAGCTCATTGACAGCGGGCGTGCGGACGTCGTGCTGGCCGGGGGTACCGAGGCAGCGCTGCACCCACTGCCGATCGCCGCACTGGCCAATATGAAGGCACTGAGCCGGCGGAACGATGAACCACAACGTGCCAGCCGCCCATTTGACGCCGACCGCGACGGATTCGTGTTTGGCGAAGGCGCCGCCGTGATGGTCATTGAATCGGAGGAGCGTGCCAGGAAGCGGAATGCACGAGTCTATGGAGAGCTCATGGGCGGCGGACTGACGTGTGACGCCTATCACATCACCGCACCGCGCGAGGATGGGACGGGTGCGGCGGAGGCGATGACGGAGGCGCTCAAGGCAGCGGGTATGCGGCCGAACGAGATTGACTACATCGCAGCGCACGGAACGGGTACGCCGTTGAACGATGCTGCCGAGACCATCGCCATCAAACTCGCATTCGGCGAGGCTGCACGCAGACTCGCCATCAGTTCGCCGAAATCGATGGTCGGCCACCTGCTTGGCGCGGCCGGAGCAGTTGGGTCACTGGCAGCGCTCATGGCTGTTTACGACGACATCGTTCCCCCGACGATCAACCTGGAGACACCGGACCCGGTCTGCGACCTCGACTATGTCCCGCTCAAGGCACGCAAGATGGTGGTGAACGCGGCGGCTGCGAATGGCTTCGGGTTCGGCGGGCAGAACGGCTGCGTGATCTTCCGCAAGTACCAGTCCTAAGCTAGCATCGGTCGGATTCTTCAGCTTCCGTGGCACTCGAGAGGGGTGCCGCAATCGTATTTGGTACCCACAGGAGAACCAGCATGGCCACCACGTTCGAGCGCGTCCGCGATGTCGTCGTCAAGCAACTCAAAGTCAGCCCGGATGAGGTCACCGCGGAGGCCAGCCTCGTCGATGACCTTCGTGCCGACTCACTTGATATCGTCGACCTGACAATCGCCATCGAAGAAGCATTTGCCGACGATGCGGAGTTCGAGATCCGCGACGACGACGCGGAGAACATCAAGTCCATCCAGGATATCCTCGACTTCCTCGCCCAGCAGGGGATTTCGTAACCACAGCAATACGGAGATGGTCGAGGACCACGGAAGCTCGATAGCGAACTGGCACCGCACTCGGGAAGACTTCCGGCGAGTCTCTCGTGCATCCCCTGAGACCTCCGCGCCTTCGTGGAGCTATCCGGCGAGGGAGCGGAGGCGTGCGACGATGGCCGGGAGGGTCTCCAGGACGTGGTCGATTTCCGCGTCGGTGTTTTCGGCGCCAAGGGTGAGGCGCAGGCTCGCGTGGGCGAGGTCACGGTCGATGCCCATCGCGGTGAGGACATGCGAGGGTTCGAGCGCTCCCGTTGTGCACGCTGAGCCCGAGCTGGCGGCTACGCCGGCCATATCTAGGGCGAGGAGGACGCTCTCGCCCTCCACATTTCGAAAACAGCAGCTGAAGCTGTTTGCCAGGCGCTTTTCGGGGTTGCTGGGCCCGGTAATGACCGTGTCAGGAATCCGCTCCGGGAGGCCGTAGAGGAGACGATCGCGCAGAGTTCCAACGCGGGCGTTACGGTCGTTTGCTCCTTCCCATGCGAGTTTCATCGCAGCGGCGAGGCCGATGATTCCGGGCACGTTCTCGGTGCCCGAGCGCCGGTCTTTTTCCTGCCCTCCACCATGGATCATCGGCTGGAATGGGGTCCGGTTCCGGATGTACAGCAGCCCGACGCCCTTTGGCCCGTAGATCTTGTGACCGGCGAGGCTTAGGAGATCGACGCCAAGGATGGACGGGCGGATATCGATGGCGCCCGCTGCCTGGACGGCATCGGTGTGGACGACAACCCTGGGGTTCTTTGCTTTGGCAACCCGGCTGACCTCGGCGATGGGTTCGATGGTACCCACCTCGTTGTTCGCTGCCATGACACTTACGACGACCGTTTCCGGACCAACTGCCTCCTCGAGTGCCTGGAGGCTGACCACACCCTCACCATCGACTGGCAAGTAGGTCGCCCGGAATCCCTCCTTTTCAAGCTGCTCGACTGTGTGAAGCACAGCGTGGTGCTCGACCTGGGTGGTGACAATATGGTCACCCCGGCCCCGAGCGCGCTGGGCAAGGGCAGCGCCGCGGATCGCCATGTTGTCGGACTCGGTTCCACCGCTGGTGAAGACGATCTCCCTTGGCTGAACACCGAGGAGGTCGGCGCAGAGTTTGCGCGCAGCGTCGAGAGCGCGGTGTGCTTCCTGGCCCTCGAGATAGATACTCGAAGGGTTGCCCCAGTACGTCGAGAACATTGGCAGCATGGCTTCGACGACACGTGGGTCGGGACGAGTGGTGGCAGCGTGATCAAGGTAGATTCGGTCCATCGCACATCCAGCGTAGCAAGGATTTATCAGGGAGAAGACTGTGGACGGGCCTTTTCGCGCCGGGCTATACTTTTCGCAGTGCTAATAAGCGGAACCCCCGCCGGCACCATTTTGGCAAGCCCATGGGAGGCAGGATGACGACTCAGCCCGAGGCCCCGGTCCTCGTCAACATCACCGAAAAGGCCGCCGAAAAGGCCAGGGCCCTTCTGCAGGCTCGTGACCTTCCGGACGGCGCCCTCCGCGTTTTCGTCGCGGGTGGCGGCTGCAGCGGCTACCAGTATGGCATGGCGCTCGCGCGCTCGGCCGAAGACGACGACATCGTTCTGCACCAGTCTGGCGTGCGCATCCTCGTCGATCCGGAGAGTGCCCAGTATCTCAGTGGTGCCGAGATCGATTATGTCGATGACATCATGAAGAGCGGCTTCAGCATCTTCAACCCGAACGCGGTGAAGAGCTGTGCCTGCGGTTCGAGCTTCCAGACTGAGGACGGCAGCGGCCAGCCTCGCTCCTGCTGCTAACGTTCTCCAGTTCGTTGCGAAATGAACGGGGTGGCAATTGCCACCCCGTTTCTGCGTTCTTCCGGGTCATGAATCTATAGCAAATTCCGCATGAGCTGGACATGGCTCGTGAGAAATACCATGCTCTCGCGGCTCCCGCGCCGGAGCTTCGCGAACTCCTCATCCTGCACCGCCATGTGGTCGAACTTCTCGAGTTCGGCAAGCGTATCGAACTCCCCAACCACACTGATGGCGTTCGTCGCGCCGGTCATCGCGGACCAGACGCTCGTGGTAGCGGCGATACCATGCGCTTTCTGGTATTCAAGCGCCTGGGAGATCGACATGACGAATTCACGGTGGCGACCGGGCTGCACATCACCAGCGAGCGTCCGCATGTACTGGCGGGGTGCGGTCGCGTCCTCGCTCGATATCATTCCCTCGGAGTGATACGCGAGCCGGTGGATGGAGACGTTCGACGCCTCGTAGATCATCTGCGAGCGTACCGCCCGGCGGACCACGGCGAAGCTCGCATCGGTGGTAGCGAGTTCGGTGAACTTCTCCAGTTCATCGAGCGTGTTGAAGTCGCTGGCGATGAGGACGGAGTTCGTTTGACCCGTCATTGCGCCCCAGACGGCGGTGCGCGCCCGGATACCGCGCTCTTCCTGGTGCTCGCTCGATTCGCGCATGGCCGCAAGGAAATCGCGGGTCTTTCCCTGCGCGATGATGCCGGTGAGGATGCGACGGTACATGAGGTCTCCAGCGCCATCACCGGATCGGGCCGGCTGGCGCGTCAAGTCTACCAAGGCGATTGCTGTGACACACTCAACGGATCGCTTCTATCAAAAACCCGGTGCGGAGCAGGCAACCATTGCTGCGAGATGGACGATCTCCCCGGAAACCGGGGAGTGGCGGGGTGGATCACCAGCCGGTAGGCTCACCGAAAACGCTACGCTCCGGAGTATCCTGTGGCAGACCAGCCTGAGATCCCACCCCCATCTCCCGACGATGTCCTCTTCGAAAAGCACGAGAACTACGCCGTCATCACCCTCAACCGGCCCGTTGTACTGAATGCCATCAACTGGTCGATCCAGCGACGCCTGATGGCCGCCCTGGAACAGGCAGAATCGGACGATGAGGTACGGTCCGTCATCCTCACTAGTGCCGGCCGGGCGTTCTCATCGGGCGGCGATATACAGTCAGTGCCCCCGGGCGATGACCTGCCCACACCAAGCGCCATGGATATCAATCTGGCAATCTGGCGGATGCCCAAACCTGTCATCGCGGCAGTACGGGGTTACGCCGTGGGCCAGGGGCATGAACTCGTCGGTATGTGCGACTTCACCATCGCTGCCGAGGACGCGGTTCTTGGCGAACTCCAGATTCGCCACGGTTTCGCACCGCCAATCCTCGTGACTCCCTTCCTAACGGGCATCAAGCAGGCCAAGGAGATCCTGATGCTCGGCGAACGGATCGATGCACAGGAGGCTCTCCGCCTCGGCCTGGTGAACAAGGTTGTGCCCGGCGACCAGTTGCTCCCCACTGCCGCGGAGTGGGCGACAAAGCTCGCAAAGCTGCCCCAGCACGCGGTTCGCAGCAACAAGCTGCTTGTGAACCGCGTCTACGAGGTCGCCGGGTTTATGGCGTCGCTTGACTACCGTTCCGATCCAGCCATGGCAGCCTTGCTCGACCAGCGTGGATCCTCAATCGATCCGAACCTGAGGGTCCTTCGGGAGCAGGGCTGGGAAGCTTTCCGGCGCTCACGCGATGCGATCTACGCCGGCGAACAAGAAGCGCGAGGGATTGACTAATGCCGGGCTCACTCGATGGTCTCCGTGTATTCGCCACCTATGGTCACCCGGATGACGAAGGCCAGGTAACCGGGACGCTCGCCCGGCTTCTCCACGAAGGAGCGAAGGTCACCCTCCTCTGCGGAACCCGCGGGGAAGTCGGTGAAATCAGCGACCCAAGACTGGCAACACCTGAGACCCTGGGGTACGTGCGGGAACTCGAACTGCGCGCTTCGATGGCGCAGATCGGACTCGCGGATGTGCGATTTCTCCCTTTCCGCGATAGTGGCATGGCAGGCACGCCGGAGAACAATGACCCACGCTGCCTCCACGCCCAACCCGCGGAGGTCGTGGTCGGACAGATTGTATTCCTGCTCCGGGAGCTTCGGCCCCACATCATCTTCACGTGGGACCCGAACGGTGGTTACGGCCACCCCGATCACATCGCCATGCACCGCCACACCCTTGCAGCATTCACCGAGGCATCGGATCCCGCGGCATTTCCAGAAAGCGGCAATCCGTGGCAGGCGAAGCGGCTCTACTGGGGGGCGTTCACGATGAAACGGTTCGCGGGGATGTACCTCGAACTCGAGCGTCGTGGCCTGCTACCTGAACCGCTCGACCCGGAGCGGCGAGCCCGTTATGACGCCGCAATGAAGGAGCCGGACCCACCGGTAAGCCTGGTGCACGATGTCAGCGACCTGGTCGCAGAGAAGCGTGCCGCGGCTGGCATGCACCGCAGCCAATTTGGAGAGAGCAGCCTCTTTGCACGTATCCCCGAGGAGTTCCGACAACGCTTCTATGGTGAGGAGCGCTTCTTTCGGGCACGGCCAGAATGGTCACCGCAGAGTCCGCCCGAGCACGGGATTGACGGATTTCGTTCGCTCATCGATTAGCTCCGGCTGGCGCGATGACCGTAAACAAGGCCTTCTCGCCGGCTCGAATGGTTCACCCGCCATTGGTATGGTGCATGTGAGTGAGTGCTGGCCTCACCGGAAGCTCGCGGAGGCTTGAGGAACCCTGGAGACGCCTCGGACAACCATTGGCTGGCCACTCGTCGTCGTTCTTGCGATGGTCGTGATCGCGCTGTCGAGCGTGGCAGGTGTCGTTGCGTCGCGCTATACGGAGGAAATCCCGCCGCTCTCCTCGGCGGTCACCGTCGCGTCAGAAGGACCGAACACAGAACCTCCGGGCAAGTTGCCATGGCCCGCGGCAGGGCAAGGCGCACTAGCAATCGAAGGCCTGGGCCAGGTGGCTGAGTTTGGTCGTGAGCTTGGCGCGAAGCCGATCGCCTCGACCACGAAGATCATGACTGCCTACGTCATTCTTCAACATCACCCTCTGAGCCCGGGTGAGCAAGGTCCGACGGTGACGATTACAAAGGGCGATGTTGAGCGCTACCAGCAGGCGATCCTGAACGATGAGTCAGCGGTCGACGTGCGTGAAGGAGAGACGCTGACTGAATACCAGCTCCTCCAGGGCCTCCTCCTGCCATCGGCGAACAACTTCGCCGAGATTCTTGCCACGTGGGACATGGGCTCAGCCGGTGCGTTCGTCGCCGCGATGAATGCCGAGGCGAGCCGCCTGGGCATGGCCCACACCCACTTCGATGACTCCTCCGGGTTCTCCGCGAAGACGACCTCAACTGCACCCGACATGCTCATCCTCGCCCTGGCCGCCATGCGCGAGCCGGTGTTTGCCGCGATCGTGCGGCAGAAGACGGTCACTCTGCCCGTCGCAGGCGAGGTGGACAACACGAACGTCCTCCTCGATGACGATAGAGTCGTTGGTATCAAGACCGGCGAGACGGATGAAGCAGGCGATTGCCTGGTATTTGCGGCCGACCTCGAAACGCCAGCCGGGACAAAGCGTGCGGTCGCTGTGCTCCTCGGGCAACCTGACCGTGCGACGGTGTTCGCGGCCGCCCGCGACCTGCTCCGGGCCGCGCCCTCCTGGGTGACTACTACGAAAGCTGTCAGCAAGGGCGCGCCTGTGGGAACGATCAGGTCGGCGTGGGGCACAGTCGTCGATGCAGTCGCGGCGAGCGACGTGGAGGTCACGACGTGGGCGGGGACGCCGGTTTCGCGACAGGTGACGTTCGAGCCGCTCGAAGCCCCTGTCGCTGCGGGAGCGAAGGTCGGTACACTCACCGTCTCCACCGCCAGCCAGGCGGTACAGGTGGACGTGGTGACAGCGTCGCCCATTGACTCTCCCGGGCTCTCCTGGCGGATCAGGCGGTAGGTGGATCGAATGGGTCCCGTGCAGGTACGGGCAGATGGAGGTTGAAGGCAACGGTTCCGATGCGAATTGCGGCCGCAACTCCGGCGCCGAGGATCGCAGCAGCACCGTTCGACCAGGGTTCGACGGCCCAGAGGACCAGCGCGCCGAGCCCCGCGGCTGTTGCGTTGACCTCGGAATGGAGGACGAGCGGTACGCGGTCGGCGAGCAAGTCACGGACAACTCCGCCACCCACACCGGTCACGATGGCCATCAGGATGACATCGGGCAGCGAAAGTTCAACATGAATGGCTGCGAGTGCGCCCGCTGCGGCGAACGCACCGAGGCCAGCCGCATCGGCAAGCAGGAGGAGTACCCTCGGTGCCACACGTCCACGCCAGACCACCGGGATCCAGAGCAGTGTGGCAAGAATGGCCCAGAGCAGGTAATCCTCGCGATCGATGACGTAGGGACGGCGGCCAAGAATCACGTCGCGGATAAGCCCGCCACCCGTTGCAGTAACGACGCCCATCACGAGGAGGCCAAAGGCGTCGAATCGCCGGCGGGCGCCCAGTTCAACGCCCGACAGCGCGAAGGCGACGATGCCCATGCGGTCCAGGATTCCAATGAGCGTCGCGGCGCTGAGGTCCATCTGTGGCCAGCGTAGCAGCGGCACGTGCGTTCAGTCCCGCTACACTGGGCAGATGAAACGTAATCGCGTGCCTGTTGGTATCGTCATCTTTCTCTGGGATGCGGCGTGGAAGGCCATCGCCATACGCCGTGCTGTCCAGAACCGCCAGTACCGGTGGGTCGCGCCGCTGATACTCGTCAACAGCGTCGGGATCCTGCCGATGCTCTACCTGGTGAAGTGGGGACGCGGCGCGCTCGAACCTGCAGAAGGATAGCCGCCGGACATCATGGGTGGGATGTCCCGGCCTTTGCCAATGAGCGTCAAGAAACCGTTCGCGAGGATTGATATCCCGAAAAGCTCTTGCCATACTGGAAAAGGAGAAGTTTGCCCAAAACGCTATTCGACGCTTTTCGGCCTTGCGCTCGTACCCTGTGAGCGCCCAGAGGGAAAGGACTTACATGACTGACGATACCCTGACTGAGCACCGCACTTCGGCCGATGGCGCAATGATCGACAGTGTGCTCAGTCGCCTCTCGAGCTTCGAGGCAGACGAGGCCGAGGACGACACCAGCGAACCGGCCCTCGATGAAGACGAAGACGGTACGGTCGAAACGGAAGATGAAGAAGAAGAAGAAGACACCAGCCTCGCCCTGCTGACCGAGGAATCGGAAGGCATTGACGACCCGGTCCGCATGTACCTGCGGGAGATCGGGAAAGTCTACCTGCTTACCGCCGACGACGAGAAGCACCTCGCCCGCCAGATGGAAGAAGGCATCCACCTGGAGGAGATTGAGCGCGGCTATGTCGAAAGCTATGGCCACCCGCCATCTGCCGCACGTGTCGCCGTGACACTGCTCGAGGAGTGGGCGGAACTCCTGCCCATCTACAAGGAGGCCAGGCGATTCCTCGACGACTATGACAAGCTCGTCCCGCCGAAGAAGGATGAAAACGGCGTGACGATGCGACCGCCGAAGTGGCGAAACGCTGAAGCACCGAAACTCAAGAACCTGTCACTTTCAGAGACGATCGCCGATGCCCAGTTCCGTGGGCTGATCGACGGCGAGATGGACCTCGACTTCCGGGCGCACATCGTCACCAAGCTCAAGCAGGCGGAAGACGAGGCACATCATAAGATCGTCCTGCTCTCGACGATCACGCATATCCTCACATCGGATCTCGTCTCCCAGATGGGTGAAGTCGCCGGTGGCGAGGATCAACTCGTGCCGCCCGTGGACGGGCTCGTCGAGAAGCTCTCGGAACTCGAGGAGAAGCTCGGGTACCACTTCGACACGCTCAAGCGAAACGGGGCAAAGGCCGAGAAGCGCCTCACCGAAGCGAACCTCCGGCTCGTGGTCTCGGTGGCGAAGAAATACATCGGCCGGGGCATGTCGCTTCTCGACCTCATCCAGGAAGGGAACATCGGCCTCATCCGTGCGGTCGAGAAGTTCGACTACCGCAAGGGCTACAAGTTCTCCACGTACGCCACCTGGTGGATTCGCCAGGCGATTACCCGGGCGATCGCCGACCAGGCCCGCACGATCCGCATCCCGGTACATATGGTCGAGACGATCAACAAGCTCGTCCGCGTCAGCCGGCGCCTGGTGCAGGAGTATGGCCGCGAGCCAACGAGCGAGGAGATCGCCCGCGGCATGACCGAGAGCGGGAAGCCCGATGCCTCACAGGGCTACACGCCCGAACGGATCCGTGAGATCCAGAAGGTCTCGCAGGAGCCGGTTTCGCTCGAGACACCCATCGGCGAGGAGGAAGACAGCCATCTCGGAGATTTCCTCGAGGACCCGTCAGCACTTGCACCGGCAGAGGCTGCCAGCCAGCAGCTGTTGCGGGAGCAGGTCGAAGACGTCCTCGCCAGCCTGACCGGGCGCGAACGGCGCGTGCTCCAGTTGCGCTTCGGCCTCGAAGATGGCCGGAGCCGGACGCTCGAAGAGGTCGGGCGCGAATTCGGGGTAACCCGCGAGCGTATTCGCCAGATTGAGGCGAAGGCACTGCGCAAGCTTCGGCACCCGTCGCGCAGCCGCAAACTCAAGGATTACCTCGACTAAACACCTCGCCCGCCGGCCATTTCAAGACGAGGCGGCCCGTATGGGCCGCCTCGTCTTCATGTCCAGCCGGTGCTGGCAATCAAGCCGGTGCGTACGACCTCGTAGCGGTTGCCGAGAAAGACCACGACGGCCAGCGGGATTGTGTGGAAGGTGCCGGGCCGGTTGGGTGCTTTCGCTCTCGCACCGGGGCTGCCAAACTCGATGAATGGACCGAGTCATCCTCTACTCCGACGAACGCTGAAGCTGCACGGTAGTCAAGGAGTTTCTTGACGAGCGCCAGGTGCCATACGAGGTGCGGAACGTGCTCAAAGACGAGCAGGCCGCAAACGAATTCGTGCGTCTCGGGGGCCGGTTGGCTCCGCTGCTCATCATCGGTGGTGAACTGGTCCATGGCTTCCAGCCCGACGCTATCGATGAGGCACTGGAGCGCGCTGCGGCCCACCCGCACCAACAGAGCAACACTCCATAGCCCGACAAACGGAGCCACCTGATGCCCGAGCTTCCCCGCCTCATTTCGTCCCGCACCGTTTACGAAGGCCACCTGTTCAACGTGGAACTCGATGAGATCCTGATGGACGGTGGCGTCGTGGCCCGCCGGGAGATCATCAAGCATCCCGGTGCGGTAGCGATGGTTCCGGTCACAGGTGATGGGAAGCTGCTGCTGGTGACACAGTACCGTCATGCCGCCAACGGCCGGCTTCTCGAGTTGCCGGCCGGGACGCTGGAGCGCGGTGAGGCGCCGATCGCCGCGGTTTCACGTGAGTTGCAGGAGGAGGTTGGGCAGAAACCCGGGCGGGTCATCTCGCTCGGTGGCTTTTATGTCGCGCCCGGTTACACGACGGAGTACATCCACCTGTTTGTCTGCGACGAACTCGAGGAGTCCTCGCTCGATGGAGACGAGGATGAGGATATCGAGATCGAGACACTGACCCGGGACGAAGCACTCGCAGGCATCAATTCGGGGCGGATCTGCGATGCCAAGTCGGTCGTGGGTATTCTCCGCTGGGCATTGATGGATTCCCGATAGGTTGGGGCACCTTCTATAGCACTAATGTATGACACTCGATTGATGCCCCGATAGCTGGTGCGTAGGATTTCCGAGGGCCTGGCAGCGCGGCGTCCAGTGATACGTGGGGAGGAGCGAGCGTGTGCCCTGCGGAACGCATCGGCCGTGCACAGCATCCGGGGGGAAACGAATGATCAGTCCGACATCCGGCCGCGGGAGAGCCGAACACATCCCTCACGTCCGGCAGCGAAATCGACCGGGCTTCTGGCTGCTCGACTTCTACGGTTCCGCGATCGGCAAGAAGTCGGTGATGGCAGTCACGGGCTTGATGTTGCTCGGCTTCGTCCTCGCCCACATGGTCGGCAACCTCAAGATCTACACCGGCGAGGAGCACCTCAACGCCTACGGTGCATATCTGCGTGAGATAGGCGAACCGATCCTTCCACACACCGGTTTGCTCTGGATCATGCGGGCCGGGTTGATCCTCGCGTTCATCCTTCACATCCACTCCGCGTACTCGCTCACGATGCTCAACCGCCGCGCCCGTCCGCAGAAATACGAGGGCGGGCGGACGTATGTCGCAGCCACCTACGCAGCCCGCACGATGCGCTGGTCGGGAGTCATCGTCGGCGCGTTTCTCCTCTTCCACCTGATGGACATGACCTGGGGCTACCACGTCGTCCACTCGAACTTCCAGGATGAGAAGCCCTACGAGAACCTGCTGCACAGCTTCTCACGCGACCGCTGGTGGATAGCCGGCGTCTACATCATCGCGAACGTTCTCCTGGGGATACACATCTACCACGGCGCATGGAGCCTGTTTCAGTCGCTCGGCTGGAACAACCCGCGCTTCAACATCTGGCGAAAGTGGTTCGCCCGCGCGTTTGCTGCGGTCATCGTCATCGGTAACGTCAGCATTCCCATCGCCGTCCTGACCGGCGTGGTCTCGTAGGAGGGCCGCATGACAACGGAAACGATGGAACTCCGCTCGATGGCTCCTGAGGGGCCGCTCGCTGACAAGTGGGACAACCACAAGTTCAATATGAAGCTCGTGGCGCCACAGAATCGCCGCAAGTTCGACGTCATCATCGTCGGCACGGGACTCGCCGGTGGAGCAGCGGCAGCAACCCTCGGTGAGCAGGGGTATAACGTCAAGGTCTTCTGCTTCCAGGACAGCCCGCGGCGGGCGCACAGTATTGCTGCCCAGGGTGGCATCAACGCCGCGAAGAACTACAAGAACGATGGCGACTCCGTCTACCGCCTTTTTTACGACACCATCAAGGGTGGCGACTACCGCTCGCGCGAAGCCAACGTCTATCGCCTCGCCCAGATCAGCACGCAGATTATCGACCAGTGCGCCGCCCAGGGCGTGCCGTTCGCCCGAGAGTATGGCGGTTTGCTCGACAACCGCTCATTTGGCGGAGCGCAGGTCTCACGTACGTTCTATGCACGCGGACAGACGGGCCAGCAGCTTCTTCTGGGTGCCTACCAGGCCCTCGCCCGCCAGATCGAAGCGGGAACGGTGAAAATGTACCCGCGCACCGAGATGCTGGAGCTCGTCGTGAAGGACGGCCGGGCCGCCGGAATCATCGTCCGCGACCTCGTTACCGGCGAGATCAGCTCGCACTCGGCGCATGCCGTCGTGCTTGGCACCGGTGGTTATGGCAACGCGTTCTTTCTCTCGACGAATGCCAAGGGTTCGAATGCCACGGCTATCTGGCGAGCCCACCGGAAGGGCGCCTACTTCGCCAATCCCTGTTACACGCAGATTCACCCAACCTGCATCCCCGTGAGCGGCGAACACCAGTCGAAGCTCACGCTCATGTCGGAGTCGCTCCGCAACGACGGGCGCATCTGGGTACCCAAGGACAAGAACGACACGCGTCCGCCGAACTCGATTCCCGAAAGCGAACGCGACTTCTACCTGGAACGTATCTATCCGTCATTCGCGAACCTCGTACCGCGCGACGTTGCCAGCCGGGCAGCCAAGCGGATGGTCGATGCGGGATTCGGCGTTGGGCCCCTGAAGAACGGTGTGTATCTCGACTTCAAGAGTGCAATCGAGCGGCTCGGGCGTGAAACAATCGAACAGCGTTATGGCAACCTCTTCGACATGTACAAGAACATTGCCGGCGAGGACCCGTATCACGTACCGATGCGTATCTACCCGGCCGTGCACTACACCATGGGTGGGCTCTGGGTCGACTACAACCTGATGAGCAACGTGCCAGGCCTGTTCGTCGTCGGCGAGGCGAACTTCTCAGACCATGGGGCGAACCGGCTCGGTGCTTCGGCACTGATGCAGGGCCTGAGCGATGGGTACTTCGTCCTGCCGGCCACCCTGCCGAACTACCTGGCGGGCCTGCTGAACACGCCGGCACCATCAGTTGAGGCTCCCGAGTTCCAGGAGGCCCGGGACTCGGTGAACGAACGAGTCAACCGGCTGCTCAGCATCAAGGGCACACAGTCGGCCGACGCCATCCACCGGAAACTCGGAAAGATCCTCTGGGAGGACTGCGGCATGGGCCGCACAGCTGAAGGCCTTCGGCGGGCACAGGTCGAAATCGCGAAGTTGCGTGATGAGTTCTGGAATGACGTGCGCGTCCTTGGCTCGGCCGCAGATTTCAATCAATCACTCGAAAAGGCCGGGCGTGTCGCCGACTTCCTCGAACTCGGCGAGCTCATCTGCCAGGACGCACTTCACCGCGAAGAGTCGTGTGGTGGTCATTTCCGCGAGGAGCACCAGACACCGGATGGTGAGGCGCTGCGCGACGACGACAATTTCTCGTATGTCGGAGCGTGGGAGTTCCGCGGTGCGGGCCAGCCTGCAGAACTCCACAAGGAGCCACTCGAGTTCGAGTACGCCCACCCGTCACAAAGGAGCTACAAGTGACCCTCTCCCTCACGGTCAAGGTCTGGCGCCAGGCGGGCCCCAACGCCCAGGGCGGGTTCGAAACCTATGAGGCGCCCGATGTCAGCGAGGACATGTCGTTCCTCGAAATGCTCGACGTGATCAATGAACGCCTGATTAGTGAAGGCAAAGAGCCTATCGCGTTCGATAGCGACTGCCGGGAAGGCATCTGCGGGATGTGTGGCGTCGTTATCAACGGGACACCGCACGGGCCGGTCCGCCACGTCACCACCTGTCAGCTTCATATGCGGAACTTCCGCAGCGGCGAAACTATCGTCGTCGAGCCGTGGCGGGCGAATGCGTTTCCGATCATCAAGGACCTCGCAGTCGACCGGAGTGCGTTCGACCGGATCATCCAGTCTGGCGGATTCATCTCGGCGATGACCGGCGCGGCTCCCGATGCGAATGCCACGCTCGTTCCGAAGTTCGTTGCCGACAAGGCGATGGATGCGGCGGCATGTATCGGCTGCGGCGCCTGTGTCGCTGCCTGTCCAAATGGCGCAGCACAGCTATTCACGTCGGCCAAGGTCTCGCACCTGAACATGCTGCCCCAGGGCCAGGCCGAGCGCTGGGCCCGCGTCGCCTCGATGGTCGACACGATGGAGGAGTACTTCGGGAGTTGCACCAACTATGCGGAGTGCGAAGCGGTCTGCCCGGCCGGGATTAGCATCAACTTCATTGCGCAGATGAACCGCGACTACCTGAAGGCCAAGTTCAAGGACCGGCGAAGCCTCATCCGCCAGGCCGACGTTGTGAGCGACGAGGCAGGCTAAGGCTCACCTGGAACGACCCCGAACGGCGGCTCGGTAAGGGCCGCCGTTCTCGTTGCACGGTCCGGGGCCGTTGGCGAATCATGGTAGCGGGCGATACCCTCGAAGCTGATGGGACACAGGAAGAATCGCAAACGAGAGCGGCGGGGCACGCAGCGCATTCTCGAACCGGGCTTCGAGCCAGGCCTTGACGGCGAATGGCTTCTTCTTCATGACGACCTCGACCCATTCGAATCGCTGATGTCGGGCGAATTCGGCGAGCAGCGCCACGAGGCACAAACCAGAGTCTGCGGGTCGTGCAGGGAGTTCGTTGAGGACGGGGAAGGTGGCCGAGGGACGTGCCTGCACCCTGGGAGCGGCATCCTTTCGCCGTGGACCGACACACCGGGGTGCGACTTCTACCATGGACGGGGTCGGCGCTAACTCACATCGTTCGGACAATCGCCTCAACGACTCGTGCACAGTCGAGCATCTCGGGAATGACCAGGTACTCGTCTTTCGTGTGCTGGTTGTAGCCTCCGCGGCCGATGACGACGCTCGAGATCCCGTGGCCACGAAAGACGTTACCGTCGGTACCTCCACCAACAGGATGCGGGTCGGGCTCCATGCCCAGGTTACGAAGCACCCCATACAACAGGTCGGCTGCGGGGTCTCCTGGTTCGAGGCGATAGCCCGGGTACCCCATGGAGAACCTGCCTTCCACACGTGCATCGGGGTGCCGTGACTGCACTTCGGCGAGGTGGTCTTTTGACCGGGTGACCAGCGCATCGACCTTCTCGAACTCCATCGAGCGCATCTCACCCTCGACTTTGCAGTAATCGGGCACAGCGTTGACGACCAGCCCGCCCTGGATACGGCCGACGTTTCCGGTGGTCTCGAAATCGATCCGGCCCTGGGGAAGGCCGAGAACCGCCTCGGCGGCAATGGTAATGGCCGGCACACCTTTCTCCGGTTCGAGTCCGGCGTGCGCCGACTTTCCGTGAACCTCAACGGTGTAGCCAAACGAGTATGGGGCAGCTCCCTGGACACTCGACGGTGGCCCGCCCGAGTCGATAACGATGGCCACCTTCGCGGAAATTCGGGTGTAGTCCATGTTTGCTGCGCCAGTAAGGCCGACCTCCTCGCCCCGGCTTATGGCCACCTCGATCGGCCGGGTGATTGCCCCATCTTCAATCGCCGACTCGATGACTTCGAGGATTACCGCGCAGCCAGCCTTGTTGTCTGCCCCGAGAATCGTCGTCCCGTCGCTCCGGATGATGTCTTCACCGTCCCACACGGGTTTTATTCCGCGGCCCTGCTCGACTGTATCCATGTGGGCCGAAAGGAGGATTGGCCCACCGGTTCCGGGCCGCTTGCCCAGGACATTCCCGTGGCCGTCCTGTGAAACGTCGAGGCCCAGGGTGGCGAATCGATGGACGAGTTCTTCGGCGATCACATCCTCGTCGCCAGAAGGGGAATCGATGGAAACAAGTTCGAGGAAGGTTAGCACGATACGGTCACGGGTAATCATCGGAGGCTCCTGGCATGGGGATCGCCGGGTAAGCATACGGCAGGCCGGCTGTTGACCTGGCCTGATGGGCTGTTAATGCACCATTCATCGTGATTCAGGACAATACAGGTATGACAACAATGAACAGCACGCGAGAGCTGGCGATCGAGGTTGCCCACAATGTCCGCCACCTGGGTGGCTATGCGGCTGCGGGCGGCCGTGCCACGAACGAATCGGTGATTCGCTCGGCGAGCCTCCACCGCCTGACGCGGAGCGGCATGGGTACACTGGCTGACGCCGGAGTCGAGGTCATCGTCGATCTTCGGTCGACGGTCGAACGTGAGCGCGACGTGACGCCAGACGGCACGCCGTTCGGGATCCGCCAGGTGCACGCACCGGTATTCGAACAGGATGCATCCCCGGCTGGTCTTGGGGCGGAGTTCAATGGCTATGGCCCCGTGTACATCTCGATGCTCGAGACGGGCACGGCAGCCTACCGCCGTCTTTTTGAGACCATCGCCTCAGTGGACGGGGGCGTTGTCTTTCACTGTGCCGCGGGCAAGGACCGAACCGGGGTCGCCGCCGCACTCCTGCTCGACCTCGCCGGAGTCGAGGAAGGCACCATCGTCGAGGACTTCTCGATCTCGGCTGCGCTCCTGGAGCCCGCATTCTCGGAGTGGCTGCCGAAGATGGCCGAGCGGGGTATCAGCGAAGAAAAGGCCCGGGGACTGATGTCCTCCGAGCCCGAATACATGACCATCTTCCTGGCGCACCTGCGCCAGCGGCACGGGAATGCCGAGGGGTACCTGCGCACGATCGGTGTCACCCCGGCACAGATCGGCGCTGTCCGCCAACGACTGACTGCCTGAGCTACTTGGCCGCGACCCTGCCAACCGAGCCAGTTTCGACACCGAGCCCATCGAGCAGCGAGTGGATGCGGCGCATGTTGTCGATAATCCGCTTCGCCTCGCCACCGAGGACTGCCTGCTTGCCGTCGCAGAGTGCCTCAGCCGGGTTGGAGTGAATATCGAACTCGATACCGTGGGCCCCGGCAGCGATGAACCCGTAGGCGACACGCTCGACAAGCTTCCGGTCGCCTGAGCTATGGCTCGGGTCAGCGATGAGCGGCAGGTGCGACTTGGAGCGGACGAGGGGGATCATCGAGATATCGGCTGCAAACCGCGTGCTGGCCTCGAACGCCTTGATGCCCCGGTAGCAGAGGATGACGTTCCGGTTGCCATAGCGGGCGCTGCGGCCCTCTCGGTCTATGCCGGACATGATGTATGCCGCGGCAGAGAGCCACTCGTTCATATCATTGCCGAAACCGTGCTTGAGGATGACGGGAACATCCAGCCTCGAAAGTTCTTCGAGGAGTGGCGAGTATTGTGCGCTCCGGGCGCCAATCTGGATGATGTCCACGCCAGCATTGAGGAAGGCATCGAGGTGGCGGAGGTCGATGAGTTCGCTCACGATGGGCAAGCCCGTTTCGGCTTTCATCGCCGACGCAATCTCGAGGCCACGGGAGAGTTCGAGGCCACGATAGTCGTAGGGACTGGTGCGGGATTTGTCGGGGAATGCGCGCAGGATGTCGACACCCGCGTCTCTCGAGATACGAGCCGACTCGAGCGCCTGCTGCTCGCTTTCGATGGCGCAAGGGCCACCGAAGACCGTGAGATTATCGCCACCGATGGCGACACGGCCGGCGCGGACCACGGTGTCCTCTGGATGGAAGGTGCGGCTTGCGTCCTTGTACTTCACGGTGATGCGGATGACGCTCTCGACGCCCGGCAACTCTGAAATGCGGCCTTCGTCGATGATCCCGGCGATACCCTTGACGCCGATAACCGTCGTATCCGAGACAATGGTCTCGCAACGAAGGCCATAGTCGCGGGTGATCCTGTCGATAACGCGCTGCGTCTGGTCGGGGGTAGCCCCGGCAGCCATATGAATAATCATGGGTCGACTCCGTTATGTTGGAGGTTTCATTCTGAGACCGTGAAACGCTAGACGCGATGCCCGGTGAGACCCGTATTCGCGAGTTTCGTCGGTCTCCGTTACCGTTGGGGCCAATTCCCTAACTCAACGTAGCATTGAGTAAAGCTTCGCTCGTCGCACGGCGGGCAACCTGGATCGCGAAAGTGAGAGGTGCGGCAAGAGCCATGGTCGATATCAACGAAGATGCCCCGCTTGATACATCTCAGATTGATGACCAGCGTGGGCGCACGGGGGTAGGCCCCCTCCCCGGTGGGTTGCCCGGCGGGATTGCCGTGGGCGGAGGAGGAATCGGGATCGTCATCGCGATCATCGCCCTTGTGCTTACCCAGGTTGTTGGTGGCGGGAGTGGCCTGGGCAGCCTGACAGGGCTCCAGGATCAAACGCTCGGAGGCGAACTGCCATCGGGCAGTACGCTGGCACAGGATTGCCAGACCGGCGCCGACGCCCAGAGCCGCGATGACTGCCGCATGGTCGCCTTTGTGAACAGCATCCAGGGTTACTGGACAGCAGAGTACAAGCGCCGCGGTGGCACATATCAGCCTGTAAAGACGACGTTCTTCACGAATCAGGTACAGACGGCATGCGGAGCCGCCACATCGGCGGTTGGCCCGTTCTACTGCCCGGGTGATAAGCGCGTCTACATCGACCTCGGATTCTTCGATGACCTGAGGACGAAATTCGGGGCGAAGGGTGGACCGTTTGCACAGGCCTACGTGCTTGCACATGAGTACGGCCACCACATCCAGGACCAGGAGGGCATCCTCGCCAGGATCGGGAACGACCGCGAAGGCCCCCAGAGCAAATCCGTGCGCAGCGAACTCCAGGCCGACTGTCTTGCCGGCGTCTGGGCCGCGCACGCCACTCAGACCAACATCATCACGAACCTGACGGAGGCAGATATCGCCGATGGACTGGATGCGGCCGCAGCGGTGGGTGACGACCGCATCCAGAAGGAATTCCAGGGGAAGGTGACGCCAGAGAGCTGGACACATGGCTCCTCAGCACAGCGCCAGAAGTGGTTCCTGACCGGCTACCGGTCAGGTGATATGGACTCCTGCGACACGTTCTCTGGCGGGATTTAGCGGTTCAGAAGATCGCCTGCGAAAGCAGCCGCTGGTACTCCCGCGTCAGTGGTGAATCCAGGCCAAGGATATCGAAGATCGCCAGGATGGCTTTGCGCGCAGCACCATCAGCAAACGCCCGATCGATGCGCACGGAGTCCAGCAACTCATCGAGTGCCGGTTCGTACTGTTCGCGGGCAGCAAGCATCACGCCCCAGCGGTATCGCGCCCGCGCATCGCGTGGGTTGCGCTGTGCCTCGCCCTGCAGGTCTTCGCCCGCATGGCGCTTCGCAAACCCTTCGAGGAAGATGCGGTGCTTGAGTGCTTTGGCCCGGCGGTCCAGTGGCGCATGATCGAGCAGTTCTTCGGCCGCCGCTATCTCACCACGTCCGAGGTGGATTGTCGCAAGGCCAACGACTGCGTCCGCATTGCCCGGCGAGCTGCGGAGCACCTCACGGTACCGGGTCTCGGCACCCGCGACGTCGCCACGTGCAAGGAGCGCGTCAGCCTCCTGGGCGGAACGTTCGGCTGGTGAGGGCGCCAACTTCGCGAAGAATGCGCGTACCTGCGGCTCCGGGATGGCTCCGGTGAACTCCGCGACAACCTTGCCATCCTTGAACGCCTTGACGGCGGGGATGCCCTGGATCCGGTAGCTCTGGGCAGTCCTCTGGTTCTCATCGGTGTTCAGCTTTGCGAGCAGCACTTCCCCGTTCGTCTCGGCAGCGACTTTCTCGATGATTGGGCCGAGCATTCGGCAAGGGCCACACCATGGCGCCCAGAAGTCGACAACCACAGGCCTCGATTTCGAGCGTTCGAGTACCTCAACGGCGAAGGTGGCATCGGTGACGTCGGTAACTACGGAAGGGGCTGGCACGTCGTGGGCTCCAAACATCAATGTATAACCTTACGGTAATGTATTGTGGGGTTCTTGTGAAGGTGAGCCCTCCCCACGGTCAGGTTGAGTGCCCGTCAGCGCAGCTCTTTCGGATTGGCGATGCGGACCTTGTTCACCACCGTCTCCCAGAGGTGAGGCAAGAGACGGCCCTCTTCCGATTCGTCGTCGAAGCTACCAGCCTGGATCTTCCGGGAGAGTTCATCGTTACGTTCACGGAGCCGCCGCCGGAAGGAAGACTGGCGGTCCGGCAGCTCTTCGGCACCGAGCAGCCGGTTGATCCCCGACCACTCACTCCGCATGAATTCGTCCTCGAGTTCGGCCTCACGGCGAAGGATGTCGATGGAGTTGGCCGCGACCTGGAACTGAAAGCGCTCCCACCGATCGCGTGCATGTTCGGCACGATCACGCATGAAGTCCCGCAATGCATCGAGGAGTTCTATCGATGTGGGTCTATCCTGCACGGCCGAACCTCGCTGCCACGCCGGTAAGGCGGAGAATCTCGAGTTCCGTCTCAGCGGTGCGCCGGCCGATCGCAGCCAGTTCATGGTTGTTCACATGGCCATCGAGATGGGCCCGTGCCTGCATCATGGTGATCTGGCACCAGCGGATGTTCTGGAGGACCTCCCACGCCGCGATGCGCTCACGGTTGATAGAACGGCCGCTCGCCTGTTCGTAGCACCGGAGCCAGTCCTCACGCGATGCAATCCCGCCCGCTTCGAGTGCCGGGTTGGCAAATCGCCAGACTCTGGTACAGAACCACGCGAGGTCTTCCTCCGGCTCGGCGATGTGCGTCCCTTCCCAGTCGAGGATCGAGGTTAGCCCGCGCTCATCGAAGAGGAGGTTCCCAACACGCAGGTCGCCATGTACTACGGTTGGCTCGCGGCCGTTCTCGGCGACTGCGGCAATCCGGCGATCCAGCCAGCGGAATGCCCATTCGATCGCCGGATGCGGGTCGAGCAGATCGCCACGGTAGGTTTCCTCGACACGGTTGCGCTGAGCACGCAGCGGGTCTTCACCGTCGACAGGTGCGGCCATGTTTGGTGCGCCGGAGACATCGCCGGGCGTGATGGTGTGAATGGTGGCAAGGTCGGCTGCGAGTTGCTGGAGGAGTGTTGTTCGCGCCCCGGCATACGCTTCGCCTGAGATTAGGAGCCTCGGGTTCGTCTCGCCAGCCACGCGTGCCATGACCAGGTAATCCTCCCCCGTGCCGCACTGGCCAATCGCGAGGGGTTCAGGTGCACGAACACCACGTTCGAACGCTTGCCGAAGCACGTCGAACTCGCGACGGGTCTTTTCGTGGTCCGCCCGCCCTGCTGGGCTTACGCGGACGACGAGTTCGCGGATGACACCCTCAGCCAGCGCATCGACGCTCCACGAGTCGTGCATCGCGCCGCCTGCGAGTTTCTTCGGCTGGTCAACTACCGTTACGCGAGGGAACGCCGCCACGACAGCCTCGGGCACCACCGACGATGTGTCACCGGGTGCAGCCGCCATGTGCGCCTCTCTTTCGACCCGGAACTTGCCGCCGATCCTCACACAGCGAACGATGCACCGGCAAGGCGGCCGGGCCGGGAAGCTACGGTACAACCACCTGGTACTGGAAGTTGTTGTACGGCTTGCCATTCGTATCGAAGGCGCCGAAGCGCACCGTGAGCGTTTCGCCGCTGGAACGTGAGCGTAGGATGTCGCAGAAGTCGGCAACGGTGGCCACCGACGTACCGTTCAATTCGAAGATCAGGTCACCGGTCTGCAGCGGGTACGGCTTCGCCTTTGCGGCGGGGCCACCGGGGTCGATAGCGACGACGACCAGCCCGTCGATGTAGGCGAGCTTGTTCTGATTGGCGAAGTCACGATCGTTGGGTTCGAGCGTGATACCCAGGTAGTTGAGGTTCTTTCCACCCTCGAGGTCTTTCGCGACGAGCTTCGCCTCGTTCATCGAGATGGCGTAGTTCTCGGATTGCCGCCCGCGGGCTGAGTATGCGTTCAAACCGATGACCTCGCCATGGAGGTTGAAGAGTGGCCCACCCGAGTTCCCAGGGTTGATGGGTGCGGTGTGCTGCAGGAGATCGCGCTGCCCACCAAATGTGAATGTGGCGTGTATACGACTGATGTTCCCCTCCGTCACAATCGCATTGTTGGGGCCAGCGGAGATGGTTCCCGGGAACCCGAGGGTCACGACATGGTCGCCCGCCTTCACGAGGTCGCTATCGCCGACCTTTGCCGGTTTGAGGTTTTGGGCGCGGTCAACCGACAGAAGCGCGACGTCGTCGCAGGAGCTGAGCGCGACAACCTTCGCAGGGAAGTTGTGGGCACCGTCGGTCGGATCGACGACCTTAATCGAGCCAGCGCCGATGACAACATGTGCGTTGGTCAGCACGTGCGTGGCATCCTGCCAGACGATACCGCTGCCGCCCCCTTCGCCGTCTGGCGAGGTGGTCAGGATCTTCACTACCGAGTTCTTGTTCTGGTCGAGAATTGCCGCTGAGTCGAGCGTTGCCGGGGTCGCTGTCGCGGCAGGCGCGGCAGACTTGTCCGGGGTCGGTGAACTCGGCTTGGTATTGTCGTCGCCCGAGCACGCGACGCTGGTAATGAGTGCTATCGAGATGATTGTGGCAGAGAAGGCTTTGAACATGCTGGCAATCCACCTCCGCAGTCCGGGACGCAATCTAGGGTTGCGGTGGGCGGGCGTCAAGAATGAAATCTGACGCCACGGTAACCGTTGTGCCTGGGGAATCGCGCCGCGAATGTGATCGGCAGGTTCCCGCCGCAAAGGGGGGAGCACGCACGGGGGCCATCCTGGGTTCAGCGGGCCTGTAAGCCGGATTCTGTACTCCCCGCAGGGAGTGATGGTCATCTCTCTAGGCGTGCCGTCACCAACACGCTCCAGCAGCCAACCCGGGAGTGCTGACGGGCCGGGCGCCCTTCTCCCCTATTCGGCCTTGCTCCGGGTGGGGTTTGCCCGGCCGCCGTGTTGCCACGACGCCGGTGCGCTCTTACCGCACCATTTCACCCTTACCCTTCCGAGGAAGGGCGGTTTGTTTCTGTTGCACTTTCCGTCGGCTTGCGCCGCCCAGGCGTTACCTGGCACCCTGCCCGGCGGAGTCCGGACTTTCCTCTCCCGGCTCGAAAGCCAGCAGCGACCACCCGGCCCACTGAACCAGTCTCAGCGTAACAGAATTGCCGCGCCGGGGTTCGTTGGCCAAGTACTGGGTGCATGCGTCCTTCGGACGGGCCGTTTACTCAACGAGTACGGTCGTCCGCGCCTCCCCGGCACGAGCGCTCATAGTGGAAGCCGCGTCCGCATCATGCACTCGCGAAGCAACGAACACGCCGAGCGCTGCTATCCCGGCGGCAACCAGGAATACACGGTCATAGGCAGCCACCTGGTGGTCGATGAAGCCAGCACTGCCGGCCTCCGACATGGCGGGCATACTGGCAGTGAGTACCGTCGCAAGCACCGCTACCCCCAGCGCCGACGCCATTTGCCGCTGCGTGTTGTAGATCGCTGAGGCTCGCCCCGTATCAGTTGACGGGATCCGGGCAAAAGCCGCGGCCTGCAGTGGAATGAATACGAACGACATCGATGCACCGATGAAGAACATCAGGATGCGAATCGTCCACAGGCTCGTGGAGATATCGATCCGGCTGAGCGCGACCAGCAGTATCGAGAGACCAGCCAATCCACCAACCATCAGGCGGCGCGGACCAACTGTCGGATAGAGCCGTCCTGAGAGCTGCGAGACACTCATGACGCCGACCGCCTCGGGAAACGTCGTCAGTCCCGATTGAAGGGCTGAGACGCCACGCGCCTCCTGCAGGTAGAGAGGCATGATGAAGAGGGCCCCCATGAAGGCACCCGTCGAGAAAACCGACGTACTCATGACGCTTCGGAAGAGACGGTCGTTGAGGAGGCGAAGCTGCAACATGGGGATCGCTTTCGCCAGCTCGACCTTCACCAGGGCCGCGAATGCCACGACTCCAACCGCCCCGGTGGTGAGCACGACTGGAGAGCTCCACCCGCGCGCTGGCCCCTGGCTCAGCGCATAGAGAATCAAGGCGAGCCCACCGCCCGACAACACAAAGCCCGGCAGGTCGAAGCTGCCAGCCGTCGGCTCGCGATGCTCCTCCAGGAAGATGAAGCCGAAGACCAGGGCGGCGATGCAAATTGGGAGATTGACGAAGAAGACCCAATGCCAGGAGAGCCAGTCGGTGAGTAATCCGCCGATGATGGGGCCAGTAGCAGGCGCCATCGCTGTTGGGATGATGAGGATCTTCGAGGCGGCGGCACGCTGCTCGGGTGGAAACGCGCGCATCAGCATCGCGAAGCCAACAGGCGTCAGCATTCCCCCACCAACTCCCTGGAGAATACGGAATGCCACCATCTCGGCGAGGCTCGTCGAGAGACCGCAAAGAGCGCTGGCAATGGTGAAGATCACAAGCGCGAACAGGAAAACCCGCTTTGTCCCGACCCGATCACCAATCCACCCCGAGGCCGGGATCCAGACTGCGAGACTGAGCAGATACCCGGTCACGACCCAATCGATGGAGTTGGTGCCGGCGCCAAACTCGCGCGAGAGCGTGGGCAGGATCACGGTCACCACGGTCGAGTCGAGGATGTTGACGAACATTGCACAGACGTAGACAACCGCGACCGCATACTGCGGCTGTATTCGTCCCCGTAGTTCATGAATCACGAATTGATACTACCGGGCACGGCGCCCACGCGCGCGGTCAATCAGCATCGCGGGAGAGAGCAGCCTGAATGGCCTCGACCAGCCGTTCCGCTGACTGGCGATCGAGCTCCACAGCGACGCGTGCACCGGGCCCCTTCGCCTCATTAACGAAGTCGATGGTCAGAGCATGTTCGAACGGGGCGTGGAACGGATGGTCATAGGAAACGTTCGCACGGTCGACGCTGAACCAGCCTTGCGGGCCCTTGCCGCTCCCGGCGATGGTCGTGGTTTCAATAATCCCGGTGCACATCGGATCTCTCCTGCGTCTCAGTGAAGGGTGCGGGCCATGAAGTCGAAGACCTTCTCCCAGCCGTCCATCGCCTGTTGCTGACGATAGGCAGGGCGGTCGTGATAGAAAAATCCGTGGCCCGCGCCGGGGTACATGTGGAACTCGTAGGACTTCCCGGCGCGCTTCAGCGCCTCCTCATGTTCCGCCACCTGTTCGGGTGTCGGGGCGCGGTCTTCCTCGCCAAACAGCCCGAGGATCGGACAGCGTAGCTGTGGCGTCAGGTCGATCGGGGAGACGGGCCGCTTGTCATTGAGCTGGTCGGGACTCATGACCACGCTGCCACCCCAGAGGTCCATAACCGCATCGAGTGAATCGAGCTGGCAGGCAGCGAGGTAGGCGTGGCGGCCGCCGGAACAGGTCCCGAATATCCCAACCTTGCCATTGAGTTGGGGCATCGCTTTGAGGTAGTCGGCACATCCACCCAGGTCGCCGACCACCTGCGCATCTGGCACGCCGCCATCGGCTCGCACCTTCGCAGCAACATCATCAGGAGAACCGGGCCCCGAACGGTGATAAAGATCGGGGCAGATTGCGATGTAGCCGTTTGCCGCCATTTTCCGCGTCGCCTCTTTGTACCAGGCATCCCAGCCCGGCATGTGGTGGACCATGACGACGCCAGGGAACACTCCCGGGCCCAGCGGGCGCGCCAGGTAAGCGTGAATCCAGTCGCCGTTCGCACCCCTTACGGGGACCGTTTCGGCGACCATCCCCTCGTAACGGTGGGTTTCGTACATCTGCCTCTCCAGCCATACGCGATTCGCGCCATCGATGATGTCACAACGGGCGGCTGCCTGCGCGGCTATTCGCGGGCGAGTTCATCGGCCGCGCGGGCGCGCAAGACCGCGGCAGCCCACTCATACCAGGCGATGGTTTCTTCTTCGAAGCGGATCCCGCGCTGCAGGGTGAGGTACGGGCCAACTCGTGGGGCTGTTCTCAGGAACTCGTCTTCGCTTCTGCCGGCCAGGAGCCCGGCTCTCAGTTTTCGATAGCGGGTGAGCCTGGCGACTCGCTGCTCCCGGCTCGTCTCGATCGTTGCAAGCAGCGTCGCGGTATCGCCGGCTTCTGCCGCATAGATGCGCACGAGCATTGCATCCTTGATCGCGCCTGGACGGGGAGGAGCAGACATCCACTCCCCAAGGCTCTTGCGCCCGTCCTCCGTGAGTGTGAAAAGCCGCTTGTTTGGGCGTGTCTCCTGGATCACTGTCCGTGCACTGACGAGGCCGTCCTCCTCGAGCTGCTTGAGTTCGGCATAAATCTGCTGTGGGAGGGCGTGCCAGAAATTGGCAACCGAGGCGTCGAAGACGCGTGCGAGGTCATAGCCTGCCATCTCTCCATCGAGGAGTGTGGCCAGGACAGCGAAGCGGAGCGACACGTCCCGATGATACATCATGCATTCTGGTATTGCAGTAGCCAAAAAATAGACTATTATGCTGTCAACTTCGATTGGGGATTCCGCATGTCTGCAAACGCCGACTGGGATGTGATTGTGATCGGGTCTGGCCTGGGAGGACTCACTGCCGCCGCCTGCCTGGCAGTGCTCGGCCGCAAGACGCTGGTGCTCGAACAACATTATGTCGCTGGCGGGAATGCGCACGTCTTCCGCCGCCAGAGGAAGTTCGAGTTCGACGTGGGCGTGCACTATGTCGGTGACTGCGGCCCGGAGGGGATGATCCCCTCGATCTTCCGGGCACTCGGCGCCGAAGGGCGCGTCGAGTTCGTGGAGATGGACGAGGACGGGTTCGATACACTGCAATTTCCGGGCCTCGAGTTCCGTGTCCCAAAGGGCTGGGATTCGTACCGCGCCCGCCTGGTTGACACCTTTCCAGACGATGAGACGGGCATCCATCGCTACATCGACATCCTGCAGGGCGTTGCCACCGAGGCGGGGAAAGTGCGTTTGCCCGTTGCCCCGGAGGATCTGCCCCGGTTGATGGCCGAGGCTCCTAACTTCCTCACATGGGCACTTCGCCCGTTGGCCGAGTTGTTCGATTCTTGCGAGCTTGGCACCAGGGTTCGTGCGGTGCTCGCGGGCGAATCTGGCGACTACGCCAGCCCGCCATCCCTTGCACCCGTGGCGTTGCAAGCTGGCCTGATGAATGGCTACCTGAAGGGCGCCTATTACCCGCGCGGCGGTGGCCAGGTCATCCCTGCCACGCTGGTCGAAATCATCGAGGCGAATGGTGGCGAGGTACGAACCCGGCAGTGTGTGGACCGCATCCTCGTGGAAGACGGGCGGGCATATGGCGTGCGGCTTGGCTCCGGCGAAGAAATTCACGCGTCAACGGTCATCTCCAACGCCGATATCAAGCGCACGATGCTGGATATGGTCGGTCGGGAACACCTGGCAGAGGGCACTATCGCTCGTATCGACCAGTTCCGGATGGCATTGCCACTATTCGTGGTATACCTCGGCCTCGATACCGACCTTCGGGACGTGATGCCACGCACCAACTACTGGATCTACAACTCCTTCGACATCGAGGCCCCATACGCACAGGCTCGCAACGGGCAGGTTCCGGACGACCTGATGGTGTTCATCTCAGTTGGCTCGGTGAAGGACCCTGAGAGCGAGAACATCGCACCAAAGGGGTGCTCGAGCGTCGAGCTCATGACGGTCGTGCCGGCCGACTACCGGCTTTGGTCGGTCGAAGACGGGCCGGTCGCGGGCGAGAAATACCATCGCAACGCGGGCTACCGCAGCTTCAAGGAGACAATCGCGGAGCGAATGATCGACGTAGCCGAACGAACATTGCCCGGCTTGCGTGAGCACATCGTATGGCGCGAGGTTGCGACCCCCATCACACACGAACGCTATACGCATTCGACTGGCGGGACCTCGTACGGGATCGAACTGGCCGTGGACCAGTTCGGCCCGTTGCGCCCGTCACCCGCAACTGAGATTGGCGGCCTCTTTCTCGCGGGGGCGAGCACGGTCTTCGCCCACGGGATCTCGGGCGTCATGCGCGGGGGTGTGG
The DNA here is from genome assembly GCA_964508715.1 of uncultured Anaerolineaceae bacterium. Classification (GTDB taxonomy): domain Bacteria; phylum Chloroflexota; class Dehalococcoidia; order Tepidiformales; family Tepidiformaceae; genus JAKALX01. Next base: position 305,918 of record CAZDUX010000001.1, on the reverse strand, counting down.
GGACGGCGAGTGCTGTCGCCGGGTGCGACCTGCTGGACGCTGTCGCCTCGGGTGGGGAGATTGGGACCCCCGCGGCATTGCCAGAACGTCCCGCGGGCTGGGACGCATGGGAGGCAAGCCGCCGTGATCCACCCGTAGGCCGGGCCAGGTAGAGCGCCAGAACCGGCCGCGGACCTTCCGGGAGGATTCATGAGGCTGGTAGCCTTTGGTACGCACCCACGTGGCTATGGCGCATACATGGCCGCCCCGGAGCGGTGCCAGAACCCCTGTAGAAGCTGCACGCACCGAACGCCGCACATTGTGCCAAGTTCGGGCACCGGTGCCCCGTGGCGGTGCTGCCATGATACCGGCCGCACCCGCTTGCACCGGACTGAAGACACCTCGGGGCACAACCCAACCCGTTTGGGTTAGGCTGATGCAGTCACATAGGCTACGCCAACCTGATGCCCGGGGACGGCTGCCGCCGCGCACCGATAGAGGTCCTGGCGCGTGAAGGGGGAAACACTATGCCCTGGCTCGAACTCGAGACGTCCGACATCTATTACCAGGAGGAAGGAAGCGGCCCGCCGCTCGTGCTTCTCCACGGGATGACCTCGTGCTGCGAGGCCTGGTTCCAGCAGTTTGCTCATTTCCGTGACCGCTACCGCGTTATCGCCTACGACAGCATCAATCACGGCCACTCATCGAACAGCCCGCGGGATGATGAGGAACCGGATCGCGCTGACGAACTCGAACAGGTGCTCAGCGCGCTCGGCATTGAGCGGCCGATCCTCGCCGGCAACTCCATGGGTGCAAACACGCTCCTGCGCTGGGCGATCCGCCATCCCAACGATGCCCGGGCGCTCATTCCGTCCGGCATGGGCATCCCGCCAGAAGGTGCAAACGTCATTGCGGCCCAGGCGAAGCCGCTCGACACCGAGACGCTGTTTCTTCCAACGGGAGACGCCCTCACGGAGGAGTTCAAGCAGCGGCAGCCGCGAATGTACGAACGCTACCTCCGCATCCGGTCGACCGCCACACGCATCGAGGCCTTGCGGCATCCACGAACGATGAGTCCGAAAGCGTTCGGCGAACGGCAGGCAATAGCCGATGGTGTCCGGCGCATCCAGTCGCCAATGCTCATTATCGTGGGCGGCCTCGATCGGCTGGTGCCGTGGTGTGAGGCATTGCATGCCGCCGTCCCGCACTCGCAGTACGAGGTCATCCATGGTGCGCCGCACAACGTCTATTATGAGGCTGCGGTACCATACAATAGGCTGGTAGACGGCTTCCTGGCCAGTCTCGGCTGAGTGCGGAGCATGCCGGTCGGCCGCTCTCATTGACCACTCGCGCATAGCCATCTAGTTTCACTGGCACATTCACCGTTTGCCGGTGCGCTTCCGGACAGCGCTCTGCCATGTCCGTGTGCCCGGCGCCAGACACCAGGAGAACTGAGGATGGCCTACAACAAGCCCATTCCCGAGCCCGACCCGCTCGGGAAGCCGTTCTGGGATGGTGCGAAGCAGGGCAAGCTGATGCTTCCACGCTGCACCAACTGCAACCGGGTCCACTGGTACCCCCGTTACATCTGTCCGCACTGCCATGCCACAGAGATCGAGTGGATCGAGGGCAGCGGGATGGGCCGTATCCATACCTTCGCCGTTCAGCACCGTGCATTTGGTGGTTGGGCCGAGGATGTTCCATTCGTCACGGCATACATCGACCTCAACGAGGGCGACCGGATGTTCACCGTTCTCCGTGGAGTCGACGCCGCAAAGCCGGAATCGATCCGGATTGGAGCGCCGGTGAAGGTCGAGTTCGAGAAGGCCAGCGACGATGTGAGCATCGCCTTCTGGCGCGTGGTGGAGGCGTAACGATGCCCGGAGAACTTTCACGTGCAGCCGCCATCGTTGGTGCAGCCGAGGCCGATGAGATCGGCTACCCCTCGACCCCGAAGACATCACTTCAACTCCACATGCAGGCGATCAAGAACGTCAGCAAGCAGACCGGGATCCCGATCTCACGGATCGATGGCATCTTCAGCGCGGGGTGGTCGTCACAGATCGCCGAGCATCTCGGGCTGCATCCGAAGTACATCGACACCACGTCCGTGGGTGGCTGTTCGTTCGAGATGCACGTCCACCACGCCCTCGCAGCCATCCACGCCGGGATCATTGAGTGTGCACTCATCAGCCACGGTGAGGCGGGTTGGTCGGCACGGGCCACCGGCGGCCGGGGCACGGGCCGGCCACGCGGTGCTGGCGATCCCTGGGATCCGGGTGCGCTCTACAGCAACCCATATGGCGTTTCCGGGGCTCCTTCGAACTACTCTCACGCCATGACGCGCCACAACCATCGATGGGGGAGCACACCAGAGGACTTCGCCCATATTGCCGTCGTCACTCGCCAGTGGGCGACACTGAACCCGCGGGCAATTATGTTCTCTGCCGAATCAAACCCGGGTGGTGGGCCCATCACGGTCGACGACGTGAACAACGCACGCATCGTTTCATGGCCGCTGACGCTCCTCCACTGCTGCCTGGTGACTGACTACGGCGGAGCCGTACTGGTCACGAGCCCGGAACTGGCCAAGAGCGTGAAAACGAAGCCAGTCTGGATCGCCGGCGCAGGCGAAAACATGAGCCATCAGAACATGCTCGAGATGGAGGACTTCACTGCCACCTCGGCCGCCGCTTCGTCCGCCGCTGCCTACAAGATGGCGGGTATGGGCCCCGAGGACATGGAGATGGCGATGATCTACGACTCGTTCACGGTCACCGCCGGTATTACCGCCGAGATGCTTGGCCTCGCACCGCGCGGCGAGGGGTTCACGCTCTGGAAGGATGGGCGTGCCGCACCCGGCGGAAAATTGCCGATCAATACGAACGGTGGTGGTCTCTCCTTCAACCACTCGGGTATGTATGGGATGCAACTGCTCGTCGAGGCGTATCGCCAGTTATCGGGAACGGCCGAGGATGGCGGCTATAGCGGCCTGCCCGGCAAGCAGACAAGCGCCCGCTCGTGCGTTGTCAACGGTACAGGCGGCAGCCTCTCCACGACGGGTACGCTGGTGTTGGTCGCGGACTAACACCGACTCGCGCAACCATCATCGACGGCCCTCCCTGGATATCCGGGGAGGGCCGTTTCGTTCCTGGACACGAGCCAGCAGGGAGATTCGCCCGGGAACTCCACGGGCTCCCACACTCGCAATAATTGGACTCTGACAAGTTCGTATGTCTGTCATTGACTTCTGGCGCATCTGCTCGTTTCAGATTCACAACGAGCCTTCATCCAGATAAAGGCCGCCGATAGCATCAATCAAATCTTTGCCGTAGTATGCGCTGGATCATATTCGGAACCCCGAGGGTTATGCATGACCACCACCCAAAGCAGCACGGAAATCGGTAGTCCGGGCCTCGACCTGTCGTGGCTCAACATCGACGAGGAATGGGGAGCGCAGGCCAGGGCAACCGCCCGTGGCCTCACCTTCGATGCCATCTCCAATGTCATGAACTATGGGAATGTTCCGCAGAACTCCGGCATCCCTACCATGGCCATGCGCGGGGCCAGGCCCGACCCTCGGTCTCCCCGGCATGCCCGGCAATACCGAACCAAGGCCGATGTGTGGAGCGAGTCTGCCCGCCTGCTCTACGAAGAGGCGATGCAGCGGCAATGGTCGTCGGCAACCGACATCCCGTGGGACGAAATCAAAGAACTGCCAGACGATATTGAGATGGCAATGTGCACGCTCTGCACCTTCCTCACACAGGTCGAATTCATTGCCGGCGACCTGCCGGGCCGGTTCATGGGCCAGGTCCATCCCGACCAGTTCGAGACGCAGCTCTTCCTCGGCTCGCAACTCATGGACGAAGCTCGCCACGAAGACGTGTTCCGCAAGCGCGCGCTCGTGAACGGTGGTGGCCTCGTTGACGCGGGGGCCGGTGCCTCGAACCTCTTGACGGCTGACGACTTCACCGAGATGACCGCCCGGCTGCACCTGGTTGGCGAGGGCTTCGTCCAGACCATCTTCCGGATGGGTGAGCTCATTTCGAGCAATGAAGCGGAGAAGCGCATCTTCCGGCTCGCCGCACAGGACGAGTCGCGCCACCTCGCATTCGGGGTGACTCACCTCAAGTACCTGGTCGACGTCGAGCCCGAACGCAAGGAAGAGTTGCACCATTACCTCGACATCCAGGAAGGTGCACTCGGCCAATCGCAGGGCAGCCTCACGACGAACCCTGCGACTTCGGAGGCACTCGCCATTCTCGCCGGCGGCGGGATCGACAAGATCGACGAGGGTTTCCAGAAGCTGATGATCATGCGTAAGAAGCAGATCAATGAGTACATGCACCGCCTCGAAGTCATCGGCCTTGGCGACCGGCGCGAACGGATGGCTCCCGGCATGCGCGTCTTCCTGGATGCCCAGTAATGAAGCTAAGTGAAGGCACCCGGATCCGCGCGCGCGAAGCGGAATGGACTACCGCCCTGATCGACCGGCTGGAAGCATCAACGCTCAGCGATGACCAGGTTCGTGGTTTGCTCGCCCTCCGCCTGGCCGAAGAACGTGCGAATCGTTACCTCGACCTCGTGGAGAACAACCCGGAGGCACCGTTCGGCAAGCTCTCGCTCCGCTGGGCCCAGCCGAATACCGAGCTCGGTATCAGGGCTGTCCCTGGTCCAGGCGGGCTCGGTATGCCCGATATCAATATCAGCACGTATGGCCATGTCCCCGACCGGTGGCCGTACGAGAACGACACTCCCCTGGGCTCGCATCCAACTCCGGGCTCATATATGCCCGGCTCGTATTCGATTTACGAGAAGAGCGAAGTCTGGGCCGATGGGGTCGATCATCTCTATGAGGATGCGATCCGCGAACGCTGGGCACCCTCAACCGATATCGCCTGGAACGACCTCGAGGAGCAACCCGACGACATCGAGCGTGCTATCTGCCAGGTCTGCACGGTCTTCGGCCAGCACGGCCTCACCGAAGCCAAGCTCCTGGGGAGCTGGGAGGAGAAGATCGCCTACGGCTTCCACGACGTAAAGGACTTCCTCGCGACACAGGTCTTTGATACGGGACGGAAAGTGGAAGTGCTGCGGAAGCGGGCTCTCGCCAATGGCGGCGGCCTTGGCAGGCAGGGCCTTGGGACGTTGTACCGCGCGTGGTTCGGGGCCATGAAGGCAACCGAACTTCTCGTTGCTATCGACGTCGTCTACAAGTCGTACGAAGTCGTAACATTCGAACGGCTTGCCACGGTTGTCCCACTCGCTGTCGACCGGGATATCTTCGGGCGGCTGGCGAACGACTCGCGGCGTCACCTCGAGTTCGGGACACGGCACCTGAAGTACTACGTCCAGCACCACCCGAACGCTCGCGAGTACCTTACGCACTTCCTCAACCGGAGCGAGGCCGCGCTCGCCGATGAACTCCACCACAGCCATGCAGATTATGCATCGATTGCAGTGCTGCTTGGCGGCGGCGTCGAGAGTATCGAGGCGGGCAAGGAAGAACTCCGCTCGCTCCGGGAAGACCAGCTCCGGCGCTACCTGATGATCCTCGATTCGTGCTCGGTCGACCGGTTACCGGCTGTCAACCCCGGCTTGATCGATCTTGCACGACGGACCCCGGCGGCGGCCACTTCCTGACCGGCGTCACGTTCACGCGTATACACGAAGGGGCTCGCCACGCCGGCGAGCCCCTTCTTACTGCTCCGAGCACGGCAATGGGTTGCTTACAGCCCTTTCCATGCCTCGAGGCGCTTCAGCCCTTCCTCCATCCGGTCGTCGGGGGTGGTAACGGAAAGGCGGATGTAGCCCTCGCCGTTGATGCCGTAACCACGGCCGGGCGTGACGACCACGGAACAATCCTCGATGAGGCGGGCGGCGTAATCAGCACTCGTGACTCCGGCAGGGAGCTTCGCCCAGACGTAGAGCGATGCTTTCGGCAGGTCGACTTCCAGACCGATGCGACGGAGCACCTCAACCATCCGGTCGCGCCGGTGCTGGTAGATGCGATTGTGTTCTTCGATGCAATCCTGCGGACCGTAGACCGCCTCGATGGCCATCTTCTGGATAGCCTGCGGGATGCCGCTATCGATGTTCGATTTCACGCGCATGAGCGCATCGACCATCGTTGCGTTGCCGACGATCATCCCAATCCGCCAACCCGTCATATTGTAGATCTTGGACCAGGAATTGAACTCGACCGCAATATCTCGCGCACCGGGCACCTGGAAGATGCTCACGGGCTTGTACCCGTCGTAGGCGACATCGCAGTAGGGGTTGTCGTGGAGAATGGCCACGTCATGCTTCTTTGCCCAGGCGACGGCACGCTCGAAGAAGCCGAGCTCGGCAGTCGCGCCGGTCGGGTTATTCGGGTAGTTCAGCCAGATGACCTTCGCCCTGTCGGCGACGTCGTTGGGGATACTCTCGAAGTCGACGAGCCAGCCATTTTCACGCGTGCAGTTCACCTTGTAGCTCGTGCCACCGGCGAACATGGTGCCGATTTCGTACACGGGGTAGCCGGGGTCGGGCACGATGGCAACGTCACCGGGGTCGATGAAGCAGAGCGCGATGTGCCCGATACCCTCTTTCGAGCCGATGAGCGGAAGCGCTTCTTTCTGCGGGTCGAAGCGTGTCTCGAATCGCCGTTCGTACCAGTCACTGATCGACTGGCGCAATTCGGGAAGGCCCTCCGACTCAGGGTAACGATGGTTCACGGGCTCGTCAGCTGCCTTGTGCAGCGCTGCGAGAATGTGCGGTGGCGTTGGAAGGTCAGGGTCTCCAATTCCGAACGTCACGATGTCGTGACCTTCGGCACGCTTGGCGGCGATCTTCTTGGAGATTTCGGCGAACAGGTAAGGAGGCAGCGCCTCAACGCGCTTCGCGAGCTTCATCGGCAGGTATCCCCGGGGGGTTAGTTCTGGTGACGGCGCTGGCGGAAACGACGGTGCGTACGAACCGTCTGGCTCTCGCGCGGCACGATGCTAATCGTACCATCCACCTCGAGAACGGCCATCTTCACATCGTCAATGCTTGCGATGCCATGCTCCCGAATTGCCTCCTCGAGTTCGGTCCGATCGATCTCCTGCCGATCGATCTCGCGCTGGAGCAACGTGCCATCCGAGATGAGGAGCGCCGGTTCGCCCTCAACGACGTCGCGGAAATGGGCCGAGCGGTGTCGGATCACGCTGACAGCCCAGTTGGCGAGGAGCAGGACTGCTGCAGCGAGCAGTCCGCCAACCAGCGACGCATCGGGGCCGACCATCGCATTTTGGACAGCATTTGCAATGAGGAGGATGAGTACGAGGTCGAATGGTGTCATCTGGCCGATCTGGCGCTTCCCCGAGACACGGAGGCCAAAGAGCACGGCCACGTATACCACGCCGGTGCGAATGAGGATCTCCCACCATGGCGTGCCGAGGTCGAACACGGGGGAAGGCTACCCCTCGATCCATTCTCCGTCGAAAACGCGCGTGGCAGGCCCGGTCATGAAGACGGACCCAACACCATCCCATTCGAGTACGAGGTCGCCGCCGGGGAGCGAATCCACGACACGATCGTCGATGAACCCCTTGAGGCGTGAGGCGGCACAGACGGCGGACGCACTCGTACCAGAAGCCAGCGTGATACCCGATCCGCGTTCCCAGACACGATGTTTCAGGTGCCCGCGGTCGACGGGTTGAACGACCTGGAAGTTCACACGGCGAGGGAAGATCGGGTGGTTCTCAACGAGTGGCCCAATGCGTTCGAGCGGGAAGTCGTCTATCCCTGACTCCAGGTAGTGAATGGCATGGGGATTGCCCACACTGACGAACGTGAGCCTCAGCGTCATCCCGCCCACATCCAGCGGGTAGTCGAAAACCGGACCGGGCCCGGGGACATCGACGGGGAGGTCCTCCGGTTCAAAGCGCGGCTTCCCCATGTCGACACGGGCGGCGGTCACCACACCGTTCTCACGAAAGAGCTTGAGGGTGAGCACCCCGGCCCCGGTCTCGATCGTCACTTCGCCGGTGTCTGCAGGGACCATGCCCTCTTCGACCGCGTACTTCGCGAGGCAACGAATCCCGTTCCCGCACATCTCCGCCTCGGAACCGTCGGCGTTGAAGATCCGCATGCGAAGGTCGGCAACCTGCGATGGCAGGGCGAGGATGAGCCCGTCGCTGCCGATGCCAAAGTGGCGGTCGCTCACCTTGCGTGAGACCTCGGCCCAATCCCGCTCTTCGGTGGGTCGATGGTAGATGTAATCGTTGCCGAGGCCGTGGAGCTTGGATACGCGCATGGAGAGATTGAAGCGTGTTCCGATGCAGGTGGCAACGGCCCTCATGCTATCGTCGTGATTCACCCCGGATGACGTTCGTGCAGGCACCGGTGAAGATGTTCGCCTCGAGCTCGATATCGTCAGCGTCGTGCACCCACTTGATGCGCGGGTCGTCACGCCGAAACCACTGCATCTGGCGGCGCACGAGCCGCCGCGTAGCACGCTTCGTGAGTTCAGCAGCCTCATCGATGGAGATCTCGCCGCCAAGATAGCGAACCATCTCGGCATACCCGATTGAAGACATTGATGGAACATCGGGAGGAACACCCGATTCGAGCAGTTGCCGTACTTCGCCCGCGAAGCCGAGTTCGATCATCCGGTCGACCCGATGGTCGATACGCCGGTAGAGCTCGTCTCGCGGGACATCGATACCAAACAGCAGGTATTCGAAGTCAGGGTCGCTCTTCGTCTGCAACGAACTCATCGGCCGGCCACTTCGTTCATGGATCTCCAGGGCGCGCACGACGCGCCGGACGTTACGGGGATCGACACGTGCCGCTGCAACGGGGTCTACCCGCTCGAGCCGCGCGTGGAGTGCACCGGTACCATGTGTGTTGGCGAACTCGTGAAGCTCAGCACGAAGCTCATCGTCCGGGGGCACCTGAGGAACGGACCAATTCTCGAGCAGGCTCCAGATATATTGACCGGTCCCGCCAACGAGCCAGGGGAAGCTGGACTTCGCCCACAACGCATCGAACACCGTTCGGGCATCGCGCTGGTAGAGTGCGATGCTATAGGTCTCGGCGGGATCAACAATGTCGAAAAGATGATGGCGGATACCGCCACGTTCCGGTGTCGTCGGTTTCGCCGTCCCGATGTCCATTCCGCGATAGACCTGGCGGCTGTCACCGTTGACGATTTCGCCGCCCAGACGCCTGGCGAGTTCGACGGCTATCCTGGACTTGCCCGATGCAGTTGGCCCAACAATCGCAACAAGCCTGCGAAGCATGGCGGAACGCTACTTCGACGCGGCACAGATTGCGGCGAATTGGTCTGCTTTCAGGGAGGCGCCGCCGACCAGTGCTCCATCGATATCTGGCTGGGAGAGCAGTACGGCAGCATTGTCGGCATTCACGCTGCCGCCATACTGGATGCGGATACGTTGGACGACCCCATCGCCCGCCAGTTTCGCGAGTTCACCACGGATGAAAGCACACGTTGCCTGGGCGACCTCGGGCGTCGCCGTCTCGCCTGTGCCGATGGCCCAGACAGGCTCATAGGCCACAGTGATCCGGTCGCTCCACGTGATTTCCTTGAAGCCTTCGCGTAGCTGGCGCGCCAGGACTTCCTCGGTGTTGCCTGAGCGACGTTCTTCGAGCACCTCGCCAATACAGACAATGGGATCGAGCCCGCCTTCGAGCGCCGCGACCAGCCGGCGGCGAACGGTTTCGTTGGTCTCCCCAAAGAACTGGCGGCGCTCGCTGTGCCCGATGACCACGTAGCGGCAGTAGTCGCGAAGCATTGGGACGCTTACCTCACCGGTGAAGGCACCCTTCGCCTCCCAGTGGACATCTTGAGCACCAAGGCCAACATGGCTCGATTCCACTACCTTGCCCACGTCCGCAAGGTGCGGGAATGGAACACAAATCGCGATGTCGCAGCGAGCGTCCCTGGTGGTCTCCACCACGCCCCGAGCGAGTTCCATTGCTTCTGCACGAAGGGTGTTCATTTTCCAGTTGCCAGCCACGAACTGTTTGCGCATTGGTGTCTACGCTCCGTACTTCGAGAGGCGGCCTGCGTGGGCCATGGCAAGGGGCATGACGTCTTTCGCCGGGAAGATCCCCAGGCTGCCCTTCAGGCATTCCTGTTCGTTGAACCCTTCAGCGTTGCCTTCGCGGCAGAAATTCGAATGTAGCAGGAACGGAACCGGGTGCCACGAGTGGGCAGCCATGAGCGCTGGCGTCGAATGATCGCCGCCGATCATGAGCACGTCGGCGCCAAGCGACATGATCTCCGGGAGAAACGAGTCAAACTCGTGGAGCGCGTGTACCTTCGCTTCAAAATTGCCGTCTTCACCGGCAGCATCGGTCTTCTTGTAGTGGACGAAGAAGTAGTCGTATTCGTCCCAGTGCTTGCGGACCTGTTGGAGTTGGTCGGGGAGGCCACCCGGGCAGGGAAGGGCAGTCATTCCAGCCAACTTGGCCAGGCCACGGTACATCGGATATACAGCGAGGGCCGCAGCCCGCAGACCCCAGACCTCCGGAAACTGCGGCAGGCTTGGGTATTTCGCGAATCCCCGGAGCATCAGCCCGTTGGCCTGCGGCTGATCTGCGAGCAGGGCGTGCGCCTGCCTAATGAACTCGTTCACCACCGCCGCCGTGCGCTCAGAGTGTGCATCGAGGGCACGCGCCGGGAGTGGTGGGACGCCTGTATGCTGCGGGTCAGTCGTCGAGACCGTATCACCCAGTGCATCGCCTCGAAGAACGAGGACGAAACGGTGTTCGCGAACTGGTTCGACGAAGATCTCGATCCCGGGGATGGAAACATCCGTCCGAAGCCTTTCGACCAGTTTTGCCGAGATCTCGGTTGCAACGCGGCCCGCACGGCGGTCGGTGATATTCCCCGATGTATCGAGGGTGCAGAAGTTCCCACGTGCCGCCACATCATTGGGGCCGAGTTCGAAGTCGATACCCACGGCTTCGAGGACGCCCCGGCCAATGTCGTAGGTGAGCGGGTCGTAGCCGAAGAGAGCAAGATGGCCAGGGCCACTACCGGGGGTGATACCGGGGCCAACCGGAACGGTCAGCCCAACCTCGGAGCGCGCAGCGAGCCGGTCGAGATTGGTAATGTCCGCGGCCTCGAGCTCGCTGCGCAGGGTCTCCTGTTTCGGTAGCCCGCCAACGCCGTCCATGACGCAGAGGATGATCTTCGTGTTGGCAGGCTGGGAGAGCTGCCGCGCTAGTTCAAGATCCACGTTGCCTCTTCTGCTTCGCATCGGCCTTCGCCGGTGCGGTTGTTGGTGCGCCAAAGCGCTCGACGAGCCGCTCAGGATGGATCACGGTGAGTGTAAGACGCCGTGTCCGAACGGGAAGCACGCGCGGGATGATCCAGACCCGGATCGGGTCACGGAACACGAGCCGGGCGGCCTTTCCCGCCGTACTCGCGAGTGCTACATCTCCGTGGAAGTTCGTCCGGACCCCCATGCCCCCAATGAGATGATGGGTGGCGAGTTCGGCACCGAGGATATTCGAGTTGGGCATTCGTGTATCGACGAACCCGCCGAAGCGGATCCGCGTTGCGTCTTCGCTGATCGCCACGAAGGAGGTCGGAGCCTTGAGCGTTGCGCTGAACATCCAGACGAAGAACAGGCCGAGGAAGATGGTGAGCCCAAGCAGGTAGAGATTCGATTCGTCGGAGAACGCCTTGGCGGCAACCGCCGTCCCGATGCCGAGACCGAGCGTAGCGAAGGCAAGAAGTGCCTGGAACACGCGCATCCCACGGAAGGCAAAGAGCATCGGCGCATGGGGCCCGCGCGTCGTGGCCATCAAGCGTCGGCGAGCGAGGCGACACCGGGCAGCTCGCGCCCTTCGAGCATCTCGAGCGACGCGCCGCCGCCGGTGGAAACGTGCGTGAACTGCTTTTCGAGTCCTGCCTGCGCGACAACAGCGGCTGTCTCGCCACCGCCCACCACGGTCGTTGCATTGAGCCTCGCGATCGCGCGAGCAAGGTCGAACGAGCCGTGCGAGAACTTCTCCATCTCGAACACGCCCATCGGGCCATTCCAGACAACGGCCTTCGCACCCTGAAGCGCGTCGCCATAGGCCCGGACGGTTTTCGGGCCAATGTCCAGGATCATGTAGCCGCGGGGAACCTGTGCGACCGGGACCGTCTCTGTTGGAGAGTCGGCGGCGAACCGTTCAGCCGCGACCACGTCCTCGGGCAGATACACCCGGACGCCCCGCGATGCTGCCGCGGTCATGATCTCCGCCGCTTTCGTGACCAGGTCATCTTCTACCAGCGACATCTGGACGTTCACGCCGCTGGCCTTGAGGAAGGTGTTTGCCATGCCGCCACCCACGAGGAGCATGTCGAGCTTCGGGAGGAGGTGCTGGATCGCAGGGATCTTGGTGCTCACCTTTGCGCCACCCACGACCGCGGCGAACGGTTTCGGAGGGTTCTCAACGAGCGTCTCGAGGTAGCGCACCTCCTTCTCCATCAGGAAACCGGCGACTGCCGACAGGAAGTGCGTCACACCCTCGGTGGAGGCGTGGGCACGGTGCGCAGCTCCAAAGGCGTCGTTCACGAACAGGTCGGCATTCGCCGCCAGTTCGCGTGCGAACTCAGGATCGTTCCTCTCCTCCTGCGGGTGGAAGCGCAGATTCTCGAGCAGCAGCACGTGACTTGGCGACATCTCCCGGACGGCCTGCTCCACCTCACGCCCGATGCAATCCTCCACAAACAGCACTTCACGTCCCAGGAGGTTGCCCATCCGGCCGGCCACCGGCGCGAGCGAGAGCGACTCGTCATGGCCTTTCGGCCGTCCGAGGTGTGAACAGACGATGACCCTGGCACCGTGGTCGAGCAGGTACCGGATCGTTGGCAGCGATTCACGGATGCGGGTGTCGTCGGCAACCAGGCTATTTTCGAGCGGGACGTTCAGGTCGGCACGGACGAGCACACGCTTGCCATTCACGTCGATGTCACGGACGGTCTTCTTACCGATTCCGCTATCGGTCATCGTGATGCAGCCTCCTTGCCAATGCCGCGGCGTTCGACATCCATCAGCTTGTTGACACGCCGTTCGTGGCGGCCGCCTTCAAACTCATTGGAAAGGAACGCCACGAGGATCTCTTCCGCGATGGCGACACCGGTCTCCAGGCCGCCCAGTGCAAGGACGTTCGCGTTCACGTGTTGCCGGGCGCGCGCGGCTCCCCAGCTCGTATGGCAGAGGGCACAACGAATCCCCGGGACTTTGTTCGCCGTGATGCTGATGCCGACGCCGTTGCTGCAGATCACGATGCCGAGATCCGCTCGCCCATCGATGACAGCATCTGCGACGGGCTCGGCAAAGTCGGGATAATCGACGCTTTCGGGGCCATAGGTGCCCAGATCATGCACCTGGTGGCCGAGCGAACTGGCCATTTCGATGAGGTGCTGTTTGAGGGGAAAGCCGGCGTGGTCGGCGCCGAACGCAAGGTTCACGGGCGCACGCTCCTAAGGACGGGAATGGCTGGTACGCCCAGTATACGTGCGACTGTTAGCCGGTCTATCGCACCCTCACGCAGGATGCGGGGCTGCGATTCGTCCGCCAGGTCAATCACGGTCGAATCGAGTCCGGCCGTCGTTGGCCCACTATCGAGGGCGCAGCCTATGAACTCGCCGAGCTGCCGGAGTGCCTCGGCGCAGGTGGCCGGGCTCGCACCACCATGCCGGTTGGCGCTGGAGGCGGCAACCGGGCGGCCGAGCAAGCGCACAACCTCGTGGACTACCGTTGCATTCGGAATCCGGAAACCGACCGTGGCGCCGCCGGCCAGCACGGGGCTGCTCCAACCGGGTGCCGCCGGGACGATGATCGTCCAGGCCCCGGCGCCAGCCGTTTCCACGAAGTGCCGGGCGAGCCGCCCCGGGTTGGCAAAACGCTCGATCTCACGGAGGGACGGCCCGAAGAGAAGCTGTAGCGGCGCATCGGACCCCTTGCCCTTGGCGCGGTAGAGATCGTTCACAGCACGGTCATTGAGGGCATCTGCACAAACGCCATAGACCGTGTCGGTCGGTAATACGGCCAGGAGCCCCGAGCGCAGGGCATCGGCACATCGTGCGAAGGAGTCAGGTGTTGCGGTTAGGGGTAGTGGTACTGCCATCGGCGCGAATTCGTAGACCCAAGCATACAATTTTGCTACCGTCCGGTATGGGCAGCACAGGATCGATGGCCGAAACCCTCTCCGAAGCACAAAAGAATGCCGCCGCCGACCCCGCGAAGGGTCACGAGACGATCGTCGTCCTCGATTTCGGCTCGCAGTTCTCCATGCTCATCGCCCGCCGCATCCGCGAGCTCAACACGTATTGCGAGCTCCTGCCTTTCGACGCAACTCCTGACCGCATCGCCGGCCTCGATGTCCGTGGGTTCATACTCTCGGGTGGTCCGAACAGCGTCTACGACGAGAACGCCCCCCTCGCGCCCCCATGGATCTTCGAGACTGGTCTCCCCATCCTCGGCATCTGCTACGGTATGCAACTCCTGGCTCACCAGCTTGGCGGGAGGGTGGTACCCGGAAGCCATCGCGAGTATGGCCCGGCGAAGGTTACTGCAAGCAAGGACAATCCGTTACTTCGCGATTTGCCAGGCGAGTTCGATGTATGGATGAGCCACGGCGACCGGCTCGATGCCGTTCCACCGGGGTTCGAAAGCGTGGCCAGTTCAGGGAACTCTCCGCTTGCGGTTATGGCCGACCTCGACCGCCAGTACTACGGGCTCCAGTTCCACCCCGAAGTCGTGCACACACCACGAGGCAGGGAACTGCTCGAAAACTTCGTCCGCGACATCTGCCGCTGCGAAGGCACATGGACCGCGGGCAACTTCATCGATGAAACCGTAGCGGCGATTCGCACGCAGGTTGGCGATGGGCGGGTCATCTGCGGCCTTTCCGGCGGGGTCGATAGTGCGGTGGCAGCAGCACTCGTGCACCGCGCGATCGGCGACCAGCTGACGTGCATTTTCGTCGACAACGGCCTCCTTCGCATGGGCGAAGCCGAGGAGGTCGTAAGTACCTTCCGCCGCCACATGCACATGAACCTCGTGCACATCGAAGCAGGGGACCAGTTCCTCCAGCAGCTCGCCGAGGTCACCAATCCCGAAACCAAGCGCATTCGAATCGGCAACACGTTCGTGCGTATCTTCGAGCGGGAAGCGCGGGCTATCGAGGATGCACGCTTCCTCTGCCAGGGAACCCTCTACCCAGATGTGATTGAAAGCGCATCCCATGGTGCCGGCTCGGTGAAAATCAAGACGCACCACAACGTTGGTGGCCTTCCGCCCGATATGAAACTCGGCCTTGTCGAGCCGCTACGGTTTCTCTTCAAGGATGAGGTGCGGCGCATTGGTGAGGCACTCGGATTGCCGGAAGAGATGGTTTGGCGTCATCCGTTCCCGGGGCCGGGGCTTGCGATTCGAGTCATTGGTGAAGTGACCAAGGAGAAACTCGACATCCTGCGGCGAGCCGACCGCATCGTGATGGAGGAGATTCGCAAGGCGGGCCTCTACCGCGACATCTGGCAGAGCTTCGCTGTGCTGACTGATACGAAGAGCGTCGGCGTGATGGGCGATTATCGAACGTACGGCTACGCGCTCGCGATTCGGGCCGTGGTGGCCGATGATGCGATGACTGCCGACTGGGCTCGCTTGCCTCATGAACTCCTGGCGACACTGTCCAACCGGATCGTCAACGAAGTGCGTGGCGTCAATCGCGTGGTATACGACGTGACCCCGAAGCCGCCCGGGACGATCGAGTGGGAGTAGCCCGGTTGTCATTCGTCGTGGGCCGATGCGCCGTTGAGGAGTCGTACTAATGGGATCCCGAGTGTTATTGGTCGGAAGCGGGGCACGTGAGCATGCGATCGCCTGGAAGCTGCGCCAGAGTACGAAGGTCGATGAACTGTTCATCGCACCTGGTAACGGTGGCACGGCAAGCCTTGGGACCAATCTCCAGGTTCAGCCCAAGGACATCGAGAACCTGAGCAAAGCGGCAAAAGAGCATCGGATCGACTTCTACCTTGCAACGATGGATGACCCGCAGCCCCTCGGCCTCGTGGACCGCCTCTCCGCTGAAGGGGTCCTCTGTTACGGACCAACGAAAGCAGCCGCACAGCTCGAATCGAGCAAGGCATTCGCGAAGCAGTTCATGGTCGGGCACGGCATTCGTACGGCCGCAGCACGGACTTTCAGCGACTATGCCGAGGCCTGTGCGTACGTCGAGACGCTCCCCGACCGTGGCATCGTGGTGAAGGCTGATGGCCTCGCGGCCGGCAAGGGGGCCCTGGTCTGCAATGACAACCACGAAGCCCTCAATGCCCTGGACATCATCATGCGTCGCCGCGATTTTGGCTCGGCCGGCAACACGGTGCTCATTGAACAACGGCTGAACGGCTGGGAGGCCAGTGCCCATGCATTCTGCGATGGCAAGACAGCCGTGATGATGCCCTTTGCGACGGATTACAAGCGCGCGCAGGATGGGGATATCGGGCTGAACACGGGCGGTATGGGCACCTACAGCCCGAGCGCCATGGTTGACGATTCCCTGGCGGCACACATCCGGAACGAAGTTGTTGAACGGACCATGGCGGGAATGGTGGCTGCCGGTACGCCGTTCAATGGCACGCTTTTCCCCGGGCTGATGGTCACCGAAGACGGCCCATACGTGCTCGAATATAACGCGCGCTTTGGCGATCCCGAATCGCAATCACTCATGCCGCGGCTCGAGACGGACCTCTTCGACATCTGCTTCGCGGCGGCACAAGGGAAGCTCGACAGTATCAACATCGAATGGTCCCCGAAGGCTGCCGTCTCGGTAGTAATGGCGAGTGGTGGGTACCCGGCAACCTACAAGCTGGGCCACGAAATCACCGGTGTCGGCGACGTCGATCCCGACGTGCTCGTCTTCCACGCCGGGACGAAACTCGACGAACGGCGTGGACTCGTTACCAATGGCGGGCGGGTGCTCACGGTGACAGCAACAGGCGGCACGGTGGCCGAAGCCCGGGCAAGAGCCTACGACAACGTGCGGCGCATCCAGTTCATGGACGCGCAGTACCGAACCGATATCGCAGCCGGAGTCTGAACATGAGCAATCCGCTGGTGGCTATCCTGATGGGCTCGAAGAACGACGAGCCTTTGCTCGAACCCACAAAGCAGGTGCTGGATTCGCTGGGCATCCCTTATGTCGTCCGGGCGATGTCGGCACACCGCACCCCGGACAGGGTGCGGGAGTTCGCCAAACGTGCGCAGAGTGATGGGCTCGAGGTCCTCATCTGTGCCGCCGGGGGCGCTGCCCACCTGCCTGGAGCAGTGGCGGCCCAGACGACGCTGCCCGTAATCGGCATCCCCCTCGCGTCGAGCGAAGTCGCCGGCGGTCTCGATGCCATCTACGGCGTTTTGCAGATGCCTCCCGGCGTACCGGTCGCAGGTGTCGCCGTCGGCGGCTGGGGTGCACGAAATGCCGCGTACCTGGCCGCATCAATCCTCTCGCTCAGCCACGACGACATCCGTCACGCATATTCGGCATTCCGCGAGAAGCAGTCGCAGGGCTGATCATCGACGATCCCGTTGGGTAGCCGGCTGGCCTTTTCCTGACGCGGGCCCGTTTTGAGACTGGCACGACGGGACAACCGGCCGGAGGCATACCTCAACTGCGGCTTACGGCCGGTGCTCGTGCCGGTCGAGGATACGCGTGATGCGTACGTCTGGCACGACCCAGGCGAGGGCGACGACGACATAGATGCCCCAGGCTACGTACGGGATCCACGGGCCGACAGCGATAGCCGCCAGGTAGCCCACAGCAGACAGCTGTCCCTTTCGGTCGTGGCCGATGGCCCGCGCGAGTTGCGAGGATGGGCCATGAATCCGTAGAAGCGCCTGGACGAGCAGGAAGTACACTGCAGCAGCCGCCAGCAATGCGACGCCGTATACGGTGACCGGGACCGGCGCGAACTCGGTGCTGCCGACCCATGCCGTGCCGAACGGTACCAGCGACAGGGCAAACAGCAAAAAGAGATTCGCCCAGAGCACCCTGCCATCGATGCGTTCAACCACCTGGAAGAGGTGATGATGATTCACCCAGTAGATCCCGACCATCATGAAACTCAGGACGTAGGCGATGAGCACGGGTACCAGTGGCCGGAGGTCCGAGAGGTGCTCTCCGCCGGGAGTCCGGAGTTCGAGGACCATGATCGTGATGAGAATTGCGAGCACACCATCGCTGAATGCTTCGATGCGCCCTTTGCTCACGTTCGCCTCTCCAGTTGATGGTGGGCCACACTCGTGCCTGGCGATGAGCCGCCAGCCGGCTTGGTGTCTTGGTGGCCCGAGCCCCTATCATAAGCGGAGATGATTTCTCGTTACTCACGCCCCGAAATGGCTGCCGTCTGGAGCGACCAGAACAAGTTCCAGCGCTGGCTCGACGTTGAGATCGCGGCCTGTGCCGCCTGGGCCGACCTCGGACGTATCCCCCGAGAGGCCGCCATACTGATCGCACGAAACGCCTCGTTCGATCTCGACAAGATCAACGAATACATCGCCATTACGCACCACGACGTGACGGCGTTCCTCAGGTCAGTTTCGGAATCGCTGGGCGAGGAAGGTCGTTATGTGCACTTTGGACTCACGAGCTCAGATGTCTGGGATACGGCCACAGGCCTCCAGCTCCGAGACGCCTGCGACCTCCTCCTGAAAGGCGTCGACCACCTCACTGCAGTCATCGCCCGGCAGGCATCGCGGCACCGCGATACCCTCTGCGTTGGCCGTACCCATGGCGTCCATGCCGAACCGACCACCTTCGGGCTGAAGCTCGCAGTCTGGGTCGATGAGATGCGCCGCAATCGCCAACGACTGGAGGCGGCACGCGAGGCTGTGGCCGTCGGGGCGATCAGCGGTACCGTCGGCACACACGCCTCCGTTCCACCGGAGCTCGAGGAGATTGTCTGCCGGGCGCTCGGGCTCGGCCTCGAGAATGCCTCAACCCAGGTAATTCAGCGCGACCGCCACGCGCAGTTCGTGACAACGCTGGCGATCATCGGTGCATCGCTCGAGAAGTTCGCAACCGAGATCCGCGCCCTGCAGAAGACAGAAGTTCGCGAAGCCGAAGAGCCGTTCGACGAGGGCCAAACCGGCTCGAGTGCGATGCCTCACAAACGAAACCCCGAGCTGTGTGAACGGGTCACCGGGCTCGCCCGCATCCTCCGGGGCTACGCCCTTACATCGATGGAGAATGTGGCGCTGTGGCATGAACGAGATATCAGCCACTCGTCGACCGAGCGGATCATGTTCCCCGATGCCTGCCTGGTGCTCGACTATATCCTCTCCCTGTTCGCGGGCGTCATGGAACGCCTCACCGTGTTCCCCGAGCACATGCGCGAGAACCTCGACCGATCGTATGGCCTCGTGTTTTCGCAACGCGTACTCCTGGCCCTCATCGAGACAGGAATGAGCCGCCAGGATGCGTACGCTATCGTCCAACGGAACGCAATGAAATCATGGAATGAGCGGGTGGCGTTTCGTCAGAACCTCGATGGCGACCCGGAGGTAACGAGCAGGGTTTCGCCCGAACAGCTTGACGAGCTCTTCGACTACGGTTTCTACCTCACGAACATCGGCGCGACCTTTGAGCGCCTTGGGCTGTGACACCCGAAGCGCCGTCACAGCTCCCCAATATCCCACCACCGCCCGGGCGTCCCGGCGTCTCGGTCCGCCAGGTACTGCGTGAGGCACGGGTGCTCTTTTCCGCGAACGCCGTCGAAATCGCCGCGCCGCTTGCTGTGGTGCAGGCTCCGCTCGCAGTCCTCGGGGCGATAATCCCATGGGTCCTCTACCAGACGGTCTATTCCGACCAGAAGGACCTGTTCAACGCCCAGGCGCTGCTCGATGGACCACGTGGCCTGCTCTTCTCGTTCACGCTCCTCTTCTTCGCCTGGGGCATGTTCATCCTCGTGGGTGTGGGTGCGTCGGTCGTTGCAATCAGTAACGTGAGGCGAGGTTCACACAGGCGGCTCGCAGAATATCTCGACCCGCCATTCACGAAACTCGGCGGCCTTTTCCTCCTCGGGCTAACGCTGGTGGCACTCTACGTTTGCGGGCTGATCGTTTCGATAACCGTCGTGCTTCCCCTCGTCGTGGCATGGGTGATGCTTCGGCTCGCCGCGATGTTCTACTTCCTTATCATCGATGACCTGCCACCCGGCGCCGCCCTGCGTGCAAGCTGGGGCCTTCTCCATGGCAATGTGATCCGGCTCCTTGGCGTCCTCGTTGGCTCGCTGCCGATCGTCCTTGGCATGCTCTTCGTCGCCTTTGTCGCACTCATCATCATCTCCATCCCGTTCACGCTTGCAGGCGACAGCCGGAACGTAGAACTGGCGGCTAGCGTGGTGGGAACCATCGTATGGGCGCTACTCACCGTCCCCGCCATGGCCTACCTTGCGACAACGACGACCGTATTCTTCGAAATCCTGAGGGGGAGAACCGATGCCCGACTTGATGCTCGAATCTGACCTTCCCAACCGCTGGCACCGTGGCAAGGTACGCGATACCTACGACCTTGGCGAACACCTGCTCATCGTGGCGACCGACCGGATATCCGCGCTCGACGTGGTGCTCGGGGGCGGCATCCCCCGGAAGGGCGAGATCCTCACACGCCTCTCGGCATGGTGGTTCAACCGAATCAAAGAGGTCGTTCCAAACCACTTCGTCGCGCTCATCACGGCGGAAAACGCCGCCCAGGTACCACTCCCGCTCGATGACCGGTACTACGGCCGATCGATGCTGGTGAAGAAGGCGAAACGGCTCGACGCGGAGTGCATCGCTCGCGGGTATCTTTCAGGCTCGGGCTGGAAGGAGTATCAGCGGAGCCAGGGCGTCTGTGGCATTCCCTTGCCTGCCGGGCTCGTTGAGTCGCAGCGCCTGCCCGAAACGATTTTCACACCCTCGACAAAGGCCGAAATCGGCCATGACGAGAACATCACGCTGGAGCAACTCGAGGCCCTCGTTGGTTACGAGCAGGCTACAGCAATGAAACGGCGCACAATCGCCGTGTACGACTATGCGCATACCATCGCCCAGGAGCGAGGCATCATCATCGCTGATACGAAGTTCGAGTTTGGGCTCTGGAACGAAGAGGTCATCCTGATTGACGAGGTGTTGACGCCCGACTCGTCACGTTTCTGGCCGATAGCCGGCTACAAGCCAGGAGGGCCACAACCGAGCTTCGATAAGCAGCCGGTTCGGGACTGGATGGCCTCTGTTTGGAAAGATGGCGACCCCGCTCCCACTCTTCCCGACGACGTCGCTCTTGCAACTTCAGAAAGGTACCTTATGGTATATGAAATGCTGACCGGGCAAACTTTGGAGCCATGATAAGGGCAAAGGACGAGAAGAGGGCAAACGATAAGAAATAGGAAGAGCAGGAAAAGCAGAAGAAGAGATAGTTTCTAGTAGAACAATGAAGCCTGGAATCTGCCTACACGATATTCCTATCTTAAAGTTAACCTATGTCTGTCCTTGGACCTGTATAGATCAAGTATCAATAAAGGGAATTCAGGTAGGTTATAGCACTTATCCCAGATATCCAGGACTCTCACCAGGAGGCGGCAGGCTAGTATGAGCAAGGGCAAAGACAAAAAGGCAACGAAGAATAAGAATAAGAAAGATAACAAGAGTAAGAAGCAGAAGAAGGGTAGGAAAGAGACTCGGCCGGGCACGCCCGTGGTGAATAATGAGCAGACATTCCTGGCGCGGGTCTACGTCGCTCTGAAGCCCACGGTCAACGATCCGGAGGGCGTCACTATCGGAAATGCGCTTGGCTCACTCGGCTTCGATGGGGTGCAGGGCGTCCGTTCCGGCAAGTATTTCCAGGTCACGGTCAACGCGAAGAACATGAAAGGCGCCAGGAGGGTGGTCGACCAGATGTGTGCACGGCTCCTGGCGAACCCGGTCATCGAGACCTATGCATTCGAGGTCAGCGAGGCATAGCAGGACAGGGCAAGATCACGTTTCCCGCGTATTCTTGACTCAAGTGGTCAACTTACCGGACTATAGGCTAACTTCGCCTCCGGGCGGTATGACTCACATAGGAGGGGTACCTTGGCCTATCGCTACGAGACACTGCAGGTCCATGCGGGGCAAGCCCCGGACCCGGCTACCGGTTCGCGCGCAGTACCGATTTACCAGACGAGCGCATACGTGTTCGAAGGAGCCGAACACGCCGGTGCACTTTTCGCGCTCCAGCAGTTCGGAAACATCTACACCCGGATCATGAACCCCACCACCGATGTGATGGAGAATCGGCTGGCGGCACTCGAGGGCGGCGTGATGGCCGTCGCCACGTCATCCGGGCAGTCGGCCCAGCTGCTCGCGTTCGCAACGATCTGCGAGGCAGGCGACAACATCGTTTCCACGTCGCTCCTCTATGGTGGCACCTACAACCAGTTCAAGGTCTCACTTCCACGGCTGGGCATCGGTGTGAAGTTCGTCGACGGTGACGACCCGGCCGAGTTCCAGCGGCTTATCGATGACAGGACGAAGGCCCTGTACATCGAGTCGTTTGGGAACCCCCGCCTGAATGTGCCCGACTTCGCCGCCCTGGCGAAGATCGCGCACGATGCGGGCATCCCGCTCGTGGTCGATAACACCTTCGGGGCTGCCGGGTATCGCATCCGTCCCATCGATCACGGCGCGGATATCGTCGTCGCCTCGACGACCAAGTGGATCAACGGTCACGGCACCTCTATCGGTGGCATCATTGTCGATAGCGGGAAGTTCAACTGGGGCAATGGCAAGCACCCATTGATGACCGAGCCTTCGCCGGCCTACCACGGGCTCAAGTTCTGGGAGGTGTTCGGCAACTTCAATGGCGCCAACATCTGCTTCGCCATCAAGGCGCGCGTGGAAGGCCTTCGCGACCTGGGCATGTGCCAGTCGCCGTTCAATTCGTTCCTCAACCTCCAGGGGATCGAGTCGCTCTCCCTTCGAGTGGAGCGGCATGACCAGAACGCGATGGAGCTGGCACAGTGGCTCGAACGACACCCTGCCGTAGCGTGGGTGAACTATCCCGGCCTGGAGAGCCACCCGTACAACACCCTGGCGAAGCGATACGTTCAGGGCGGCCGCTTTGGCTCGATGCTGAACTTTGGTGTCAAAGGCGGCATGGAGGCGGGGAAGAAGTTCATCAACAACGTGAAGCTCGCGAGCCTCCTCGCGAATGTCGGTGATGCGAAAACGCTCGTGATTCATCCGGCATCGACCACGCACCAGCAACTGAGCGATGAGGAGCAGACGATGGCGGGCGTCGGAGCCGACCTCGTACGAGTCTCGGTGGGGATCGAGCACATCGACGATATCAAGGAAGATTTCGACCAGGCGCTCGAGGCCGTTTAGCCGCCCGACAACCACACAGGAGCCGCATCGCCACCCCTCTCTCACAGGTGGGAGAGGGGTGATACGTTCTAGAACCAATGCCGAACGTTAGCAGCCGCACGCACTCGCTTCGCCTCGGAGTCACATCGCTCAGCAACGGCAGCCATTTGCCTGAGGTGGACGTGGCCTACGAGCAGTACGGCCTGCTTTCGGCCTACGGTGACAACGCGATCCTCGTCTGCCATGCACTCACCGGCAATGCCCGGGCAGCAGGTGAGCAGGGGTGGTGGGACCCGCTCATTGGCCCGGGGGCCGCATTCGACACAAGTAAGTACGCGGTCTTCTGCTCCAACATTCTGGGCAGTTGCTACGGCACCACCGGGCCAGCATCCGAGGACCTTCTGCGTGGCAAGCCTTACGGTGCTCGCTTCCCGCGCATTTCCATCGGTGACATGGTGAAGGTCCAGCGGCGCTGGCTCGAGCGGATCGGCGTGAAATCACTGGTGACTGTCGCTGGCGGTTCCCTCGGCGGCTTGCAGGTGGTTGAGTGGGCGGCCCAGGCGCCGGAGATGCTGCGCTCGATCATGCCCATGGCGACCGGCCTCTCGCATTCGGCATGGAACATCGCATTTAACGAAGCGGCCCGCCAGGCAATTCGCCAGGACCCGAACTTCCACGATGGCGACTACCACAGCCACGGTGTTGTACCTGCAGCGGGGCTGTCGCTGGCTCGGATGATCGCAATGATCAGCTACCGGTCGGCCGCCTCATTCGAGGACCGGTTCGCACGTCACGTGCCGGCAACCGATGAAGACAGCGAGGGCAGGTACGACGTCGAGAACTACCTCCACTACCAGGGACGCAAGCTCGTCGAGCGATTCGACGCAAACTGCTACATGCGTATCACCGAGGCGATGGATGACTTCGATGTTGGGCACTCCCGTGGCGGGCCCGGCAAGGCACTCGCGGGGTTCCGTGGGCCAGCGTTCATCCTCTCAATTGACTCCGATGTCCTCTACCCGCCCTGGCAGCAGCAGCAGCTTGCCGATGTGCTTCGGACAAATGGAAATGAGCTCGTGTCGTGCGAGGTCCGCTCCCTCCACGGTCACGATGCATTCCTGATGGAGTGGGACCAGCTGGATACCTCCATCCGCAAGTTCATGAAGCGCTTCGGATAGACGACTACCTGGCAGCCGCCCGAATCGCGGCGATGAGCATGTCGGCAGGCTCATGTTTTCCCACAAAGCCCGCTACTCCGCCTGCGAAGGCGCTAATCCGTGCATCCGGACTATCGTACATAGAGAGCATGACCACGGCCGTACCTGGCAGCCGCGCCCGGAGGAGTGCCGCGACGGCGAAGCCATCGAGCCGCGGCATTCGCGCATCAAGCACGACGACATCAGGAGCCAATCGCGCTGCCATCGTGAGCGCCGCCTCACCATCCTCAGATTCGCCAAGTACCGCCATGTCTGGCTCCAGGCCGAGCCGTGTGCGCAGACCCCAAAGGACGGCCGGATCGTCATCCACGAGCAGCAGCCTGATCATGACACCTCTGATACAGTTGTAGCCCAAATATCGGACTGCAGAATCCCTCTGCAGTCTTGTTGGATATGAGCCTTGAGGGGGACGGCCGGCGTCCGTCGCAAGGCGGAGACGCAGAGAAGACAATGACAATCCGTATACTCATCGCCGACGACCATGCCGTGGTTCGCCAGGGACTCCGAATGTTTCTTTCGCTCGACCCGGAGCTGGAAGTCATCGGGGAAGCAAACAACGGCGCCGAAGCACTTGAACTTGCGGGCAAGCTGCAACCCGACGTGGTGTTGATGGACCTGCTGATGCCAGTGATGGACGGGATCACAGCTATTGGGAGGGTCCGCCAGCAATTCCCGGATATCGAGGTCCTCGCGCTTACGAGCGTGCTCGAAGATGCCTCAGTCGTTGGAGCGGTGAAGGCTGGGGCGATTGGCTACCTGCTCAAAGATACACAGGCTGACGAGCTTCGCCGGGCGATCAGGGCTGCCGCCGATGGCCAGGTGCAGTTGGCACCGCAGGCCGCCGCGAGGTTGCTCCGCGAGGTCCGCACTCCCGAGGCTCCTGAACCGCTGACCGACCGTGAAAATGAAGTACTCACTCTCCTGGCCAGTGGCCGGGCGAACAAGGAGATCGCCCGCGACCTGCAGATCGGCGAGAAGACCGTGAAGACCCACGTCTCAAATATCCTTGGAAAGCTCGGCGTCCAGAGCCGGACACAGGCCGCTCTCTTTGCTGTACGCACCGGGCTTGTCGCGACCCCCCCAGAGGGCTGAGCACAAGGATGGGCGAATCGCAGCGGCTCGAATTGCTGGAGAACATCTTCGAATGGATGCCGATGGGCATTGCGGTGTTCGACCGTGAGCTCCGCCTGCGTGAAAGCAACGCAACCTGGAACCGCTTCGTGGCGACCCAAACATCGATTTCTGAGCCGCCTCTCCAACCCGGGCGCCACCTCCACGAACTAATTCCGGAAGTAGTGGCGCTCCTTCAGCCACTCTTCAACCGTGCACTCACAGGGCAGATGGTCCGAACCGACGCTGCTGCCATCGTTACCGGCGACCGCACTTCCTACTGGGACATGACCCTCAATCCCCTGGTTGAAGATGGGCAGATCACCGGCATCGTCCATATGCTCAGTGATGTCACGGAACGAGTGGTGGCCGCCAACCTCGCACACCAACGTCATGACCAGTTCTGGCACGTCTTTGAGTCGACGAGTGACGCTTTCATCATCAACGACCCGGACACCGGGAATGTCGTCGAAGCAAACTCCGCTGCTTGCCGGATGCACGGCTACACCTACGACGAGTTCATCGGCCTTCATCCGGCGCAGTTCATCCACTCCGAGTCCCTGCGCAAGTTTACCGATTATGTGAACACTGTGCGCGAAGGAGGCGAGTTCCGCGTCGTTGCCCGCGATATCCGGAAAGATGGCTCTATCTTCGATGTCGAAGTTGCAGGAGCGGGCCTCGAGTTCCGTGGCCGTCAGCATCTCGTTGCCGTCGTGCGAGACATCACAGCTCGCAGGCAGGCCGAGGCAGCAGCGGAAGAGCACGCACGCCTCGCCGTCCTGGGCGAACGCGTCGGTCTCTCGCTCACCGACGTAGCGGACCTGCAAGAAACGCTACGGGGTTGCATTGGGGCGATCGTCGAAGAACTCCATGCCGTCGTGGGGCAGATCTGGATGCCGGAAGATGGCGGGGAGGAACTGGTTCTCCGTGCAAGCGCGGGCCGCTCAATTCAACAGAACGGTCCAATTGAACCCATCGAGCGAAGCGGCATGAGTGGCGGCATGATGCCCGGTGAGCAGAGGGCGTGGGCAATCGATAACCTTCGCGAGAGCCGCTTGATCACGGACCGCCAGTGGGCGGCACGCGAGGGAATCCACGCGTTCGCCGGATACCCGATGGTTGTGAATGGCGAGTCAGTGGGCATTATTGGGCTCTTCCTCGGGAAACCACTCACCCCCGGTGAGGTACAGGCACTCAAGGCTATCGCCAGCCAGGTCGCCGTCGGTATCCGCCGATTCCAGGCCGAGGCAGAAGCGCGCGCAGCCCACGCCAGCCTGGAGCGTCGCATCGAGGGACGGACCCGCGAACTTCGAACGCTCCTCGGCATCGCACAAGACCTCTCGTCCACCATCGAGCCCGCCCGGCTCATTGAGGTCATCCTCGAGCGCCTGCGCGAGGTGGTCGATTGCAACGCAACGAGTCTCTCGCTGCGCCGCGGCGATGATCTCGTGATGGTGCTCCGCTGGAGCCGCGAGCCAAACGTGCAGGCCGAGCGCACGGTGGGCCGCGCAGTCCCGATCGACGAGGCAGATCCGATCTGGTCTGCCCTGGCCCGTGGAGAGCCAGCGGTCATCACCGATGTCCGCAGCGACGAGCCACTGGCCATCGCGTATCGTGCGGTGCGCGGAGTTGACGTGAATTCAACTCATGCGTACGTGCGAGCCTGGATGGCTGTCCCGCTGCGCGTGAAGTCGGAGACGATCGGGTTCGTCCTGCTCTCGCATGAACAGCCCGGGCGGTTCGGACCCGACGAAGTGCGCATGGTCCAGGGTTTCGTCGCACACGCATCGATCGCCATCGAGAATGCGCGGCTCTTCGCCGAAGAGGCGGAGCGCAGCCGGGAGCTCAGCACAATCCTCGATATCGCCCGCGACGTGAGCTCGACCCTCGAGCTCGAACCGCTCCTCGACGTCATCCTCGAACGGACGCGGGGCCTCCTTCGGGCAACGGGTGTTTCCGTGCTGGTAGAGACTGGTTCGGGAGAGCTCGAGATCGTCTCAGCTCGCTCGCCTGCCCGGGGAAGCTCGGGCGGCGACTTCCGCTACCCCATCGGCGTGGCGCAGGGGATCTGGGACCTCGCCCTCGCGGGGAAGCCAATCATCATCGACGACGTTCGATCCGATAATGAGCTGGCGAATGGCTTTCGGGCTGCGGTTGGAAGCCATGCCGACAGCACGTTTTCAATGATCCGGGCATGGCTGGCAGTGCCACTCGAACACAAAGGGCGCGTGTTCGGCCTGCTCGCGCTCTCCAGCGATACACCCGGATTTTTCACCGATCACGATGCCGACCTGGCACTGGCCGTCGCGAGCCAGGTGTCGGGCGCACTCAACCACGCCAGGCTGTTCGCCGAGACACGCGACCGGGGCAACGAATTGGCGACACTCCTCGAGGTCGCGAGGACTGTCGCGTCCACACTCGAGCTCAAACCGCTACTCGGCCTCATCCTCCAGCAACTGCAGCGCACGATTCCGTTCTCGAAAGCCGCGATTTACGACGTCCACGGGGATATGCTGCGGACGCTCGCCCGGCAAGACGGGAACGAGACAGTCTATGGCCCTCTGCGTTCCTATCCGCTCGAACAGGTGCCCATCAATCGGTTCGTCATAGAAACACGGTCGCCCGTCATCATCGAAGACATGCATGGCCCGTCGGAGGCCGCGACCGTCTTTCGGCGTATCTGGGACGATGAGCTGCGCGAGCGCTTCAAGAACTCGCGGGCGTGGATGGGTGTCCCATTGGTCGTACGTGACGAGGCGATCGGCATGCTGACGCTCGAGCATCACGAGGCCGGGAAGTTCACCGAGCGCGACTCGGCACTCGCAGTCGCGTTCGCCGGCCAGGCTGCCGTCGCAGTTGAGAATGCACGGCTCTTTCGCGAATCTGAGGACCGCGCCCGGGAGATGGGCGCACTCACCAGGGTTGCCTCGACGCTCACGTTCGCCCAGCCCGCCACCGAGACGCTCAACGACCTTGCGGCACGCGTCGTTGATGCCACGAGCGGGATCGCCTGCTCGATCAACCTGATAACCGAGTCTGGTGAGTTCACCCACACGGGGGCACTCGGGCTTCCACCAGGATTCCCTCAAGCGTTTTACGAAGCGATCCGTTCGGGTGCCGCTTCAGCGACGATGAACGCATTCCAGACCGGTCGCCGCAGGGTGGTGAAGAATGCCCGCCAGATCGCCCTCGCAGACCCGGCATATCGAATGGCGCATCCCCTCCTTGTCGATGCGCCCTGGGATGCGGTGGTGATTACGCCGCTCATCTCCCGGGGGCAATCACTTGGCACACTCGATGTCTACTACCCGGGTGGCTCCAACCCGGATGAGCGCGAACTCGCCTTGCTGACGGCGATTGCAGACCAGGCTGCTGTTGCAGCTGACAATATCCGGCTCTTCTCCGAGACCGACCGGAGCCTGAACGAAGCACGTGCACTCACGCGCGTTGCCTCCAGCCTTACCTTCGACCGAACACTGGAGGAGACTCTCGACCTGCTGGCCGACAACGTTGTGTCGGCAACGAAAGCGGTTTCCGCTGCCCTTCTGGTGATCGACAACGACTACCATGCTCGAACGGTGGGGGTGTTTGGCCTGCCAGCAGGCTATCGCACGGCAATCATCACCTCCTGGTCGCGGCAGTCGCGGCTCGACAGCCTCCGCGCAATGAACGAGCAGTTACCGGTGGTCGTGAGGAATGCTCGCGCCAATGCCCTTGCCGACGTGAACCTCAAACCCATTCACCGCTTCATGGCTGAAGTTGCATGGGATTCTGTACTCGTTGTACCGATGATTTACCGGGGCCGGACGATTGGCCTGCTCAATGCCTACTACCTGCCCGACGACACGCCGAATGAGGCTGAAATCGAGTTGGTGCAGGCGATCGGCGGTCAGGCGGCAGTCGCAATCGAGAATGCACGACTCTTTGGCGAGACAGACCGGAAGGTACGTGAGCTCGATGCACTCTACCGTGCGGATGAGCAGCTCCTCCAGTCCCTTCGCCAGGAGGATGTGTTCGAAGCGCTGGTCGACGTGGCCGTCTCGATCGCCGATGCCGACCGCAGCCTGCTGGTCGTCTACGACGACACACCACAGCGGCTGAACCTTGTCGCCTGGCGCGGTTTCGACTACGACCCGTCGGTCCCGGCCAATGCCTCGCTTGCCCGTCTGAAAGAGGAGGTAATCAACTCACGGCGGGAACCGCTTGTCGTCGAAAGGGCCGAAGATCAGCCAGAAGCGTTGCAGGAGATCATCCAGGCTGCAGGAGTAAGGTCGTTCATCGATGTCCCTATCATCGTCGATGGGCGCGTATTCGGGGTGTTCTCGGTTGCATGGACGGAATCACGGACGTTCACGAAGGCCGAGGTCCGGCTATTCACCGCGCTCGCTCAACGCGCCGGCCTCGCCCTGCAGAACGCACGGCTCCACACCCGTGCTCAACAGGCGGCATCACTCGAAGAGCGTCAGCGGCTCGCGCGGGAACTCCACGATTCGGTCTCGCAGGCGCTCTATGGCATTGGCCTCGGTACGCGCACGGCCAGGACACTGCTCGAGCGTGATGCTCAAAAGGCAGGTGAGCCACTTGATTATGTTCTGCAACTCGCAGAGGCAGGTCTGGCCGAGTTACGTGCACTCATCTTCGAACTTCGGCCAGAGTCACTCGAGACCGAAGGTATCGTCGCTGCCTTCCAGAAACAGGTGGCGGCACTCGTGGCCCGCCATTCCATCGAGGTCTATGCCAGCCTGGGCGAGGAGCCTGAAATTCCGATCAGCGTGAAAGAGGTGCTCTACCGCATCGGGCAGGAAGCGCTCCACAACACCGTGAAGCATGCACGTGCCACACAGGTGCACCTGAGCCTTACGGTAAGCAGTCAACTGCTCGTGCTCGAAGTCCGGGACAACGGTATGGGATTCGACCCAAACGAGGAGTTCCCGGGACATCTCGGATTACAGTCGATGCGGGAACGTGCCCGCGCAGTGGGAGGGAAATTAGAAATCAGCAGCGCACGCGGCGCCGGGACCCGTGTTCGCCTGGAGCTGCAGGGAACTCCCGGTTAGACGCTCAGGCTGCCTTCGAACCGAATGGCCAGTACCACCGCTTCTTCTCGGGCTTCTGCTCCTCCTCACCACGGTTGAAACCGCGGCCACAACCCATGCAATAACCGTACACGTTCAGGTTCATGCGATGGCACCAGGGACATTCGCGCATCGTTCAACTCACCTCAACACCATGGTAGGGCACGGAGCGCTCACGGTCAGTCACTTGAACTTCCGCGCACCGAGGATCGGCCATTCCCCAATGACTTCGCCACGCCTCACCAGGTGATACGAGTCGTGAAGGTTGAGTGTCGTGTCGCCATGGCTGGGGATGAGTTCCACCTTGTCGCCCTGACTCAAATTCGCCACCCCTGCGCCAGCAAGATGAGCGTGTTCCTCCGAGAGCCGCGCCGCCCTGAAGGTACCGTCGCGTGAGAATGCGGGCCCATGATCATTCGAAAGCGACTTCATCCCCGCATCACAGACCGCGTAACGCTCACGAACCGTCAGCACCGTGGTGAGGAGTGTGAGTGCGTAACGGTAGACACCCGGTGTGAAGGCCTCATGGTGGCTATCGTGAAAGACGTACGTGCCCGCCTGCAGGTCCGTGATTCCCGAGGTCCGAGCCGCGATGGCAACACTCGCCGAGCCGCTGGTGGAGACAATGGCCGGAGCAAGGCCGGCCTCGGCAAGGGCTTCAACGTGCTGATTCACCGTTGCCAGTGCCCCGCGGATGAGCTCCTCGCGAGGCCCGGCGTCGGATTGGGCATACATGTGCCCCTCGTAACCCATAATGCCGCGATAGTCGATGCCTTTTTCAACGAGCATCCGTGCGAGTGAGACCGTTTCAGCTGGAGTCATCGTCCCGCAACGGCCCATTCCGCTGTCAACCTCGATGATGGCCGAGGGCCGCTGGCCGCTACGGCTCGCGCCCTCGGCGAGCTCATCGACATTGAACTCCGATTCGACGGCCACGGTGATATCCACACCCCGTGCCAACAACGCCATAAGGCGGTCGATCTTGAGCGGGCCAACGACCTGGTTGGCCATCAGGATGGGACCAACGCCAGCGTCGGCGAGCACTTCTGCCTCACCGAGCTTCGCCACCGTGATGCCGATGGCGCCCGCATCGAGTTGCATCCGTGCGACCTCGGGACACTTGGGCGTCTTGAAGTGCGGCCGGAGGGCCACACCCGTCCCCTCGAGTTGGCGCATCATCGCCGCGATATTGTGCTCGACAGCGTCGAGGTCGAGGAGGAGGCAGGGCGTATCAAGGTCGCGGATGTTCATACGCCGGATTTTCGGCCGACATCGTCACGATGTCGATGGAACCGCGCGCACTCCAACAGCAGATGACGCGACCCGTGCGATGATGACCTCGTGAATTGCGGCCACCCGCGACCGCCAAGCTACGTTCGTCCTGGACTCCTCGTCGGGCTCGTGTGCGCGCTGTTGCGAATGCCCCGCCTGTTCGTGGCCCTCGCATTACTGGCGGTCGTGCTCACAGTGCTCTGCTTCGACCTCGTGATCTACACGCTCGTACTCGTTCGAGGTTCACTCACAGCCGATGACGTTATGTCCTGGCACTCAAGCCGCTAAGAGCTCACCGCTTCAGCAGTTGCGTACTTGGCCCGTTTCGTCTCGCGTGCCCGCAGAGTTGCATTCAACTCCGACTTCCGAAGGCGCAGTGACCTGGGTGTGACTTCGAGCATCTCGTCGGGAGCAAGCATCGCGAGGCTGCGCTCCAGGCTGGGTGGCGATGGGGGCGTCAGTTTTACGGCGATGTCACTCGTGGAACTCCGGATGTTGGTCAGTTGCTTCGCCTTGCAAACGTTGACATCGAGGTCGTTGTCGCGGCTATGAAGACCAACGATCATCCCGCCATACACGTCTGTGCCGGGTTCGATGAAGAGCATTCCACGCTCCTGGGCGTTCGCAATCCCGAAACTCAGCGCGGTGCCGGTCTCCGAGGCGACGAGGGCACCGTTGCGCGAACGTTGAATCTCGCCGCTAAACGGGCGATACCCAAGGTACTCCGTGTTCATGATGCCCTCGCCGGCGGTGCCGCTGATGAACGTGTCGCGGAAGCCGATGAGGCCGCGTGTGGGGATGTCGAAGTCGATACGGACATTCCCGTTGTGGTCGGCATGCATGCCGGTCATCTGTGCTTTTCGCCCCGAGAGCGTCTCGATGAGGAAGCCAGTCGCAGACTCCGGCGCCTCGATGTAGAGCCTTTCGTAGGGCTCTTCAACCCCGTGTTCTGTGTGATGGAAGATGACCTCCGGCCGCGTCACAGCAAACTCGTAGCCCTCACGCCGCATCGTCTCGACGAGGATGGCGAGATGGAGCTCACCCCGTCCGCTCACGATGAATTGCTCGGCGCTGTCGCCATCCTCGACCCGCAGGGCGACATTGGTCTCAACCTCGCGGTAGAGGCGTTCGCGCAGCTGGCGGCTGGTGACAAATTGCCCCTCGCGCCCGGCAAACGGCGAATCGTTCACGCGGAAGGTCATCTTCATCGCCGGCTCCTCGATCGTAATCACCGGGAGCTGCTCGGTGACGGCGGGGTCGGCGACCGTTTCGCCGATGAGGATGTCGGAGATACCGGTCAAAGCGACGATGTCACCGGCTGTCGCTTGCTGGAGTTCCTTGCGGCCGAGGCCCTCGAAACCGAAGACCTGGACAATCCGGTGTGTCGTCTGCTGACCGTCATGATCGAAGCGAACGACGGTGTCGCCGGGATGAACGGCACCGTCGGTGATGCGCCCGACCGCAGTCCGACCGCGATAGCTGTCATAGGCGAGGGTAGTGGCGAGCATCCGGAACGGGGCTTCGCGGTCGCAGAGCGGTGCGGGTGTGTTGGCGATGATCGCCTCGAAGAGCGGCTTCATATCGGCGCCCGGCGTTGCCGGGTCGATCGTGGCCGTCCCCTCCTTCGCATTGGTGTAGAGGATCGGGAAGTCGAGCTGCTTCTCATCGGTCGCGAGGTCGAGGAAGAGGTCACTCGTCTCATGGACGACCGCGTCGATGCGGGCGTTAGGCCGGTCGATCTTGTTCACGACCACGATTGCATGGAGGCCGATCTCGAGTGCCTTGCGCAAGACGAAGCGGGTCTGTGGCATGGGCCCTTCAACCGAATCAACGAGCAGGAGGCAGCCATCGGCCATATTCAGGACACGCTCGACCTCGCCGCCAAAATCGGCATGGCCGGGAGTGTCGATGATGTTGATCCGGATGCCCCCATACTCAATCGCGGCATTCTTGGCCATGATCGTTATCCCCTTCTCGCGTTCGAGGGGGTTCGAATCGAGAATGAGCGTGCCGACCTGTTCGTTCTCGCGGAAGATGTTGGATTGCTTGAGGAGCGCATCGACCAGGGTGGTCTTGCCGTGGTCGACATGGGCGATAATGGCGAGGTTGCGCACGTCAGCGCGTCGGGACTGCATATGATCCATCATGCCTTACGGAGATTATCCAAACTACGGCCAGCAGTTTTCAGCAACGTTTGGGTGTGCCCGCCAGGTAAAGAGACCTGCCTGTTCGTCTGGCTTTGCGTGATGGGCGCCCGAGCCGTCACACTGAGAGGAACCACCCGATTGTGGAGGAGCGCGCCATGAGCAGCTACGACCTGATCCAGGAACTGATGAGCGGCAAGCGGCCCGATGCCAGCCTCGTCCGGCCGGGCGACATCATGGACCAGCCGTCTGCCGTGATGCCGTTTGTGATTGAGTCCGACGGGCGGCGCGAACGCGCGTACGACATTTACTCTCTCCTGCTCAAAGAGCGGATTGTCTTTCTCGGCACGCCGATCGATGCAATGGTCGCGAACGTCATCATCGCTCAGCTCCTCTACCTGGCTCGCGAAGACGACGAGAAGGACATCATGATGTACATCCATTCTCCCGGGGGCAGCGTGACTGCCGGCCTCGCGATGTATGACACGATGAACCTCATCCGGCCCGACGTCTCCACCGTCTGCATCGGTCTTGCCGCCAGCATGGGTACCGTGATGCTTACCTCGGGGACGAAGGGGAAACGGTATGCGCTCCCCAATGCGACAGTCCACCTCCACCAGGTACTCGGCGGCGCACAGGGCCAGGCACGCGATATCGAGATCCAGGCGCGTGAGACGATCCGTCTCCAGCGAGTCCTCCGCAATATCATCCAGGAGACCACGGGTCAGCCGATGGAGCGCATTGAGCACGACACCGACCGCGATTTCTGGATGGACCCGAAGGCCGCGAAGGAATATGGACTGATCGACGAGATCCTGGAGCGTCCGAGCCAGGCGGCAGTTGCGGTTAACGAGGCGCCGAAGGGGTAGCTCTTCCGGGTTTTGGAACTTTCATCGAAGGGCCTGTCGATTGCGACGGGCCCTTCGTGATCACCGGCTGATGCTGTACTCCATGCGTGCGGCGAAGTGGCAGGGGGTAGCTGCTCCACCCGCCAATAGCACGTCGACCCGGTGGGTCACCTGTGCCGATGTCACCGGTGCTGAAGTAGGCGAACTGGTGACTGCTCCCGAGCCGCCAGGTGGCGGCACCAGGCAGCAGTTCATGCCACCGGGCAGCGTCGCACTCTCCGCGGGCTATTTCCCCGGAGGGACAAGCCGCTCGCTGCCCATGTAGGGCTGCAAAACCTCGGGAACCATCACTGAGCCATCTTCGAGCTGGTAGTTCTCGAGTACCGCGATCACCGAACGCGGCAATGCGAGGCCGGACCCGTTGAGCATATGCGGATTGCGGGGCTGGGCGTCGTGCGTTGGGCGATAGCGGATGTTGGCACGGCGGGCCTGGAAGTCGAGACAATTCGACACGGAGCTGCACTCGAGCCATTCGCCCTGGCCAGGCGCCCAGAGTTCGATGTCGAACGTCCGGGTACTGTTGAAACCGATATCGCCGGAACAGAGCTCGATCACGCGATACGGGATGCCCAGCTTTTCCGGCAATGCGCGAGCGCGACGCACCATCGCCTGGAGCTCGGCCTCGCTCTGGTCCGGCTCGCAGTAGACGAACATCTCAACCTTCTCGAATTGATGGCCTCGCTTGATTCCGCGGACATCCCGGCCCGCGCTCATCTTCTCGCGGCGGAAACAGGGCGTATGAGCCACGAACCGCTGCGGCAGGACACCGGGCGGGATAATCTCATCGCGATAGTAGTTCACGAAGGCCACTTCTGCCGTCGGGATGAAGAAGTAGTCTTCCTCGGCATCGCGATAGAGGTTATCGAAGAACTTCGGTAGCTGACCTGAAGCGTAGAGCGATGCCTCGTTGAGCATGTCCGGCAGGTAGCATTCAAGGAAACCATCGGCGGTGTGCTCGTTGAGGAAGAACTGGATCAATGCTCGCTGGAGCCGTGCAACCTGCCCTTTGAGCAGGTAGAAGCGGCTACCACTCATCTTGACCCCCCGGTCAAAGTCAATTCCATCGAGGAGTTGGCCGATCTCCCAATGAGGGCGAGGCTGGAAGTTGAACTCACGCAGCTCACCCACGGTCTCCGTGACAATATTGCCGCTCTCATCCGGCCCTACCGGGACACCGGGATCGAGGACATTCGGCACTTCGTAGAGCTTCGCCTGGAGTTCGCCTTCGACCTCCCGAAGCTGGCGGTCGAACCCATCGATTCGATCACCAACCTCGCGCATGGCTGCGATCTTCCGCTCTCGTTCGTCCTTGTCCTTGCTGGCGCCGATCTCTTTCGTCACCACGTTGCGCTCGGCACGCAGGGCTTCGACTTCTTGCAGGAGGCGCCGGCGTTGGTCGTCGAGTTCGAGGATCCGGTCGATCGGCGCCGAGCTGTTCCGCCGGAGAAGGTCGCCTTTCACACGATCAACATTCTCCCGGATGAACTGGACGCTGAGCATGGCTGTTACCCTCGTAAGGCTGCGCGAATTGCGCGAACGCCGAGGAGTCGGACATCCTCGGCGACAGGAACGAGGGTACCATCGGGCGCTGGCAGCGAAAATGTCGCCTCGAGCTCTCCAGCCGTTGCCCACGTATGAACGCCATGTGGGATAGCAGCCTCGAAACGCACCGTCACCCCGGCCCGCGGGCGTGTGAAGTACACATGGTCGATGTGCTGGTGGAACGGTTGGTCGGGCCGAACGATGTCTTCGATGAGAATAACGGCGGGCGGTGGCAGGACCTCGGGCCGGCTCACGTTCAACAGGTCTGGCGGAGGGATCACATCAACTTCGATCCCACTCTCCTCGAGCGCCTCCCGTCGTGCGGCCTGAACAGGATCTTCGTTTGGCTCGCAGTGTCCGCCGGGCGGAAGCCACATGCGCAACTTATTGTGCCAGAGGAGTAGTGTCCGCTCACGGGCGACGATGTAGGCGGTCGCGGTGAAATGGCGCTCGAACTCGCCGGGCGGCCGTGGCACGGTCACTCCTTGATGCTCTTGAGCTGTGGGAAAAGGATCACATCGCGGATCGATGGCTGCTCGGTAAGAATCATGAGCAAGCGGTCGATGCCGATGCCGAGGCCACCTGTCGGCGGCATGCCATGTTCGAGGGCGAACACGAAATCCTCGTCGAAGAGCTCCACTTCATCGTCGCCGGCGTTGCGCAGGCGGAGTTGCTCCTCAAAGCGGCTGCGTTGGTCGATGGGATCGTTGAGCTCGGTATACGCGTTGCCCGCCTCGAACCCACCGATGAACGGCTCGAAGCGCTCAACCAGCCGCGGGTTGCCGGGCTTGCGCTTGGCAAGCGGTGACAGCTCGACCGGGTAGTCGAGCAAAAACGTGGGTTGGATGAGGTTCGGCTCCACGTAATGGCCCATCGCCGTATCGACGAGCTTGCCCCAGCCGCCGACTTCTGGCAGGGCCGGGACGCCTCGCCGGCGAAGCTCGACACGGAGCTCGGTTTCGGTTGGGAAGTCATCGAGCTCGAGCTGACCGTACTCTCGGAGTGCATCGTGCAGGGTGATTCGCCGCCATGGCGGGGTGAGGTCGATCGCGTTACCACGAAAGGTGAAGACCATGCTCCCAAGCGCTTCCTGGGCGACGGTGCTCACCATCTCTTCTACAAGGCGGGCGATGTCATGGTAGTCGGCGTACGCCTGGTAGAGTTCGAGCATCGTGAACTCGGGATTGTGCCGTGTGCTGAGGCCCTCGTTGCGGAAGATCCGGCCAAGCTCGTAGACGCGCTCGAACCCGCCAACGACGAGCCGCTTGAGATGAAGCTCCAGGCTGATTCGGAGGAATCGCTCCTCGTCGAGCGCGTTGTAGTACGTCTTGAAGGGGCGTGCTGCCGCCCCTCCAGGCTCCTCCTGCAGCACGGGGGTCTCGACCTCGAGGAAGCCACGCGCGTCGAGAAACCGGCGGATGGCGGAGACAACCTTGCTGCGAGTGGTAAACACCTGCCGGGTCTCTTCGTTGGCCATCAGGTCGAGGTAGCGCTTTCGCTGGCGAACCTCGACGTCTGCAAGCCCGTGGTACTTCTCTGGCGGTGCATGGAGCGCCTTCGCGAGCATCGTCCAGGTTGTACCTGCCACTGTCGGCTGGCCGGTCCGGGTGCGCATCGGTGTGCCGTGGACACCGATGAAGTCGCCGAGGTCGACGAACTTCAGCGATTCGTACCAGTGACCACCCAGGGCATTCTGACGGAGGAGCACCTGGATGCGGCCACTCCCGTCCTGCAGGTCGATGAACGTGGCCTTACCCATATCACGCTTCGCGACGACCCGGCCAGCGATGTCGACGCCGGTCTCCTCAGCTTGCTCGGCGCCTTCCGGGAGCGATTCGACGATGGCCGTCGCCTCGGCGGCAGTATGAGTTCGCAGGGCCCGTGGTGGGTAGGGGTCGACATCCTGTGCGCGAAGAGCATCGAGTTTTGCCAGCCGCTGGGCCATCAATTCATCCAAGGGCCACCTCCTCTGCCGGGCCGGCCGGCGCTGATCTTCCGATAAGAAAAAGGCCGCCCGCAGGCGGCCCGTTCGGATCCAACAGGCCGCAAGCGGCTGCTAATCGATCTTGAGCACTTTCACCTTGATGACACCCCTCGGCACAGCAACCTGGACAGTGTCGCCAACCGATTTGCCAATAAGTGCCGAGCCTACCGGGGACTCATTGGAGATCTTACCCTGTGCAGGGTCGGCTTCCGGTGCGCCGACGATCTGATAGGTGCGTGCCTGGCCATCCTGGTCAACTTCCAGCTTGCTACCAATAACCACGCGTCCACCCGCCACCGCATGCTCATCGATAGCGACAGCACGCCGCAGGATATCCTCGAGTTCGAGGATACGGCCTTCGACCATGCCTTGCTCGAGCTTGGCATCGTCATATTCTGCGTCGTTCTGGCTGGTGCCCTGTTGCTGGGCATCGTGGATGCGCTCGGCGATGTCCCGCCGCTCAGCACGCAACGTCTCGAGTTCTTGCTCGAGCCTTGCCCTGCCTTCACGCGTGAGTGGAACCTGCTTGTCTGTCATGTCGTACCCTGTGCGTGGTCGCGGAACAAAAAAAGCGACTGCGGGCCCGAAAAACCCGTCAGTCCTGAGGCAGTATAGCTGTGAGCAGCGAACCGTCGCAATGAAAGGCCTCCATACGGGTGGTACAGAACGAGCAGCACCCCTGGCACTCGCAGGAACGCCGCGCTACAGATGGTCTCGATTGGCAGGCCAGCGGTCCGCTGCCTGTCAAGAACCCGGAGCCAGCCCCACCTGACTCGCCGGGCCTGGCATTCCAACCCGTAGAGCCACCGCCTGTCCCTGCCATGGCCGCGAAGAAGGCCGCCGTGGGACCGGGCTGGTGGACGGCAGCCGGTATTGCCGCCGTTTCGGCCATCCTCGGAGGCCTGGTATCGGGCGGGGTTGTTGCCCTCGCCACCCGGAGCGATGCGCCGGCAACCTCCGGTATACCGGCGGGAACCACCTCGACGAAGAACATCAGCATTGAGCAAACGAGTGCAATCGCGGACGTGGCATCACGGATGCGCGACGGTGTTGTCCGCATCGAGAGCACCAGGCGGACCAATGCCGGTATCGAGCACGATGTCGGTTCCGGTATCGTCATCGACATGGCAGGGCATATCGTAACCAACGCCCACGTGGTGGAGCAGACGGAGTCACTCAAGGTGATCTTCAGCGATGGAACAGAGAAGGCCGCGATTCTCCTCGGCGATGATTATCCCTATACAGATGTTGCGGTGATCCAGGTAAGTCCCGGGGGTCTCAAACCTCTCATGCCGGGAGATTCTTCGAAACTCAAGCTCGGTGAAACGGTCATCGCTATCGGGAACCCACTCGCTGAATTCGATGGCAGCGTGACCGTCGGTGTTGTTAGCGGGCTCAATCGCCAGCGCACACTCGACGATGTAAGACAGGACGGACTCATCCAGACGGATGCTGCGGTGAACAGTGGTAACAGCGGCGGCGCACTCCTCAACCTCGAGGGGCAGTTCGTTGGTATGCCAACCGCGATACTGCGTGAATCCAGCACCGGCGTGGCTGTCGAGGGCATCGCCTTCGCGTTACCCACAGCGCGCTTCCTGCCGATTGCCCAGAGGATTATCGAGACAGGCGCCTCGTATCCCAGGCCAAGCATCGGAGCGGCGACACGCGACCTGACTCCTGAACTCGCACAACGCTTACCGCGAGTCACCGTCGGCGATGGAGCGATCATCATGTCCGTCGACACGGCAGGGCCGATGGCGCGGGCAGGTGCCCAGACGGGAGATGTCATCACCATGTTCGCGGGCCAGCCCGTCAACCGGTCGACTCCTTTCCTCAACGTGCTCATGCAGCATGAACCTGATGAGGCGGTGAAAGTTGTCCTCAACCGCAATGGCCGGATAATCGAGACCGATGTTCGACTTGCGAAGCGGGGCTAGCCCCTCGCGCCGGGATCGATTGCGGTGACTCGCCGCGGAAGTCAGATTCCCTGGAATACGCGTAGCGGGGGTGGGCTGTACGGCGGAAGTCCACAACGCCCCTACGCGCGTATCGCCGTGCTCGCGCTCATCGTTCTTGCTGCACTCGCCCTGGCGTACTTTCTCTTCACCAAGGCGTGCGGGGGCACGGGTTGCGACAAGTTCTACTGCGAGTCCGGGAGCCAGTTCGCACCGCCGGAGGGCTACGAACTGGTCACGAAGGTCTACCAGTACAATAAGAACAAGGGGAACGTTGCTTCCGGCAACAACCTTGATGTCCGCCTTCCGGTGACGAAAGCAACCACCGATAGCCGGAACCTGAGTTTCTACCAGTACATCCCCGAGACGAAAGCATGGGAGCCAGTTGCCCCTGCCTTGCTCGACCCGCAGGGGAAGGAAGTCTCGGCCACGCTGTCGAGCGCACCCCAGTACATGGCAGTACTTCGCAGGAACTCACCCGGAGGCATGGTGGTTGCCTATCTGCCACACGGCGCTGCACTGCACCACGATGCGGTGGGCAAGGTCACGATGATCCATACGCTCGATTTCACTCCGGCGGCCGATGGCACGGTGGCCGGTGAACTCAGCAATCTGAAGCCCGACAACACGTTCCAGTGGATCCCGACGATCTCCGCGACCGGTGCCGGCAAAGGCCAGGTGGCGACGGTCCAGGCGATACTCTCGACACCGGCGAACCGATCAGCGCACGTCGAGAACATCGTGAAGAAGGTAGCCGACACCGGTGTGGCCGGGATCGATATCGCCTACCTCGACCTGACCGTGAACGAGCGAACATCATTCGCACTGTTCATCGGCGAACTCGGCCAACGATTACACGCCCAGGGCAAGCAGCTGACAGTCACCTTGCAGCCGCCGATCCGGAACCAGGACCGCATAGAGGAAGGTGCGTACGACTGGGCCGAGATCGGCAAAGCCGCCGATATCATCCAGCTAGCACCCTACCGTGACCAGGGGAAGTATCGGACTGACATGCCCGCGATTCTTGGCTACCTGACTACCAGGGTGCAGCCAACCACGCGCCTGGTGTTGACGGTCACGCCATACGCATCGGAAAAATCCGTCTCGGGCATCACGACGATGAGCGTCACGCAGGCGATGACGATCGCCACGCAGATCGCTGTTCGTGCCGACAAGATCCAGGCGAGCAGCCAGGTGACGGTTGTTGGCACGAATATCGACAAGGAGGAAGGGCGCACCGGGGTGCAATGGTTCCCTGATAGTGCCTGTGTCGCGTTCACCTACGAACAGAACGGCGGACGCACCGTGTGGATCGAGAACTTCTTCAGCGTCGGATTCAAGCTGGAATATATCAACCAGTACAAGCT
The DNA here is from genome assembly GCA_964508715.1 of uncultured Anaerolineaceae bacterium. Classification (GTDB taxonomy): domain Bacteria; phylum Chloroflexota; class Dehalococcoidia; order Tepidiformales; family Tepidiformaceae; genus JAKALX01. The sequence continues at coordinate 263,990 of CAZDUX010000001.1, read as the reverse complement.
TGGAGGGGTCGCAGTCGAGGACGCGAGCGAGGACACCTATCTCGGCAACATCTGGACCGCCGTGTTGCCGTTCGTCTCCAGTGGGCAGCCGATACTGCTCGCCCCGAACGCCAACGACCTGGCACCCAAATGGACAGTAAGCAAGGGGACATTCGAGGACAACCGGAAGGGCCGCATCACGTGGAGCACGCCGGCTGAGCCTGGTACCTACACGATTACGCTCACGCTAAGCGATGGCGTTTCCCTCTACCAGAGCGAGGCCACGGCCAATATCGTGGCACGCGACACGAAGACCCCGGTGGCCGGGACTGCCACGGCAACGAACTGATGGCTGCAGCAAAGCTTCGGATAGCCGGGGGCACTGCACGGGGCATTCCCCTTGCCGAGCCACGGGGCGTGCGACTTCGCCCAACGTCCGGCCTTGTACGCGAGGCGGTGTTCAACATCCTCGGTGACACCGTGGCGAATGCCTCCGTACTCGACCTCTACGCGGGGACGGGCGCACTGGGGATCGAGGCACTAAGCCGGGGTGCCGCCCGTGCGACGTTCATCGAGGCAGAAGCCGCAGGCTGCCAGGCAATCCTCCAGAGCCTCGCCCGGACCGGGTTTGCGGCACAGGGCACGGTTGTGCGGGGACGGCTGCCGGCGGCGCTGCGAAGCGTCGAGGGACCGTTCGACCTTGTGTTCATGGACCCGCCGTACAACGATGAGACAGCAATCGATACACTACTCGCAATTTCCGGGTTCCTTGTAGCTAACGGGACTGTCGTCTACGAGCACGGAAGCCGTTACAATCCGCCGGAACGCCCGAAAGGCCTTGTCTGCTCGGAGCGTCGTGTCTATGGCGACAGTGCGATCGCACTGTATGTCAGGCAGGAGGGGGAATGAGGATCGCAGTCTTCCCGGGGGGGTTCGACCCCGTCACGAATGGTCATCTCGACCTGGTTCGCCGAATGACACACCTGTTCGACCGCGTCATTGTGGCCGTCGTGAGGGGCCGGGAGAAAACCGGCATGTTCACATGGGATGAGCGCATCGCACTCTTCGCCAGGGCCGTGGAGGACATGCCGCAAGTCGAAGTAGAAGGCTTCGACGAGATGACAGTGGAGTTCGCCCGTCGTAAAGGCGCGGTTGCGATTGTCCGCGGTATTCGCGCCGTCAGCGACTTCGAAGCAGAGTTCGACATGGCGCTCATGAACCGCAAAATGGCTCCCCATCTGGAGAGTGTGTATCTCATGGCGAACCAGGACTTCCTCTATATCAGTGCCAGCCGAATCCGGGAGGTTTCGAAGCTCGGCTACGACGTCGCGGAACTCGTACCAGCGCATGTCAGAACTGCCATCCGCGAAAAGCTGAACCTCACCTAGCAGGGAGAGCACCGGCCCCACGGTGGAAATCCTCGATCTGGTCGACACTCTCGAAGAGCTGGTCATCCAGGCCCGGCGTCTTCCTGTAGGCGGCAACCTCGTTGTCGATCGGAAGCGCATGCTCGACGTTATCGATCAGATGCGGCTCTCCGTGCCAGCAGACATGCGGCAGGCGCAGCAGATCCTCGAAATGCGAGACCAGATCCTGAGCGACGCGCACGACAAGGCGCAGCAAACGATCTCGCTTGCCGAAACCGAACGCAGCCTTCGAATCGAAGAGAGCTCCGTCGTTCGTGAGGCACAGGAACGCAGCCACCAGATGCTAATGGATGCGGAGGCGAGAGCACGCCAGGCGATCGCCGAGGCTGATGCTACCGCAGCGGCACACCTGAGCGAAGCAGCGGAAGCTGCCACCCGGCAACTCGATGATGCCGATCAGTACGCACTCGAAGTCCTCCATCGGCTCGAGAACCAGTTGCAGGCATTCCTCGAATCGATTCGGATGAGCATCGGTTCATTGCAGGAGAAGCGATAGCATTCGAAGCACGTTCGGCTGCTGGCGGAAGGGGCATTGGGTCCGGTACCGGTCCACTCAATGGGAGTGAAGCTGGCACTGGAATTCATGCCGCTGTTGCTCTAGTGTGTAGGAACGCTGGCGCATAACGAGCGGGCCAAGACCAGCCTCAGCGACCAAGAAAGGGAAATCGGTGGCAGAATTTAGCGTCATCAAGGAGTCTGAAGCTCCACGACCCACCCGTCAGACGGGTCGTCTCGCAGCCCGGATGCGGGAGTACGAACGATTCGTCGAAGGTGTGCCGTCGGGAAAGATCGGTAAGCTGCAGCCATCTCGCGGTGAAACTCCGCGCGGTGTGGCACTACGCGTCAGCCGTGCAGCAAAGCGCATGAATAAGTCGATCAACACGTGGGTCGTCGACGACGTTGTCTACTTCAGCGTCGCCTGACTAAGCTCGTCGCAAGCAGCGCAAAGAGAAGCGGCGGGACCTCCAGGGTCTCGCCGCTTCTGCGTGCACACGCCCGTCTCGCTAGCTGCGATCAGACGCAGCCGCACGTTCTTCGCTGGTGGGGACAAAGGCAAACGAGGGCGCCTGGCGACCGTTACGAACGGGTGCACTCTCCCCCGAGTTACCGTTCGGGCGGCGCTCACCGCTCCAACTGGGACCACGACTGCTCGAGACTGATGCTCCACGCTCCGAAGTGGCAGGGGTAGCTGGTTCGGACGCCACAGCAGCCCGGGCGGCGGGCTGCGGTGCAGGCACCGCCGGCTGCGCAGCAACGGGTGCACCGGCAGTTTCGACGCTACCGCTCAGCGATGCACCCTCCTCGATTACGAGACTGCCGGCCTTGAGTGTGCCGCTCACAACGGCCGTGCTCGCAAGCAACAGGCGGCCACTGCAGGTGATATCGCCCTCGAGGCGGCCCCGGACATGAGCGTCACGCGCCTGGATGCTCGCCTTGGCCGTGGCCTCCTGTTCAATCGTCAGAAGCCCACGGCAAATGATCTCACCGCTGATACTCCCCTGGACGCGGAGATCTTGCGACGTCTCGTACTTGCCATCGAAGGCCGAGTTCGCATCAACGACGCTCTCGTTGCGGGCGGCGCGGGGTTCGGCCTCTGCTTCTGCCCGGACACGTGTTCGGGTCGTCGCCTCCCCACGTGCATCGGTGGTCTCGGCCTCATCCATGTTGTAGTCCTCTTCGAACTGGTCGTTCTGGTCGGTGAATTGCGGGTCGCGCGGGTTCTTCTTGTTGAGCTGCATGATGCCTCCTGGGCGCCTGCCGTGTCCGGGCAAGCACGAGCGTTGCAGATACGTTGCACACGTGCCGCATCTGCACGATAGACGGGTGAGATTCGGGTGTCCAGCAATTTGTAAAGTGACCGGGCACCCTCTGAATCACGAGTCGGGCGGGCTGGGTGGACTGTTTACACGACGATATTCAAGAGCTTACCGGGGACGTAGATCACGCGTCGCGGTTCCTTTCCGCCGAGCCAGTCACCAATCTTCGGCGAGGCAAACGCAGCCTCCCGGGCGGCTAGCTCATCAGCATCGGCCGCCAGCACTAGGCGGTCACGCACCTTGCCGTTCACCTGCACGACGACCTCGATTTCGTCATCGGCGGCAAGTGCCGGGTCGAACACCGGCCACTGCTGAGTATGAACGCTGTAGGCGCCGCCGATGCGCTCCCAGAGTTCCTCGGCGACGTAGGGGGCGAGTGGTGCGGTGAGGAGAATAGCCGTGCGCGCGGCCTCCTCCCAGGCATGCCGGTCGATCGGTCCGGCCTCGCGCGCCTTTTGCATCGCGGTAGTGTGCTCCATCAGCCGGGAGATCATCGTGTTGAAGCGGAACGCCTCAATCTCCTGTGTCACGGCACGGGTCGTCTTGTGCGATACGCGGCGCAGCGAACGCGCCGCTTCGGACTCGGGATTGACCTCGAGTTGTGGGTGCTCTGTAACGAGTGACCAGAGCCGGTTGAGCCAGCGAACGATACCGGCCATCCCCGTCGGGTTGTACGGCCCACCCTGATCCCATGGGCCGACAAACATGAGCTGGCAGCGGAATGCATCGGCACCGTACTTCTTCACCTGGTCATCGGGAGCAACAACGTTACCCCGGCTCTTCGACATGCGGTTGCCATCGGGCCCGAGGATGACGCCCTGGTTGAACAGCCGGAGCATCGGTTCGTCGCCTTCGACGAGCCCCATATCACGAGCCGCCTTCCAGAAGAAGCGGACGTAGAGCAGGTGCATGACCGCGTGTTCCTGGCCGCCCGTGTACTGGTCTACCGGGAGCCATTGGCGCGCTGCCTCGCGCGAGAACGGCCGCTCCGCGTTGTGCGGGTCGGCGAAGCGCATCTGATACCAGCTCGAGCACATGAAGGTGTCCATCGTGTCGGTCTCGCGGCGTGCGGGGCCCCCATCGATTGGGCAGGTCGTGTTCACCCACTCTTCGATCTGGGTGAGTGGCGACTGGCCTGTCGGCTCGAACTTCACCTTTTCCGGGAGGAGTACCGGTAGCTGGTCCTCGGGGACCGGTACTGGCCCATGGTGCTCGCAATACACCATCGGAATTGGTGCGCCCCAATACCGCTGGCGGGAGATGAGCCAGTCGCGCAGCCGGTAGTTCACCGTTCCCTTGCCGATTCCGCGCTCTTCGGCAAAGGAGACGACACGCTGAAACGCCTCCTCATCGGGGGTGTCGTCAAAAGGCCCGGAGTTGATCATCCGATCACCACGCGGGAACGCTTCTCTGAGGGGTTGCGTTACGTCGACTTCGGGGTGCGAGAAGACGGGGATGATCTCCAGCCCGAACCTGGTTGCGAACTCGAAGTCCCGCTGGTCGTGTGCAGGAACGGCCATAATGGCGCCCGTGCCATAGGTTACGAGTACGTAGTCCGCGATCCAGATCGGAATGCGTACGCCATTGAACGGATTGATTGCGTAGGCGCCGGTAAATACCCCGGTCTTCTCCCGCTCTGTTGAGAGGCGCTCGATTTCCGTCTGCCGGCTCGTCTGCGTGATGTAGGCGTCGACGGTGGCTCGTTGCTCGGGCGTGGTGATGCGATTGACGAGCGCGTGTTCGGGCGCGAGCACCATGAAAGTGGCCCCATAGACGGTATCGGGGCGCGTTGTAAAGACCGTTAGCTTTGAATCGACACCCGGGACATCAACGTCGAAATTGAGGTGCGCACCCTCGGAGCGTCCAATCCAGTTCGTCTGGCGGGTCCGGACACTCTCGGGCCACTCGATACCGTCGAACTTCAGGAGCTCCTCGGCATAGTCGGTGATCCGGAAGAACCACTGCGTCAGGAAGCGCCGTTCGACGACATCGTCGGAGCGCTCACAGCGGCCATCGACCACCTGCTCGTTGGCAAGCACCGTCTGGCAACCGGGGCACCAGTTTGCGGCGGCCTCGGCACGATAGGCCAGCCCGTTCTTGTAGAGTTGCAGGAACCACCACTGCGTCCACCTGTAATAGTCGGGCGAGGCGGTCACCAGCTCACGCTCCCAGTCGAAGCCTGCACCCATCAGCTGGAGTTGCCCGCGCATCCGTTCGACGTTCGCGAAGGTCCACTCGGCAGGGTCGATACCGCGGCGAATCGCGGCGTTCTCGGCCGGGAGCCCGAATGCGTCGAAGCCCATCGGGAACATGACGTTGTAGCCAAGCATCCGGCGATAACGCGCCGCCGCGTCACTCGGGGCCATGGCATACCAGTGGCCGGTGTGAAGATCGCCCGACGGGTAGGGGAACATCGTGAGTGCGTACCACTTCTGGCGAGGGTCGTTGTCGGGCGCGTGGTAGAGATTGTCCGCCAGCCAGCGCTCGCGCCATTTTGTCTCAATCATGTGGGGTTCATAGCGGTCAGCCACGATTCATACCTCGAACGTGCACTCGTTGGGGGAGACGGAAACCGGTCTGCGGCCACAGTTCTTGGGGGTGCCCCGCCGGTTACATACCGCGGGGCAGAGGAAGGGCGAGTTGGTGCCCGGGAGGAAACACGACGGCATGACAACGAGCGTCGCAAGAGCCAGCGAGCGTCATGGAGCCGGGGGCGTGATACAGCCGGCAGTGGGTCACCAGTCGAACCTCGAAACGGCCAAAGCAGGCGAGTTGTGGCGAGCGCGATGCGCCCGACGCCCCTCCATCCTACTCAACGGATCGTGGTGCGTCATCGCCGGGCGCAGGTGACGTCCCCGCGCGGTGGCGCCGAGTTGGATTGTCATGTGCTCCCTCGTAGGGCTTCCCGTGCGTAAGCACCCAGTCGGAAATCGGCGCCATCTCGAGGAGGACGACGAACGTGGCCGATGAGAGCACAGCGGTCAGCCAGAGGTGATACCCCACGAGCAGCCCAACCGATGCCATCACCCAGATGGTTGCGGCAGTTGTCACCCCCTTCACACCATCGCCCCGCTGGAACACGAGCCCCGCACCAAGAAAGCCAATACCCTGCACCACTCCGGCCGATATTCGCGTCTCGCCAAGATGGGCACTTGCCAGCGAAAACAACGCTGCCCCGGCGCAGACAAGGGCCGTCGTCCGAATCCCTGCCTCGTGACCCCGGAACTCCCGCTCGAGGCCAACAAGCCCGCCGAGGCCAAGTGCAAGAAGCACCCAGAAGTAGGACTGCAACTGCTCGAAGGTGTCCATGCGGCGCTACTCCCGGAAGTGTGCGACAACGAGCGTCTCGAAATTGCGCTCCCGGGAGCACTCGCGGCAGGTGAGGTACCAGATCCACAGGTCATCGGGTTTGCGCCCGTGACGCTCGGTGGCAGCGTCGCGGGCTTCGTCTACGGCACGCTGCATCTCGCCCCATGGCGCATCAACCAGCCAGGTATGCGCGATTCCGCCGGGGAAGTACACGTCTTTCATGCCGGGTTTCGCACCCTCGACCTCCAGCATGATAGGCCTGCGGAACTTCCCCGATCCGAGCAGCAACATCGCATCCTCTGGCACCGTAAGCCCCAGCCTGGCGGCCTTTTCAGCGAGCCCCGCCTTCGCGACGTCGTAGCCCACCGGTACGCCGAGCACTGCATTGGTGGCCCCCCGAACGAAAGCGATGTCCGACCAGTCGTTCTCGACGTTATGCCAGTCATCGGGATCGAGACGCGGACACGTGCACTCCGCTGGAGGCTCGGGCGTGGAAGGAGCCTGGGGTTCGCGTGGTTTGAAGTCGTCGACACGGATACGGCGCCGTTCAGTCATGGGACATTGAGGATACCGGAGCGTTGGGAACGAACGCGAACAGTGTTCAGGCGCGAGCGACCCACATGCCCGCGAGGCCCGGCAGAACAACGCTCCCGGCGACAGGGCGGCCTTCCGCCTCACGACGGGTGGCAAGAAGCACCTGGCCATAGCCCTCGGGGAGGACGACCGAGCGTGGTTCGATTGCCGTATTGATGATTACAAGGATGGACCTGGCGCCCGGCCACTCACGCTTGAACGAGAAGACGTCATCGTCCAGGTCGATATGCTGGAACACGCCACGACAGAGCGATTCCTGGTCTTTCCGAAGCCAGATTGCCCGGCGATAGAGCGCGAATAGCGAGTCATCCTGTTGGAGTTGTGACTCGAGGTTGATCGTCTCCGGCCCGAACGGCAGCCATGGCCTGCCGGTTGTGAATCCCCGGCCCGGCGACGTATCCCACTGCATCGGTGTCCGCGCCGGATCTCGCCCAAACGACCGAAAGCGGGCCGGGTCCTGGAGTTGATCATCCGGGATTTCAACATCGGTCATGCCGATCTCTTCGCCATAGTAGATGAATGGCGTCCCCCGCAATGCCATGAGCAAGATAACTGATGCTCGGGCACGCTCGAGGCCCCGGCCATCGTGGTTATTCCGGGAAATGAACCGCGAGCGGTCGTGGTTGGCGATTGCATAGCAGGGCTGTGCACCGGGCGGTAGCGCAGCCTCGGCGTTCTCAATGATCCGCCGGAGTGCGGTGGCATCCCATGGGGTGTAGCGGTTGAACGGCTCACTCTCGTGGATGAGTTGGAAGTTGAAGGCGAGGTGCAGGCCATTCAGTGCGGCTTCACCATAGAACTTGCCGATCTCTTCGGCTGAGCCAAAGACTTCACCGACTGCCACGCGGGCGTCATATTCGTCGAGCACTCCGCGGATGCCACGGACCGCGTCGAAGACGTCCGGGTAGTTGCGATTGTTCACCCACAGGTGCTGCATTCGGTCGTTCCCACCTGGTACCCAGTTCGGGTTTGGTGGGTTATCTGCCAGTTCCGGGTGCTTCACGATCATGCCCATGACGTCGATTCGGAAGCCATCGACGCCACGATCGAGCCAGAAGCGAAGGACATCGTGCATCGCCTGCACCACGCCGGGGTTCCGCCAGTTCAGGTCGGGCTGCTCTTTGAGGAATGAGTGCAGGTAGTACTGCCCCGTCGCCTCATCGAACGTCCAGGCCGGGCCGCCAAATGCTGAGCGCCAGTTGTTCGGGCGGCTGCCATCAGGTTTTGCATCGCGCCACACATACCAGTCTCGTTTGGGGTTATCGCGAGATGCACGGGCTTCGAGAAACCAGGGATGCTGGTCGGAGGTGTGATTCGGCACGTAGTCCAGAAGGACGCTGATGTCCCGGCTATGACACTCCGCAAGCAATCGGTCCATCGTTTCGAGGTCACCGAACTCGGCTGCGACCCCGAGGTAATCGCTCACGTCATAGCCGAAGTCCTTCATCGGAGAAGGAAAGGTGGGCGACAGCCAAATAGCATCGATGCCGAGTGAGCCCGGAGTACCGTCGTTCAGGTAGTCGAGGCGATCGATCAAGCCCTGGAGATCGCCGATCCCATCACCGTTCGAATCCTGGAAACTGCGCGGGTATACCTGGTAGATGACGGCACGCCGCCACCACTCGTCTCCGGTGGCGGTTGCGGCCATCAGCTAGCCTTCAATCGACTTCAGGTGGTCGACGAGCTCCGGGTGTTGGCCCAGGAGTGCAACTGACACCGTCGTTACTGAATCAATACGGCCGCCCGCGCCGAGCTGCTTCGTGAGGATGAAAGAGCCGACGTCCCGAGCGAGTGCTTGCCGGTTCTCGGGTGTATCCTCCTGGCCGAGCTGCTCTGCAAGATACTTTGCAGCGGCATCATTCAATGCGATGGCGGCTTCTTTTGCATGCTGACCGGGGATCATCACCATGAAGTTGGCCTGCGTCATCGCCCAGATCTCGGTACTTGCACCGGGGCCTTCATAGCGGACGGTGGCTTCCGGGGTCGTGGCGTTTGTCATGGGTTCTCTCCTGGCATGGCGATCTTCAGCGGGTCGGATGTCGTCCCAAGGAGCTGTGTGCGTGTCTGGACACGAGTCTGCAGGCCCCAGACATTGATGAAGCCCACGGCTGCCGACTGATCATATGTATCGCCGCGATCATAGGTAGCGAGCCCGCGGTCGTACAGCGACTCATCCGCCCGGCGCGAAACGACGGTCGCGGTCCCGCGCTGCAGGCGGACACGGATGGTGCCGCTCACGTGGCGTTGTGTGCTGGCGATGTAGGCGGCGATATCCTGGTGGTGAGCGCTGAACCAGAGACCGTTGTAGATCAGTTCGGCGTACTCGGTTGCGACCACCTTCTTGAGCTTGAGCTGCTGCTTCGAAAGGGTCATGCCCTCCAGTGCACGATGGGCTGCATGGAGGATGGTGGCCGCGGGTGCCTCATAGATCTCGCGGCTCTTGATGCCAACGAGACGGTCTTCGATGTGGTCGATCCGGCCCACGCCGTAACGGCCACCGAGATCGTTCAGGTATTCGACCATCGCGACGGGGGACATCTCCTCGCCGTTGAGCGAGATCGGCATGCCGTGCTTATAGGCGATCTCCACGTAAGCCGGCTGAGGGGGAGCATCCTCGGGCGAGACTGTCCACTCGTAGGCATCGGGCGGGGGTTCCTGCCACGGATCTTCGAGAACGCCCGCCTCGGCGCTGCGTCCCCAGAGGTTCTCGTCGATGCTGTATGGCCCCTTCGTCCCCCAGGGGATGTCGATCCCGTGCTTCTTCAGGTACTCGATCTGCATCTCGCGGGCCATCGCATTCTCACGCGTGGGCGCCACGATCTCGAGCGACGGGTTGAGTGTCTGGATCCCGATATCGAAGCGGACCTGGTCGTTGCCTTTGCCCGTGCAGCCGTGGGCAACGGCACTCGCGCCCTCGTCGTTTGCAACGTCGACGAGGAGTTTGGCCATGAGTGGGCGGGCAAGAGCGGTGGCAAGGGGGTAGGCATCCTGGTACATCGCCCCGGCCGCGAGTGCCGGGAAGGCGAAGTAGCGGATGAAGTCTTCCCTGGCGTCGATCACCCGGACCTTGAGCGCCCCGGCGGCCAGTCCCCGTGATTCGACAACCGGTTGCTCACGGCTCTTTCCGACGTCGATGTTGAGGGCGATGACATCGTAGCCCTGCTCAACGGAGAGCCACTTGATAGCAGTCGTGGTATCGAGACCACCGGAATAGGCGAGGACGAGCTTGGGCACTGGCGGGTCCTGGGAGGTATTGCACGTGGTGCGGCCGCCTCAGTATCTATCGCCCCCGTCACACGGGGAACCACGTGTGCCCGGGGCCGCATCCACGCGCTTCTCAACCGTGGCCCTCTTTAGGGCCGGGCTGGCTTCGCAAGGGCCATCTGCCCAAGGTTCCCACGCATCACGTCGTTATTACCGTAGTGAATGGCAAGCGCCCGTGCATCCCGGGCACGCCGCTCAAAGGGGAGCGCCTGGGAATAGCCAGCGTTTCCATGCAGGAGCAGACAGCGATCGACCACGCGTGCCGCCGCTTCGGTCGCACGCACCTTGGTCGCAAAGCGGAGGGCGACATTCGCCGGCTCGCGGCCCGCACGTTCGAGCATGCCCCGGCTGCTCTCGACGTCGATGATGAGGTCCGCCACCTGCATCTGGATCCCGTGGAGTGAGCCCAGCGTTCGTGCCCCAACCTCGCGATTCGCGAGGAATGCGAGCGTCTCGTCGATCGATGCCTGCATCATCCCGATGGAGATCGAAGAGGCAGCCTGCATTGCGAAGCCACCAATAGCCCCGAAAACCGGTCCGAAGCCACCAGGGGCCCCAATCAGATTGCCCCTGGGGACGGTGCAGTCCTGCATGATCATGTCGCCAATCGAAATACCTCGAAGGCCCATCGTGCTTTCGGCAGGGCCAAAGCTCAGCCCCGGGGCGTTGCGCTCGACAGCAAGGATGCTGAGCGCATCCGAATCCGAAGACCCCTCACGCGCCACGACCAGGTAAACATCGGCCGACCCTGCAAGACTCTGGAATACCTTTGTGCCGTTGAGTACGTAGGTCTCCGCAGATGGCACTGCGGTCGTTTTTAGCGTCTGGATATCCGAGCCACCCCCCGCTTCAGTCGTCTTCATGGCCGCTCCCAGGAGTTCGCCGCGGGCAAGCGGCTTCAACATGGACTCCTTGAGCTCGGGGCTGCCGAAGTTATTGAGGGCGACTGTGGTATTGGTGTGCTCCAGCCACTGCCACGCGGTGGAGGTGCAGGCTCGGCCGAGTTCCTCGGCAACGACAAGTGCCTCGGGCAGGCCACCACCTGCGCCATCGTATTCCGGAGCCACCATGACCCCGGTCAACTCCATCTTCGCGATGGCTGACCAGATCGCCGGGGCGATACCGTGGTTTCGCTCGGTCTCGGCGGCAGCCGGCGCCACGGTTTCCTTCCCGAGTCGCCTCATTGCGTCCCTGAGAACCTGAAGATCCATACCTTTTCCTCCGAACCAACAGTTTACTGCATGGAAACTGCTTCCTTTATTCGGACTGTAATCGAAACGGTTCGAAGACGCCCCCGCTTACCCGGTTGGGCGGCGAAATGGCTAACGCTCCCCAAGTTCGCGCTTGGCGCCCCTCACCCCAACCTGCCAGGAGACGAGTGCCGAAACGAGCAGGATGCAGGTCATCGCGAGGGTGACCGAAAAGGCCAGGCCAGGCGGCACCTTGTCTGCGATCGTGAAGGGGAAGAAGGCGAGGCCAGTCATGAACACCGCCACACCACCAAATATCAGTATTGGCGCCCCGTTACGATGTGCTGCATACCAATGCTGGTCGCTCTTCATCGTGTAGGGGGTGCGGATGCCCGCAATGCCGTTACGGGGGAGCCGCCCCGTGAGGCCCATCCAGCCAAGGATTATAAGGACCATTCCCCCCACCGCGATAATTGCGAGCGGTAAGGCCATCAGAGGCCACCCTCGGCAACGGCGGCGAACTCCCGGGCGGCATCATTCATCGCTCCTTCGAGTTCGCGGCTTCCCCGAATCGTACCTTCATCGATGCCGCGTGAGATGGGTGCAACCGGGCCGGCTGGCTGCCGCCCGTCGAAGGCGACGGTCTGCTTGCGGCGAGCGTTCACCCGGAACTCGAACACATCGGGCCGGGAGTAGTGGCCGGCATGGTCGGCGATCATCTTCTGCATCATCACGCGGCCGCGATTGGCCTTCGCCGTCAGGATCCCTTCCTGGTTGAGCAGCGGACCGGCCAGCATCTCGCCGCTCGGGCCGATAATCCCCGAGGCACCATCGCAAGGGATGAGCAGCCGCCGCTCGGCACCGTCCAATTGCAGTACGCGCTCGCGGATTTCGGGCGGCATGTCCTCTTCGCGCATGAGGCCTCCCGCCATCACCACGTAGCAGGCGCCCTGCATCGCGAACGCCCTCGAAAGTACCTCCTGCCGGGCAAATGTCCCACCTGGCCAGACAGCGGCGTGGACATCAATCCCCTGGGACATGAGCGCATAGCCGGGCAGGACCATCTGGTGCTCCCAGCAGTTGAGTCCACCGAGTTTTCCGTAGGGCCGCTCATAGAGTCGCAGCGAACTCCCGTCCCCTTCGCCCCAGACGGTGCGCTCGAACATCGTGGGCTTGAGCTTCCGGTGCTTGCCGAGAATGACGCCTTCACGCCCGATAAAGAGGAGCGTGCAGTAAACGGTCCCGCCAGTCGTCATGTCGCGTTCAGCGATGCCAATTGCGACATCAGTGCCCGCCTTCCGGGCCGCACGGCAGAGTGCGTCGGTTGCGGGAGATGGGACTTCAACTGCGTTCGCGACGAAGCGCCGGAGCAAGTCAGCAAACAGCGGATGTTGTGGCCAGGCCGCAAATGACGCGTAACCCGACACCCAGGTTTCCCCGAAGGCAGCGAGGTCTGCACCAAGCGATGCTGCCTCATCGATGAGACGGCAGGCCTTGTCGATACTGGCTTCGCGGTCGAGAAAAACCGGCGCTGCCTGGACAGCCGCAAGCGTGAAATCGCGGAACTCGTCACCCATCAGGATCACCTCCTGGAGGCCCATTGTACGGAGCCACGCAACGGATGGCTCTCGATATGGGGCCGAGTTTCCTTGACTTCAGGATCGGCGCAGGTTCGAATTGCGCGAAGGACCGGGGCAACAATATTCAGGGGAGATCGTATGAAGGCGCTTCAGTATCGGCAGGTCGGCGCAAAGCCCGAGGTGGTGGAGGTTCCGAAGCCCGAACCCGGCCCCGGCCAGGTCCTGCTCAGGGTGTCTGCGGCGGGAATCTGTCATTCCGACCAGTTCGTGATGAGCCTGCCACCGGAAGGATTCCGCTACCCGCTCCCCCTCACACTCGGGCACGAAGGAGCCGGCACCGTGGCCGCACTTGGCGAGGGCGCCGAGGGGGTCGCCATCGGCGACTCGGTGGCGGTCTATGGGCCATGGGGCTGTGGACGTTGCGTGAAGTGCGCCGAGGGCAAGGAGAACTACTGCCTCAACGCAGCCGCTGAAGGGATCATGCCGCCCGGCCTCGGCTCCCCGGGGGCGATGGCCGAGTACATGATCGTGGATAGCCCGCGCCACCTCGTTCCGCTCCGCGGCCTCGACCCGGTGAAGAATGTCTCGCTCACCGATGCGGGCCTTACGCCATATCACGCAATCAAGAACTCGCTGCCGAAGCTCGGTGCTGGGAGCACGGCGGTTGTCATTGGCGCCGGCGGACTCGGACACGTCGCTATCCAGGTACTTCGCGCCATCACTGGGGCACGGATCATCGCCCTCGATGTGAACGGCGAGAAGCTCGAACTCGCCCGCCAGGTGGGTGCCCACGAGACGCTGCTTTCCAACTCCGATGCTCCTCAGCGAATCAGGGAGCTGACGGGTGGCCTGGGAGCGAGCGCCGTTTTCGACTTTGTTGGCATGCAACCAACCGTGGAGATCGCGGGCGCATCAGCAGCCGTAGAAGGCGATGTCTCGATTGTCGGTATCGGCGGGGGTGCTCTTCCCGTTGGATTCCTCACAACCGCCTGGGATGTCGCCGTGCGCTCTCCCTACTGGGGCTCACGGGCCGAGCTCATCGAGGTGCTCGAACTCGCGCGGCGCGGCCAGATCTCGGTTGAGGTAGAGACCTTCAGTCTCGACGAGGCGCCACACGCCTACCAGCTCTTGCACGACGGCAAGATCCGGGGACGCGCGGTCATCGTCCCGAATGGGTAGGCTGCTGTCGCTCAATTGGTGGGCTGGTACCCCCGACAGGACTCGAACCTGTGCCTTCGGCTCCGGAGGCCGACACTCTATCCGCTGAGCTACGGGGGCCCGTAGTCATCCATCGTAGCGAAGCGCGGGGTTAGCCGCACGGGTTGCTCCACTCAGTCGCCGCGCTCGCGGTACTGGATGCTCTCGGCGATGTGCGCCTGCTCGATGCCCTCGCTGCCGCCGAGGTCGGCAATCGTTCGGGCCAGCTTGAGCACGCGGTGAAACGCCCGCGCGGAGAGATTGAGCTGTTCGACCGCCACCCGCAGCAGCTTCCCCGCGCCTTCGCTCATCTGCGTCTGTGCAAAGTCGCGAACCTGTGAGGCATTCATGTCGGAGTTGAGCGTGACGCCACCAAAGCCGTCGCCCGCGAACCGCGCCCGCTGGATTTCGCGCGCCCGCCGTACTCGCTCGGCCACAGCCGCCGATGGTTCTCCCTTCGCCGTCGAAGCCAGCTTTTCGTAGGCCACTCGGGGAACGTCCACGAACAGGTCGATCCGGTCGAGCAGCGGGCCCGAGATGCGCCGCTGATAACGCGACACAGCCGACGGCGCACAGCTGCATTCGTGCGACGAATCGCCGTAGTAGCCACACGGGCAGGGGTTCATCGCCGCGATGAGGGAGAAATTCGCGGGGAACGTGACAGACATCCGCGCCCGGCTGATGGTCACGGTCCGGTCTTCAAGCGGCTGTCGTAACACCTCGAGCACCTGCGGGCCGAACTCCGGCAGCTCATCGAGAAAGAGCACACCCCGGTGGCAAAGGGTGATCTCGCCTGGCCGCGGCACGGTGCCTCCACCCACAAGGCCGGCATGGGAAATGGTGTGGTGTGGTGCGCGAAACGGTCGCGTGGTTACCAGCCCGGAGCCGGCCGGGAGAAGTGCGGCAACGCTATAGATCCGCGTCACCTCCAACGCCTCCTCGGTCGACATCGCCGGCAGGATCGATGGGACGGCCCGGGCAAGGAGCGTTTTCCCGCTTCCTGGTGGCCCACGCATTATGACGTTATGGCCGCCGGAGGCCGCTACCTCGAGCGCCCGCTTTACATGCTCCTGGCCAACGATGTCGGCGAAGTCCGTCCCACGGTACAACTCCGGCTGCGTGGCGCCCGTGCCCGCGGGCACCGGGTCGATAGGTACCGCATCAAGGAGGTGCGATGCGAGCGATGCCAGTGAACTGACCGGATAGACCGTGATCCCTGAGACGAGGGCAGCCTCGGGGGCATTCCCGGCGGGGACGAACGCGCGTGTCTTCCCCCGTGCTTTCGCCAGCGCGACCATGGGCAAGACACCGTGAACCGGGCGGACGTCGCCGTCCAGCGAAAGTTCACCCATGAAGACGGCATCTTCGAAGACGCCGACAACCTGTCCGCTCGCTGCGAGCATCCCGACTGCGATCGGCAGATCGTACGCCGGCCCCTCCTTGCGGAGGTCGGCCGGGGCCAGGTTCACGACGATACGGCTGTTGAACGGCCAGGTGAGCCCCCCATTCTTGATCGCCGCACGAACCCGCTCGCGAGATTCCTGAATGGCCGTATCGGGGAGCCCGACGATGGTGGTGTTGGGCATCTCGGCACGGGCGATGTCAACCTCGACCTCGACCAGCTCACCCTCGAGGCCGATCAGTGCGCAACTGTAGACCTTCGCCAGCATCCGCCCTCCGGTAGCGGCATCTCGCCTTCGGGGCGGCAGTATACACGAGTGGATCGCGACACCTGTTGACGACTTTAGAACAGATGTGTTGACACCAGAACATCCGTGCGCCTAGTCTCTTCTCACCAATCGAACGGATGTGCTGACATGGTCCACCCGCTGCTTACCGCCGCTTTCGACCTCTTCCTCATTGGGAGTGCGGTGTCCGTGATCGCCGCCATCGTGGCGGAGCGCTTTCGTCGCCACAACACCATCGGTTGCGGAAGCCGACCGCACCACACCGTCACCAGTATCCGGATTCGGCACGCCTCCCCCGTAGGGTGCCAGCCACGAGTGCCCTACCATCGCCCTCAATCCCGGCGCGCCGCGTAGTGGCCGAAGGCGCGAATGCGTCATGATCGGGATTCATCTTTACCTTCGCTTCGGAACAGCCGGGCTACCTTGGTTCTATATCCCCAGGGAGCTCATGCACCATGCGCGTGCTTGTCGTTGAAGACGAAGAGGCCATTGCGAGTGCACTCGAAAAAGGCCTGATCAAAGAAGGTTATGCAGTTGACATCGCCAACGATGGCGCAGAGGCCATTGAAAAGGCGAGCGTCAACAATTACGACGTCATCTGCCTTGACCTCAATCTGCCACGTGTCGACGGGCTCGAAGTCTGCCGGCGGCTGCGCGAGGACCGCTTCGGCGGGGGCATCATCATGCTCACCGCTCGCAGCACCATCAAGGAACGCATCGAAGGCCTCGATATGGGGGCCGATGACTACCTCGTGAAGCCGTTCGCTTTCAGTGAGCTGAAGGCGCGCATCCGCGCGGTAACACGCCGTGAGGGCGGCCTTCGCGAGCCCGTCCTCAATACGCGAGGTCTCGAACTCGACCCCAACACCAACCGGGTAAAACGCGACGGGCGCGACATCCACCTCACGCCGAAGGAGTTCGCGCTCCTTTATTACCTTGCTCGAAACGAGGGCCGCGCCGTCCCCCAGGAGGAGCTCCTCGAGCACATCTGGGATGAGCACGCGAACCCATTTACTCAGACTGTGAAGGTTCACATGAACAACCTTCGCCGCAAGCTCAACGAGGGCTTTGAAGAGCAACTGATCGAGACCATTCGTGGCAAGGGCTACGTCCTCTAGGGTGGAGCACATGCGCATGCCCGCTTTCGCACTCACGGTGCGCTTTCGGCTCACCGTGTGGTATTCGAGCTTGCTGCTCGTCTTTGGCGTGGCGTTCGTTGTTGCCCTGAACCTGGCCGCGCGCCTCGACCAGCCGGATATCATCGCTTACCAGCTCGAGGGTGTGAACGATGTAGAGTGGCAGCCCGTCCGCGGGCCGGGTAATGCGATCAGCGGCTTTCAGCCTGTGCTGACGACCCGCGGAGTCCTGAAGCAGGCAGAGGAGCAGATCTATTCCGACAACCTGGACCGGCTGCGGACTTGGTCGCTCCTCGCAGTCGTTGGTCTCGCAGCGGCTTCGGGAATCGGCGGCTACGTCCTTTCCGGGATGATGCTCCGGCCGGTGCGAGACATCACACGGGTGGCGTCGGAGATCAGCGCGACGAATCTCAAGCAGCGCATCAACCACGAAGGTCCCGAAGACGAGCTCTGGGCGCTCTCTCAGACGTTCGATTCAATGATCGACCGGCTCGAGCAGTCGTTCGAGAAGCAACGCCAGTTCGTGCAGGATGCATCCCACGAACTCCGTACTCCGCTGGCTGCGATTCGCACCAACATCGAGGTCACCGAGTCGGACCCCGACGCTACGACCGAGGACTTCCGCGATCTCATCGAGACCGTGAAGGTCCAGACGGCCCGGCTGACACGGCTCAGCGAGGACCTGCTGCTGCTTACAACGAGCGATCCGGAGCAACTCGACCGTGAGCCGGTCGATATCGCCGCAATTAGCCATGAAGTTGGGAATCAGCTGGGCCCGCTGGCGGCGTCGCGTTCAATCACGATCCGCACGGAGGGCCTCCATGGGATCGAGGTCGAAACGAATGCCGACCTCCTCTACCGCTGTGTTTTCAACCTGACTGACAACGCCGTGAAGTACAGCAACGACGGGAGTGACGTCGTCATCCGCGTGAGCCGGCTACCGGGCGAGGCACGGATCGACGTCATCGATCATGGTCCTGGTATCTCACCAGAAGACCGGGAGCGGATTTTCGACCGCTTCTACCGGGCCGATAAGGCACGATCACGCCAGCGCGGCGGAAACGGCCTGGGCCTTGCAATCGTGCGAGACCTGGTGACAGCTCTCGGTGGTCGCGTCTCGGTGGAGTCGGCGCCGGGCGCCGGGTCAACATTCACCATCCGGATGCCCCTGGCGCCGGTCACCTTCGTATAGCAACGGAGATGGTGGCTCCCGCCTTGACCCTCAAATGAGGCCCGGCTACGTTGCGATTTAAGCTGGGTTCCCCTTCCGGTAAGCCCCCACACCGAGCTTTGCCAGCGGCTGTGGCCTACTGTTGGCGAGACCAAGGAGTTGGCGTTGTCGCGACTGCTCGACCACATCGATTCACCCCGGGACATCCGCGCGCTTACGTACGAACAACTGAACGTACTTGCGGCTGAGATCCGCCAGTTCCTCGTCGAGACCGTGGAGTGCATTGGGGGTGGCGGCCATCTCGCATCGAACCTGGGTGTTGTGGAGCTATCGATCGCGCTGCACCGCCAGTTCGAAACCCCAAACGACAAGATCCTCTGGGATGTCAGCCACCAGGTCTATGTCCACAAGATACTGACAGGCCGTCGCGACCGGATGTCGACTATTCGCCAGTTCCAGGGTCTCTCGGGCTTCGCGGACCGGGTCGAGAGCACGCACGATGCGTTCGGAGCCGGCCATGCCGGGACAGCGATCAGTGCAGGTGCGGGTATGGCAGTGGCCCGCGACATGAGTGGCCTGGACTACCAGGTCGTCTCGGTGGTTGGCGATGGGGCGATGACCGCGGGTATGGCACTCGAAGCGATGAACCATGTCGGACACATGGGGACCAACATGATCGTGGTGTTGAACGACAACGCAATGTCGATCTCCGCGAATGTTGGGGCACTCAGCCGGAACGTGAACAAGCTTCGAGTCGACCCGATGTATCGAAACGCCAAGCGTGAGATTGGCACGATGGTCGAGCACATCCCCCTCGGCAAACAGATGTGGCAGGGGGCCAAGCGCGTCAAGGCGTCAATGCGTGACCTCCTCGTTCCGGCGAGCTTCTGGGAGCAGTTCGGATTCGAGTATTACGGACCGATCGACGGCCACGACATCCACGAGCTGGAAGCGACACTCGAAGCTATCAAGAAGGTTCGCGGAAAGCCGGTCCTCCTCCATATCCTGACAGAGAAAGGCCATGGTATTCCCGAGGCGGCGGCCGACCCCGTGAAAAGCCATAGCGGAACCTACTGGCTCAAGAAACCAGCCGCCCCGGACGCTCCTCCGCCACCCCCGACGTACAGCCAGGTCTTCGCCCAGGCGACGGCAGAGATCATGGAGGATGACCCTCGGGTCGTCGCAATCACTGCAGCCATGCTCGAGGGCACAGGTCTCACACCAGTTGCACGGAAGTTCCCGGAGCGTGTGTTCGATACCGCAATCGCCGAGCAGCATGCCGTGACGTTCGCCGCCGGCCTTGCAACCCAGGGAATACGGCCGATCGCTGCAATCTATAGCACGTTCCTTCAGCGTGGGTTCGACTCGGTCGTCCACGATGTCGTTGTACAGGATATCCCGGTGGTCTTCGCGCTCGACCGCGCAGGCTTCGTCGGCGACGACGGCAAGACCCACCAGGGGTTCATCGACATCAGCTACCTGCGCTGTCTGCCGAATATGGTGGTTGCGGCGCCGAAGGATGAACGCGAACTTCGCGACCTCCTCTACACGGGCGTCCAGCACGACCATCCTTTTGCTGTCCGCTTCCCCCGGGGTACGGGGCCGGGTGCTCCAACAGATCTGCCAATGCAGGCTATCCCCGTTGGCCGCGGTGAGGTCCTGCGAGAGGGCAAGGACGTGACGCTTGTCGGATTCGGCGTCACCGTGGCCGAATGCCAGAAGGCAGCCGACATCCTGGAGGAGCATGGCATTGAGGCTGCTGTCGTGAACGCCCGCTACGCCAAGCCGCTCGATGCCGAACTCCTCGTGCACATGGCCCGCAAGACCGGCGGCATTGTCACCGCTGAAGAGAATGTACTCGCTGGAGGGTTCGGCGAGGGCGTTCTCGACCTGCTTGCCGAACACGGGCTCGCCGACCGCTGGCTGGTTGGCCTTGCGATGCCGGACGCCATCGTCGATCACGGCCCACAGACCACCATGCGCCGCATCTACCAGCTTGACGCTGCTGGCATCGCCTCCCGGACACTCGAAGCGTTGCAGGCGCGGGGTTCTCACGCCGGGTCACAGCCGGCCTTCGTTTCCGCTTAGAATCGCGGCGTGACCATCCTGTCTGCTCCGGGAATTCTCAGCCGTCATCGCGATGCTCTCGAGGATGCACTGCGCCTGGCGATCGGGGCCGACGGTTCACAACTCGTAGCAGCGGCACGGTATGTCATGGGCTGGGAGGATGAGGCCGGCCGCCCGGCACGTACCGGCGGCAAGCGGATACGGCCCGCCCTCTGTCTGTTCGCCGCCGAAGCCTTCGGTGCTGATATCCAGGATGCAATGCCGGGAGCGGTGGCCGTCGAGCTGGTCCACAACTTCTCGCTCGTCCACGACGAGATCCAGGACCATGACATGGAGCGGCACCACCGGCCGACCACGTACGCGCGATTCGGAGCGGCGCAGGCAATCAATGTCGGTGATTTCATCTACACCAGGGCCGTGGCGGCACTGACAGGCGCGCCAGGTGACGCCGGGCGCAGGCTTGCCGCACTTGCCGTGCTGAACCACGCCATCGAACGCATGATCGCGGGGCAATGGGACGACCTGGCGTTCGAATCACGTGAACAGGTGACCGTCGGCGAATACCTGGACATGGTCGCTGGTAAGACCGGTGCACTCCTGGCGGCACCCCTCGAGATAGGCGCCATTCTTGCCGGCGCAAGCGCGGAGGAATCGGCCATCGTCGGGCGGTGGGGTGCGCATGTCGGCGCTGCCTTCCAGTCTCACGACGACTACCTGGGACTCTGGGGAGACCCCGAGGTAACCGGTAAGTCGAACAGGAATGACATTACCCGCCGGAAGAAGACCTTACCCATCGTGCACGGAATGAATGATGCACAGGCCGGGCCAATCATCCGAGCCGTCTACGGTGCCCCAACGATCGATCCCAATGATGTGCAGCGCGTGATCGAAGCACTCGAAGGGGCACGCGCAAGCGAGGCCTGCCGAGAACGGGCGCGAGAGCAGGCCAACGAGGCTGACCGGCTGCTGGCCGGGCTCGCGCTCGACGACGAACGGCGCATGCAGTTTCGGGCTATCGCCCGCTATCTGGTCGAGCGCGAGGCCTGAGCCTGCAAGTCAGCGCGGCAAACCGAGGCCACGCGTCGCGATGATGTTCCGGTTCACTTCACTCGTGCCGCCGGCAATCGTGTAGCTCGGTGCGGCGAGCGCCCAACGCTCGACTCGACCCCTGAGCGGCGCGTACTTCGACGGCGGTTCGACCTGTGCCGCCATTCCGAGCACGCGCACGCCCGTGATTCCCATCTGCCGCTGGAGTTCGGTACCGAACACTTTCGAAACCGATGCCTCCGAGTTCGGGACAAGCCCCTTGCTCTGCATTTCAGCAACGCGATAGCAGAGCCAGCGGCCGATCTCGAACTCGAGTGCTCTCTCTGCCAGCTCATGCCGAATCTCCGTTCGCTGCCGCATGCCAGGCTGGGCCCTTACCCAGTCGGCCAGTGCATACAGCGTCGAGCGAGTCATGACGACGCGATTAATGGAGCTCCGCTCCTGGTCGAGGGTAGTGGTGGCGATATACCACCCGCGATTCTCCTCGCCGATGAGGCAATCCCGCGGAATCCGGACATCTTCAAGGAAGACCTCGGTGAAATGCTCACTACCCATCATGTTGACGAGAGGCCGCACGGTGACCCCGGGGGTCCGCATGTCGAGCATGAAGTAGCTGATGCCGCGGTGCTTCGGTGCGTTCGGATCGGTGCGCGCGAGGAGGATGCCCCAGTCGGCCCCCGAAGCTCCGCTCGTCCAGATCTTCTGCCCATTCAGGATGTACTCATCCCCATCGCGGACGGCCCGTGTTTGAAGCGCGGCAAGGTCGGAACCAGCACCAGGTTCACTGAAAAGCTGGCACCACTGGACGTCGGCCGTGCGCATGGCTGGCAACCAGCGGTCCTGTTGCTCCTTCGTCCCATGCATCATTAGAGCCGGCCCGGCGAGCCACACTCCCTGGTCGTAAGCCCCGGGAGCTCCGGCGCCGCTCATCTCCTCCATGTAGACGGTCTGGGTCATATAGCTGGCGCCGGCGCCGCCAAACTTCTCCGGCCAGCCCATGGCGAGCCACCCCTGGGCGGCGAGTTTCTTGCGAAACTGACGGGTGAACTCCGCCTGCTCGGGAGAGATATGGTCGCGGTCATTACGCATATCCCAGTCCCCGGCCGGGAGGTTGGCTGAAAGGAACTGCTTGAGCTCAGCGCGAAAGGCCGCGTGTTCGGGCGAGTCGTGGAAATCCATGGCAACCGTTCTCGTCATCCTTGTTGATAGCAGACGAAGTATACGGTTCGCAGCCCGGATTTCGACGGGCCTGCAAATCAACCCCCTCACATCCGCACATCGTGTCGCCTCGTAGCGGCCACCGCCGCGGTATGCCCAACGCAACAGGCATGGGGTGACACGAAGCAGTGGCAGCCTGTAACCACGGTGGGCCCCTCAGTAACGATATGACCGGCGTCATAGTCCCTTTCGCTGCAGTGTGATCCTTCGCCGGCTCGTCCCGTCTCATTCGGCTACCCCTATCCATGGCACTCAGCACCCCGGCAGAAGCACCAGCCATCGCCCGGCACCGCGCGTAACGCGCCCCAACGTAAAGAGTCGGCTATCAGGTCAGGAACGAAGTCACGCCAAGTTTAGATGTCTCTCATCTCTTATTGTTCTGTCTAGAACTTGCCCTCACCTCACCGCCGACGGTCGCTGTTGGTGCTCCCGGGTCTTTATCAAACTTGCAAAGCCTCCCAGCCATGCGAAATCCTGTGTTGTTCCATCTGTCTCTGTTATTCTCTGTAACATTAGCTATGCCGACCACGAATATCGAGAGCCAGCGACGTACCGACGGCTCTGACTCGAAGGCCGAAGGGTCCATTGAGTCAATCTGTTCACACCCGTACGCTTGCCGCGGTTCAGATTCCGCCCCACTCCTTCGCCGGGGCTCACACGGAACCTGAGCCGGACCTTTCCGGGAGTAGCGATGAAGCCTCATGTGATCTCGGCATTCGTCCTCTGGGCGGTGCTCACGGCCATCGGTGAACTGCTTGCCACGCTGAACCTTTTCCCCGTGGTGGGCTCCAAAGAAGCAGAGGATTTCGACGACATCTTCCGATTCCTCCTGTTCCTTGGCGTGCCGGTCTTTTCGATGGTCGTTTCGATCGTCGTGTATTCGTTTCTCCGGTTTCGCAGCGGGGGAACGCCTACGGAAGACGGGCCAGCATTCCGCGGCACGGGCATGATTCCTCGCGTCTGGCTCGCCGTCACGGGGGGGCTGGCCGTCTTCGTGATGATCTACCCGGGCCTCTGGGGTCTCGCCCAACTCCAGCGCGACAAGACAGGCTATGGCTGGGGGGAGACGACCTCGGAACTCACGCTGAAGGTGACCGGCTTCCAGTGGAACTGGTCGGTCGAGTACCCGGAGCAGGGGATCACGATTACACCAACAGGCGGGCAGGCCATCGTCCTTCCGGTGGATAAGACCATCCGATTCGAAGGCACGGCGCTGGACGTTATCCATTCGATGTGGATCCCAGCGTTCCGCATGCGTATCGATGTGCTTCCAGGGAAGACCACCCACATGGAAGTGACACCGGACAGGCTCGGCAGCTTCGACGATGACGAGGCATACCGCCTCCAGTGCTCACAGCTTTGCGGGCTCGACCACGCGAAGATGAAGTTCCCGGTGAGGGTTGTGACGGACCAGGAGTTCACAGACTGGGTAACCGCCCAGAAGGCGAAGAGCGGAAAGTAGGGGAGGAACGATGTACGCAGCAACATCCGTCGCCGGTGGCCTCGGCACAGGCCTTCTGAGCTTCTACATCGGTATCGGTCTCACGGCCGCAATCCGGGCGATCTTTGGCTACGATGCGTGGGACACCGACCTCTGCGTAACCATCGGTTACGTCTTTGGCATGGTCGGCTGGATTATGGGCATCGGCGCCTGGGGATCCTGGGGCCGTGAATGGTTCGGGATGAAGACGTATCAGCGCAAGGCCCCCGGCTGGCAGCGCTACTTCACCTTCAACACCGACCACAAGGTTATTGGTGTCCAGTACCTGGTCACCTTCATGATCATCTTCTTCATGGGTGGCCTCCTGGCGATGGCTATCCGCACGCAGCTCGCCCAGCACGACTCCGGGCTCTTCACGAACGGCCAGTATAACGCCGTCATGTCGATGCACGGCATCATGATGGTGTCGGTGGCCGTCGCCGCCGTTATCGGCGGGTTCGGCAACTACGCGGTGCCACTCATGATCGGCGCCGAGGACATGGCGTTCCCACGCCTCAACGCGCTCTCCTACTGGTTCGTGCCCCCGGTCGCGGTCACCCTCCTCGCCACTCCGTTCCTTGGCGGCCTGGACCACGGCTGGACGGCTTATCCGCCGCTCTCAGTCTTCACCAACAGCTCACAAACGCTCTTCGACCTCGCGATTATCGCGTTCGGGCTGTCGTCCATCATTGGCGGCCTCAACTTCATCGTCACGATCATCTTCATGCGTGCACCCGGGATGACCTGGGGCAAGCTTCCTATCTTCGTCTGGGCCATGTTCACCACAGCCTGGCTGGCCCTTCTCTACACGCAGGGATTCGCGACTTCGCTCTTCATGGTTCTCCTCGACCGCGTCGCCGGCCTGAGCTTCTTCGATGCGGCCAAGGGCGGTGATCCGCTGTTGTATCAGCACGTCTTCTGGTTCTACTCGCACCCGGCCGTTTACATCATGGTGCTGCCCGGCCTCGGGGTGTTCCTCGAAGTCTTAACGCACTTCTCGCGGAAGCCGCTCTTTGCCTACAAGTACGCAGTAGGCGGTTTCATGGGAATCCTCGGACTCTCCGGCGTCGTCTGGGCCCACCACATGTTCACGTCGGGTATGCCCAACTATCTCCACGGCCCCATCCTCGTGACAACCGAGATGATCTCGATCCCAACGGGTCTCGTCTTCCTCTCGGGTCTCGGCACCATCTGGATGGGTAAGCTCTGGCTCCGGACGCCGATGCTCTTCGCGATGGCCGTCCTGGTGAACTTCGCCAACGGTGGCGTCACCGGCATCTTCCTTGCTGACGTCCCGACCGACATCCACCTCCACGACACCTACTTCGTTGTGGCTCACTTCCACTACACGATCATGGGAGCCGAGATCTTCGCCCTCTTCGCCGGCATCTATTACTGGTTCCCGAAGATCACCGGACGCATGTACAACGAACGCCTTGGCCAGATTCATTTCTGGTGGATGTTCATCTCCTTCAACCTGACCTTCTTCACCATGCACTGGCCCGGTATCGAGGGGATGAACCGCCGCATCGCGTCGTACCCCGGCCAGTACGAAGCTGTGAACCTCTTCGTCAGCCTTGCCGCATTCTCGCTGGGGGCGAGTTTCATCCCATTCATCTGGAACATGCTCTACTCGTGGGTGAAGGGCCCAATCGCCGAGGCGAATCCGTGGCACGCTCGCACACTCGAGTGGCAGGTGTCCTCTCCTCCCCCGCTCGAGAATTTCCCTGTGCCACCCGTGGTTCGCGACCACCCGTACGACTACGGCGTGCCGGGCTCCGTTCACGGCATCCTGGGGAGTGGCGGGATGACACCGGCACCAATGCCCGGTGGCGGTGGCGGTGGCGGAGGCGGAGGCGGGCAGTGATACGACTCACCTTCGCAACCGACCAGATTCGAAAGGAGTGCCCAGCATCGTGCTGAGAACTGGAATTAATGTCGCTGTCATCCTCGCGGTGATGACGATCCTCGAGTACATCTTTGCGGTGAACGTCCCGAACGACTACGTGCGCTTCTTTGGGCTCTCGGCGACAGCGCTGGTGAAGGCCGGGTTGATCATGTGGTACTTCATGCATCTGCCACGTGTTTGGCGCACGGAGGCGCACTGATGGCTGTACAGGCACCCACCGTCCAGGGGCAAGCGCACGCCGCTCACCCGCTCCACAACCGCCTTGCCATGAACCGGGCGGGCCTCTGGCTCTTCTTCTTCTCGGAGTCCGTTGTCTTCGCTCTGCTGGCGATGTCCCGCTTCTACCTCATGGGCATCGA
The DNA here is from genome assembly GCA_964508715.1 of uncultured Anaerolineaceae bacterium. Classification (GTDB taxonomy): domain Bacteria; phylum Chloroflexota; class Dehalococcoidia; order Tepidiformales; family Tepidiformaceae; genus JAKALX01. The sequence goes on along the minus strand of CAZDUX010000001.1, from coordinate 237,558 downwards.
CCGTGACCACGTGGACCAGCTCCTCGGCCTGGGGATCACGATCATCCTCCTCCTGAGCTCCGTGAGCGCGTACATCGGCGAGACGGCGATTGAGCACGACCGGCGGCGGCTTGCAACCTGGGGGATCTTCACGACCATCGCCCTCGGGCTCCTCTTCGCCTGTGGCGTCGCGTTTGAATGGGGGACGGCCGAGTTCTCGAAAGACGGCGCGTTTGGCACGGTCTTCTTCACGATGACGGGCCTGCACGCTACCCACGTCATCAGCGGTGTGTTCATGCTCAGCCTCGTCTGGGCCCAACTACTTCGAGGCCGCTACAACAAGGAAGATCACTGGCCGGTCTCGTCAATCGTTATGTACTGGCACTTCGTCGATGTCGTCTGGGTTTTCTTCTACCCTGCACTCTACCTCGTGAGCTAATCGCGGCCATGAGCGAGATACAGAAGACCTGGATATTCTGCGTGGGAGGGGGCTGGCTTGCCGGCTTCCTCCTCGCGCTTCTCTGGGCGCTCTTCATCGTCCCGATCGCCAAGCAGAACGAGGTGGCCGACCTGACTATCCCGGAAGGCACCGCGGCGACGGTGAATGCCGGTCAGCCAGCCAAGTTCATTCCCGCACAGTTGTTGCTTGGGCCGAATCGGAAGCTTCGGGTGAAGAACGAGGACGTCGTAGACCACCAGATCGCAGGCCAGACCGTGCCCGCTGGCCGGTCAGCGACCATCACGTCATCGGCCGATGCACAGTCACTCACCTGCACCATCCATCCTTCGGGTTACATCGGGGTTGGCTTCGATGGCACCCCCGGCCCCCTCTCGGTCCTGTTCATGGCAACGGTCGTGGGGCTCCCGGTAGGGCTTGCCGTCGGCGGTATCGTCCATATCGCGAAGAAGCTCGATGGCCCGGGTAACGGGCCGACGCCCGTCACCATCTGAACCGATCCCGGCGTGGTGACGCTCCGGTGCCCCGCTCCCTTGCTCAGGCGATCCAATCCGACAGGCCTGCAAAGACCGCGGCCACGATAGCAAGAGCCGCAATAACCCATGGCCAGAGACTGCCGCTATCGGCTCCATCCATTGCGTATTCCCCCCAAACGTCTGCGACGAGGGTAGAAGATCGGCCGGTTCACGGGCTTGATTCTGCGATGAGATGCCTCGCGAAGGCATCACAAGACAGGGACTACCGCTACCCGCGGCGCCAGGGCATCAGCGCCCATTGCGCCGCCAGCAGTACCGCATTAATCACCACGCCAAGGAGCGTTACCGCCACTACTCCCGCGTACATCGATTGAAAATCGAAGATCTGGTAGCTCGTCCAGATACGGGCTCCGAGACCATCGTTCGCAGCCAGGAACTCGGTGCCGATAATGACGATGAGGGCAAAGCCCATGGCAACCTGGAGGCCACTCATCAATGACGGAAGCGCTCCGGGCAGCAGGACACCGGTCACCTGTCGAACGCGCCCGGCACCAAATGCGCGGGAGACATCGAGGTGTGTCCGGTCCACCTGCTCGGCTCCCGACAGGGCGCTGAAGAACACGATGAAGAAGACGCTGAACGCCACCATGAAGATCCGCGCCGCATCGGTGATAGAGAGTGCAACCAGGACGAGCGGCAACATCGCAATGCGCGGCACGACATAGAGCGCCGTCGCAAGCGGGTATAACGCGATGCGCACAGGCCTCAAGAGGCCGGCGGTGAGACCCGTCACAGCTCCCGGAATCGCCCCGTACGCAAAGCCGATAAGCAGCCGCCTCGTTGTGACACCTGCATCCGTCAGCAATCCGCCACTGAGAAGCTCATCCCAGGTGCGTCGTATCACATCACTCGGGGCCGGATAGAACAACGTATTGATCCAATCCTGCCGCGACGCGACCTCCCAGAGTGCGAGAAGTGACACTGGCAACAGCAACCCAAGAGCAACCACAGACGCGACGGTACGAGCCCGCCTCATTGGGCAACCCCCTCGAGCAGGCCGAGAAGACGAGTGAACAACTCCGGGTACCCCGGCAATGCCCGGACGAGTCGCGTGTCACGTGGACGGCCGAACGGGACATCCAGCGTAGCCACTGCATGTGCCGGTACGCTGGAGAGCACTGTGACACAATCTGCAAGAGCGAGCGCCTCGTCGATATCGTGCGTGACATAGAGCACTGCCGGCCGGCGTGATTCCCAGAGTGAGAGCAGGCTCGCGTGGAGATGTAGCTTCGTCTGGAAGTCGAGCGCGGAGGCTGGTTCGTCCATCAACAAGACCGGGGCATCGATTGCGAACGCCCGCGCGATCGCGACTCGCTGTCGCATACCCTCCGAGAGTTGATGCGGATACCGGTGCTCAGATCCCGCGAGGCCAAGTTCAGCAAGGATGGATCGAGCGCGAGCCTTACGGTCCCCGCGTGAAACGCCGCGCACCTTCAGTCCGTAGGCAGCGTTATCCTCGGCCGTGAGCCATGGGAAACACGAGTTTCCCTGTGGCACGTAGGCAGCATCACCCGCAAGGCCTGCATACCCCGACGTGGCAGGCACGATTCCAGCAAGGGCCTTCAACAGTGTGCTCTTGCCACAACCGCTCGGACCGAGGATCGCGTGAAACCCCCCGGCAGGAACTGAGAGGCTGAGGTCAGCGATGGCAGTCAGGCCATCCGGATAGCACACAGCCAGGTGTTCGACCTGGATAGCGGGTTTCGTGTCTACCTCCACAGCCGGGACGATAGTCACCTCGTGCGGGTGAAAAGCGAGTAGTCCAGCTCGCCCTGGTAGGTCAGAAGGCCTTGTTCCCGAAAGAACGCCTCCTGGCGTTTGAGGCTGTCGATATTCAGCGTCCCCGTCGGGTCGTGGTATGGCCGAGGGGCACGTTTCAGTACGTCGGCCGGCACATTCGTGTACTTCGAGATAATCGCGAGTGTCGCGTCATCCTTCCAACCGCCATTTTCCAGGTCGGCACAGGCCTTGAGGAACGCCCGGAGAAACGCCTCGGAGAGGTCCTGGTTCCTGGTCGCCCAATCGCGGTTCCAGTAGATGACCGTGGCCTGATCACCGTTCACGAAGTCGTTTGAGAGGACCTTCACCTGGCCCTGGTCGGCCGCCATGGTGGCGAACGGTTCAGCGAGCATCGCACCATCGATGCTCTTGTTCACGAGCGCGGCCGCGGCATCGGTGAACCCAACGGTCTGGAGGTTGATATCCTTGTAGCCAAGGCCACCAGCGGCAAGGGCCTTGCTCAGCCAGTATTCGGTCGAGGCACCGCGCGCATTCACCGAGACCTTCTTGCCCTTGAGATCGGCTATCTTCGTAATCTCGCCAGAATCGTAGCGCGCTTTGCTCACAACGAGCGGTGTCGAGACCGGCGGCTTCTCGAGGTGAAGCGGGGCAACGATCTCGAAGGGGACTGGCTTGTGCTCCTTGATCGCCGCAGCCGCAGCGTTGAACGCCGCAGCGCCAACACCGCCCGACCCTACGTTGAAGTTGCCCGCCGCTGTCTGAACGAGCATGTCGGCGCCCCCGGCAAGGCGCTCGAGACTCACCTTAATGCCTTCGGCCGCGAAATAGCCTTTGTCGACGCCGACGTAAAGGGGTGCGAAGTTGAAGATCGGTACATAGCCGACCTTCACCTCCTTCAGCTCCTTCGGTTGGATGGCTGTCGCAGACGTAGCAGCGGTTGGTGAGCCCACCGGTGCCGTCGCCTTGTTAGATGATGGGCTGTCATCGCTGCAGGCGGTGGCCCATGTAGTTACGAGCACGATGAAAGGCAGGAGCAGCAGCAGTCTGCGCAAAATAGGAGAGTCCTCGGTACCCGGGGTAGTTACCACGAAGCATCCCCGCCCGACAGCTAAGGGCAAGTGAGCGTGACTACACGAGTCGAAACTCCGTTCCTCGTGGATTGGCACGTCAATTCATCGCCGGGTCCGGCGGAAAGTAGGCGAACATTGCGAGCCGTCCACGCTGCCGGCGAAGCACCCGGTGCCAGAGCCGATCCGGTTCCGCCGTGAACGGATCATCGGCGTCGGCTTCGACTACGAACCATGCCTCTTCCCCAATTTCGCGCTCCAGTTGGCCTGCCCCCCATCCCGAGTAGCCAACGAACACGCGGAGAGCGTCAATGGTGACGGCGGTCTCTTCGGCCGATTCGGTGAGGTCGACGAGCGAGATCCCGTGAGGCAAGTCGCTCTCGAGTGCGCGGAGTGTGCCCTGCTGATAGCGAGCGAGGCCCAGTGCCCGCGTCCGCTCGACTGGCCCGCCATTGAAGAGTACCGGCGGACGTGACGCATGAGCTCCCCAGTCGGGGAGGTGCTCGCGGATCTCGAGTTCCAGGGCGGGGCGGTTGAGAATCACCCCCAGCGAGCCAGCCTCATCGTGCGCACACATGAAGACAACCGATCGTGCGAAATTGGGGTCTACAAGAGACGGTGTCGCAACAAGGAGCTTCCCCGCGTAGGAATCAGCCATGGTTCAAGTGTCGCAAATGGAGCGGTAGCACGGAATGGTGCTTGCGAGCCAGCGTCGCGCCAATGCACGATGACGAACGTGGACGCCAGCCTTCCCATCTCCTTCGCCGACGTGATCGAAGCTGCCGGACGGCTCCGAGGAGTGGCGACCCGCACACCCGTGATGACGTCGCGCACATTCGACGAAAGATCAGGAGGAGCATGTGTCTTCTTCAAGTGCGAGAACCTCCAACGAGGGGGCGCATTCAAGTTCCGCGGCGCCTACAATCACATCGCTGCCCTTGATGCCGGGGAACGATCGTGCGGGGTCGCTGCAGCTTCCTCGGGGAACCACGCACAGGGAGTTGCGCTCGCAGCTCGTCTTCTTGGAATCCACGCAACCATCCTGATGCCAACGGATGCGCCTGCCTCGAAGGTCGCAGCGACTCGCAGCTACGGCGCGGAGGTCCAGTTTTTCGACCGGCTGGCAGTGAAGCCCGATGATGCCGTGAAGGCGCTGGCAGAGCGCAGCGGGCAGCACATCGTCCCATCATTTGATGATCCCGTGCTCATGGCCGGACAGGGGACCGCCGCCATGGAACTCATCGAGGAAGTGGGCGATCTCGACTGGATCGTGGCTCCCCTGGGTGGTGGCGGTCTCCTCTCCGGAACAGCAGTCGCAGCGAAGGCGATGCTACCGGGGGTCAAGGTTGCTGGCTTCGAGACAGAAGGCGCCGATGACTGGGTCCAGAGCCTGGCAAGAGGCGAACGTATCCTGATCGACCCACCGACGACCATCGCCGACGGCATCCGCACCCGCCAGCCGGGCGTTCACACGTTCGAGGTCGTCCGCGCCCTTGCCGACATGGTTGCAACGGTGACGGATGACGAAGTAAAGGACGCAATGCGCTTCATCGTGCAGCGGATGAAGCTCCTCGTGGAGCCGACTGGAGCGGTAGGGCCCGCCGGGGTGCTCTCCGGAAAGCTCGGTGACCTCTCGGGCAAGCGAGTGGGCGTCATCATTTCGGGTGGAAACGTTGACCCCGAAGTCCTGTGCGAAGTGCTGCTCGGCTCAATCTGACGATGTTATGTGAGGTAATAGTAGCTACATGCCGCGCGCGGTGGTCGCGAATGGTGACACAAAGGAGGCGATCGCCTTCCGATACTGGCTCCGCTCGAACGCCACAGGATCGGGCGCGCCATGCTGGCTGAGGCTTCCCTTCATCTGCTCTACCGATTCATACTCGTGCGTTTCGAGCCACACCTCGACATCGGCAAGTACGGTCGCGACATACTCGGGGCCGTTCCTCAGGAGCGCCGAAGCCATCATTGTGACATCAGCCCCGGCGAGAAGTGCCTTCAGCACATCCTGGGCGCGGTGAACACCCCCGGTCGCGGCGAGAGAAGCGTCTCCAACAACGCTCCGCAGTATCGCCAGCCAGCGCAATCGCAGGGTCAATTCGTTTGGCGAACTGAGTTTCACAGTGGGAACAACGGTAAGCGACTCAATGTCGATATCAGGCTGCATGAAGCGGTTGAAGAGAACGAGCCCATCGGCCCCCGCACCAACGAGCGCCCTGGCCATGGCCGGCAACGCACTGAAGTACGCGCTGATTTTCACCGCGAGAGGGATGGCTATCGAGGCCCGAACGTCGGCGACCAGGTCCAGGTAGCGTTGTTCGACTGATGCCGACGTCTCTTCGGGGTCGGCCGCGACGAAGTACACGTTCAGTTCGAGGGCGTCGGCTCCAGCCTCCTCAATCAGCCTCGCGTAGCGTGTCCACCCGTGGGGCGAAACCCCGTTCAGGCTCCCGATGACCGGGATCGTGAGCCGCGATTTCGCCCTCGTAATTGCCTCGAGATAGGCGGTCGGGCCGCTCCGGTGCTCCTTCAGTGGCGGGAAGAAGCTGGTTGCCTCGAAGTAGCTCTCCGTCCACTGCTCCATCAGTTCGTGGAGGTCGAGCGTCTCCTGCTCGATTTGCTCCTCGAAGAGCGAGCGCATAACGACTGCAGCCGCACCCGATGCTTCGAGGACTTCCAGTGTCTCGATATGGTCAGATAGCGGCGACGCCGAGGCGACGAGGGGGTTGCGTAGCTCGAGCCCGAGGTAGCGGGTACGCAGATCAACCATGGTGCCCCTCCGAGACGTGGCTTCCGATATGCCCCTCATCCGGATCATCGATGACGGGGGCGAGCCGCTCAACCGCGGCCATCTGCTCGTACAGGTGCCACCGTTCGTCAATGTCATCCTGGGCGACAGCGAGTAGCCTCTCCGACTCCTGTGGGTTCGCGAGTCCGAGCATTCCGAATCGCGCTTCTTTGAGGGCGAAATCGCGGAATCGGAGAGTCGGTTTCTTCGAGTCGAGGTGGAAGGGCCGCTCGCCTGCGCCTTCCGTCACCGGCTTGTAGCGGTACAGCGGCCAATAGCCGCTGGCGACGGCCTCGCGCTGATGGCTCATAGCCGTACTCATATCGATTCCGTGAGCGATGCAGTGGCTGTAGGTGATGATGAGCGATGGCCCATGGTGCGCCTCCGCCTCGGCGAACGCCTTCACGGTCTGGGCATTATCGGCGCCCATTGCGACGGTCGCGACGTACACATTGCCGTAGGCCGAGGCGATCATCCCGAGATCTTTCTTCTCCGCGTGTTTTCCGCCGGCAGCGAACTTCGCAACCGCGCCCCTGAATGTCGACTTCGATGCCTGGCCGCCGGTGTTCGAGTACACCTCCGTGTCGAGGACGAGGATGTTGACGTCCCTGCCACTCGCGAGGACGTGGTCGAGGCCACCGAAGCCGATGTCGTAGGCCCACCCATCTCCGCCAACAATCCAGAGGCTCCGTGGCACCAGGTTATCGGCGAGTGCAAGCAGGTGTGCGGCATCGCCCGATTCACGAGCAAGTGGTGCAAGTGCCGTCTTGAGGCGGAGGATACGTGCCCGCTGCGCCACGAGGGCCGCATGGCCGTCCTCCACATTCGCCCCGAGGATCGCCTCGGCAAGGCCCTCGCCAACCTGGGGCGCCAGCCTCGATAGCAGCATCCGCGCAGACTCGAGGTGCTGGTCGAGTGCAAGCCGCATGCCGAGACCGAACTCGGCGTTGTCCTCGAAGAGCGAGTTCGCCCAGGCGGGACCGCGTCCATCACGGTTGATAGTCCAGGGCGTGGTCGGAAGGTTGCCGCCATAAATCGACGAACAGCCAGTCGCATTCGCGATGAGGAGGCGGTCGCCAAAGAGTTGGCTGAGGAGCTTGAGGTACGGGGTCTCGCCACAGCCCGCACAGGCTCCGGAGAATTCGAAGAGGGGATCCAGCATCTGCGACCCCTTGATACTTGCGACGTGGATCGCCTCCCGCGGAGCCTCAGGAATCTGCTCGAAGAAGGCGAAGTTCTCGCGCTCGCGGTCGGCAATCGGCAGGCGCGGGACCATGTCTATGGCCTTGTGTTTCACCAGCGACTTGCTCCTCGCGGGGCAGACGTCGACGCAGATCCCACAGCCCGTGCAATCATCGGGCGCCACCTGGATCGTCATCTCGGAGCCCGGCAAATCGTGGGCTGACCAGGCGCGGTGGAGAAAGCCCTGGGGTGCCGCCTTCAGTTCCTCCGGATCGTAGACCTTCATTCGAATCGCTGCGTGCGGGCAGACGAGCGCGCACTTCGCGCACTCGATACAGATAGATGGATCCCACGAGGGAATTTCGGCGGCAATGCCACGCTTCTCCCACTTCGAGGTCCCGGTAGGGAAGGTTCCGTCAACCGGGAGGGCACTTACGGGTAGCAGGTCGCCCTTTCCCGCAAGCATCGCCGCGGTGACATCGTGGACAAATGCGGGCGCAGACGCCGGCACGACCGGGAGGCGGAGCGTGCTGCTCGATGCGTGCCCGGGGATCGCTACTTCGTGGAGTGCCGAGAGTGCCGCATCAACAGCAGCGTAGTTACGGGTCAGCACCGCCTCGCCCCGGCCGCCGTAACTCTTCCTGATCGCTTTCTTGATGGCGTCGATGGCCTCGTCGCGCGGCATGATGTTGGCGAGGGCGAAGAAACACGGTTGAAGAACCGTGTTCACGCGATTCCCAAGGCCAGCCTCCCTGGCGACACGGTCGGCATCGACAACCCAGAGGCGGAGGCGTCTTGCGATAATCGTCTGCTGGATTTCGAGGGGCAGGTGCTCCCAGGTCTTGTCGGGCCCGTACGGGCTGTTGAGCAGGAAGGTCGCACCATCCTCGGCCAGCTCGAGCACGTCCATGCGTTCAAGGAAATGGAACTGGTGGCAGGCAACGAATGTGGCCTTCGAGATGAGGTAGGTCGACCGAATGGGCTTCTCGCTGAAGCGAAGGTGTGAAACCGTCACCGATCCCGACTTCTTGGAGTCGTAGACGAAGTACCCCTGGGCATGAAGCGGTGTGTTCTCGCCGACGATCTTGACGGTGTTCTTGTTCGCACCAACGGTCCCATCGCTCCCGAGCGCATAGAACACGGCCCGGGCACCATCCTCTGGTTCAGTGGAGAACGTGTCGTCGTAGCCAATACTCGTGTGGCTCACGTCGTCATTGATACCGACCGTGAAATGCCGCCTGGGCTCGCACCCGTTCATCTCTGCGAAGACCCCCGCCACCATTGCCGGGGTAAACTCCTTGGAGGCCAGGCCATAGCGGCCACCAATCACACGCGGCAGCGGGCCCTTCCAACGGCCATCGGCGGCTTGCTCCGCGAGTGCCGCGACAACATCCTGGTACAACGGTTCACCAACCGCACCTGGCTCCTTCGTACGATCGAGCACCGCGATGGAGCGCGTGGTGCCCGGCAGTTCTGCAACAAGTGCCTCGGCCGAAAACGGCCGGTAGAGGCGGACCTTGATGAGGCCGACTCGCTCCCCGCGCGCATTCAAGGCCTCGACTGTCTCCTCGGCTGCGCCAGAGCCCGAGCCCATGATCACGAGGACGCGGTCGGCGTCAGGCGAGCCGGTGTACTCAAACAGCCGGTACGTCCGACCGCTCAACACCGCGAACCGGTCCATTTCCGCCTGGACAACCGCTGGCACCGCTTCGTAGAAGGGGTTACATGCCTCCCGGGCCTGGAAGAATACATCCGGGTTCTGAGCTGACCCGCGAAGTTGTGGCCTGTCGGGGCTGAGACCCCGCTCACGATGGGCGCGCACGAGGTCGTCATTGATCATCGCCCGGATCATCTCGTCGGTGACGCGCGCAATCTTGTTCACCTCATGAGACGTCCGGAATCCGTCGAAGAAGTGGATGAACGGGACGCGCGTGCGGAGCGTCGCCGCCGTCGCGATGAGAGCGAAATCCTGGGCCTCCTGGACGCTGGCAGCCGAGAGCATCGCCCAGCCGGTGCTGCGTGCTGCCATCACGTCGCTATGATCACCGAAGATCGAAAGCGCGTGTGTTGCAACGGTCCTCGCCGCGACGTGGAAGACTGCCGGCGTTAGCTCACCCGCAATCTTGAACATATTGGGAAGCATCAAGAGCAGGCCTTGCGAGGCCGTGAAGGTGGTCGTCAGCGCGCCGGTAAGCAATGAACCATGCGCGGCGCCTGCCGCCCCACCCTCGCTCTGCATCTGGATGACGCGGGGGATGGTCCCCCAGATATTGGTCCGCCCTTCTGTCGACCAGGCGTCCGCAAGTTCGGCCATCGTCGACGACGGGGTAATGGGGTAGATTGCGACGACTTCCGATGTCTTATGGGCGACGTAAGCGGCGGCCTCGTTCCCATCGACGGTTACGATCTCGGGCTGCATGTCCTCTCCACTCGCGGCGGCGGACACACCGAAGGTATCCGCCGGGCATTCAGTCAGTTCCGGTGAGAGGCGGCATTGGGCACGACGGATATCCGCCGTGTGCCTCCCACCCCTTCCAACTTGCGCCGCAACGGCTTCAGGTTCACCGGCCCTCGGGCCATTGATTCCGGACCCTGCCGGCCACAGGCGATCTCAGAAGGAGGCGTGAAGGCCGTGGTTCGCACGGCCTTCACGCGAGGAGAGCGGTGGCCTGCGAGTCCTCAGGCGGTTGCTTCAGAGGCGCTGACAGCGGTGGCCGGAGCATCGGCCTCGAACATGTACCCGATACCCTGGAGCGTCTTGATGATCTGCGGGTTCGCGGGCTCGCGCTCGAGCTTGGCACGTAACCGCGAAACCCAGACGCGCAGATATTGCAGGTCATCGCGATACTCAGGGCCCCATACCTTGCTGAGGAGCTCGGTGTTGAGCATCACTTTCCCGGCGTTTGCGGCCAGGTGCTGGAGGAGCAGCCACTCGGTGCGCGTCACCGCGACAGGGTTACCACCCTTCTTGACGAGGCGACGGGTGAGGTCTATCTCCACCTCTCCAGCACGGACCACCCGTTCAACATCCTGGCCAAGGCCACGGCGCAGGACAGCCCGGACGCGTGCCCCGAGTTCATCCGGGCTGAATGGCTTGACGATGTAATCATCGGCTCCAAGTTCGAGCCCACGGACCTTGTCCGCATCCTTGTCCTTGGCCGTGACGAGAAGCACCGGGACATTCGTACGCTCGCGAAGGCGGCGCATGACCTCGAGTCCTGTGATCTCCGGCATCATGATGTCGAGCAGGACAGCATCGGGCCGCTGTTCCTCGGCGAGCCGGAGCGCCTCTTCACCACCCGACGCGGTGATCACCCGGAAGCCCTGGGCCGAGAGTTCGAGTTTGATGAGGCGGAGGATTCCAGCCTCGTCGTCGACGACAAGCAACAGGGGTTCGGCACTCATGGTTCCATCTCCTCGTATGGTGGAAGGCTAAATCCGACCTCGAGACCACCGGCGGACCGGGAACGCGCCCAGATCCGCCCATTCATCGCCTCGATGAGCCGTTTGCAGACAGCGAGGCCCATGCCTGCGCCACCCGCGAGTTTTGCGGTCCGTTCCGACCGGTAAAACCGTTCGAAGATCCGTTCTGCTTCGTCCTCGCCGATACCGAAGCCCCGGTCAAGAACGCGCACCACAACACCACCGTCGGGGGCGCCACGGAGATCAACCTCGATCGGAAGGCCAGGAGGGCTGTACTTGTCGGCATTGCCAACGAGGTTTCGGATAATGTGCTCAAGGTATGCGGGCTCGGCAGCCACGGGTGGGAGCGCGGGTGCGGCAGTGACCTGGACATCACGGTCGGGGCTGAGCCTGCTGGCCGCAAGGATCCGTCCGACCAACCGCTGGATGAGCACGGGCTCGACCACGGGCTCCTGGTCCAGTTCAACCCGTGCCATCGCAAGAAGGTTTTCGAGCATCCGCGCGAGGCGCTCCGATTCGCGCTCGATATCGGAAAAAATCCCTAGCCTGGCCTCGTCATCAATCTGGTCGCCACGCGTATGAAGGACGCGCGCTCCGCCATGGATGACGGTGATGGGTGTACGCAGCTCGTGCGACATCATCCCAAGGAACTCATCCTTTGCTTCGTTGGCACGAACGAGTTCCCGTTCGCGTTCCTGCGCCTCCGTGTAGAGTCGCGCGTTCTCAATCGCGGCCGCGGCCCTTCGAGCGAGCTCTTCAGCCATCGCCAGGTCCCCGCGTCCGAAGCGATGCTCACGTTCACTGATCACGAAGGTGATGGCGCCAAAAACCCCTGTGCGGTTCTCGAGTGGGACCACCATCGCCGACCGGATTTGCAGCCTGCGGATCGCCTCCAGGACCCTGGGGTCGGCGAACATGCTTCCCGCGGTGTCCTCATCGATCTCGCGGTACAGCTCGGGCCTCCCCGTCCGGATGACCTGGGCCACAACGCCGCTTCCCGATATCCCAGGGAGACGCCGTGTAGCGAGTTCCCGGGCCAGTGGCGCCATCTCCGGATTCCGATGGGCGACTGCCACGCGGTGCAGCTCACCCCGCTCGACGATGTCCACGGCGCACCAATCAGAGACACGTGAGACGGCAAGGTCCGCGAGCTTCTTCAACGACTCTTCGTAGTCCAGGCTCGCAGCCATCTCCGCACCTGCATCCGACAGGAAGCCGATGACCTCATTGCTACGACGGAGGTCGGCCTCGATCCGCCGTGCCTCGGCGTAGAGCCGGGCATTATCGACTGACAGCCCTGCCCGGCGGCCAAGCTGCTCGGCCACGGCAAGTTCATCTTCGGTGAACGGGTCGCGCCTGCCGGTACGCAGGAGGCTGGCAACCCCGAGTGACCGCCCCCCTGCAACGAGAGGCACGACGATGACCGATCGCGGCGCAATCGACTCGAGGACGGCTCGCTGGGGTGCGTCACCAACGAATGCCGCGAGTTCCCCGGGCGTGGTCCCGGGCAGGAAGACGGTGCTCCCGGCGTGTATCGCGGCCATGATCGCATTGTCGCCGCCGCTATCGTGGAGTTGCCACGGGGCCAGTTGGTGAGCCATCGCCTCGAGCTCGGGATCCGCACCAGCAATCCCAACCCTCCGCAGCCTTCCATCTTCAATGGTATCGACAAGGCAGAGGTCGGCGAACCTGGGGACAGCAAGGCGTGCGACTCCGATGAGCCTGTCCTCATATTGCAGCGAGCGGCTCAACTCGATCCCCGCATCGGCAAGGAACTGCAGTGCATCATTTGCTCGGCGAATAGTGGCAGCACGCTGTTGTGATTCGCTATAGAGCGTAGCGTTATCGATAGCAAGTGCGGCACGGTGCCCGAGATTCATGGCAAGGTCGAGATCGGCACCATCGTAGCGGTCGCTGCCCTCGGTTCGGGCAAACGACATCGCACCGATGATTCGTCCACGTGCCCGGAGCGGGATGCACATCCCGGAGCCAAATCCGAGTGTCCGAAGGAGTTCCGCCTGCCGCTCATCACGCGCCCAGCCAGCGATGTCCCCGTCGCGGACCTCGGGCGTGAATACCGGCTCCCCGGATGTGACCACACGAGAATAGACGCCACCACCGCCGACACGACCGGCGGTATCGGCCTCGAGTGCGGCCAGCGATCCCTCGCCATCGGGGCTGCGATGAACCATCGCACCCCAGGTGAGTACACCGTCGGGCTGAACGAGGGCTATGCAACACCAATCAGCGAACCGCGGCACGACGGAGCGGGCGAGCCGGGAGAGCGTCGCTCCGAAATCGAGTGAGCGCGAAAGATCGGCTGCCACGTCTGCCAGTAGCCGCGTCGCCTCGGCAGCGCGGCGTCTATCGCTGATGTCAACGCACGATCCGATGTAGCCGGCGAATGATCCCTCCCCGTGGAACAGTGGCCGGCCACGCTCGAGCATCCAGCAGTACTGGCCCTGCTGATTTCGCAGGCGGAGCTCTTGTTCAAACGGGCTGCGTACGTCGAACGATGAATGGTGGATGCGCTCCGCCGCCTCACGGTCATCGGGATGAATATCCTCCAGCCAACCATTACCGAGTCCCTCCTCAGCAGGGCGCCCGGTGAACTCCAGCCACTGGTCATTGAGAAACGTCATCCTGCCATCGGTCCCCGCCACCCAGACGAGAGCCGGTACACCGTTGGCCATCTCCCGGAACCGGGATTCACTCCGGGCAAGCCGCTCCTCGCTCTCTCGCCGCTCAGTTACATCGAGGTGTACGCCAATCGCGCGTCGTGCATCGAGCATTCTTCCGCTCACACGAATCCAGCGGATGACTCCGTCGGGGCGGACAATTCGGTACTCCACCTCCCGTGCGCCGTCTCTTGGAAGGAGTTCCGCTGTATGGAGGACCTCGGGCAGGTCATCGGGATGGACGTGTGCGATGCTGGCCTCGTACGTCCGGGCGAAGGTGCCCGGCTCGAGGCCATGGAGCTGTTCTGCCCCTTCAGACCAGTACACCTCCTCTGTCTCGGTATCCAGCTCCCATGTCCCGAGGTGACCGGTCTCCTGAGCGAGGCGCAGGCGTTCCTCGCTCCGCCTGAGTGCCTCCTCGGCAACTCGCTGATCCGTAATATCCATGCAGATACCAACGGCACGCAGCGGTTTGCCATCGTTCCCATAGAACACCCGGCCCCGTGCCGCGACCCATCGTGTTAGCCCGTCGGGCGCTATGACACGGTATTGGACATCGTAGTACCCGTTGTCGATGGCCTCGACGATCGAGGTTTCGACCCTCTCCAGGTCGTCGGGATGGACATACAGGCGTATTGCATCGAACGTCCCGGGGAACGTCCCCGGAGCAAGCCCGTGAATTGCCTCGAGGCTTTCCGACCAGCGCGCCTTGCCCGTCGGGAACTCCCACTCCCAGGTGCCGATGTTCGCGACCGCCTGCGCCATTCGCAGGCGTTCTTCGCTCTCGCTCAACGCCGCAGTGTCGCGGAATTTCTGCAGCGCTGGCCCCACGATCGACGCTGCCGCATCGAGCAAGTGCTCCATTGAGCGCGACCGGCGGCCGGGAGCCCTGAGCGCCAGGAGCCCGCGAGGTGCGGCGTCACCGGGAATAACGCTGACGTGTGTGGCGCGGGCCCCATCGATCTCGATAGTTGCAGTGGGTCCCGCATCCGTTGTGTCAATGGTCCCTGGCATCACTCGGTCCGGGTGCAGTGCAACGAGATCGTTCTCCTCGCGAACCCACGCTTCAACGGGAGCATCGATTTCCTTCGAGAGGCTTTCGGCGGCCATCCGAAGGAGCCACCGTTCATCGGGAGCGGTGGTCGCCGCGCGGGCGATCTCTGCGAGTGCCGCCTGCCACCGCGCAGTTGTCATGATTTCGAACAGGAGCGAGCGGAGGCGTCCCGCCACAAACGCCACCGCCGCACCCTCGACCAGAAAAAGGATCCCGCTAATCAGGGGCTTCCTGTCCATCGCGAGACGCCCGACCGGGCTCACGAAGAGGAGGTCCCCGACGAGGAAGGAGACCGCGACCGTAAACAGGCCGACCTGGACTCCGCCCATGAGAGCCGCACCCAGGACCGCCACGACAAAAACCAGGTATGGGTTGACGTCGACTCCGATACCAAGGCTGAAGAGCGCCCGAACTGCCGCCGCAATACCGATCCACCCGAGCGCAACGATGTACGGGCCAAGACGGCGAAACGAGGGAGGGAACACCTGGCCAAGACGCGCAGATACGCCCACCTGCCAGGAGAGTGCCGTTATGGGACGTTCCATGCAGGATCATCGTCGGTGGGCTCTCTTCAGCATGTCAATGATATTTACGGTGCTACCCTGACAACTATTACAATTGTAATATATCTGTAAGGACTCTTCCTATTATAATATCATACTTGCTATCTAAGCTATTTTGATACTATAACTATCAGCTACATCTATATAAGATATGATTGATTTATCAATACTGAGCTAGCGCAATTGATACTAATATCTCTCCCCATTACTAAACAAACCAGGTAAGTACTCACAAACTCGTCAATATAGATATCTGCTTCCCCTCGAGTTACTTGGGTAGACAGGGCAGGTTGCAGTTCTCTGCTACCATTGCACCCATTGACCCGGAACCAGCACCACCGCCGGCAGCCACCGGGTGAGTCCACAGTCCCGCAATCACGCGACGGCCACAGGAGTTTGATACGGTTTCGTAACAGTGTGCCGATAACCTTCGCCCACGAGGTAATGGCCATCTCAGTACACTGGAGGCATCGAAACCACCCCGCCTCCCCGGCGACCAGCCAAACACCCTTCGATTAGCGCAAAGGAAAGTCCGATGACGACCGTTGTCCGGCCACCGAGTGAAAACGATGGAGATGGTCGCGGCAGGCGAATCAAGGAGGCACACGACGAACTCGCCGATCGTGAACGCGATAGTGAGTGGGTGGTCGATGTAGCGTCACACCGGGTTGTCCGGCGCGAAGTGCCCGTCCCGCGGCCAAAACGCTGAACCTCGACGCTCCCCCTCCCGCTTTGCCCGCTCAGGGTGGCGACACCAACCGCGGCCCGTCATCTCGCTCGCGCTACGGCATGCCCGGCGCGAGCTATCGCCTTCAGCTCCATGCAGGGTTCGACTTCGGTGATGCGTGTCGCGTGGTGCCCTATCTCGCAGAACTCGGGATAACACACGTCTACCTTTCGCCGGTCTTTGCCGCAGCCCCCGGCAGCATGCACGGCTACGATGTCCTCGATCACAACAAGATCAACCCCGAACTGGGCGGCATGGCGGGCCTCTACGAGTTGGGCGAGACCCTCGTTGCGCACCAGATGGGCCTCATCGTTGATATCGTGCCGAATCATGTGGGGATCGCGGGCGGCGCGAACCCCTGGTGGGCCAGCGTCCTGCGCTACGGAGAAGCCTCGCCGTTCGCAACATATTTCGACATTGACTGGCAGGCGCAGCCACAGATGGCGACGGGAGTGCTCATCTTCCCCATTCTTGGGCAGCCGTTTGGGCGGGCACTCGAAGCAGGAGAGTTGCGGCTCGCCATCATCGAAGGCGACCTCGCCCTCCGCTACTACGATACGACGCTGCCGCTCCGGCCCGAGAGCTACTCGCGCATTATCGGCCTGCCACCACTCACCCTGCGCGAGCAGGTAACCGATCCGTCGGCCGTGGCCAGCTTCGCGTCGGTGTTGGAAGAACTCGGTACAGCGAACGTCGATCGCTGTGAAGCGGCCCTTCCCCGCTTTCGCGCACTGATGGTCAACCAGCCAGCACTCGCTGATTACGTCCGGCAGCAGGCAGAACAGTTCAACGGTACCCCCGGAGATCCATCGAGTTTCGATGCGCTCGATGAACTCCTCTCGGCTCAGCACTATCGTCTTGCCGATTGGCGGCTGGCCGGCGCCGAGATCAACTACCGGCGCTTTTTCGACCAGAACACGCTCGCTGCTATCCGGATGGAGCGGGAGGACGTTTTTGAGGAGACACACCGGCTGCTCTTCGATCTCGCTGCGCGGGGGATCATCACCGGCGTGCGCGTCGACCACATCGACGGACTGTACGCTCCCGGCCAGTATCTCGAGCGGCTGCGTGCGGGGCTGGCCGGGGCAACGCAAGGTATCGCTGGTGCGGATATCCCGGTCTTCATCGAGAAGATCCTCGAGGAGGGCGAGCGGCTCCCGCAGGACTGGCCGATCGCCGGAACCACGGGTTATGAAGCGATGGCGGAGATCGATGGTGTATTGGTCGATGCAGCCGCCTCCCGCGAGCTGAGCCGAACGTATCTGCAGTTCGTAAAGCAGCCAATCCGCTTTGAACAGGTGCGTTACGAATCGAAGCAGCAGGTCGCACGCGAAGCGTTCGCCGGCGAGATCAGTGTCCTCGGTTACCAGGCCCACCGTATCGCCCAACGAAGCCGGCTTCACCGCGACAACACCCTCCGTGCGCTTCGGGACGCCATAGAGGGTACGGTCGCGTGCTTCCCGGTATACCGCACGTACGTGGGAGCAACGGACCGTTCGATCGACGACTCCGCCTATATCGATCAGGCGATTGACGAAGCGCTGCGCCGAAATATGGGTCTCTCCGAGGCAGCACTCGAATTCCTGCGCGAGGTACTTCAGCTTGAAGAGCACGGGCTGAGCGAAGAAGAACTCGAACAGCGCGTGCATTTTCGGCGGCGCTTCCAGCAGATCACCTGTCCTGTCGTGGCCAAGGGGCTCGAAGACACAGCATTCTTCCGCTTCAACCGTCTCCTCTCACTCAACGAAGTTGGAGGAAACCCTGTGGTGTTCGGATCGTCCGTTAGTGATACCCACACATGGTTCATGGAGCGAGCACGGGCATGGCCCTGCGCGATGACCGCCAGTTCTACACATGACACCAAGCGCAGCGAGGACGTACGTGCGAGGCTCAACGTTCTCTCCGAATTGTGGCGGGAGTGGCGGCAGGAGGTTTCGGCATGGGCGAGAATGAACCAACGGCACATCAAAACCTCCGGAAGCGACCGTGCGCCTGACCTGAATCTCGAGTACTACATCTATCAGACACTCGTTGGTTCGTGGCCCGATGAGGGGGTGGGCGAAACCTACCACCACCGCATCCGTGACCATCTGCTCAAGGTGATGCGAGAGGCGAAGCTCCAGACAAGCTGGATACGCCCGGACGAACACTACGAGGGAGGTGTTCTCGCATTCGTAGACGCCATATTGAACCGGCGAAGGGCGGGTGGGTTCCTTCGGCGGCTCGAAACGTTCGTCGCTCGCTTGCGGCCGGCGGCAGCGCACAACATGCTTTCCGCACTCACTCTCAAAGCACTAACACCCGGATTCCCGGACTTCTACCAGGGCACAGAACTGATGGATCTGAGCCTGACAGACCCCGATAACCGCCGGCCAGTTGATTTCGATGAGCGTATGACGCTGCTCCGCCAGGTTTCGAACGCGAAGAATCTGCCAGCACCCGGCGACCGCGCGGCCAAGCTCTGGCTCACCAATCGTCTCCTGCGCATCCGCCGCGAAGAGCGTGCAGCACTCGCCGGTGACTATGCCCCGCTCCACATCCATGGGGAGCGGGCGCACCACGTCTTTGGATTCGTACGCGGTGAGCGGGTATCGGTTGTCGTCCCCCGGCTAACCGCGTCAATGGTCGATAGTTCGGGCCGCATTCCACGAACCGCATGGGGCAACACGCGGGTCACCCTGCCAAAGGGGCACTGGCATGACATGCTGACCGGCCAAGAGGTTTCCTGTTCAGATGTCGGTGAACTTCTTGGTGCGTTCCCCGTGGCGGTGTTGGTTCGAGCGTGACGGCATGGATTCCGAGCCTTGGCGCCATCGTCGAGCCTCACGGGGTGCGTTTCCGCGTCTGGGCACCGCGGCCTCAGTTGGTCGAGCTCGTCATCGAAGGGCCACATGAGGCACGGTCAATCCCGATGGAGCCGGCAAGCGGCGGAGATAGAGAGGCCTTTGTCCCGGGCCTCGCTGGGGGTGCGCGCTACCGCTACCGTCTCGACGGACAAGGCCCGTACCCCGACCCGGTTTCACGGGGGCAGCCGGACGGTGTGCACGGCGCTTCCCAGGTGGTCGACCCGGCGGCGTTCCCATGGACCGACCATGGCTGGAAGCCCCCGGGACGTGAAAACCTCACCATCTATGAGTGTCATATTGGCACCCTCACGAGTGCCGGGACATTCGACGCCGCTATCGGCGAACTCGAGCGTATTGCCGGCCTCGGCTTCTCGGCCCTGGAAGTCATGCCCGTCGCCTCGTTTCCGGGGCGCCGGAACTGGGGCTATGACGGCGTGTCGCTTTTCGCGCCGTCGGCTACTTACGGGGGCCAGGAAGGGATGCGGAGGTTCATCGATGCGGCGCATGCAACCGGACTCGCGGTGATTCTCGATGTCGTCTACAACCATTTCGGCCCGGATGGCAACTACACCGGCCTGTACTCGGCCACCTACCAGACACACCGGCACCAGACCCCCTGGGGTGATGCCATGAACTTCGATGATACGGGCAGCGAAGGCGTTCGCGAGTTCGTCATCGAAAACCTCCTCCACTGGGTCCACGAGTACCACGTCGACGGATTTCGCTTCGATGCCACCCATGCGATTCACGACGACAGCAACGAGCACATCCTGGCAGAGGCACGGCGGCACCTCTCAGAGCACCGGCGCAACGGGCACGATCCATATCTCATCGCCGAAACACCAGAAAATGACCGGCGCTATCTGTTGTCGCTCGATAACAGCGGGTTCGGGTTCGATGCCGTCTGGGCTGACGACTTCCACAACGTGAGCCGCAACATCATGCATCAGGAGCGCGAGGGATACCTTCGGAGCTTCGCCGGAACCGTCGATGAGCTCGCCCACGTCGTCTCGCGCGGCTGGCTCTTCGAAGGCCAAACCGACCCGGTAACCGGGGAACCACGGGGGACTTCGCCTGGCGGAATACCCTGGCGGAAGTTCGTCTACTGCCTGCAGAACCACGACCAGGTAGGAAACCGTGCGTTTGGTGAGCGGGCGAACCTGACGGCTAACCCTGCCACCCTCCTCGCGGAGACCGTACTGCTCCTGCTCATCCCGCAGACGCCACTGGTGTTCCAGGGCGAGGAGTACATGGCAACCACTCCATTCCTCTACTTCACCGACCATAATCCCGAGCTTGGCCGGCTGGTGACTGAAGGGCGGCGGCGGGAGTTCGCCGGGTTCGCTGCCTTCTCCGACCCGGAGACACGCGAACGTATCCCCGACCCGCAGGCAGAGAGCACGTTCCTTGCATCGAAGCTCCAGGCGGTGGACCGGGAACGGCCTGCTGGCCGGCAGGCACTCGCATTTCACCGTGAGCTTCTACGGTTGCGGAAGGACGATCCCGTGTTATGTCTGGCCCGCACTGGTCGCGATTCGATACATGCAGAGGTGAACGGACAGGCACTCCTCATCCGTCTCGAAAACGAGGCAGGAGTGCGCGACATCGCTGTGAACTTCGGCGAATCGGCCGCGATTTTTTCCTCCCCTGCATCAGAGACTGTGCTCGACAGCCACGAACCTCGCTTCGGAGGGGGAACCCTCTCCGTCGCTGGCGCTGGAACGCTGCGAGTGGCCCCGCACAGTGGAGTGTTGGCCCGCTAACTACTCACCGGTCATCTTCGCTGCATCCAGGATCCTCTCGAGGTCTGATTCCGAGAGCTCCGTCATCTCCCTGGCAACCTCACGAATTGACCGCCTCGACCGGAATGCCTCGTTTGCGATCTCTGCGGCACGCTCATAACCGATGACGGTGGCGAGCGGAGTACCGATGCTCAGCCCGTGCTCAACCATCCGTGGCCCGTTTTCGGTGGGTTGCAGTCCATCAATGCACTTCTCGGCCAGCACACGCGCCGCCGCCGAGAGCAACTCGATCGATTGCAGGAGGTTGAATGCGGCGAGCGGGAGCATGGTGTTGAGTTCGAAGAAGCCCCACTGCCCACACATTGCTATCGTCGCATCGTTTCCGACGACCTGGGCGGCGACCTGGACCACACTCTCAGGGATCACCGGGTTGACCTTACCCGGCATGATCGAGCTTCCTGGCTGGAGCGCTGGCAGAGCGATTTCGTAAAGCCCCGCCCGCGGACCACTCCCCATCAGCCGAATGTCGTTCGCGATCTTCACCAGCGAGGTCGCAACGGTGCGCAGCTCCCCGCTGGCTTCGACCACAGCGTCGATGGTGCTCTGGGCCTGGAAGTGGTTCGAGCTCTCCTTCGCCTGCAGGTTCTCCGACTCGTTGATGAACGCCAGCACCCGGCCAGCGAACTCCTTCGACGTGTTCACACCAGTCCCGACCGCGGTACCGCCGAGGGCGACCTCGCGCAACGCCTCGCCCGCGAGTGTGACACGGCGGCGGGCCCGCTCGATCTGCCCCGCATAGCCACGGAACTCCTGCCCCAGCCTGATCGGCGTCGCATCCATCAAGTGGGTGCGGCCAGTCTTCACCACGTCGTGGAACTCCACGGACTTCGCATTGAGTGAGCTTTCGAGCGCGTAGAGCGCCGGCAGCAGCGACCTGCGCATCTCCGTCATCGCAGCAATGTGAAGAGCAGTCGGGATGACATCGTTCGATGACTGGCCGCGATTGACGTGGTCGTTCGGATGGACGGGGCTGTAGGTACCTTTCGGGCTGCCGCCAAGGAGTTCATTCGCGCGATTGGCGATGACTTCGTTCGCGTTCATATTTGTCGACGTACCGGAGCCAGTCTGGAAAACGTCGACAATGAATTGGCCGTCCCAGGTACCGTCCCTCACCTCCTCGGCTGCCTGGACTATCGCAGTCGCGAGCGCGGCCGGCACGGTGCCAAGATCGCGGTTTGCGAGCGCCGCCGCACGCTTGATGGCGGCCAGTGAGCGGATGAACGCTCGTTGCAGGCGCAGGGAGCTGATCGGGAAGTTGTCTGCAGCTCGAGCAGTGTCAATCCCATAGTAGGCGTCAATCGGCACCGGATACTCACCGATGGCATCGTGTTCGGTTCTGGTCTGGGGTTGCGCATCCATGCATCCACTGTACCGCGTCAAACGGCGAACGGTGGCGCCCCGGCCTATCTGTTCCGCCGGCACAGCAGGTGGCAGAATTCAGGCGGCCGGGGGTTCCCATGCCGCGGGTGCGGGCAGTTGAACGCGCGCACCGATGAGCCTCCAATTCCAGGTGATAATGGCAAGGCAACCGAAGACGGTGGCCCAGCCAAGTGCAGGGATAAGGAAGGCGAGTCCCGCCTGTTGACCGATGATGCCAACCGCTGGCGTACCGACGTAGGCGAATCCCTGGGCAAACGGAAAGAGACTCATAACGCGTCCGCGCATCGTGTCGTCCACCATGTGCTGGACGAGCGTCGATGAGGTCAGCATCGTTGCTGTCATGGTGACGCCCATACCGAAGTCAAAGAGCGCTGTGAGGGCGATCATTCGCGAATAACCAAATCCCATGATCATCACGCCGAACAACGTCGATACCACGGCGAGCGTGACTGCGCGCATGCCAAGCGTCGGCATCCTGGTGAATGCAATTGAGGCGGCAAAGGCGCCGACGCCCCAGGTCGCACCCATGAGGCCGACCTGGCTCGATGTGAAATCCAGCACGTCCATCTCGAACATCGGCCCAAGCGGTGTGGCAACCGGCATACCGAGGAGCAGTATGACGACCACCACGGTGAGCACAGCAAGGATGGGCCTGCTCCGCCAGGCGTAGCCAATTCCGGAGCGTACGTTGGAGAACATGCCCGCATGTGCACCGCCACCAACGCTGTGATAGCGAAGCATCGCGATCATCGGCAAGATCCCTGCCCAGCAGATGAGCGAACTGGCATAAACGACGCCCGGCGCGAAGATGCCGTTCAGGATGCCGACGAGCGGCAACGAGAGAGGCATCATGACCTGGTTGGCGACGGTCATCAGCCCAATCGCAGCGCCGATATTCTCCATTCCGGCCACTGCGGGCAGGCTGGCGCTTCGTGCGGGCGAGTCTATGGACATGACGCCCGCAGCGAGGAACGTTACCACCGCCACGGCGGCAATGGTCGCCTGCCCAAACGGATGGAACAGCATCAGCATGGCAATGAGCCCATTCGCAACGAGCGAACCAATCTCAGTGGCGAAGAGCACCCTCCGCCGCTCAAACCGGTCGGCGATCGCACCACCAACGAGGCTGAAGAGAACCATCGCGGCGCCGCGGCTGGCGGCCAGCACCGAGGCATAGAGCACAGCCCGGCTCTCATATTCTGCCTGGACCCAGAATACCTGCGTAAGAAACTGGAATGGCATGGCGAGGCTGACGAGCGTCGACCCGGCGAGGAGCAACCGGAAGTCGCGGCGTGCGAGCGGCCGAAGCGCGGGCCTTCGTTCAAAATATCCCGGCATTCGATGCATCATTGGACGTGTCCGGTGCGGCCCGTCATGCGCACGATCACATTCGTAGCCCGCACGCCGAAATATCGCTCACCCCCCGGGAAGAGCCGGGAAGCTCTCGTACTCCGGACCGGTTAGCCGCTGGAGTCCGCCGGGAAACCAGGGAGCGCTTCGCATCCATGCATGTCGCCTTTCCTGGCCCCCTGGTTCAGTCCCGGGGCGGGTGACGGAACATCGCGATCGACCGTTCCGCCATGGTGTAGATGGTGCTGCCACGCACGTGCCGGTCGTCCGATTCCTGGTGCTCACGAGCAGTATCGAACTCCAGCAGCCAGTGCCCTGTCGGACGCGCAGCCGGCAAGCGGAAGTCACACGGATGGTCGCCTGCATTGAGCAGGATGAGGAGGTTGTCGTCGGCAACACGATGCCCCTTTTCGTCGGTGAGCGAGGCATCTCCCGCCATCCAGAGGCCCAGGCAACGGGTCTGTGGGTCGTTCCACTCCTCGTCGGACATCTCGCCGCCAGTTGGACACAGCCATGAAAGGTCCTTGATACTCGCTCCACGGATCGGGCGCCCTCGAAAGTAATCACGCCTTCGAAGGAGCGGATGGTGTTTCCGAAGCCGGATCATCTCCCGAGTAAACGCCAGCACCTTCCGTTGCTCGGCCGTGGGCTCCCAGCTCTGCCATGCGACCTCGTTGTCCTGGCAGTACGCATTGTTGTTGCCACCCTGGGTGCGCATGATCTCATCTCCATGAAGGAGCATCGGCACCCCCTGGGAGAACATCAGCGTTGCAATGAAGTTACGTATCTGCTTCAGGCGTAGCTCGACTACACCCGCGTCTTCCGTCACACCCTCCGCACCACAATTCCAGCTGAGGTTGTCGTTAGTCCCATCCCGGTTATCTTCGCCGTTGGCCTCGTTGTGCTTGCTGTTGTAGCTGACAAGGTCGTGGAGCGTGAAGCCATCGTGTGCGGTCACGAAGTTGATGCTCGCGTAGGGGCGCCGGCCATTTGCCTCATAGAGATCGCTGCTCCCCGTGAGGCGGTACCCGAGTTCACCTACTTGTCCGGGGTCACCCCTCCAGAACCTCCGGATGCAGTCGCGGTACTTGCCGTTCCATTCGGCCCAGAGGACGGGGAAGTTCCCAACCTGGTAGCCACCCTCACCCACGTCCCACGGCTCGGCAATGAGCTTGACCTGCGATAGCACCGGGTCCTGGTGGATGATGTCGAAGAAGGCGCTCAGGCGGTCGACCTCGTGAAGTTCGCGCGCGAGCGTGGAAGCGAGGTCAAAGCGGAAGCCGTCGACATGCATATCGAGCACCCAGTAGCGGAGCGAATCCATGATCATCTGGATTGTCCGCGGATGGAGCATGTTGAGCGTATTTCCCGTACCGGTGTAGTCCATGTAGTAGCGGGGGTTATCGGGCGCGAGGCGATAGTAGGCGACGTTGTCTATGCCTCGGAAGGAGAGGGTAGGACCGAGCTGGTTCCCTTCTGCCGTGTGGTTGTAGACCACATCGATGATGACTTCAATCCCTGCCTGGTGGAGTGTTTTGACCATCGTCTTGAACTCATTGACGGCGCCGCCAGGGGTACCCGAGGAGCTGTACCGCACGTGGGGGGTGAAAAACCCAATCGAGTTATAGCCCCAGTAATTCGAAAGGCCCATGTCGGCCAGCCGTTTATCGTTGACGAACTGGTGTACAGGCATCAGTTCGACCGCCGTGATGCCAAGCTCCTGCAGGTAGCGGATGACCGAGTGATGCGCAATGCCCTCGTAGGTGCCGCGAAGCCGCTCGGGCATGCCGTGGTGAAGCTTCGTGAACCCCTTCACGTGGGCCTCATAGATAATTGTGTTGTGCCACGGGGTCTTCGGCGCCCTGTCATCCCCCCAGGAGAAGGCGGGTTCGATAACGAGCGCTTTCGGCATGCCGGGTGCGCTGTCCGAATCATCGAACTCGAGATCGCGGTTATCTCCACCGGCCACCGGGTAGCCAAACATCGCATCAGACCATTCGACTGCCCCCGTGATGCCTTTCGCGTACGGGTCAATGAGCAACTTGTTGCCGTTGAACCGCATACCGCGTTCCGGTTCACGCGGGCCATACACCCGGTAGCCATAGAGCTGACCCGGCCGCGCATCGGGGAGGTATACGTGCCAGACGTAGTCGGTCTGCTCACGGACCGGGATGCGCACAACTTCCGGTGCCCCGTAGGCCTGGTCGAAGAGACAGAGTTCGACCCGTTCAGCGTGTTCGCTGAACAGGGCGAAGTTCACGCCACTGCCGTCCCACGTCGCACCGAGCGGGTAGGGCTGGCCGGGCAGAGTTCGCTGATCCAAGATGTCCCCCCAGGGAGCATCCCGTACTCCCGAGCCAGATTGTGCGCGAACGAGCGTTCCCGCCGCCAGTATCAACGGGTCGTTGCCACGGCATCGCAATATGAGGCTGAGTGGGGCGAGCCCCGGGGATGGCCATCCAGAGGCTCCGCAATGAGGTCGGGGATGGGGGATGGTATCGAACTGCCAGGTGACCGGGACTGATTCCGGGCACCGCCACCGAATACGGGAACGCCGCTCGAGCTGGGAGCGGCGTTTCTGCTTGAGTGGTGGGCGGTACAGGACTCGAACCTGTGACCTCGTCGGTGTGAACGACGCGCTCTAACCAACTGAGCTAACCGCCCCCGAAGGGCCAGTCTAGCCCCGCCGGGGCGGTGCATTCAACAAGCCGGGGAGACCGAACCACGAGATTGGTACGCCCGGGAGGACTCGAACCTCCGGCCTTTAGGTCCGCAACCTAACGCTCTATCCACTGAGCTACGGGCGCATCTGAGGTTGGTGCCGAAGGCGAGATTTGAACTCGCACGCCCGTGAAGGACACTACGCCCTGAACGTAGCGCGTCTGCCATTCCGCCACTTCGGCTACCGGAGGACATTATCGCCCGCGAGGACTCTCCATACAACCGGAGGACACGAGCAGCGCGTCTGAGGATCGTCCGCTTCCCATCGTGCAGGTCACGGCCGGCACAGTTGCCGTGGTATCGCCGCGCCGATTGTCACGCTCGGGGTGGGTCTTCACCATTCTCGGATTTCTGCGCCGCATGTCGCATCTCCGCGAGCGTGGCCAGCACGCGCCCGAACACCGACTCTCCCGGATAGGCTCCGTCCGCATCCCGGGTGCCCGCGGGTATGCCGGTGAGTAGTTCGAGCCCCTGCTCCACGTGTTCCACGGGCCAGATGTGGAACTTCCCGGCGTCAGCCGCTTCGACAATGTCGGGCCGCAGCGTGAGGTTGACGACATTGGTGGCAGGGATAATCACTCCCTGGGTCCCGGTCAGGCCACGTTCGCGACACACGTCGAAGAAGCCCTCGACCTTCTCGGTCACGCCCCCAACTGCCTGGATCCGTCCGAACTGGTCGACTGAGCCAGTGACAGCGATGTCCTGGCGGACCGGGAGTCCGGCGAGCGAGGTGAGAATGGCGTAGAGCTCCGCGGAGGAGGCACTATCACCCTCCACCTCATCGTAGCTTTGTTCGAACGTGAGGCTGGCCGTGAAGGCAAGCGGCTGATCCCGGCCGAACGTGCCGATCAGGTAGCCGCTCAGCACGAGCACCCCCTTCGAGTGGATCGCGCCGCTCCGCTCAACCTCACGTTCGATGGCGACGACGCCGCGACGGCCGAGCCCCGTCTGGCAGGAGATACGCATGGGTGTACCAAAAGCGAAGCTTCCAACCACATAGACGGCGAGGCCATTCACCTGGCCGACTTCGCTACCGGCGGTTTCGACGCGCAGGGTCCCTTCGGTGATCGCTCGCCGCAGGCGGTCGGGGACCATGCTGGAGCGGCGGCGGCGGCCAGCGATTGCTGCAAGAACGTGGCTCCCGGTCACTTCGTCCTTTCCCTCGTTCCTTGCTTCGCGCGCCGCTTCTTCGCAAAGGTCGGCGATCGCTCCATAGCGCGCGCTGAGGCGATCCTGGCGCCCCGCAAGGCGGTGGCCATAGTGGACGACCTCGGCCAGTGCATCGGCATTGAACGGTGGTAGCGGACAAGTATCCACGGCCCTCCGAACAAAGGCCACATAGGCCGACGTGTTCTCCTCATCGGCGGGTACATCGGGTTCGAACTCCGCACGAGCCTTGAACAGTTGTGGGAAATCGGGATCGAGGGCTTCGACGATCGCGACTGTTTGTGGTTGCCCCACCAGGATCACCTCAGCGTGGAAGGGCATCGGTTCGGGCACGAGGTTCACGCTGGGGAATGGCATGACGAGGTCTCCGATCCCCTCGACACGCACCTCATGGGTCTTGAGCGCACGCTTGAGCATGAGCCAGGCCCGCCCATCGGAGAGCAGGTCCTCGAGCTGGATGATGAGATAGCCGCCGTTGGCCTGGTGTGCCGAACCCGGCCGGATCCGTGTGAAATCAGTCGTCAGGGCACCCATTCGTGCTTCGTAATCGATCCTGCCGAAAAGGTTGAAGTACGTGGGGTGTTGTTCCCGGACGATCGGAGCTCCCGCGGTTGGGTCCGTGTGGCTTACGAAAAGGTTCACACTATAGCGCCGCAGGAGCTGCTCGCGCTCCTCCATCGCCTGGGCGACAAGCTGTGGCGGGAGTTGCTGGATCGCTGTCCGCGTAAAGCCCTTGTACTGGCCAAGGTTCTCAGCGATATCAGTCTCGATGGCGTCGAGGTGCCCGCCAATACCGTCATAGGCGCCGTAGGCCTCCCGCAACTCGTCGAGGACATGGCCAACCACGAACTTCAGCACATCGCGGTCGAGGGCGTCGACCGCGGCCGTGGCCTCCGTATCAAGGCGGCGGAACTCGCGGACGGTGGATTGAATTGCCTCCTCGACAACGGCCCCTTTGCCCTGGATGGTTTCGCGAATTTCCTGGGGCAGGCTCGCGAGAACCTCCGGCGCAAGCGGCCGGCCATCCTGCCCGACGGGCATGGCGACGAAACCCATTGGGGTGACGTTCACGGTGAACCCCTGGCCGGCTGCAACGCGCTGCAGATTCTCGATGAGCCGGTCCCTTTGGGCGGCCACCGGTTCGAGCACCTTCTGGCTCCGTTCCCGGTACGAATCGTCCTCGAATGCGGCCGGCAATTGTGACCGGCAAGCCTCCGCCAGCCTCGCCATGTCTCGCTGGAACTTCACACCAAGACCGGCAGGTAAGGAGGCAGCCCGCGGACGGTAGGGGTCGGCAAAGCTGTAGAGGTAGAACCAGTCACCCGGCGCTGGCCGGGTTGGCGCAAGGGCGGAAACAAGCTGCATCACCGCGGTGTTACGGCCGGATGACATGGGGCCCGAGACAATGATGTTGTAGCCGTCAGCGGTCACATCGAGGCCGAATCGAATCGCCTCGAGTGCGCGATCCTGTCCCGCGAGGTGATCGAGAGCCGCGACATCGCGTGTGGAGGATGGCAATCGCCCGCCGGCAATCTGTGCTCGATACTGCTCCGGCCTCAACTCCTCGATCGACATGGCACCGCTCCTCCCGAGCCCGTGTGTGGGTCAAGGGTAACGAGATCGCGTGTGGTTGTGTCAGCCGGCCCCGGGCAGTTCATCAACGTCTCCGTCGTCGGGCGGCCGTCCACGGAGGACGTTCCATGCCGATCGGACCGTGACGGGCAGGTCGGACCGATGAAGGACGAGCAACACAACGCAAAGAATTGAGTACGCGGCTGCATAATAGACGCGCACCATCTCACTCGTAATGAAGAGTTGCGAGGCGAACAGGACAAAGAGAGCAACGGCTTCTTTCGTATCCATGCGAAGGTTCGCAAAGACGGCGATGGCGAACGCGGATTGCGCCGCCGTCAGGAAGATCTCCTCCCGCTGACGACCGTCGAGCGGCAACCCGTGGGTCCAGTGAAACTGGCCGGCTGCAATGGAGAACGCAATCGGGAGCGTGCCGATGAGCAACGTCCACTGGTTGACCTTGGAGGAGATGAGCGCCCCCATGCCGACATTGGCGCGTCCCCGCCAGGCAAGCATCCCGGCGACGAGTACCTCCGGTGATTCGGAAGCGAGTGGCGCGAGCCACTGGATGAGCAAGAACTCCGATACACCAAGATTCTGCCCGAGGTCAACGAGTGATTCGGCGAACGGCTCGGCCGAGGAAAAGATACCGACCGCACTGTAGGCCAGCACAGCGACGACGAGGACTCGCCGCGGCAAGTTGGCGAGTGACCCCATGGCACGTGCAGGGCCTACCAGTTCAACCTCCTCTGATTCCACTTTGGAGGTGAAGAAGAGATAGATCAGGAACATCGAGACCAGGACCATGGAGTCGATGAGGGTGAGCGAGTGGCGAAGCGGCACGAGGATGACGTACAGCGTCGCGATGCTGAGAAATGAAAGTTCGAGGGCGCGCTGGCGATCAACGACGAGTTGTCCGAGGCGGGTGCGGTAGAAGAAGAGTGCGAACACGAGCGGCCAACCGATACCGATGAGGAGCCGGTTGCCACCGGTCATGTTCGCGATCGCGAGCCCACGGGCCGCTTCCGCCGGGTCGGAACCCGCTTTCCACGAGAGTACGAGGTCGACAGCGTATTCGGGCAGCACAGCGATAAACGCGATGATGGCGAGTGCGAGGCCCTGGGAGATGTCGAGTTCGGCCGTCTCGGCCGTCCAGCTGAGAAGGAATGCGGCGGCCAGGATCGAGAGACCGAAGATCGCGGCCCCAAGCGCCGGTTCAGGATGGATGCCCGCGAAACGAAGGACGATCCCCGGGCTGGTGAAACCCGCAACCACGGCAATGATGATCCATTGCCGCCCGAAGCTCTCACGCATTAACGACATCTGAGTCCCATGCGGAGCGATGATAGGGCTCGCCGGCAGTAGGTGCAGGCAGAGCCACGGCTATTCGTAGAACGGAATGGGTTCTGCCGTCTCCCAGAAGTTGTTGAGCCTGCCTTCATTGAGCCCGCGGCCGGGATAGAACCGCCCCTTGTGCATCTGTTCCACCATGTGCTCGGGGCCTTCGAGGTTCTCCTCGAAGACAGCGGTGAAGTACCCGATGCCCTGCGTCGAGTGCGCATCGGAACCGCCGGTGCCAGGCTTGCCGAGGACCTTGGCTACCTGCAAGGCGAAGTAGTTCTCTCGCGGCGTGTTGCAGCCGTTGAGCACCTCAATACCGTGCACGAGCTGAAATACCGGTAGTCTTGCGGCCTCTTCAGGCATGAGGGTGAAAGGCTCCTTCCCCTCCCGGCGAAAGTGCACGGGGTCGAAGAAGTGCCGGAACGGGTGTGCAACAACAAGGAAGGCGCCTTGCTCGTCGGCCACTTCGCGCAGCTTGGCGAGGTGGCGAATACCACTCTGGTAGCCCTTCAGCCCGATCGCAAGGATATGGCCCATGTCGGTCGACACTTCCATGCCGTTCGAGACGAAGATGCCTTCATGCTTCTTGCGGAATGGACCGAGGTCCCACGACTCCCACATACGGTCGTGCTCGGTGATGTTCACCCCGGTAAGGCCAACGCGACGCGCCTCTTCGATGAGGTCGTCGGGGTTGAGCATCGAGTCAGAAGCGCCCTTCGTAGTGTGCAGGTGCATGTCGATGATGGTGCCCGGCACAGGCGCCTCCTGATTGTTCAGAGTTTCACGAGCTTCCAGCAGTATATCATCGCTCGGCCAAGAGCGGCATCAACCAGCCAAACATCACCGCAAAGAGGACCGAAAGGCTGAGCCAGAGCCACCAATACCGGCGAACAAACACCACCAGCGGGGGTAGCGGCAGCAGTGCGAGGGCACACATCACCAGCGCGAACTGCCAGCTTGGCGAACCCAGCCCGTTGGCTTTGCTCTCGAACCCGCCAACGACGTAGAACGAGCCGAGCACCATCCCGACCATCGTCCAACCGATCATCGCGCCGATGGACATCGGGATAGCGAGAAGCGCGCCAGGTACCTCCTCGGCAACGATGGTGTCGAGCCAGCCACTCCTGCTGACCCGCGTGAGGAGGAAGATGAGGACGCCCGTCGTGATAATGGACATCGCATATCCGAGTGCCCAGCCGGCCATCACGGCGCTCATGCGGGAGCCGCCGTACGGGTGAGGATGGGCGTGCACTGAAGGCCGGAAGCAGCATTCAAGGCACGCGTGGCCATATCCGTCGAGGTACCGATCCAGAAGAGCGTGGGTCCCGCTCCCGCAAGGTGTACCGGTTCACCGATTCGTTCCTCGAGCTTCTCCCACGTCGCCGCCAGGCCATCAAACAGGTCGAAGGCAACGCGCTCGAATGCGTTGAAGACGTCTTCCGACCGGACACGCCCTCTGAAGCGGTGGGTGAAGGCGCGGCTCACACTTCCATCGTCGAACGGCATCCGGTCGATGGCACCAAACATGCGCGCCGTCTTCCGTTCGATGGTCGTCTCCGGGACGAAGAGGACGACAGGTTGCGAGGTGAGTTGGTGTAATCGTTCGACGCGTTCGCCACGCCCCGTTGCCCGGGCGGTGCCGCCCACCAGGAAGAACGCCTCATCCGAACCGATCGCATTTGCACATTCGAGGACAGTCTCCTCGGCTGCACCCCAGCGTTGCGCAAGAAGCCGCAATACCGTGGCGGCGTCGGAAGCGCCACCGCCGAGACCGCCGGCCGCCGGGATCCACTTATCGATGTGAATCCCCAGCCCGTTGAGCGACTTTCCACAACGTGCGGCGAGTTCGATAGCAGCCCGCCAGGCGAGATTGGATTCATCGTCCGGTGTGCCAGCCGCGCAGGGGCCCGTGATCCGCATACCAGGGGCGCCACCCAGCAGGACTTGCACCGTGTCGGCGAGTTCGAGTGTCTGCAAGACCGTGTCGATCTCGTGGTAACCGTCCAGGCGTTGGCCCGTGACCTCGAGCACGAGATTCACCTTCGCGGGTGCCGGCGCTTCGAGAACTTCAGGAGCCACGCGTGCGAACCTCTCGAGTCGCCGAGAGTAGCGCCTGCCACTCATCGATACCCAGCGTCTCGGCGCGCCGCATCCGGTCGATCCCGGCGATGAGAAGTGCCTCCTCACCCTGCTCGGCGGTAAGTCCAACTTCCCGGGTGAGTGCGTTGTGGATCTGCTTTCGGGGGTTGCGAAAGGTCCTGGCAACAAGCGTGAAGAACGCTGCGACCTCGCCCGTCGGAACGAGCGGCTCATCACGCAACGTGAGCCGGACGACAGAGGACCAGACATTCGGCGGCGGGTCGAACGCCTCGGGTGGGACGTCAAACAGGATTTCAGCTTCGGAGTAGACCTGGACTGAAACCGTCAGCATCGAGAAATGGCCAGGCTTTGCAGCCAACTCGCGAGCAACTTCACGCTGCACCATCACCACGGCCTCAGCCGGTTTCCGCTCACCTTCGAGGAGATGGCGGATGATTGGGTTCGCAGCGAAATAGGGAAGGTTACCAGCCACCGAAAACGGCTGGGTGGGAGGCAGGAGTACCCCAAAATCAACGTCCCGGGCGTCCGCTTGCACCAGCGTGAAGCGGGGATTGCCCCGGAATCGTTGGCGCAGGTGCGGGAAGAGCCGTTCTTCCACTTCGACTGCGATCACATGGTGGCCAGCAGCCAGGAGTACTTCCGTGAGCTGGCCAGTGCCCGCACCGATCTCCACGAGCACGCCGCCTTCGGGAACACGAACAGCGTGAACGATGTCGGCAAGGATGCCGCTATCGCGCAGGAAATGCTGCCCGAGCGCTTTCCGGGGACGTGGACCTTTCAAACGAGGAGGGGGCACCCGTTCAGCGTAGGTGCGCCCCGCGCCTCAGTCCACGATGTAGATGTCGACACGCGGTGAACCCCACCCCGGATCGCCTGCACTCTCCGGGAACCCAAGGTCGATGATGTCACCCTTGATGAGACCACCGGTGTCCGCCGCAACGCACATCCCGTAGCCAGGGACGAAGAAGCGGGTGTGGAGCGGAATGAAGGACGGATCCACCGCACAGATTCCGTAGTCGACGATGACGCCCGTCGCGGTGCGTCCGTAGTTCGGATCATCACGGCTCCATGCGCCGCCAGCCGCGTTGTACCAGGTGGCCTTGACATTGACCTTGCGCGTATACGGGCCGGTATAACCGGGTGCATCGAGCGTTGGTTTCGAAGCCGCGGTGGCAACGGGTTTCGTACCGCGGATCTGGCGATTTGGTGTTGCCACCTGGGAGACCACCGGGGCGCCGATCTCGACACGCTCAACCGCTTCGCCGTTCTTGTAGGTCACACGGTAGGTATGGATGCGAATGCCGGGAGTGCCGTTCACAACGGTCACCTTCCCCGAAGGCATAGTCGGGTCGTCTTCGTAGACCGTGGTGGGGAGGATAGCCTCCTGGGTCTCCTCCTCAGCAGTAATCGTGCGGCTAACGTTGATGGCCATGCCGTTGTAAATCGGGGCGTCGAGTGCGGCCGAGACGCTGTCGAGTGTTGCCATGTCGACGTTCAACAGCTTCAGCACATCGCCGACATTCCCCGCAAGGGTGTAGAGCGACTGCTCTTTGCCATCGAGTTTCACCGTAATCGTCCGCGCCTTGGCAAGGCGGACGACCATGCCGGCAGTAAGCGGCGTGTTGAGCGGCGGGCGGACAAGGTCACCTTCGCGGACAGTCAGGCCGAGGTCGGAAAGCAGGCCCTGGACCGTGTCGGCTGAGGATGAGAGCTGTACCGGGAGCGTATCGACGATAACCGTCGCGGGGCGGGCGCGGACCACACGCAGGTGCAGGTCCGGAAGCGCACCGTTGGAGCCGGGAATGACACCATTCTGAAGCTGAGCCGCGTAGGCGGCAGAGAGGGGGCCGCGTTCTGTAGTGAGGGCCCCTTCAAGGTAGACGCGGTCGCCGCCGTGGATATCAAGCCCTGCATCTGCGAGGGCGCCGCCCACGGTCGTCGCCTGGGTGCGAACAGCAACCGTCTGACCATCGACTTCGACAGTGACGTCGCGCGCACGCTGGACCGCGACGCTCGAGTGATTACCGCCCGTGGCCGAGACGACGCGATCCCCCGGCGCAAGCCGAATATCGGCGGCAGCGAGGCCCTCGCTCGCCGGGTTGAACATCGCCTGGACGCGATAGGCACGCCCATTCGTAAGGACCGTAACGTCCTTTTCCGGGAAGAAGCGGAAGCCGAAGACAGCCAGCAGCAAGACGACAAAGATCGTCGCTGCATGATGCCGACCTCGGAAACGGCGGGGGTGGTTGGAGAGGTCGGACCGGGTGATGTGCCGTCGCTCGGCTACCGGCCGCCCGTTGCTGGGCCGCCGAATTGCCTGGGCCAAGAGGTCACTCCTCGGTGCGAGTTTGTTGGCGTTCCCGCTGGCTGCGGGCCTTCGCCTGGGCGCTCAGGTGCGGTCTAGACCGTGCACCTGCTGTCGAACTGGACACCGGGCTTGCCCGTTGCCAGCCAGCTCGGATCCGGTGCGCCTGCGGCACCCGAAGCATTCCACTTATGGCTGCTTCCTTCCGGACCTGACCAGGTTCATGGCGCTCCGCCGCGCAGGACCAGATCGTCAACACCGCTTGGCAGGGACAGTCCCCAGCGAACCAGCCCTCGAGCAGGGATTCAACCCCGCTGTAGCGGATTGCGGGTTCAGGGC
The DNA here is from genome assembly GCA_964508715.1 of uncultured Anaerolineaceae bacterium. Classification (GTDB taxonomy): domain Bacteria; phylum Chloroflexota; class Dehalococcoidia; order Tepidiformales; family Tepidiformaceae; genus JAKALX01. The sequence continues at coordinate 202,444 of CAZDUX010000001.1, read as the reverse complement.
ACCGCTAGCTCCCCGTCTAGCACGGCCACGGGCTACCGTACGCGACCCCTTGGTGCGTGGTCAATACGAAAAAACCCCGGCATGACGCATTGCTCTGGATAAGCCGTATAAGCATTTACGCACGGTTAATCGCAACGAGGAGTTCACCCTGGCTCACTCTCTGGCCCGGAGCGACCGGTACCTGTTCAACCGTTCCCGCCCCGGGGGCACGTAGTTCGTTATTCATCTTCATCGATTCCATGACGAGAAGGACCTGTCCTTGTTCGATTCGGTCGCCCGGAGCGCAGCGAAGCTCCACGATTGAACCCGTCATGGGAGCTGTGAGCCGTACCGGGCCGCTGCCGGCCACCTCTTTCTTTGTGCGCGCCGTCGCGGGACGCCAGGGGCCGACATCACAGTTGAAGATATGGCGGCCGATAGTAACGATGGCTCCGCCCCGGCGCCGTTCGAGATAGAGCTCGGTGGGACGGTTGTCCACCATGAGCAGGCAAAGCCCGGAATCACCAACACGCTCGAGGGTCACACGGCGCCACTCATCACGACCTTCGCGGCGGACACGGATGACCCCGTCAGACCGATCGAGTTCGAGCGTTACGTCGTCACCGTCAAGTCGGACTAGATACTTCTCGGCCAACGTCCCATCCCCTTCCCCTGGCCAATATCGGCCATCTGGCGGCGCCACGCATGGTTGCCGTGCCCATTGGCGACGACGGTGGGTGAAGCAGTCCCGTTGCGCTCGACAGGCTTTTCAGACTGCTCCATACCCAGCACGACGCCAAGAAGTGCCGCAATCTCGGCCAACTCCTCCTGCTCCTCGATCGACTCCGTCGCCGCAACCTCGTGCCGATCGAGGAATCCTGTGTCGATCTTCCCTTCGATGAAATCCGGGAGATCGATCACTTGCTGGAGGTAGGGGATGTTGGTTGCCACACCCACAACACGGAACTCGGCGAGTGCGCGGCGCATGCGGGTTCGCGCACCCTCCCGTGTCCGGCCCCAGGCCGTGACCTTTGCGAGCAGGGAGTCGTAGTAGGGCGTCACTTCGATCCCGTCGTACAACGCGCTCTCAACGCGGATACCCGGACCGGCAGGTTCACGCGCGAGGACGATGCGCCCCACCGATGGCAGGAAACTGTTGAACGGGTCTTCGGCTACCACGCGGCACTCGATCGCCCAACCACGGCTCAGCAGTTCGTGCTCCTCGTAAGGCAGTTCGAGCCCGGCAGCGACCATGATCTGGTCCTTCACGAGGTCAGTACCCGTAGCGATCTCAGTCACCGGGTGCTCGACCTGGAGGCGTGTGTTCATCTCCAGGAAGTAATACTCGCCTGTCTCGGAGAGAAGGAACTCGACCGTCCCAACATTATGGTAATTCGCAGCACGGGCGATTCGGACCGCGGCGCGGCTGAGGCTCCGCCGAAGGTCGGGTCCAACGGCGATACTGGGGCACTCTTCGATGAGTTTCTGATGACGCCGCTGAATCGAGCATTCGCGTTCGCCGATTGGGACCGTATTCCCGTATTTGTCGGCGATGATCTGCACCTCGATGTGGCGGACGGAGTGGAGGCTCTTCTCCACGTAAATCGCCGAACTCCCGAACGCTGCCTGTGCCTCCTGCATAGCTCGTGAGGCTGCGTCGCGGAACTCCCGCGGCGTGTTGATTCGGCGGATGCCGCGCCCGCCACCACCTGCCGCTGCCTTGACCATCACGGGGTAACCGATTCGGTCGGCGTAGGCGATAGCCTCGTCGATACTCTCGATCTCGGGGCTACCAGGCAGGACCGGAAGACCGGCCTCGGCCGCCATCTTCCGCGCGGTGATCTTGTCGCCGAGCATCCGGATGGACTCCGGTGACGGGCCGATGAACGTGAGCCCTGCCCGGGCACAGGCCTCGGCGAAATCGGCGTTCTCAGCCAGGAACCCATAACCGGGATGGATGGCATCTGCCCCGCACGCGAGTGCAACCTCGATGATCTTGTCACCGTTCAGGTAGCTCTGGCGGGCATCGGCCGGACCGATGAGATGGGCCTCGTCGGCGTAACGAACGTGCTGGGATAGCCGGTCGACCTCGGAATAGACGGCCACCGACTTGATGCTGAGGTCGCGCAGGGCGCGGACGATGCGAAGGGCGATTTCGCCGCGATTCGCGACGAGGACTTTTGTGAACATTGCTTGATACTTCTCTAGAAGGCTTCGATAGCTGGAAGCATACGGTGACCCTGGCGCGATGCGCGAATGGCGTTGAAGGATAGCCCGAGGGCGCCCGCCGCTCTACGCTTGAAGACGATGGACGAGCACACAATTCGTGTCCTCGAGTTCGAGAAAGTCCTCGCACTCCTTGCCGGAGAGGCAGCATTCAGCGTCGGCCGTGAGCTCGCCCTCGCAGTGCGGCCAGAAACAGAGTACGAGGCGGCCGCCGAACTGCAGCAGGAAACGGCCGAGATGCGCCTCCTCGACCAAATGGGGATCGACATCCCGTTCGGCGGAGCACGCGACATCCGGCCAGCAATCCATGCTGCCGCAATTGGACAGGGACTTGACCCATCCGACCTCGTCGATGCCGCGCAGACGCTCAGGACAGCCTGGCGAGCCCGAAACACGATAGACAAGCTCCGTCCCCGGCTGCCACGGCTCTCACGCTATGCCGACCGAATCTCAGATTTCCGGCGCTTCTGCGATGCCATCGATGAAGCAATAACGCCGCGGGGCGATGTCGCCGACTCGGCGAGCGACCTTCTCGCGACAACGAGGCGGGAGCTGCGGCTCGCACAGGATCGCCTCGACCAGCGAGCTCAGGCCGCGCTCGCGGACGCAGTCCGGCGGGGAATCGCCCAGGAGGGACTGCTGACCGAGCGGAACGGCCGCAAGGTGATCCCGTTGAAAGCCGACTACCGCGGGGCACTGCAGGGAATCGTCCATGACGTGTCATCAAGCGGGGCCACCGTTTTCATCGAACCGATGAGCGTGGTGGAAGCCGGAAACCAGGTTCGCGAACTGCAGCTTGCTGAGGACCGGGAGGTGCGGCGCGTGCTACAGCGGCTGAGCAGTATGCTGGGCAGCGGCGAGCAGGAAGCGTACGCGACGATCGACGCACTGGGGGCACTCGACCTTGTCAGCGCGAAGGCCCGGCTCGGACGGCGGCTCCATGCCGACCTGCCTCCGCCGGACGACGTCGAGTCGTGGTTCAAACCGGATGGCGCCACCGCCATCGTGCGGGGTCGTCATCCGTTGCTGCGGGGTGATGTAGTGCCGACCGATATAGATGTCGGCGGTGACTATGCGGGTGTGCTCATCACCGGGCCGAACACCGGCGGCAAGACGGTCGCCCTCAAGACACTTGGGTTGCTCACGCTGATGGCGCAGTCTGGTATCCCCGTGCCGTGTAACGCGGGAAGCCGCTTTCGATGCTTCAGCCGCATCTACGCCGACATCGGCGACGAGCAGTCGATCGAGCAATCACTCTCGACGTTCTCATCGCACATGCGAAACGTCATCGCAATCCTCGCAAAGGCGGAGCCCGGCACACTGGTCTTGCTCGACGAGCTTGGGGCCGGCACCGACCCAACAGAGGGCGCTGCCCTGGCCAGGGCAGTGCTCGAGACGTTACTCGAACGCGGGTGCACCATTGTCGCCACCACACACCACGGCGAACTCAAAGCGTTCGCCCAGAATGACCCCCGGCTGCGGAACGCATCCGTGGAGTTCAATCTCGAAACGTTGAGCCCAACGTACCACCTCGTCATTGGCCTGCCAGGGCAATCAAATGCGCTCGCCATCGCACAGCGGCTGGGTCTCGAACCACAGGTCCTGGAGCGTGCCCAGCAGCAGCTCTCTCCCGAGCATTTCGAGTTGGAGCGGCTCCTCGAGGAGATCCGCGAGGAGCGTGCGGCCGCCGCAGCAGCACGCGAAGGAGAGGAACGCTCACGCCGGGATGCCGAGGACCTCCGCCTGTCGCTCGCCAGGCGGCGCGAAAGCATCGAGCACGAGCGCGCCGCTATCCTCGAAGCTGCCCAACGCGAGGCCGAGGACGCTGTTGCAGAAGCTCGTCGCGGCCTCGAGCAGATGAAGCGCCAGGCAGCCAACCGAGATTTCAACCTGCGCTCCGGAGAGGAGACGCTGCAGCGAATGGACGCCGAGCTGGCCAGGCTTGCCGCCCGCGCGAGGCCACAGCGCCCGCAGGAGCCGATCCGGCTGTCCCCTTCCCGCGAGATAGGGCCGGGAGACAGGGTGCATGTCCGCGATATCCCCCAGGTCGGCGAGGCGCTGAGTACGGTTGGCGAGGATGGCCGCGTCGAAGTGCAGTTTGGGTCACTCCGCATGAAGGTCTCGGTAGAACGCATCGACCGGATAGAGCGGAGCGCGTCCAGTGGCGGACGGACCGAGAAGGTCGTCATCCCAACAGGTCCGGCCGTCGCGATAGAACTCGACCTGCGCGGTCAGCGCGCCGAAGAGGCGATTGAGCGGTGTGACGTGTATCTCGACAACGCATTTCGGGCGGGCATGCCGTTCGTGCGGATCATCCATGGCAAGGGAACGGGTGCCCTGCGTGCCGCAATCCGCGAGCAGCTTGCTCACCATCCACTGGTCCGCCGGATGGAATCGGCCCCACCAAATGAGGGCGGCGAAGGAGTCACGATCGCGTTGCTCGCAGGGTAGGATGGACGGCACCGTGAGTGCTGCCGCCTACCAGCCTGGCCTATCACTTGGCGGGGAGCCCCCGTCGCAAGATGCCCCCCTTGCCGCAAGGATGCGTCCACGCACGCTCGACGAGTTCGTCGGACAAGAGAAAGCGGTCGGCCCTGGCTCGATGCTGCGCAGTGCGGCCGAACGCGGAAAGCTGCCATCGATCATCCTTTGGGGGCCGCCGGGATGTGGGAAGACCACGCTCGCACGAATTCTTGCCGGGAGCACCCGGGCCAAGTTCGTACCCCTGTCAGCCGTCTCCTCGGGAGTCGCTGAACTTCGCCGCGTAATGGCCGAGGCTGGGGCCCGCCGGGCAGCCGGGATCACGACAGTCCTCTTCATCGATGAGATCCATCGCTTCAACAAGGCGCAGCAGGACGTGATCCTTCCCTACGTCGAGGATGGAACCGTCACGCTCATCGGCGCAACGACGGAGAATCCATCATTCGAGGTGGTGGCGCCGCTCTTGAGCCGGGTGCGCGTCGTGCGCCTGGGCTCGCTCGGTGACAACGACCTGAAACCTGTCGCCGGTCTGGCGCTGACCGACACTGAACGCGGGCTTGGCAGCCTTCATCTCACGCTTACTCCTGAAGCTGAATCCTTGCTTGTCCAGGGTGCCAATGGGGATGCCCGGGCACTTCTCACCGCACTCGAGATTGCAGCTGCTTCCGTGCACCAGGTGAATCGGAAGGTGATTCAGCCCGCAGACATCCAGCAGGCGCTTCAGGACCGGCGGCCGTATCACGATAAGTCAGCGGATTTCCACTACGACACGATCTCGGCGTTCATCAAGTCGCTGCGGGGCTCCGATCCGGATGCCGCGCTGTACTGGCTGGCTCGCATGGTCGAGGCAGGCGAGGACGCGCTCTTCATCGTGCGGCGGATGGTCATCCTTGCCGCGGAAGACGTCGGGCTGGCTGACCCGCAGGCCCTGGTCATCGCCACAGCCTGTCAGCAGGCGGTGCATTTTGTCGGGATGCCCGAAGGCTGGATCCCGATGGCCGAGTGCTGCGTGTACCTTGCCCTGGCTCCCAAGAGCAACAGTTCCTACCACGCATACACGGTTGCCAGGGAGGATGCAGTTCGGACCATGCACCTGCCCGTGCCGATGCAGCTTCGGAACGCCCCGACCGGGATGATGAAGCAGATGGGCTATGGCCAGGGATACCGCTATGCGCATGACGAGCCCGGGCACTTCGCACGGGCGATGCGCTACTTGCCCCAAGAGCTGGGCGAGCCACAGTATTACACACCAGGCAGCCTCGGGTTCGAAGCGGCGGCCGCTGAGCGGCTTGCCCGCCTGCGCGAGGCGCCACCCCACAACAAACAGGACCAGGCCACCGAATGAAGCTCGATTACTACTTTACGAGGGGCGTGGGGCGGAGCGCCGACACCGACGAAGCCGTCCGGCTCGCCCTCGAAGCTACCGATCCATCCATTGAGATCAACTACATCGAAGTCCAGGACGCCGAGGATGCGAAGGACAAGCGCTTCTTCGGGACGCCCACCATTCGCGTTGACGGAGTCGACGTGGAGTACGGCGAACGCGAGCCAGAGGAATACCAGACGGGGACCCGCTACTACAACACACCCCAGGGTTGGAAACCGTTCCCCCATGCCCGGCTGATTGCAAACACCATCCTCGAGCTCCAGGCCCGCCAGAAGAAGTAGTTCACAGCCCGCGCGAGACCAGCCATGACTGATGACGAGCAGCTTCTCGCCGCAAACGATGCGTTCTACCAGGCGTTCAACCAGCGTGACTTCGAGGGGATGGACACTATCTGGGCGCGTGCAGCCAGGGTCACCTGTATCCACCCGGGCTGGAATCTGCTGAGCGGCAGGGCCGAGGTGCTGATGAGTTGGGAGGCGATCCTCTCCAATCCTGCCAACTCACGGCTTGTCGTCGGCGGTGTGACCGTATACGTGCATGGCGACTGCGGCTATGTAATCTGCAGGGAGTTCTCCGGGGGTGCGCCGCTGATGGCGACGAACATTTTCGCGCGGGAGGACGGTGGCTGGAGGCTTGTCCATCATCAGTCGGGACCAGTCGCCATCCAGGCCGCGAGCTGATGTCCGGCCATGCACGGTTCGAGGAACTGACCGTCGAGGCAGTGAGGGCAGTGGGGCAGCTATTCAGCGCCACGCCTACCGTCGAGCCCTACTCACCCGACGGCTCCGAGGTCTACCGTCTCCAACTCGCCGGCCCGGCGGATGGTGTCGAGATCCTGTTATGGCCCTCGCTCAGCCGCGTTGACGTCAAGAGTACCGGCAATCACGGATGGGTCTTGAGGGGCGTTGGCGTTGTCGAGGTTATAGAGGGAACCGAGGTCATCTTCCGGCCCGGTTCGGGAACGGGGTTCCTTTTTATCTCGATCAACGGCCGGGTCAACATGGTCATCGGTTGAGAGATGCCCATGTGAGTGATACGTCGCGCTGCCCCACGGGGCTGGGGGTCTGCCAGCAGCACAGCGCCAGGCTTCCAACTTTCATAGCCGGGGAACCAGCGCACACGCTTGCTCTTTTCACCACACCGTATATCGTTCGCTAAGACCAGCTTAGATTCGGAATAAGCCTTGTAGCAGGAGAGAGAGGCCCATGACCCAGCACAGCAACGAACCCGGCGGCCACGGGGAGAATCAGCACATCAGTCTCTCCACGCCAAGCGTTTGGCCGCTAATCGTCGGGCTTGCCGCGCTGTTCCTCGGCTTCTCGCTCGTCTGGTGGGTTCGCGACCGCGACAATGAATTCTCTGGCCCGATTCTTGGCGCCGCCATCGTTTCAATCCTCATCGCCATTGCAGGTTGGGCCTACGACGAATCGAAAATTCGCCGCCGGGCCGATCGTCTCGCCCATGGTGGGGGCGGCGAGAGCCGATTCACCCAGGTGGTGACATTCGCAATCGCCGATGGCCGCCTTCCAGCCGCGCGCACCTCCGGCGGTATCCTCGCGGCGATTGAGGCTGCCGATAGCAGTCTTCGTGGGCTCGCGGGCTTCCTTGATCTCCGGATCATCGCTGCCCCCGCCGAGTCGGGTCCATCGCAGACACTCGTCGAAACAACCTGGGTCGATCGTGAGGGCCTCGCGACCTACGAAGAGACCCGCAAGACAATTCTCGATCTCGTTGCACAGCACCCCGATGACGTCGTGCCGGGCTCCGTCCAGGTCTTCGACATGGAAGTGGTACGCGACACGAAGGAGATGTCGGTCAAGTTCGGGCTCGGTCCGGCTTTTGCCATCTTCGGCGCTCTCATGGTCGGGGGCTTCATGGTCGGCGCAGGCTTGACGGCCTTCCAGAAGGAGGGCACCGCCCCCGCCGCAACAGCAACACCGGGCGGCGGCAACGGCGGCGGCGGACTCGCGCTCGTCGCGACCGATAACAAGTTCGACCTCGCGACACTCACTGCTCCGCCAAATACGTCGGTGAGCATCAGCTTCAAGAACGACGGGAAGGTCAAGCATAACGTCCACTTCTACGACAAGAAGGATGGCAACACACTCGCAACGGGCGCCGAAGGGGCGATCCTCGATGGCGGCCAGAGCGAGGTGCTCACCTTCACGACACCGGGTGCCGGTGACTACTATTTCCAGTGCGACCTCCACCCCGACCAGATGAATGGCAAGTTTGAGGTCAAGGAAGGTGCAGCACTTCCCGGTAGTGGCGGGGGTGACCAGGCCGCGTCCGGCCCGGCGAAGGTCATCGCGACGGACAACGTGTTCGACAAGAAGTCGCTCGATGCCACGGCCGGCAAGGAGTTCGTTGTGGAACTCCAGAACAACGGGAAGGTCAAGCACAACATCCACTTCTACGACAAGAAGGACGGCAACACACTCGCTGATGGCGCCGAAGGAGCAATCCTGGATGGTGGCAAGAGCGAGACACTGAAGTTCACTCCACCCACAGCGGGGACGTTCTACTTCCAGTGCGACTTGCACCCTGACCAGATGAACGGCAAGTTCAACGTCAAATAGCGAGCAAGTGAGTGCAGCACCAAAGGCCCCGGTCAGCTCAGACCGGGGCCTTTCTTCTTCGTTCTGCCCGTAGCCGTTCCTACTCGAACGCACCATCCGCGAGCAATTCGATGAACTCTTCCTGGCTCAACCCCAGGAGATCACGGTAGACGTATTCATTGTCCTCGCCCAGGCAGGGCGCGGCCTTTGTCAGTTCTGTCGGAGTCTTCGAAAGGCGAAACGCAGGAGCATCGTAGGTTCGGGCACCCATGACCGGGTGATCGAGGGTCCAGTAGTGGTGGCGGTGCGCAAGCTGCGGGTCAGCATGCATCTCCTCGGGCGACTGGACCATCCCGCACGGTACGCCGAAGGACTGGAAGAGTTCGACCACTTCCTTCGTCGTGTACTTGCGAACGGGCGGACCCTCGAAGCCTTCCTCTGTCTGAAGCGCTGCCTCGTTTTCAAGCCGCGTGAAATCTTCGAACCAGAATCCAAGGTGACGGTCGAGTTCCTTGAGCTCATTGATACGCTGCCAGCGGCGCCGCATACGCTCCATGTCGCACCACTCGGGACGCCCAAGAGCGGCCTTCAACCCTTCCCAGTGCTTCTCAGTGGCACAGGCGATCACGACCCAGCGGCCATCCCGGCACCTGTAGGCATTGTGAGGCGCTGCCTCGGGGTCATGATTCCCGAGCCGGTTCTGTTCATGTGCATTGGCAGTCCAATCGAGAATCGCCGTACCGAGACCATGGACCGCAGCATCCAACTGGCTGAAGTCGATGTACTGGCCGATCCCGGTTCGCCGCCGATAATCGAGGGCGGCCACCAGTGCAGCCGCCGCAAGGTGTGGCACGAGGAAGTCGGTATAGGCGATCCCGGTGCCAATCGGCTCTCCATCGGGCCATCCGGTGAGGTGGTTGTATCCAGCGGCGGCCTGGAGCACATGCCCGTAGCCACTGTATCCCGACCACGGACCCGTCTGGCCATAGAGCGGCATCGAGATCATCACGAGGTCCGGGCGGATCTTGCGGAGCGCATCGTACTCGAGCCCGAAGCGTTCCATCGTTCCCGGCGTGAACGACTCGGTGACCACGTCGCACGTTGCCACGAGCCGCTTCACGAGTTCGGGGCCACGGGGATGCTTGAGGTTCACCGACATTCCGAGCTTCGAGCTGTTGAAGTTCGCGAAATAGCCGGAGTTGTCGATCCCCGGCTCGTCATTCACAAACGGACCAACACGCCGCAGCGCCTCGGGGTACGTGCTCGATTCAACACGGATAACCTCGGCGCCGTGGTCGGCCAGGTATTTGGAGACGGTGGGCCCGACTCCCACCCAGGCAAGGTCGGCCACACGCAACCCGGTGAACGGCTTCTTCGGGTCCATCATCAAATCACCATCCGCAGCTTCAACCGGCGCAGTTCGGACTCATCGAAGCCCAGCTCTGCATAGACCTGCGCATTATGTTCGCCAATATGGGGGGCACGTCCGCGCTGCTGCCAGGGAGTCTCGCTCGCCTTCCAGGGCGCACCAGGATAGATAAACGACTCCCCGAGATCTTCATGCTGGACACGAATCCAGTACTCCCGGCCCGCGAGTTGCTTGCTCTCGACAATCTCCCGGGGACCGAACACGGGCGCCCAGCCCTGGCCCCGGCGCTGCGCCTCGGCGACGAGCTCTTCTTTCTTACGCGTTCTCGTGAACTGCATGAGGGTGTCTTCCACGTACGCCCGGTCCTCCTGCGAGAGGGGGACAGCGGCGGTCAGCCTGGCACGCCATTCGGGCGTATCGAGCCCACGCGCCTCACCAGCCTCCGCGAGCCAATCGATGACCGACGACGCTCGTGGCCCAATGAGCCCTCCTACCTGGAGTGCCGCCAGCCAGCCATCGGACGCCTCGAACAGGTAACGCGGGCCGAGGGTCCCCGATGCCATGCGACGTATGCCCGGGCCACGAACGTTCACTTTCCGGATGTCCCAGGTGGCCTGGGCGTTATCCATCGCATTCGCCATCGCCTCCTGCATCGAGACATCAACGTGCTGGCCCACGCCATCATTCACACCCCGCGCATAGAGTGCGATGAGTGCTCCCGTCAGGGCCTGGAAGTTCACCTGTGCCCATGCTTGTGGTGCCGTCGTCCGCACTGGCCCACGCTCGTCATCGCCGTTCAGGTACATATGGCCGCCCATTGCCGATGCGACAATATCGGTGGCTTCGAGGTCCTTGTACGGACCGGTCAGCCCGAAGTTGGTAATGCTGACATGGATGAGCCCGGGGTTGAGCGTACCCGTGTGCGCGTAATCGAACCCCATAGTCCCGGCTTCTCCGGGTTTGAAGGTCTCGATCAGCATGTCGGCACCGGCGATGAGCTTCCGAACGATCTCACGGCCCGGTTCGAGACGAAGCTCGGCCGTCACCGACCGTTTGCCGGCGTTCATGGCCCACCAGAAAAGGCTGTTGTCCTTGCCTTCTTCGCCCCTGAAGAAGGGGCCGTGGTGGCGCGCCGGGTCACCATCACGCGGCTCCACCTTGATGACGTCTGCACCCATCTCGGCAAGGAGCCGTGCACAGAGCTGTCCCTTTTCGTCAGCGAGGTCGATCACGCGGTAACCGCTGAGCGGCCCGGCAGGATGGGGGAACGGAATTGGCGGAGCTTCGGGGGTGGTCACACGAACTGTTCTACCGGGTTATCCGCGCGGATTCAAACCGCGGCTGCACGGCTGGCAAAGAGATCGCTGATCGCCTCATCTTCATCGAGATCACCATCCAATCCTGCCTCTATCCGCCGCAACAGGAGATCCAGGCCCCAGCGTTTTTCGGCCGAAATCAGGACGACGTTCGAAGGTGGTGCGCCGGCTCCGTGAATGGCTTCCCTTGCCTCATCGAAATCAGCCACAGGTACGCCCTCCTCGGTTCGCAGGAGGTCCACCTTATTGAGCGCCAGCAGGCGAGGCTTGTCCGCGACGCCAAGGTCCGCAAGCGTCTTGTCGACAGCCTGTGTGTGCTCGAACGCATTCTGGTGCGAGATATCGATGACATGGAGCAGCAGGTCCGCCTCTGCGAGTTCCTCGAGGGTGGCACGGAATGCCGCGACGAGTTCGGTCGGCAGTTTCTGGATGAACCCCACGGTATCGGTCAGGAGGACGACCTCGCCCGAAGGTAGCCGGAGACGGCGAGTGACCGGATCGAGTGTCGCGAACAGCCTGTCCTCGGCAAGCACATCGGCACCGGAGAGGGTGCGCATGAGAGTCGACTTCCCGGCGTTCGTGTAGCCAACGAGCGCGACAACCGGGACCCCATTTCGTGCCCGGCGGCGGCGATAGAGGTCGCGCTGGGTCCGCACTTCTTCGAGGTCGCGCTTGATCTTCGCAATTCGGCCACGGATGAGGCGGCGGTCAGTCTCAATCTGGGTTTCACCGGGCCCGCGCGTACCGATCGCACCCTCCATGCGCTCGAGGTGAGCCCACTGGCCGGCAAGTCGCGGCAGCAGGTACTGGTGCTGGGCAAGTGCAACCTGGAGGGAGCCTTCACGTGTCTGGGCACGCGTGGCGAAGATATCGAGAATGAGCGCTGTCCGGTCGATGACCTTCACCCCAACTGCCCGTTCCAGGTTTCGCTGCTGAGAAGGTGAAAGCTCGTCATCGAAAATGACTACGTTGGCGCCGAGCCGCCTGCATTCCTGGACGACTTCTTCGAGCTTCCCCGAGCCGATATACGTGGCAGCGACCGGGTGATCGAGCTTCTGCGTCGTCATGCCGACCACCTCGGCACCGGCAGTGCGCGTGAGTTCGGCAAGCTCATCAATCGATTCTTCGGCGGGGAGGAGGGCTCCGCGGGTATCAGCGGCAACGAGATATGCGCGGTCAGTAATCTTCGCGGTCGAGTGAAGGGTCTTTGTCATTCACTTCCTAGGGTACAACGCCAGGCGAGGCCCGAAAACGAGCGTTTGCGTCTTCCACTCCCGTGCCCTAGGTTCGGCGAGTGTTCGAGAACGTTCGCGAGGACATCCAACGCGGCGTGCGTTGGCACAGCGTGCCCGGAGTACGAAAACGGCTGGGGCCCCGCGCCGAGGCGGCAGCCGCGATCGTGCTGTCACCGCCGCTGCTCGTTGTGCTGATTTACCGCTTCCAGGTGTGGGCTCGCGCGCATCGCCTTCCACTCGTGCCAGGGATATGCCGTCAGCTGACGATGTCCATTGCGGGAGTGAGTATTGGCGACCGGGTGCAGATCGGCCCGGGGTTACTCATCAATCACGGCCATGTCGTCATCGACGGCGAGACGAAGATCGGGCCGCTCTGTTCCATCGCTCCGTTCGTCACCATCGGCCTGAACACGGGCGGACCGGACGCCAGCATCCAGGGGCCATGGATCGGCCGGTTCGTGTTCATCGGCACAGGCGCGAAGATCCTTGGGCACATTGGGGTCGGCGACAACTGCCGCATCGGCGCAAACGCGGTAGTGATAACCAGTATCCCGGAGAACTGCACAGCGGTAGGCGTGCCGGCGAAGCCGATCCCACATGAGTCGCTGCTTGGCCCCGCCGCCAGGCAGCAGGGCAATTAACCCTGATGGTGGGAGGGTGCGAGAACTTCGTACCGGCCTCGACACCCCCTTTCCCCACCTTCCCCAGTCGATCGGTGCTGGCTACTGCATCGGCAGCGCGGTATCACCCATCAGGAACTCGTCGATCCCCCTGGCAGCCATCCGACCCTCGTAAATCGCCCAGACAATGAGCGACTGGCCCCGGGTCATGTCACCGGCGGTGAAGATGCCGGGGATATTGGTCATCTTGTTTTCATCCGCAATGACGTTTCCACGGCCGTCAATGGCGACACCAAGCTGTTCGAGCATTCCCTTCTTCTCGGGGCCAAGGAAGCCCATAGCAAGAAAGATCAGGTCGACGTCCTCTTCGAACTCCGAGCCGGGGACCTCTTTCATGACCTGGCGTCCGTTCTCGTTCATCCACTCGAGGCGAACGCCGTGGAGCTTCTCGAGAACACCGCCCTCGCCCGACAGCGATTTCGTGAGAATGGCGTAGTCCCGTTCCCCTCCTTCTTCGTGGGCTGAAGTGACCCGGTAGATCATCGGGTACTGTGGCCACGGCTGGTGTTCGGGGCGGCTCAGCGGTGGCTTCGGCAGTAACTCGTACTGGAGGATCTCTCTTGCACCCTGGCGGATTGCCGTCCCAAGGCAGTCGGCACCAGTGTCACCGCCGCCGAGGATAATGACTCGCTTGCCGCTGGCGTCGATCTTGCCGGGCACGATGTCACCAGCGTTCTCCTTGTTTTGCTGCGGCAGGTAGTCCATCGCGAAGTGAACACCATCGAGGTCGCGCCCCGGTACATCGAGATCCCGGGGTATGGTTGAACCCCCGGCGAGTAGCACGGCATCGAACTGGCTGAGCAGTTCACGCGCATCGATATCCTGGCCGACGTTCGTGGAAGGCTTGAAGATCACTCCTTCTGCCTCCATCTGGGCCAGTCGACGGTCGATGACATGCTTCTCCATCTTGAAATCCGGGATGCCGTAGCGAAGCAGCCCGCCAATTCGGTCAGCGCGTTCGAATACCGTGACCGAATGCCCGGCCCTGGCAAGCTGTTGGGCGGCTGCGAGACCGGCTGGCCCCGACCCAATGATCGCGACGAGTTTGCCAGTCCTGACGGCAGGCGGCTGCGGCTTGTTCCAGCCCTCGGCCCAGGCGCGTTCAACGATCGTGTACTCAACCTGCTTGATAGTGACCGGGTCACTGTTGATGCCGAGGACGCATGCCGTTTCACATGGTGCCGGGCAGAGGCGGCCGGTGAACTCCGGGAAGTTGTTCGTTGCATGGAGGCGGTCCATCGCGTCGCGCCACAGTCCGCGGTACACGAGATCGTTCCAATCGGGGATGATGTTTCCGAGTGGGCAGCCCTGGTGGCAGAACGGGATACCGCAATCCATGCACCGCGCCGCCTGGTCGCGCAGCTTCTGGATCGGCCACTCTTCGTAAACCTCGAGCCAGTCCTGCTTACGCTCCTCGACGGGCCGTCGAGGAGGCAGCTGACGCGTGAACTCCATGAAGCCGGTTATCTTAGCCACGGGCGGCCCCCACCATATCTCCCTCACCTTCGGCATGCTGGAGCGAGGCGTGGCGCTGCTCCTGGAGCACCCGGCGGTACTCATTCGGCATGACGCGCACGAACTTCACCGCCAGGGCCGGCCAGTCCTCGAGGATACGGCCGGCGACGGTGCTCCCCGTGTACTCCCGGTGCCGCTCGAGGAGGCCATGGACCAGTTCGAGGTCTTCCTCCTCTTCGAGTGCCTCCAGGCTCACCATCTCCATATTGCAGCGATTGGCGAACGTGCCGTCTTCATCGAAGACATAGGCCAGGCCACCACTCATACCTGCTGCGAAGTTGCGGCCGGTCTTGCCGATAATCACCACCCGGCCGCCGGTCATGTACTCGCAGCCGTGGTCGCCGGTGCCCTCGACAACCGCGGCAGCGCCCGAATTCCGCACGCAGAAGCGCTCACCAGCGACGCCGCGGAAGAACGCCGCCCCACTCGTGGCCCCATAAAGGGCAACGTTACCGATGACGATGTTCTCCTCGGCCACAAACGTCGAGCTCTTCGGCGGAAACACGACGAGCTTGCCGCCGGAGAGCCCCTTGCCCACGTAGTCGTTCGTATCACCTTCGAGCCGCAGGGTAATTCCCGCGGGGAGGAACGCCCCGAAGCTCTGCCCGGCCGAGCCTTTGAACGTGATATCGATGGTGTCGTCGGGCAGGCCCGCAAAGCCATGCCGGCGTGTGAGCTCGCTGCCGAGCATCGTACCGACGGTCCGGTTGACGTTGCGTATTGGCAGGTTGAGGCTCACCGGCTCACGCCGTTCGAGTGCGTTGGCAGCGAGCCGAATCAGCTCGTTGTCGAGTGCGTTCGCGAGGCCATGGTCCTGGTCAGCTACTTTGCGGATGGCGACCGTCTCATCGACCTCGGGCCGGTAGAGGATGGCCGATAGATCGAGGCCCTGGGCCTTCCAGTGGTCGACCGCACGGCGCATGTCCAGGAGGTCGCTCCGGCCGACCATCTCATCGAAGGTCCGGAAGCCCAGCTGCGCCATATACTCGCGCACCTCTTCGGCAATGAAACGGAAGAAGTTCACGACATGCTCGGCCTTGCCTTCGAACCTGGCGCGGAGCACCGGGTTCTGGGTGGCGATACCCACCGGGCAGGTGTCGAGGTGGCAGACGCGCATCATCACGCAGCCCATCACGACGAGCGGTGCCGTTGCAAAACCAAACTCCTCAGCTCCGAGCAGGGCGGCGATTATCACATCGCGGCCCGTCTTCATCTGGCCATCGGCCTGGACAATGATGCGGTCACGAAGCCTGTTCAGAACGAGTGTTTGCTGAGTCTCGGCGAGGCCAAGCTCCCAGGGAACACCTGCATGTTTGATCGAAGTCAGCGGGCTGGCACCCGTCCCGCCATCGTGGCCCGAAATGAGGACGACATCGGACTTCGCCTTTGCAACCCCGGCCGCGACGGTGCCGACGCCAACTTCGGCTACGAGCTTCACGCTGATCCGCGCCCGGGGGTTCGAGTTCTTGAGGTCGTGGATGAGCTGTGCGAGGTCTTCGATCGAATAGATATCGTGATGTGGGGGCGGGCTGATGAGGCCAACACCCGGCGTTGCATAGCGCACCGCGGCGATCCACGGGTAGACCTTCTTGCCCGGGAGTTGGCCGCCTTCGCCGGGCTTGGCACCCTGGGCCATCTTGATCTGGAGTTCATCGGCGTTCACCAGGTACTCGCTGGTGACTCCAAAACGGCCAGATGCAACCTGCTTGATCGAGCTACGGCGCGAGTCGCCGTTCTCCTCAACCGTGAAGCGGCGGCGATCCTCGCCACCTTCACCGGTGTTGCTGCGGCCCCCAATTCGATTCATCGCGATGGCGAGGGTTTCGTGCGCTTCGGCGCTGATCGAGCCGAACGACATTGCGCCGGTGGCGAACCGCCTAAAGAGGCTCTCCGCCGGTTCGACCTCGTCGATTGGGACAGGCTCCCGGTCGGGTTTGAACTCGAAGAGTCCTCGGAGTGTGGCCATCCTGCGGCTCTGGTCGTTTACCAGCCTGGTGTACTCGCGGAAGATCTCGAACTGCCCGGTGCGTGTGGAATGTTGGAGACGGAAAACCGTATCCGGGTTGAATAAGTGGTACTCCCCATCACGGCGCCACTGGTACTGGCCACCCCATTGCAGCTGGTCGAGACCGCCCTCCTGGGTTGGGTATGCACGCTGATGGTGGGAGAGTGTCTCGACGGCGACCTCATCGATACCAATGCCGCCGATGCGCGAGACCGTCTTCGTGAAGTACTCGTCGATGATCTGCTCGCTGAGCCCGATCGCCTCGAAGATCTGTGCGCCGCGATAGCTATGGATGGTGGAGATGCCCATCTTGGACATCACCTTGACCACCCCCTTTTTCACGGCTTTCAGGTAGTGCTTCTGTGCCTCGTCGATCGGGATCGAAACGTCCAGGAAGCCTTCGCGCTGGAGCATGTCCAGCGAATCGAGTGCCAGGTAGGGGTTGATTGCGCCGGCGCCGTAGCCGATGAGCAAGGCGAAGTGGTGGACTTCGCGCGCCTCGCCGGTCTCGACAATGAGGCCGACCTGGGTACGCTGCCTGGTGCGGACAAGGTGGTTATGGAGACCGGCGACCGCGAGAAGCGCAGGGATGGGGGCATTCGCTTCATCAACCCCCCGGTCGGAGAGGATGAGCACCTTCGCCCCGTTCGCGATGGCGTGTTCCGCCTCATCGAACAACGCGTCGAGGGCGGGCTTCAGCCCGGCCGGGCCGGCCTTCACCGGGAAAAGCATGGGCAGTACGGCCGGGCGGAGAGCGTGATCGCGGATCGACCGGATTTTCGCAAGCTCATGGTTGTCGAGGAATGGTGACTCGAGGCTGATGAGGTGGCAGTTCTCGGGCTCGGCGTCGAGCAGGTTACCCTCCGGCCCGATGACGGTCTTGACCGAGGTGACGAGTTCCTCGCGGATAGCATCGAGCGGCGGGTTCGTTACCTGGGCGAAGAGCTGCTGGAAGTAGTTGTAGAGTGGCTGTGGCCGGTCGGAGAGCACCGCAAGTGGCGTATCCGTGCCCATTGAGCCGATCGCCTCTTCGCTGTTGATGGCCATCGGCGCAATCACGTACTTGAAGTCTTCGATGCTGTACCCGAAGGACATCTGGAGCTTCTTCAGGCGTGTGTCGTCGGGAACCGCCGGCGCCTCGGTGGCCGGGATGGAATCGAGCGGGATGAGGTTCTTCTTCAGCCACTCCGCATAGGGGTGCCCCTCAGCGATCGTGGACTTGAGTTCGGCATCATCGATGATCCGGCCTTCCTCGAGGCTGACGAGGAACATCCTGCCGGGCTGGAGGCGCCCCTTCTGGAGAATCCGCTCGGGCTCGATGTCGAGGACGCCAACCTCTGAGGCCATGATGACCAGGTCGTCCCTGGTCACGTAGAAACGGGACGGGCGCAGGCCATTCCGGTCGAGCACGGCCCCTATAGTCTTTCCATCGGTGAAGGCGACCGAGGCCGGGCCGTCCCAGGGCTCCATGAGGCAGGAGTTGTACTCGTAGAACGCCTTTTTCTCGGGGCTCATCGAATCATGCGCCTGCCATGCCTCGGGAATGAGCATCATCATTGCGAGCGGCAGGGAACGGCCCGAGCGGACGAGCAACTCGAGCGCCTGGTCCAGGCTGGCGGTGTCGCTCCCATACTCATCGATAACGGGGAGGATCTTCTTGATGTCGTCGTAAAGCGGCGACGCCATCAACGCCTCACGGGCGGTCATCCAGTTGCGGTTCCCGCGGAGAGTGTTGATCTCCCCGTTATGGGCCAACATCCGGTAGGGATGTGCGAGTTCCCAACTGGGGAACGTGTTTGTGCTGAAGCGTGAGTGAAACATCGCCAGCGCGCTGATAACGTGCCGGTCACTGAGGTCGGGGAAATACTCGCGAAGTTGTATGGCGGTGAGCATTCCCTTGTAGACGAGAGTGCGGCAGGAGAGGCTCGCGAAGTAGAAGTACTCGGAATCCGGGATACCCCAGCGATCAACGGCCTTCTCGAATCGCTTCCGAATGATGTAGAGCTTCCGCTCGAAGTCGTCATCGGTTTCGAGTTCATGACTGCGGCGAACGAACACCTGGTGCATCGTGGGTTCGACCGCCAATGCCGACGCCCCGACGGATGCATTGTTCGTCGGCACGGGGCGCCAGCCGAGCAGATGCTGCCCTTCCTCCTCCACGATGGCGGCGAAGAGCGCCATCGCCTGGGAGGTTGCTCGCGGGTCCTGCGACCCAAAGAACAAGCCGGCCCCATAGTGGCCGGCTTCGGGCAATCGGATACCGAGTGCCGCACACTCTCGACGGAAGAACTCGTGCGGAAGCTGGATGAGGATGCCCGCTCCATCACCCGTATTCGCTTCAGAACCCGACGCACCGCGGTGATTCAGGTGCTCGAGCGCGGTAAGCCCATCGTCGACAATCTTGTGTGAACGTGTCCCCTTCAAATGGACGATAAACCCAACCCCGCAGCTGTCATGTTCGTTCGCGGGATCATAGAGACCCTGGGCGGACGGCAGACCTGGTGCAGCCATGACAATCCCCTCTAAGACCTCCCCTCAGGCCAGACTCCGGGAATGCGAAACGCCGCGGTAGCTGCTTCTGTTGGCAGCGCACCGCTTGTGAAAAGAATCCCAAAGCTCGAAGAACAAGAGGGTGAGGGGCCAGTATAGCAGCGCCCCAAAGGGCCCCGTCGAGACTCGAAACACAAGCTTCACAAATCTCAAGGGCAGGAGAAGAAGCCCACGGCAGGGCCGATCCCGCAACCCCGTATACTGGCGAGAGCCAGCGCGAGGGGACGGTATGACTGAACAGTATTGGACTCCCGAACGACTCGAAGAGGTTGTTAGCCAGCGCGCCAGGACCCTCGGGCCAGCGGTGTGGGCAGCAGCACAGCCCGATGCTCGCCCCGTCATCTCTTTCGCCGGAGGATTGCCCGATATCCCGTCTCTTCCCGGCGAGGTCCTCCTCAAAGCGGCGCATACCGTCATCGATCGCGAGCAGAAGGAGGCGCTCGAGTACGGCGGGACCTTCGGCCCGTACCCACTGAGGACCGCGATTGCCGAACGCTCCAGCACGATCGAGGGTATCCCGGTAGGACCAGACCAGGTGATCATCACCTCCGGTTCGGCCCACGCCATCGGCGTCGTCTGCGAGGTCCTCCTGGACCCGGGCGACACCGTGCTCGTCGAGAGCCCGAACTTCCCCGGCAGCATGCGCACCTTTCGCACCTTCGGCGCGGAGCAAGTCGCCGTTCCGATGGATGAATACGGGATTCGCACCGATATCCTGGAGGAGCAGTTCCAGCGGCTTGCCGACGAGGGCAAGCGCGCCAAGTTCGTCTACATGATCCCCACCCACCAGAACCCATCCGGCTCCACGCTGGACCTTGCGCGGCGCGAACGAGTGCTCGAACTCGCCCGTCGATTTGGCACATTCATCCTCGAAGACGACGCCTACGGCGAACTCTGGTTCGAGACCCCGCCGCCACCCTCCATCTTCGCCCTCAGTGGCGGTGAGTTTGGCGTGAAGGTCTCGAGTTTCTCGAAGATCCTCGCCACCGGACTGCGGCTGGGCTGGACACTCGGGCCAGCATCGCTCATCAGCCGGATGGCCTCGGTGCGCTACGACATGGGCACCTCACCGTTCCTCGGCCGGGTCGTTGCTGAAACCATCCGTAATGGGGATCTCGACCGCCATATCGAGAATCTGCGCCGCATCTACCTCCGCAAGCTGGAGCGGGTTGAAGCTGCAATTGATCGCTACTGCCGCGAGTACTGCACATACGCACGCCCGCAGGGCGGTTTCTTCCTCTGGCTGGCACTACGCCCAGGGATGAGCGCTCGTGATGTGCAGCTTGCCGCCCATGAAAAGGGCGTTCTCGTTGGCCAGGGGCCACAGTTCTTCGCCGACCTGCAGGCCACGAACCATCTCCGATTGGCCTTCAGTTATGTCGCGATCGAGGATATCGAAGAGGGTGTCCATCGCCTTGGTGAGGCGATGGCCGAAGTCGCCACGCAGACCGCCGCCAGGTGACCTGCTCAGCGATCAGGTAGCGTTCGACATTCCTCTCCGTGCGGCCCACAATCGCGCCCCAGGGAGGGTGCCCCCATGCACAAGGCCAGCGTTGGAGATGTCGAAGTCATGGCGCTCATCGACGCGCCGATCCTGATGGATCCGCGGCATTTCATGCCTCAGCACAGCGACCAGTTCCTTGCCGAGTTCGGCTCGGGCGTGGATTCGCGGGGCCTCTTCCAGACGGCAGTCACCGTGTATCTCCTGCGTTCGGCGGGCAAGACAATGATCGTGGATACCGGTCTTGGTAACCGGCGGCGCCCCGGCTTTCCCCCGGGGAAGCTCGACTACTCGCTGCATGAGGCGGGTATCGATCCGTCGGAGATCGATATCGTCCTCAATACGCACCTCCACATCGACCATGTGGGCTGGAACACCGTCGACGATGAGGATGGGACGCGGCGCGTTTTCTTCCCCAACGCCCGGTTCGTATTCCAGCAACAGGAGTGGGACTACTGGATGCAACCGGAGTTCCTGGAGCAACCGTCGAACGCCCATCTCATCGAGTGTGTACTTCCCCTCCAGGACAGCGGGCGGATCGACTTCGCAACCCACGAGACTGCGATTGATGAGCACATCACCTTCGTCCCGACACCAGGCCATACGCCCGGCCATGTCGCTGTCGGAATCATGTCGGCCGGTGAACGTGCTGTGATCATCGGCGACTCGAGCCACCATCCCGCCCAGCTCATTCATCCCGATTGGTCGCCATCCTTTGATTCCGATCCCGTCCAGGCAGCGATGACCCGCGACAGGATGTTCGATTGGATCATCGACGAGGACCGGATGATGCTCGGGGGACACTGGGAGCATCCGGGTATTGGCCGGCTCCGCCGGCTCAACGGGAGGCGGGTGTTCGAGGCGTTGTAACGCAACAGGGGTTGCCCGGCCACGATGAGCCCCTGTAGCGTGCACCCATGAGCGTTGCCCGAGCACTCCTCCTGGCGGCAATCCTCGCCACCGCTGTTACCGTGCCCGGTAATACCCTCGTTCGAACCTCAGCCGCGACAACCATGGGGATCCTCGTCACGAGCACCGCTTCGACCGGCGGCGCCTGCCCCGACACGGCCAACTGCACGCTCCGAGCGGCAATTACCCTGGCAAATGCAGACGCCTCCGGCGTCCCGGTAGTCATTTCGTTTGCAGCGAGTGTGTTTAAGCCCACGTCGCCGTCGAGCATCCTCATCAGCACCCCCCTGTTGCCACCGATTTCCCGTGCCAACGTCACTATCGATGGCTCGAACGCAGGCGTCAGAATCCTCTGGAACGGCCAGGACGTGAGTAGCACGCCGGACGGAATAGTCCTCATGGGCGCAGATAACGCTGTGTACGGGCTCGAGATCGGTGGTTTCCGAGGTGCCTGCGTCGCTGCCAGGGCGGATCGGGCAATCATCGGTGGCGACCCGGCATCGGGCCAGGGGAATCTGATTGGGTCGTGCGGAATGGGGATCGAGGTTGCCGCACCAGGCGCAACCGTGAGCGGGAACCGGATTGGTTTCACGTCCGACAACCAGGCCTCGCCAGTGACAACCGGCATTCTCGTTGTGGCGCCAGGTGCCGTCGTGGGCGGTTCGACGGCTGCAGAGGGGAATGTCATCGGTTACACCACAACGGCCATTCGAGTCGGCGGGCCGGGTGTGGCGGCATTTTCTGGCACGACGATCGGCAACAACAGGATGGGGCGCGACCCCGCCGGCCAACCGGCGCAGATCGCGACGGGGGTCGATCTTCGCCAGCCATCGTCCGGGACCACTGTGGTTTCGAACCGGATCGCGTATGCCGGTACCGGGATTTCGGTCGCGGCAGACTCGGGCAGCGTCTCGGTGACAGGAAACCGGTTTCAGAGGAACGAGTTCAGCAGCCTCGCTGGACTGGCTATCGATCTCAACGCCGACGGCGTGATGAACCCGAACCACGACGGTAACTCCGGGGGTGCCAATCATCTTCGCAACCATCCAACGTTCACACGGGCCGTTCAGTCGCGCATCAATGGAGCGGTCGGCGCAGATTGCGGAGGCTGCGAGGTACAGCTCTACCTCGCCGATCACCGGCCGGGGAGCCCCAACGACTACGGCAGGATTCTCGCCGCCGGGGGCATGACGAACGCTGACGCCAGCGGGAACTTCGCCTTCGACAACCCGGCCGTTACCCCGGGCCAGTGGGTCACCGCACTCGTGACCGATAGCCAGGGCAACACCAGCGAGTTCGGACCGAGCACCAGGGTGGGCGCAGGGGTAGCCCAGTGCGGCAATCTCCAGCTCCTGCCCGGATGGAACCACGGCGGCTACTTTGGCCCCGAGCCCGTGGTCCTCGGGACCGCCTTCCCCGCGAGTGGTCCCGATGCCGGACGGGTGGATGCGATCTACCAGTACGATTCGGCGACCGGGCAGTACACACACTGGATTTCAGGCTCCGGTGTCATACCGACACTCCAGACACTGGAACCCGGTGAGGCATACTGGTTCCTCGCGAGTGGGACCGTGACACTCGGCACCGGTTTCTCGCTCTCGGTCCCACTGCCGGTCTCACTCAGACCCGGATGGAACGACGTGGTTTACATCGGTGCAACAGCGGATATCCGCGACGCGCTGGGGTCTATCGCGGGGAAATACCGGGACGTGTACCGCTGGGATATGGCCGGTGATTCACCAGGCTGGCAGGTCTTCGGGGATGGCACAGAGCCGCCCTGGGCAAGCGACTTTCACGACCTCGAAGCGTGTTCGGCCTACGAGATCCTCGTGACGGAAGCGGCCTCACTCACGCCCCTCCAGCCCTGACCCGTATACTCGGCGTCTCGAGTTTGAACGCTTCCCACCTGGAGGACCTCCGATGGCCATCGAAATACGCCCATGCCGCGATGCTGAAGAGATCGCTCGTTTTCACGCGCTCGAGAGCTACGTTTTTGCCAATAACGATGGCTTCAGCACCGATAGCGCACCCATGGACCCCGGTTGGACAACGTGTGCATTCGTCGATGGCAAGCTGGCGACCACGCTCGGTACGCTGCCGTTCACCGTGCGGCTGAACGGCAGCCCGGTGGCGATGGGAGGGGTGACGGCAGTCGGAACCCTCCCCGAAGAGCGGCGCCGGGGCTTGCTCCGCCAGGTGATGCGCGAAGCGCTCTGCACGATGCGCGACCACGGCCAATCGTACGCCATCCTGTGGGCATCGATGGCGGCCATCTATCAGCGGTTTGGCTACGGGCTCGCGTCGTCGCGTGTGCGCTACAGCTTCGATCCGCGCTTCGCCAGCTTCGAGCGACCAGAGCCCGGTAACGGATCGGTTACCCTCACGCCAGTTGCGGACGCCTTCCCCATAATCAAGCAGCTCTACATCCAGTGGGCCAGCCCCCGAAACCTGCATATCCACCGGGCGACTCCACTCTGGGAGATCGACGTTCTTCGTGCTAACCCAAAGACGCTGCAGGTCTACGTCGCGGTCTATCGCAATGCTGACGGCGAGCCGCGCGGGCACGTGGTCTATACAACGGCGGAGGGCCCGCAAGATGGTCCCGGACCGAACCAGGTGCTCGACGTCAAGGACTTCATCTGGCTTGACCTCGAGGCGTACCGCGCACTCTGGGAGTACCTCCGCCGCCACGACCTCGTCGGGAAGATCCAGATGAACGGCGTGGTCGGGGAAGACGACCCCGCGCCTGATCTCTTGCTCGAGCCGCGGGTGCTCAACCGGCGGACCACCGACGGTATCTGGATGCGTGTCGTCGACGTTGAGAAGGCCGTACCGCGCCGCCCCCTCGGCAGCCATGGTGAACTCACCTTTGCGGTGAGCGGAGACGACATGTGTCCGTGGAACAACGACACGTTCCTCGTCGAAACCGACGGAACGACCACGGACATCCGGCGCAGTGACCGCGCCCCATCGCTGACGATGCAGCCGGGTGCGCTCGCCACGTTGCTTGCAGGGCACCGGTCAGCGACACACCTGGCGCGAGCAGGGAGGATCGAGGCCGTCTCGTCCGAAGCACTGAGAATCGCCGACGCGATCTTCGCCACGAAGTACCCGCCAAACTGCCCGAACAATTTCTAGCGTGGAGAAAGCAGTTCGCGGACGCGGGCAAGGCGCTCGATTGAGCCGAGCACCTGCGGCTGCTCGTTCGTTATGTGCCGGACGATGACGTCTGTAAAACCGAGTTCGCCACACGCCACGAATGCAGCACCCACCTGTTCGGCGTTCCCGGAGACAAGTGCTGCGGGGTCGAAACCGCGGTAGCCACGGGCGACGATTGGACCGCAAACCGCCCTCACATCATCCGCGTCGGAGCCAACGTACACATCCCGCCGGATGGCGATAGCTGCCGGCGTCCGTCCATGCGCTGCGCACCGTTCCCGATAGTAGGCCACCCAGGTACGAGCCTCTTCGATCGTCAGCTCAGGGCCTGCGAGCCAGGCATCACCCATCCGGGCCGCCCGGTCAATCGATGCAGCGACGCTCCCTCCAATCCAGACTTCAACTGGCTCGGGAGGAATGGGGGAAATTCGTGCGCCCTCCGCCCGGTAGCGCTTCCCGGTGACATTCACGGTCTCACCCGCGAGCAGGCGGCGGATCATTGTGAGGCTCTCTTCGAAGCGCGATGGCCGGTGCCGGATTTCGACTCCCATCGCGGCAAACTGGTCCCGGCCAACACCGAGGCCACACTGCATGATGAATCGTCCTCTTGCGATCGATGCGAGTGTACCGATCTGCTCCGCTGCCAGTACGGGGTTCCATAGCGGTAAGAGGAACAGGCCGCCTGCCGGATTGTCGTTCCACTCCGCCAGCAGGCGGCCAAGCATCGGGGTGTTCTGGAAGTAGGGAGACGCCATGCCGTGGTGGTCACCGACAAATAGGGAATCGAGCCCGGCGTCCCGGGCGGCTGCTGCACGTTCGGTCATCATCCTGGCAGCAGCCCGCACATCACCACGGGGATAGGAACTCGTCAGCGAGATACCGATGCGCATGCGATCGACCCTAACCTTCTCTGCCCGGTATACCCTCGAGGATGGGATTAGAATTGCCCGGGAGCGGCCCCCGGTAGGCGCCTCCGTTGGGTTGCGTGGGAAGCGGCGTACCATGCGTGGGGCTGACCGGAACGGTGCCCGTTTGCGAGGGTCCTGGTGAGGGCGAGGGAGGCCTCTTCGTTGGAGTCGGTGCCGGGGTGGATGGCCCCGGCGTGGCAGTCGGCGAAATGGTTGGCGTCGGCGTGATCGTTGGCTCGTTCGTCGGAGTTGGTGTGGGCTGGGCTCTCGTTGGCGTTGGCTGCACCCGAGTTGGTGGGGGCGCGGTCGTAGGAGTTGCCGAACCACCTTTGCTCGAGTCGTCCCGGATGAGGATGAGCGCAGCAGCGACACCGGCACCCAGTGCGAAAAGGACCGCCGCAATGATCGTTGCAAGCACCGCACCGTTCGTCCCCCCGTCCCGGCCAGGGGGTGGCAAGGAGACCGTGCCTCGGGGTACCCGCTGCGTATGGCGCCGTACGGGAAAACCTTCCGGGCGCGGGGTGCGCTCATAAGCGGCAATCGCGGCCGCACCAGGCCCGGTAACTTCACCGGGGTTTGCCTGTCGGGCAGGCCGGTCGGCCGGGATTCGGCGGAGTGCGTTTCCGAACTCGCCGGCCGACTGATAGCGATCGCCCCGGCCCAGTGCCAGCGCCCGCGCAAGTACCGATTCGACTTCAGCTGAGATGTTGCGGTCGAAGCTTCGAACCGGTGGCGCTGGTATCGCAAGTCGCTGGCCCGCTACCGCGGCGGGGCTGGAGCCGGCCCACGGAAGGCGGCCGGCAAGCATCTCGTACAACGTCAATGCCAGGGAATAGACGTCGGAGCGCGGGTCGGCTGGCGCGCCCTGGATAACCTCGGGGGCCAGGTAGGCGATGGTCCCGAGAATATCGCGCACCTCCTGGGGTGAAAGCGTCCGGCTGAGCGTTTCCGCCACGCCGAAGTCGGCGAGCTTCGGTACACCCTGCTCCGAGATGAGCACGTTCTCGGGTTTCACATCGCAATGGATGACATTCTGGTCGTGCGCATATTGGAGGGCCGCAGCGATCTGTGTCGCATAGCGAACCGCCTCGCCTTCGGACAGGCGCTGGCGGGCATCGAGGAGTGCACGCAACGAGTATCCGTGGACGTACTCCATCACGATGTAATGCCGCCCGGCGAACGTGCCGGTGTCGTACACCTGGACGATATTCGGATGTTGCATCCGCGCGATCAGCCGGGCCTCACGTTCGAATGAACTGACCAGCTCCCCCGCCTGTTCGCCTGGAAGGACATCGCGGAGGACCTTGACCGCTACCCAGCGGCCGAGTCGCTGATCCTCAGCGAGCCACACCTCCGCCATACCGCCCGTTCCGATGAGCCGTTCGAGGCGGTATCGTGAGTCGATGACATCCGCAGGCTTCACGATAGGTTGACGCTCCGCGTCGATCCTGGCGGGTTCGTATCGCGGGAACGCAACCTCGAGCTACTGCTCCTCGGGGGCAGCGCGGCGTTCATGCTCGTCGCCTGGCGCGCACTTGCTGCAGCCGGGTTCGCCATGCCGTCCTCCTCTGAGCGGATCCTAACGCAATTCTTGCTCTCGGCGCTGGCCGGGCACATCGGCCTACGCCTCCTCGCCCCGCGCGCTGCCGGCCAGCCGTATGCAATCTGCCTGCTGCTCTGTGCGATCGGGCTGGTGTTCATCACCCGGCTCGAGCCGGACATCGCCCAGAACCAGGCGAACTGGATCACCCTCGGCATCGTGTTGATGGTGATGACCGCCGCCGCCGGACGCCATTACCCGGTCTTGAGGCGGTACAAGTACACCGCTGCACTCATCGCATTCCTCCTCCTCATCGCGACCGGACTCTTTGGGACCACCATCAACGGCGCCCGGCTATGGTTCACCGTTGCGGGCCAGACCGTTCAGACCACGGAACTCATCAAGCTCTTCCTCGTGGTTTTCATCGCCGGATACCTGGCCGATGAAGCAGGCGTTCTCGCATCACCGCGGATCCGTTTTGCCGGGCGCACATATTCCGCACTTCCCTACGCGATTCCATTGCTCCTCACACTCTTCGCCGCGATCGCCGTCATCGCCCTGCTCAAGGACCTCGGCCAGATCGTGCTCCTCATCATGCTCGCGATGGCGATGGTCTACGTGGCGACCGGACGGATGCTCTTCATCGCCGGCGGCGTGGTGCTGCTGGCGTGTTCGCTGGTGTTTGGCTACTTCGCTTTCAACCACGCCCGCATCCGCATTGATGTCTGGCTCGATCCGTATGCACACCCCGACAGTTCCGGCTATCAGACACTCCAGAGCATGTACGCCCTCGAGGCCGGGGGAATCACCGGCGAGGGTCTGGGGCTGGGGCACCCCGATGTCATTCCGATCGTCTCGACCGACTACATCTTCAGCGCAATTGCCGAGGAACTGGGCCTCGGCGGAGCGCTCGGCGTCGTGCTCCTCTACCTGGTGCTGCTCTATGCAGGCTTTCGGGTCGCCCTCGCGGCCCGCGATGACTTCGGCCGGCTGCTTGCGGCCTGCATCTCGCTGCTCCTCGCCATCCAGGCGGCCGTCATCATCGGGGGCAATCTGCGGGTCATCCCCACAACCGGGATTACGCTCCCGTTCGTCAGTTATGGCGGGTCGAGCCTGATCGTCAACTCCATACTCGTCGGCCTGCTCCTGGGAATTTCGAACCGCAGCCGTGCCATTCAGGCCTGAAACTTCAGCAATACCGCGCCAAGGCTGATCTGCTCTCCACCGCGAAGGGCCACACCGCGGCCATCAACCGGGCGGCCATTGACCATCGTCCCGTTTGTGCTCCCAAGGTCAGCGAGTCTCCAGCCATCGCGAATCCGTTCGATCTCCGCATGGCGCGTCGAGATTGACGGGTCCGGGAGCACGATCCCGTTCGATAACTCACGTCCTATTGACATCACCCCGGCAACAGCAAACTCAGCACCCGCCGCGAGCCCTGTCTCCCCAGGCCTGAGTAACACGAGGCGTGGCCCACGAACGGTGGCGCGCGCTCGCGGAGCGATGACGTTGGTCACTTGCACTCCCGAGTGCATGGTAAGCGCAACGACGAGCACGAAGAGGAAGATGATGCCGATAAGGCCCAGCCGCAACACCAGCAGCTCAGTCGGTGCACTCATTCGGCCTGCTCCAGCCAGAAACCCAGTTCACCGATAGTTACCACCACCCGCGGTCCCATCGCCACTTCCCCGTACCGTTCACCTTCCACCATTAGTCCGTTCCGGCTCCCGAGGTCACGCATTACGATGCCGGAGGCGGTCCAAATGATCTCGGCGTGCCGGCGCGACACGGCAAGATCGGCGATCACGAGGTCATTCCCCGGGCCCCTGCCAATCGTGAATGGCGTGTGCGTCAGGCGAACCCGGGTCCCATCGGTCATCGCAAGCATGAGGTTGCGGTGACGGGTGATGCGCCGGGTCGCACCGGGAGGAGCCGCCTCAACCTCGTGACTCGTGTCCGAAAATCGTGCCGTAACGGTCGGGACGCCCTCTGTTGCCGATTCATTCAAGACGAATGCGATCGAACGCTCACCGATACGTGCCCAGTGCCGGGCACTCTCCAGGTCGTCGAGCATCGCGTCGAGCTCACCGCGGAGGTTGAGGAATGAGCGCCGGTACGTTGCGAAGTCGGCAGGATGCAGCACCACGGTGTAGTCATTCGCGACGATACCATCAGCGAGACTCCGTTCAGCCGCCTCGCTCACATGTTGGAGAATTTCCAACGGGTGCAGGCCGCCACCACTCATCTTGCGTGCCGTGAGTTCGAGCAGCCGCTCCAACCGGGGCCCACGCTCCTCCATCATCTCCCCAGCGCCGCCCGAAGCACCTGCCCGGCGATTGGTGATGCCACCTCTCCGCCACGCCCGCCGTTCTCAACGACAACGGCAACCGCAATCACTGGCTTCTCCGCGGGAGCGAAGGCGATGAACCACGCGTGCGAGACTCCCGGAGCGCCGGTCTCGGCGGTACCGGTCTTACCGGCAACGTTCACCCCGGCGATACCGGCGCCATTCGCCTGCCCGTTCGCGACCACGGCGACCATCATGTCGCGGATTTCAGCAGCGATTTCGGCAGGAACGATGCGTTTGCCCGACGGTGGTTCGAGCCTCTCCACGACAGCGTTTCCATCGAGCGCTTCGTAACCGAGGTGCGGGCTCATGAGCACACCACCGTTTGCGATGGTCGAAGCAACGACGGCCATCTGCAGTGGCGTCGCGAGCAGCTCACCCTGCCCAAACGCCGTTGTGGCGAGCAGCACCTTCGACTCTTTCGCTCCGGGAGCGTGAATCTGCGTCGGCGCGGTGTCGAGCGTGAACGGAAGGGCCGAACCGAAGCCGTAGTCCTGAGCAGTTGCCTTCAGGCGGTCCCAGCCAAGTTCGACGCCAACCCTGGCGAAGATAGCGTTCACCGAGAACGCGAACGCATCACGGAACGGGTAGGTGCCAGTGCCCTGGGGAACATTGGTGCAGGAGATTGGGAAGCCATCGATGACGATCTCCCCCGGGCAAGTGACTGTCGTGTCGGGAGTGACGACCCTGTTCTCGAGGGCTGATGTCGCAGTCACCGTCTTGAACGTTGACCCCGGCGGGTACTTTCCTTGCGTCACCCGGTTCAGGAGTGGGGAACTCGGGTCCTTCAGGAGGTCCTCGCCCTTTGTCTCCAGTGCTCCAGGGTCGTAGGTAGGCACCGAGACCATGGCGAGGACTTCGCCATTGCGCGGATCGAGTGCGATGACCGCACCCTTGCGCGCCCCAAGGGCAGTTGCTGCTGCTGCCTGGATCTTCTGATCGATAGTCAGGCGCACGTCGAGGCCGTTCACCGCGGTGCGGCGAAACTCTGCATTCAGTGCTGCCCGCCACGAAGCCCCGGTCTTCCCGCTCAGCAGGTCATTGAAGGCAAGTTCAGCGCCCTGCGAGCCATAGCGGGGGCTCAGGTAGCCGAGGGCGTGGGCCACGGAGGCATCGGTGTAGCGGCGTCTGCCATCGGGGAGCGAGACGGCGAGTTCGTTCCCTTCCCGGTCGAGGATGCGCCCGCGATGAGGATCTTCGAAGGCACTAAGGACCCGCGGGTTCTTTGGATCCACCGCAAGATCGGTACGGAACACCTGCCAGTAGGACAGGGCGCCAAAGAATACGAGCAGGCCTGCGAACGAGACTACACCGGTCGCACCCAGCCGCCGTTCGAACTGCCGAGGAGGAAGCACACAGGTATTGTACGGCAGTAGCAGTTCACATCCGGCTGGAGCCGTTTTCGGGATGAGCAGGCCCGGGCCAAGTGCAACGAGGCGAGGACGTAACGTCCTCGCCTCGTGAAGGTCGGCTTGGCGTCAGGTCTAGCCGCGCGGAAGGCCCAGGCCGCGGGTCGCAATGATGTTCCGCTGGATCTCGTTCGAGCCAGAGTAGATCGTTGACGGGACCGACTGCAGGTAGGACTCCGGAATGTTCCCGCCGAGTGGAGCGTTGGGCTGTTCGGGCACGAACTGGCCGGCAAGACCAAGCATGTTCACGCCGAAGTTGTAGATGCGCTGGCCCAGCTCGGACTGGTAGATCTTGACTACGGACGCTTCGTAGTTCGGTACCTGGCCCTTCGCCTGGATGTAGCCAATGCGGTAGCCAAGGAAGCGGCCAACGTTGTTGGCGATGACGAAGTCCGCGAGCTTGGTGCGGTACTTTTCCCGCCGCCAGGCAGAACCGTCCTTGAGGTTTTGGGTCAGGCCTTCAAGCACCTTCTTTTGTGATGCTGTCGTACCGATACCCGAGCGCTCAAAGTCGAGCAGGGTCATGCCCACGTACCAGCCGCGGTTCTCTTCGCCCACGAGGTTCTTGG
This sequence comes from uncultured Anaerolineaceae bacterium, assembly GCA_964508715.1. Classification (GTDB taxonomy): domain Bacteria; phylum Chloroflexota; class Dehalococcoidia; order Tepidiformales; family Tepidiformaceae; genus JAKALX01. The sequence goes on along the minus strand of CAZDUX010000001.1, from coordinate 170,801 downwards.
CGGGGACCCGGACATCCTCGAAGAACACCTCATTGAAGTGGTGGCGGTTCGCCATGTTGATGAGTGGCCGGATGGTGAGGCCGGGTGTGTTCTTGATGTCATCGATGAGGAGGAAGCTGATACCACGGTGCTTGGGCGCATCGGGGTCGGTACGAACGAGGCAGAACATCTGGTTCGCGCGGTGACCGCCGGAGGTCCAGATCTTCTGGCCGTTGATGACGAAGTCGTCACCGTCGCGGGTGGCGCGGGTGGTGAGGCTTGCGAGGTCGGAGCCAGCCCCCGGCTCGCTGTACCCCTGGCACCAGATGTCCTCGCCGCTCGTGATGCGAGGGAGGTAACGCTTCTTCTGCTCCTCATTGCCATGAATGATGAGGGTGGGGCCGATCATGCCGACACCAAAGCCGCGGGTGCCCGTATCGGGAGCCCCGAAGTAACCGAACTCCTCGTTGAAGACCATCTGCTCATAGATGGAGGCGCCGAGGCCGCCGTATTCCTTCGGCCAGGCGGGGGCGATCCAGCCACGCTTCCCGAGCTCTGCATTGAACGCCTTCGCAAACTCGAAGTCGTCCTCGGTACGGCTTCCAAGTGCTTCACCGCCTTCACTGCGGTTCTTGAGTTGCGACTGGAGGAATGACCGCACTTCCGTGCGAAGCTGCTCCTCCTTTTCCCCGAATCGAAGTTCCACAAGCATCTCCTGTCGGGCCAGGCACGACACCCATCGTGCAGGCCCACGTCGTCCATTTTCCGCATTCTGACCCGTTTCGGCCGTCGCATCAAATCGATAGCGTTTGCCGGTCGTGGCTTTGTCATCCTGCGGCCAAATGAGCCATTCGAACCGGCAGACCTGCCGCGTTCTTCCCCGGTTCGCGGGAGCGAGTCACCTGCCCATCCAATTTCTTCGACTGTCCAATGGGTGAACGTGTACGACGGATTCTAACCAGCTTGCGTGTCCAGGGCTTCCAGCCTGGCGGGAGCAGGAAACTTCACGAGTGGGGATGTACGATGCGGCCACGAATCGACTCGAAAGGGTGTGCGCATGAAGTTCGAAGATATCAAGACAGTCAGCTGCCTCGGTGGTGGAATCATGGGTGGGGGAATCGCACAGGTCCACGCAATCGCTGGCTACAACGTCGTCATCCGTGACATCAGCGACGAGGCGATCGCCGCGACGCGACATGCATTGTTCGATGGAAAGTGGGGCATCAAGCGAGCCGTAGAACGCGGCAAGCTGGGGTTCGATGAGGCCGTCGCGGCGATGGCTCGCGTGAGCTTCAGCACCGATATGGCAGCGCTCAAGGATTGCGACATCGTGATCGAGGCGATCCCCGAGAAACTGGAACTCAAGCAGGAGGTCTTCAAGGAGCTTGATGGCATCGTCAAGCCGGAGGCTATCTTCGCCTCGAACACGTCAGGCTTTTGCATCGAAGAGGTCGGCCGCGATGTCTCGGAGAGCCGCAAGCCACTCTTTGTGGGGATGCACTACTCGAACCCCGTCCCAACGATGAAGATGCTCGAGGTCATCTATACACCGCAGACCAGCGAAGAGACGATCGATGCGGCCCGGCGGCTTGGCGAGGTAACGGGTAAGGCCGTCTCACTTGTGAAGGACACTCCCGGGACCTATGGCTTCCTGCTCAACCGAATCTTCGGCGCTGCCTACCGGGAAGCACGGCTCATCGCTGACCAGGGCATCGCGACGAAGGAGGACATCGACAAGGCGATGATCACTGGCCGGAACTGGCCTTCGGCATTCTTTGGGAGCAGGGGTGGTATTGGCAAAGAGTGGTGAGCCGGGGCCAGGGAGATGGGCACGAACCGTCGCATCCGTCTCCCTGGCTGGCAGCCAAACGGAGGAGATTGTTGCTGATCACGGTCACGCTTTGGCTCATGACCGGCCGGCCACCACGCAGGTGGGGCACCATGACACGGAAGAGCCCCGGACTCCGCGAGAATGGCGTCATCCGAGCATCTGCTCACTCACCGGGCCATTGATTTGGCGTTCTTGTCACCAACACCATCGGAAAGGGTGCCCTCGGGATGGTCCGAAAACTCCTCGTCGCGAACCGCGGTGAAATCGCTATCCGCATCATGCGTGCGGCGGCCGAGCTTCGAATCCCAACCGTCGCCATCTACTCCCCGGACGACGCGGGCTCGCTCCACGTGCGAAGAGCCGATGAGGCACACATGCTCACGGGAACCGGCGCTGCCGCCTACCTCGACCTCGGCCAGGTGGTCTCGGCAGCCAGGGAGTACGGTTGCGATGCCATCCATCCCGGCTACGGTTTCCTCAGCGAGAATCCGGCTTTGGCGGACGCATGTGCCACCGCCGGCATTGTGTTTGTCGGGCCGCAGGCCGAAACGCTGGAAATCCTCGGCGACAAGACCAGGGCACGGGCATTGGCGGTGGAACTCGGTGTACCTGTGCTCCGTGGATCTGACGGGCCGGTTACCGTCGAAGATGCCCGCGATTTCCTTCGCTCGCTCGGCGAAGGTGGCTCCATGGTCATCAAGGCAGTCGCTGGAGGCGGCGGCCGCGGGATGCGCATCGTCTCCTCGCTCGATGAGGTAGACCACGCGTACACCCGTTGCCAGTCAGAGGCGCTTGCAGCATTCGGAAACGGCGCCGTGTATTGCGAAGAGCGGATGGTGAACGCTCGTCACATTGAAATCCAGGTTGCTGGCGACGGTACGGGTGCAGCGAGCCACCTCTGGGAGCGAGACTGCACGATCCAGCGCCGCCACCAGAAGCTCGTCGAGATCGCGCCATCTCCGGCTATTTCTGAGTCGCTGCGGATGAAGCTCACTGCCGACGCCGTTCGCATGGCCGAACACGTCCGCTATCGCAGTCTCGGGACCTTCGAGTTCCTGGTTGAAGCGACACCAGGCGCAGAACGATATGCATTCATCGAAGCCAACCCCCGGTTGCAGGTGGAACACACCGTGACCGAGGCAGTGCTCGGGACTGATCTCGTGCAGGCCCAACTGCAAATCGCGGCTGGTGCATCACTCGAAGAAGCAGGGCTCAATCAACCCGCCATTACACGGCCACGCGGGTTCGCCATCCAGCTCCGCATCAACACCGAGACCGTCGATCGGGATGGCAATGTGCGACCGTCGGGCGGGACGATCACCGCTTTCGAGTTGCCTTCTGGCCCCGGCATCCGCGTCGATAGCTGCGGGTTCACGGGCTTCAAAACGAACCCGAGCTTCGACTCACTCCTCGCGAAACTCGTCGTCCAAACGAGTTCACAGCGATTCGAAGATGTGGCGGTGAAAGCCTATCGCGCCCTCTGCGAGTTTCATATCGAGGGTGTAAATACCAACCTCTCATTTCTCCAGGCGCTCCTCCAGAACGACGATTTCATCGCAGGCCGCGTGCGCACGCTCTTTCTCGAAGACCATGCTGCCGAACTGGCCGCAGCAGCACTCGCCGGGCATCCGCGGCTGTACGTCGAGAGCCAGCCGGCAGCGAGCGCGGCGACGAGACAGGGCGCCGGTGCTCGAATCGATGTTGTGGATCCGCTCGCGGTTCTCTCCTATGGCAAGGCTGGCGAGTCTGCTCGGGCCGAAGTACTCGCTCCGGCCAGCCCGCGCGAAACGGTTTTCGGACCGGATGCTGCCGGAACACGGTCTGTCCGTTCCCCGATGCAGGCCACGATCGTGAGTGTCGACGTACGTGAAGGTGACACGGTCCGCGCCGGGGAGCAGCTGGCCGTCATCAATGCAATGAAGATGGAGCATGTGATCTCCGCCGAATCCGGGGGAATCGTGCTCTCCATCTCTGTTATCCCCGGCGACGCTGTACTGGAAGGTGAACCCATCCTGGTGCTCGAGCCGGCTGAGGTCGGTGCGGGCGGAACGGTGGTCACGCATGAACTGAACCTCGACCACGTTCGGGCAGACCTCGCAGAATCGCAGACGCGCCACCACCACACGCTCGACGAGGCACGACCCGAAGCAGTCGCCCGCCGCCGGAAAACAGGGCAGCGCACGGCCCGCGAGAACATCGGCGAACTCTGCGACCCTGGCTCATTCGTCGAGTACGGCCCGCTCGTCATCGCCGCGCAACGGGCTCGCAGGACGATGGACGACCTCATCCGCAACACCCCGGCAGATGGGATGGTTACGGGCATCGGGCGCATCAACGGGAACCTGGTTGGCGAGGAGCGTGCCCAGGCGATCGTGATGTCGTATGACTACACGGTCCTCGCTGGCACACAGGGTTCGATGAACCACTACAAGAAGGACCGGCTGTTCGAGCTCGCGGAGCGGCTACGGCTCCCGGTCGTCCTTTTCGCCGAAGGAGGTGGTGGCCGCCCGGGCGACACCGACAAAGCGGGTGTCTCGGGGTTGGACACGATGGCGTTCCACCTCTTCGGCAAGCTGAGCGGACTCGTGCCGTTGGTGGGTATCACCTCGGGGCGCTGTTTCGCCGGAAATGCGGCGCTGCTCGGGTGCTGCGATGTGGTTATCGCCACGAAGGGCTCGAACATCGGAATGGGTGGCCCGGCGATGATTGAGGGCGGCGGCCTCGGTGTCTTTCGTCCCGAAGAGATCGGTCCGATGGATGTGCAGGTGCCGAACGGAGTCGTCGATATCCCGGTGAAGGACGAGACCGAGGCGGTGAACGTCGCAGCGCGCTACCTGAGCTACTTCCAGGGGCCCGTGCAGGGCTGGGAATGTGCTGACCAGCGGCTTCTCCGTGTTGCTGTTCCTGAAAACCGGTTGCGTGTGTATGACATCCGCAAGCTCATCGAGACCCTCGCCGATAGCGGCTCCGTCCTCGAGCTTCGGCGAGATTTCGGGCTCGCCATGGTCACGGCGTTCGCTCGCATCGAGGGCCGCCCCATAGGGATCATCGCCAACAACCCGCTCCATCTCTCCGGAGCGATCGATAGCCCCGCCGCCGACAAAGCGGCTCGTTTCATGCAACTCTGCGACGCCTTCGACATTCCGCTCGTGTTCCTCTGTGACACGCCGGGAATCATGGTCGGGCCGGAGGTAGAGAAGACCGGCCTCGTACGACACGCGAGCCGGATGTTCGTTGTGGGTGCGAGCATCACGGTGCCGTTCATGACGGTGGTAATTCGCAAGTCGTACGGCCTCGGTGCGCAGGCAATGGCCGGAGGCAGCCATAAGTCGCCCATCTTCACGACGTCGTGGCCGACGGGTGAGTTCGGTGGAATGGGATTGGAGGGCGCAGTGAAGCTCGGTCAGCGTCGTGAACTCGAGGCGATTGAGGACCCCCTGGCACGAAAGGCCGAGTTCGACCGGCTGGTAGCGCGTGCCTACGAACGAGGCAAGGCGATCAACAGTGCCAGCCACTTCGAGATCGACGATGTCATCGACCCGGCCGACACGCGGCGATGGATCTTGACAGCCCTCAGGAGCGCCCCTCCCCCGCCCCGGTGGAATGGTAAGAAACGGCCGTGCGTGGATACGTGGTAGGGGGAGGGGCACCCACCGGGATCTCTAGAACAAATCGAAAAGGTTGAACCGGGGACCATCCTTGCAACACAGCCGGACGCCGTGCTTTGTGAAGATGGCGCACCCGTAGCACATGCCCCATCCGCACGGCATGTTCTCTTCCATCAGGATCTCCGGGTGTTGGCGGCGTCCGTTGTGGCGAAGCGCATCGGCGAGGCTCTGGAACATCGGGTTTGGCCCGCATGCGTAGAGTTTGCTCGCCCACTCCTGGTATTTCCCCAGGTGCCGGGTCACAAATCCCTTTGGCCCGGCTGAGCCATCCTCCGTGACGACGACGTACTCGACTTCCCGGGGCCACAGGCCGGCCGGCAGCAGGTACCGTTCGCTCCGCGCACCCATCATCGCAACGACGTGGTGCCCCTTCGTCACCGCCTCATCGGCAAGACCGATCATCGGTGCGATACCAACACCGCCGCCAATGAGCAGCAGGTTCCCCGGCGCATTTGGCAGGCGGCAGCCGTTGCCCAGTGGCCCGTAGCAGCGCACCACGTCGCCCCGGGCCCGTTGTGCCAGCCAACCCGTGCCCTTCCCGGCCACGGTGTAAAGGATTGCGAACCTGTCTCCATCGATGCGCGCATAGCTGAAAGCCCGGGCGAACATCGGATCGGTTCCCTCAAAGCTGCAATGAACCATCACAAACTGCCCGGGCTCCACGCTTGCCGCAAGTGCAGGCGACTGCAGCCACATCAGGTTCGTACCTTCCCACGCGGGCTCATTCGAAAGCACCTGGGCAAGGTCGATGTTCATTTCGTGATGTACTCGGCCAGCGTCTCGACGTTGTACTCGGATGCACGTCCCAGCGCCTCGATGGCTGCCCGTGCGGTATCCATCGAGGTGAAGCATGGGATGCGAGCCTCTGCCGCTGCCCGCCGAATATAGAACCCGTCGCGCAGTGACCCGGTGAATCGTCCTTCCGAGATGTTGATGACGCACTGCACCGAGGAATCGCGGATGACATCGACCACGTTCGGGTGGCCGCCGCTAAGTACCTTGGTCACGGGTGTCACCGGCAGGCCGAGTGCTGCGATCGTGTCCGCCGTGCCCTCTGTTGCATACATCGTGTACCCGGCCGCGGCAAGCTGGTGAAAGAGCGGCAACGCGTCCGCCTTCGTGCGGTCGGCAATGCTGAGGAGGATGCCGCCGTTCGGCTTCAGCGCGATATCGGATGCAAGAAGCGCCTTCGCGAGTGCAGCTTCGAACGTCCTGTCGACCCCCATCACCTCACCGGTACTCTTCATCTCCGGTCCAAGGTAGGTATCGACACCGACGAGTTTCGACATCGAGAAAACCGGGGCCTTGATGGCGACGAGGTCTCGCTCCGGCCAGAGCCCGGAAGGCCATCCCTGGTCGGAGAGTTTGCGGCCAAGCATGGCGCTGACGGCCAGCCGCACCATCGGGACCCCCGTGACTTTCGAGAGGAACGGCACGGTCCGGCTTGCGCGGGGGTTGACTTCGAGCACGAACACACGCGGGCCCTCGCCGTCACGCCGCGGCAGTACGACATACTGGATATTCGTTAGTCCGATGGCACCCATGCCAAGCACGATGCGCTCCGTATAGTCTCGAATGGTCTCGCGCTCTTCGCCGTCGAGGTTGCGTGGGGGATAGACAGCCATCGAATCGCCAGAGTGGACACCGGCCCGCTCGATGTGCTCCATGATCCCCGGGATGAGCACCTGGGTGCCGTCACAAATCGCGTCGACCTCAACCTCGCGACCCTCGAGGAACTTATCAATGAGGATCGGCTTGCCCTGGGCGACCTCGGCAGCCTCCTGCACGAACCTCACGAGTTCCGTCGCGTTCTGGACGATCTCCATTGCCCGCCCACCGAGCACATACGACGGCCGGACGAGAACGGGATAGCCGATCGCCTGGGCGGTCTTCATCGCCTCTTCGATGGTGTGGATGGCCGCACCGGGTGGCTGGGGAATACCGAGTTCCTGGAGAAACTGCTCGAAGAGATGGCGGTCTTCGGCCGTATCAATGGTTTCGGCCGATGATCCAATGATGGGGAGCGCGGCACGGCGGAGCGGCTCGGCGAGGTTGATAGCGGTCTGTCCGCCGAACTGGACGATACTGGCCGGCGGCTCCGGTTCCTCACCCTGTTCGTTCTCGATGATGTCGCGGACCGCCTCATCGTCCAGCGGCTCGAAGTACAGCCGGTCGCTCGTATCAAAATCCGTAGAGACCGTCTCGGGGTTCGAGTTCACCATGATTGAGCGCAGACCTGCCGCCTGGAGCGCCCAGGCAGCATGGACAGAGGCATAGTCGAACTCAATCCCCTGTCCGATTCGAATCGGCCCGCTCCCCACGACAACCGCTCCCGCACCCGGCTCGGGAATCGCCTCGTTCTCGACCTCGTAGCTGCTGTAGAAATACGGTGTCGCCGCATAGAACTCTGCCGCGCACGTATCGACCATCTTATAGACCGGCTTGATTCCCCACTCGGCCCGGAGGGCGCGGATTTGCTCGGGCAGACGGTCGGCGAGCTGGCCGACCATCTCGTCGCTGAAGCCATAGCGCTTCGCAGCGCGTAGAAGCTCCGAGTGAAGCGGCTCCGTGAGCAGCCGTTTCTCCATTGCGACGATATTCTGCAGCCGCTGGATGAACCAGGGATCGATGCCTGTCTGGCGGGAAACATCCATGATCTGAGCGCCACGGCGCAGGGCGGTCATCAGTGCCCAGAGACGGTCATCCCTTGCATTCAAGGGGAATTCGCCACCTGTTCGCCATTCGGGCCGCTCCCAGAGGAGGCTGCGACCGCCGACCTCGAGCGAACGCACCGCTTTGTTCAGTGCCCCCTCGAACGAGCGATCGATGGCCATCACCTCACCTGTCGCCTTCATCTGTGTGCCGAGCTGGCGATCGCCCAGCGGGAACTTATCGAATGGCCAGCGTGGGATTTTCACGACGCAATAGTCGAGGGCAGGTTCGAACGCGGCCGTAGTCTTCTGAGTAACGGCGTTCGGGATCTGGTCGAGTGTCTTGCCACAGGCGATCTTTGCTGCGACCCGGGCGATCGGGTAGCCGGTCGCTTTGGAGGCAAGTGCCGATGACCGTGAGACGCGCGGATTCACTTCGATCACGTAGTAGGGCAAGGGCTTTGCGGGATCGCCGGGCCAATCCATTACATCCTTGCGTGGCGCGAGGGAGAACTGGACGTTGCAGCCACCTTCGATGCCAAGTTCGTCGATGATGCGCAGCGCCGCTGAGCGCAGCATCTGGTAGTCCTTGTCGGTCAGCGTCTGGCTCGGAGCCACGACGATCGAGTCGCCCGTGTGGACGCCCATCGGGTCGAAGTTCTCCATGTTGCAGATGGTGATGCAGTTGCCCGCACCGTCCCGCATCACCTCGTACTCGACCTCCTTCCATCCGAGGAGGTTCTTTTCGACGAGTACTTGCGTGATGGGGCTCGCAGCAAGACCGCCGGCCGCCACCGAACGGAGTTGGTCCATGGTGAAGGCCATGCCACCGCCCGTACCGCCCAGCGTATATGCCGGGCGGATGACGACCGGCAAACCAATTTGTTCGGCCGCTGCGACACATTCTTCGAGCGTGTGGCAGATCTCGCTCTCGAGGACAGGCTCGCCGAGCTTCGCCAGCATGTCGCGGAAGAGCTCCCGGTCTTCGGCCCGTCGGATGGCTTCGAGCGGCGTGCCAAGGAGCCGGATGTTGTACTTCTCGAGGATACCAGCGCGGGAGAGGTCAACCGCGAGGTTCAGGCCAGTCTGGCCACCGAGTGTCGGGAGGAGGCCCTCCGGACGTTCCCGGGCGATAATCCGTTCCAGCACCGGGACCGTCAGCGGCTCGATATAGATTGCATCGGCGACGTCGAGATCGGTCATGATGGTTGCCGGGTTGGAGTTGACGAGGATCGAGCGGACACCCTCCTCGCGCATCGCTTTGCACGCCTGCGTACCCGCATAGTCGAATTCCGCAGCCTGGCCGATGACAATCGGGCCGGATCCGATGATCAGGACACTCGCAGGCTTCACGCATTTCCTCCACGCTGGCCCGGCGGCTTGCCGGGCGTTCGCAACGAATCGGGCCGCATCCGCGGCCATCTGGCTTCACCGCACGTCACGCGCTACCGGGCGTATCCGCGCGCCGGCCGGAACAGGCGCGCAAGCATGCGGCGAACAGGACGGAAGACCAGGACCAGGAGCACAAACGGGGCCGCGAGCAGCCGTTCCTCTGGCCACAGGAAGATGAGTGCTTCAAGCACACCGATGATCGCCCCGAGAATGAACGGCGTGACGTAGTGGTCCGCCGTTCCCCGCTCGCCCCGAAGGAGCATCAGCCCGATCAGGAACGCGAAGAGCGCGCATGCCGCAAGTGCCCCCGAGAAGAGCCTGGCGAGCGTCACCCCGGCCTGTCCGGCGGTCACATTCGAGTCGGCAAATGAGGCGATGAGGAAGATGGCAGCCATCATCCATCCCGTCGCTGCGAGCGCGAACATGAAGTCGGGCACACTCGTTGCAGGCTTCTGCCGGCGGATCGGCGCGTTATTACGCCGGGGGCGTGGACGTGCCGGTTTCGCTCGCTCCATACGCAGTGCAGCCTCCACCTAGAGCGGCAACTCGAACGTCATGTTGGGATTGCGCAGCGGCACCATCGCGCCGATCGACGAGAGAAAGCTCAAGGCAGGCTCGTTGCCTTCGGGCAGGCGGCCGCGAATGCGCCGGTACCCACGGTCGCGGGCGAAGGCGATGAGCTGCTCGGCGAGTTCCGTGGCGACTCCCTGGCGGCGATGGTCGGGGAGTACCCACACGCCGAGCAGCCCGGTATCGGGTTCCGTCGTACTGTAATCGAGAGCGCCAAAGGCAGCGGGAATGCTCCCGTCGAGTGCAAGGATGAGCGTCCCGTTGTCACCCAGCCGGGCTATCCATTCACGCACGCGGTCCACGTCCCACGGGCCCTGCAGGCCAACGTTCTCGTTTTCCAGGGCGCGCAGTATGTCGGCAATCTCGTCGGCATCGGCGCTGGTGGCTCGGCGAAACTGATCGGCTCTCATGGTGCTCCTCCGGCTGCCATCATTCCCACAAAACGGTCGAAGATCGCCGAGTCGTCGAGTGGGCCAGGACAGGCCTCTGAATGGTACTGGATCGTGATTACCGGCTCGGTGCGATGGGCTATGCCCTCAACCGTCTGGTCGTTCAGATTGATATGGCTAACGTAAGCGGCAGCACTGAGCCCATCGGGGTCGACTGCATAGCCGTGGTTCTGGGCGGTGATCGTCACGTCCCCCGTGACCAGGTCCTTCACGGGGTGATTCCCGCCACGGTGACCGAACGGAAGCTTGAACGTCCGGGCGCCCAGGACCTGTGCGGCCACCTGGTGCCCCAGGCAGATGCCGAGAATCGGGACCTTGCCAATGAGCCTGGTGGTTTCAGCCACCATCGCATCGAGGAGACGCGGATCGCCAGGGCCCGGTGAGATGCAGACCCCGGCAGGATTCAACGCGAGCAATTCCTCGGCAGATACGGTGTTCGGGAATACGCGAACGGCACAGCCACGCCGGGCAAGGGACCGCATGATATTCCGCTTCACCCCGCCATCCACGAGCGCCACTCGCCTCATCGCACCGGTAGGGTCCGCGTTCCAGTCATAGGCATGGTCGGTGGTCACCGTGGAGACCCAGTTCACTTCATCGTAGCTGGGCATGGCCCGGAGACGTGCAAGTGCCTGCTCGGCTGTTTCGTCGGTGGTGATTGTACCGGGCATCACGCCGTGTTGGCGGATGATGCGCGTGACCGCCCGCGTGTCGATACCTTCGATTGCGACCACACCGCGCGCCTCGAGATACTCGTGCAGGAGCCCCTGGGATCGGATGTGGCTCGCAACAGAAGAGAGTTCCCGGACGACCAGCCCAAGCGGCTGGATCCTCCCGGACTCCTCGACGGCCGTGTCGATTCCATAGTTGCCGATTATCGGGTACGTCAGGGTCAGGATCTGACCGGCGTACGACGGGTCGGTCAGCATCTCCTGGTAGCCGGTCATCGAGGTGTTGAAGACAACCTCGCCGTTGGCCCGTCCGGGAGCACCTGCGCGGCGGCCCCGGAAAACACTCCCATCGGCCAGTACAAGCAGCGCATCAGACACCAGCAGCCTCCTTCTCGAGCGCGATTTCGCCACGGACCAGCACCGCCTGGATCTGTCCACGAAGCTCCGTTCCACCAAGCGGCGTGTTCTTCCCTCTTGATGAGAATGCCCGGGGTTCGACTGTCCATCGCGTTGCAGGGTCAAAGACAACGATGTCGCCCGAGACGCCTTCGGTCAGCGAGCCAATCCCCGGCGCCCGGTGCTGAAGCTGGAAAACCGAGGCAGGGTTGGCGGTCAGCGCGGCCATCGCCCTGGCGAAATCCAGTTCGCCACGCTCAACGAGTGTAAGCACGGTACCCAGGGCCGTCTCAATACAGCTGATGCCAAAGGCCGCATGGTCGAACTCGCAAAGCTTGTCTTCGCTGGCGTGTGGCGCGTGGTCAGTCGCGATCGCATCGATAACCCCTTCGTCGAGGCCCCGCAAGAGTGCCTGGCGATCGGCTTCAGTACGGAGGGGCGGATTGATCTTCGCGTTCGTATCGTAGGCCGGCTCGCCGGCTGGACCGTAGACGGCTTCCTCGGTGAGGAAGAGGTGACTGGGCGTGACCTCCGCAGTCACCGGGAGGCCCCGGCGCCGTGCTTCGGCAACAAGCTCGACGCTCCGTGCGGTGGTGAGATGAGCGAGATGGAGCCGGGCGCCCGTCGTCTCGCAGAGTGCGATGTTGCGCGAGACTGCCGCCACTTCCGCGGCAGCCGGCTGCCCCGGAAGCCCAAGCCGCTCACTTATCCGGCCTTCATTCATCGAGCCACCGGCACTTAGCCCGGGATCATCGCTGTGCTCGCTGATTGGAAGCCCCAGAGCACCGGCCAACTCGAGCGCATGGCGCATCAACCGGGCATCGGCCACCGGGCTCCCGTCGTCGCTGAACGCAACACAGCCGGCCGATGCGAGTTCGGCAAGTTCGGCGAGTTGCTTCCCGGCGCGGCCCCGGGTCACGCAGCCTATGGGGAACACGCGGACGTACGCATCGCGTGCGATCCGTTCGAGCAGAGCCTCGATGTGGGTGGCCGAGTCGGGTGCGGGGTTGGTGTTGGGCATGGCGCAAACGGTCGTGAATCCACCACGAAGCGCGGCCTCGGTCTCGGTGGCGATGGTCCCCTTCTGTTCGAAGCCTGGCTCACGGAGGTGTGTATGCAGGTCGACAAATCCCGGGCTCACGACACAGCCGGCGGCATCCACCAGGCGGGCAGATGGAGCCTCAATGGCGGGCGCAATCACTGCAATCCGCCCGCTTGCCAGGAGGATGTCTCCAATCATGTCGCGCCCATGTGCCGTATCAAGAATTCGTCCGCCGCGAATGAGGATGTCGGTCATGGACGCCTCGCTGTAACGAGCAGGTAGAGTATCGCCATTCGAACCGCGACACCGTTCGCCACCTGTTCCTCGATGACGGACGTCACCCCGTGGGCGATCTCCGGTGCGATCTCGATACCTTCGTTCATCGGTCCCGGGTGCATGACAAGTGCGCCGGGAGCCGCGTGGCCGAGCCTGCGCGAATTGAGCTGGTAGCCAGCGATGTATTCGCGGATTGATGGGATGAGTCCGCTCTCCTGCCGCTCCTTCTGGATACGCAAGGCCATCACGACATCAGCGCCTTCTATCGCCCGGTCAAAATCGGTCGTCATGGAGAGCTGGCCACGTTCGGGCCCGCCCTCGAGGTGTCGTGGCAGGAGTGTCGCGGGGCCGCAAAGGGTCACATGCGCCCCCTCGGCCAGCAGGGTCCAGAGATTCGACCGTGCGACGCGGCTGTGGAGCACATCGCCAACAATGACGACCTTCTTGCCATCGAGTGAGCCAAGCCTGCGGCGCATGGTGAAGAGGTCGAGCAGGGCCTGTGTCGGGTGGGCGTGCGTGCCGTCACCACCGTTGATGACGCTGGCCTTCGTGTTTCGCGCGGCGAGGTAGGGTGCGCCCGACTTCCCGTGGCGCATCACCAGCACGTCCGCGCCAATCGCCTCGAGCGTCCGTACCGTGTCGATGAGCGACTCGCCTTTTTCGACCGAACTCCCCGAGGCCGTGAGATTCACGACATCGGCTCCCATCGCCTTGGCAGCAACCTCGAAGCTGGCCCGCGTGCGGGTGCTTTGTTCGTAGAAGAGTGTGACAACGATCGCCCCGCGCAAGGTGGCCACCTTGCTCACCGGGCGGCTGCGAATCTCAGCCATCGCCTCGGCCGTCTCCATGATGAGCCCGATTTCATCCCGGCTGAGTGTGTCGGTATCGAGGAGATCCTTGGTTCGCCAGGCTACAGGTTGTCCGGCGGTCTCCTCATGGGTGAGTTGGTCAAGCACGCGCTGCCTCCTCGCCGAAGACATAGACGGCCTCATCACCGTCGACTTCCTGGAGCCGCACACGCACCTTCTGCACGAGCGCCGTTGGGATGTTCTTGCCGACGAAGTCGGGGCGGATCGGAAGTTCGCGGTGTCCGCGGTCGACCAGGACTGCGAGGCGGACACGAGCAGGCCGGCCGAAATCGATGAGCGCGTCCATCGCAGCACGGATGCTGCGGCCCGTGAAAAGCACGTCATCGACGAGGACCACTGTCGCTCCATCTACGTTTGGGATAGAACTCGGGCGGAGGCTCGGCGGAGCGGGCCGCCGCGACACATCATCGCGGTAGAGGCCGATATCGAGTGCCCCAACGGGAACCTCGGCCCCCTCGAACTCCTTGATCATTCCGCCAAGCCGCTGTGCCAGCGTATAGCCCCGCGAAAGGATACCGACCAGCACGAGCTTATCGGTACCGTGGTTGTTCTCGAGGACTTCGTGGGCGAGCCGCCGGACCGTCCGCGCGATCTCTTCGGGGCCAAGGTAAGGGGTTTCGCTCATGAAAAACGCCTCCCCCAGCTTGCGGGGCAGGCGTGCACGATCATGCAGTGCTGGCCGGACATCCGGCGCCTCCTCCCCTTTTCGGCCTCTCTGGACCGTCCTTAAAGGGTCTTCCCAAACACTACCGGATCCGCTCCTTCACGGCAACGCATTTAACCGTTCAGTAGCGCCGGATTATACTCGGATATGCGGCCGCCAATCGGGGTGCCGAGCAGACCGCGTGGCAGTTACCCTGGGAGCCCATGTGAATTCTTCAGCTTCGAACTCAACCGGCCGCGAAACCGAGGTTCGCGACCGGATCTTCGCCAGCGCCCTTCGCCACTTCTCTCAGAAGGGTTATGCGGCGACATCGCTTCGCGAAGTATCTGACGACGCCCAGACCACGAAGCCGATGATCTACTACTACTTCGGTTCAAAAGAGGGCCTGTACGGCAGCATCATTCGCCAGATCCTCGAGGAGATGGCCAAGGCGATCCGGGCCCAGTTCCCCAACGATGCCGACCCCGCCGAACAGGCGATCGCCTACGCGCAACGCTACCTCGATCACTTCCTTGCCCAGGAAGAGATCATCGCCCTTGTGCTCCGCGAGGTATTTGGTCTCGGTGGGGCATCGCTGGACACGTTCAGCGATGCTCTCGGCCGCGACGTCCGCCGCCCACTCGATGACCTGATCGCATGTGGCATGGCATCGGGGTTCTTCCGCTGCGACACCCCCCAAATCTGCGCCTCCGCAATCACGGGCATTCTCAACATGTTCATCCTCGCGCACGTGTTCGGTGGCGCACCGATCAACCGGGAAGAGGCGCTTCGCCAGGTGAGGTACTACATCAACGGGCTGCGTGCCGAGGGGTTTCTATCCCTTTAGAAGAATCGCCTGTGCGCCGAAGCTTCTCTTGAGGGAAGTTTCATGGCTGACGCGGCCCCACTCATCGACTATTACGCCGTGCTCAATTTGCCCCCCCGTGCCGATCTCGCGGGCATCGAGAACGCGTATGCGCGGCTCTCGGATGAACTGGTGAAGCGGGCCGAAGTCGACGAGACCAGCCAGGATGCCCTGAACAAGGTCAACGAGGCGTACTCAGTGCTCTCGAAGCCGGAGATGCGACACGCCTATGACCAGGAGTTCTTCGCACGTGAGATCGCAGAGTCGGAACGCATCCAGCGAGCCGAACTGCGCCGCAAGATGTGGATGAGCAATGCACTCATCGGTGCATTGGGTGTGATCGTCGTTACGCAGGCGGCAGCACTGGTGTGGCTCGGCAGAGACGAGGCGGCAAGCCTGTTCACGGTTCTCTGGGGCCTCATCTCCTAACCAGGCCGCCTTGGCAGGCACGGGCTACGCCAGCAGGGCGTCATCCCCGAGATGTCCCATGGCCTTCACCGGCGATGTTTGCGCCTCGGCATAGGGAGCGATCGTGTCGATCATGTTCACCCGGCTGTCGAGATGTTTTTGCAGTCCGCTCATCAGGCCGATTACCCGGAAGATCAGGAGGATATCGCCAGGGATCTCCGTTACCGGGTTCTCGTTGAGCACCCTCGCGAGGCGCTCGCTCACCTCGGGCATAACGTCTGCATCAACATAGGGCTTTCCGGCCGGTCCCGCTGATTCGAAAAACGAGCGTCCCAGCGCCACCAGTGACCCTGGGTCATCGCTCCTCGTCTTGAATCCGAGTTCCCGGAATGCGCCGACCATCTGCTCGTCATCCTGGGTGATCAATGCCGTGACGAGGCGTGCATAGTTCAGCCGGAACTGTGCGGGCAGGTCCTTGGAAAGGCCGAAGTCGATGAAGACCACCACGGGACCAGGAAGCACGAGCAGGTTTCCGGGGTGCGGGTCGGCATGGAAGAAACCGTGCACGAGAATCTGCTCGCAGTAGGCCTCGGTCATGATCAGGGCAACCTGGTTTGGGTCGATACCGGCAGCTTCGAGCCTGGGGATGTCGGAGATCTTGATCGCCTCGATGAACTCGGTTGTAAGCACACGCCTGGTGGTGTGTTCCCATACAACGGCGGGAACCCGAATGTCGCTACGGTGAGCGAGATCACGAGCTACCCGCTCGCCGCTGTGCCCCTCGTGAACGAAGTCGAGTTCCTGCGGGGTGTACTTGTTCATCTCCGCCATCAGTACGCGGAAATCGAAGTTCTTCTCGATCCGAGCGAGGATGCGGACGAGTATGCCCAGGTTGCGCAAGTCGGTCTCGACCACGCGATCGATGTTGAGGTATTGCACCTTCACGGCGACATCGCGGCCATCCTTCGTCCGCGCCCGGTGCACCTGGGCGATAGAGGCCGACGCGATCGGCCTCCTCGAAAACGCGCTGAAAATGGTATCCGGGTGGGCGCCCAGTTCTCGTTCAACCTGCCGGATCACCTGGCTGAACGGCCGCGGGGGTACGCTGTCCTGCAGGCGGCTCAACACGGCGACATACTCCGGGGGCGCCACGTCTGCCCGGCTCGAGATGAATTGGCAGGTCTTGATGAGCAACCCTTCCATGCGCGTGGAAAGGGCGTAGATGCGTTCCGCGTTCTTGCGGTGGGCCGCGCTGTAACGGCGCTCCCGCTCCTCGCCGTTCAGCTTCTTGTTTCGCTGAATGAGCTTGTAGGAAAGGTAAACACGAAGAAACGTGTACCCGAATCGAAAGAAGCGCTCGGCGCGCCGATGCGGAGGTAGCGCGCGGGCGCCCGTGAGTGTCGTGGCCATCAGGCCAAGCCTATCGGGAAATGCGGTCACAGGAGAAGGGGCCAGGTGCAGGCCTCCCGGCCCCGGTCAAGGGTGCTTGTAGCGATATCTATGCCTTGAGTGAAATCCCGTCGACCTTCCACGAACCGCCAACATCGGCCCACTTCGTCGCGATTGTCTGCTCACCCGTGGCACCCTTGAAGACGAGATCAACGAGTTTGAGGGCTCCCTCTTCGCCAGCAGCAACCGCCGTGACCGTGGCATTTGGGTCGGCCGGCTGTCCGCTGGCCTGGAGTTGCGCCTGCAGGCCCATCGCCTGGCCCATGCCGGTCGGGGTGAAGGCCATCATCAGCCCCGCGAGATTCTGGTTCTTGAGGTCCTGGGCGAACGTGTTCGCCGCCTCCATGAGATCGGCCATCATCGACTCCTACCGCCCGTGCGATGAAATGGGACTTCTGCTCCGTCGGGCGAAGGGCATGGTAGGACGCGAGCCGGATCTGTCAAGGGAACCATGTCGCGTGCGATTCGCGGGAGCAATCCGGCTTGCCCGTTGGTGGGGCACTGGCTACCGTACAGATAGGCGCGGCCCCGTGGTGTAGCGGCCTAACATGCCACCCTGTCAAGGTGGAGATCGGCGGTTCGAATCCGCTCGGGGTCGCCAAGCTTCCTACCTCCCACCAACCAGGGGACCGAGGGCGCTTTCTGACGCCCTCTTCCTGTTACCTGGCCATTTCGAATGGGTAGCCATTAGTTGGCCTCGCCCACGAAGGCCGACCGGAGAGTGCGGGCTCCAGGCGCCGCGCTGCATCACAATCCTGCGAAACCACCCCGGTTCACATGTACATCGCACCGAATAGCTACCGGGATACCCCCAGAGCTCTCGCTGGAAGCATGGTGGCCACCGTGGCAGCCACGCCGCCAGCGACTATCAGGTAGAGACCCATTCCCCAGTCGGCCGAGGGTGCTTCCGACTTGATGTACTGCATCTGCAGGATCCCGAAGGTCAGCGCCACACTTCCAAGCAATCGCGGCAACATCGCCGCGGTTGTATCTCGCAACCTGCGAGCAATAACCAGCCCGGCAATGAGGAGCCCCGCGACAGCGAGTGCGAGGATGACGAGGCCGTCGAGCGGGGCGCTGGTCGTGTCGAACCAGTCACAGATACGGAACCGGGCATCCTCCTCGAATGCTCCAGCCCCGAAGGGTCCGACCTTCACCCAGTCAAGAAATGACCCCACGAGCACGAGGCCAAACGCAATCCCCATGCCAATTGTCCGCCAGGTGAGGGACGGTACCTCGCGCCGCACCGCCACAGACCCCGAAAAGGCCGGGCGGCCCACTGAGCCCGTGAGCGCACCACACGCGCCGCAGAACTGGGCGCCCGGCGGCAACGGCTGGTGGCACGACGCGCACAGCGTTTGCACTCCAGGCCGGAGGCGGCTCGTGGCGGCTTGCGCCTGGCTGCCACACCGTGAGCAGAACTGTGAACCTGGGCCAAGTGGCGCACTACAGGAGGTACATAAAGCGGCGGTTGCTGGTGCTGACGCCGCTGGCGGAGCGGCCATCGCGCCACCGCAGAATCGACAGAACCTGGCGCCGGGAGACCCGGAGGCACCACACACAGTGCACGTGGGCGTGCTGGGTTGCATCAGCCTGCTCCCCTGATGGGATTTCGAACATCCCAAACGATGCCCGGCGGCAGGGGAGAAGGATATGCCCGAGAGATGGCGATCAAGTGTCCGGTGGGCCCCAAACCTATTCTGTGCGGCCGGCGAGTTCCAGGGCTCCTCCCGGCGGGCACCCACGAATGACGGGAATTGGTCAGTCCCCGTTTGGTTCCGGGAAGGTGACACACGTCGTAGTGCTCTCGATCCCTTCAACCGCACGAATGTGGCGGCTGATGACCGAGGGCACCTCCGTGAGGTTCGCGACTTCGACCACCGCGACGATGTCGTAGGGTCCCATCACCTGGTAGACCTCGCTGATGCCCTGGACCGCCCGAAGCTGGTTGTACACATCCACCGTCCGGGCGGGGTCGACGACGATTAAGACGAATGCCTTGATCACGGCCAGTGCTCCTGTGGGGCGCCACGAAGGCGGTTATCGTGCCGGAACGTACCATCTCGGGATTTCAACGGTATTACGCGGCTCAGTCGCGGAGTTTGAGTACGGCCATGAAGGCTTCCTGTGGGATCTCAACGCTTCCCACCTTCTTCATCTTCTTCTTTCCTTCGGCCTGCTTTTCGAGCAGCTTACGCTTCCGGGAAATGTCGCCCCCGTAGCACTTTGCTAGGACGTTCTTACGCATCGCCCGGATCGTCTCACGAGAGATGATCTTGCCGCCGACTGCCGCCTGCAGAGGGACATCGAACATCTGGCGCGGGATGAGGTCCTTGAGCTTGCTCACGAGGGCGCGGCCCTCGCGGTCGGCATTGTTCTGGTGGGTGATGAGGGAGAGAGCATCGACCGGTACGCCATTGACGAGGATATCGACCTTCACCAGCCTGGCCGGACGATAGCCGCTAAGCGAGTAGTCCAGGCTCGCATACCCACTCGTCGAGCCTTTGAGCTGGTCATAGAAGTCGACCAGGATTTCGGCCATCGGGACGTCGTATTCGAGAAGCACGCGCGCTTCCCCGGGCGCCATATCACTCTCAGGCTCGAGAAACTCCATGCGCAGGAACTGACCACGACGCGTCGTGACGAGTTCCATCACCTGGCCGATGTAGCGGCTGGGGGTGATGACATCGATCTTCGCCCAGGGCTCGGAGATTTCCGCGATTCTCGACGGATCCGGGAGATCAGCCGGGTTATCGACGATCACTTGCTCGTCGCGTGTTGTGGTCACGTGGTATTCCACGCTCGGTGCCGTCGTCAGGAGGCTGAGATTGTATTCGCGTTCCAGTCGTTCGCCGATGATCTCGAGGTGGAGAAGCCCAAGGAATCCACAACGGAAGCCGAACCCGAGCGCCACCGATGACTCCGGTTCGTAGACGAGCGACGCATCGTTGAGGGTGAGCTTGGCGAGTGCGTCGCGAAGCTCCTGGTACTGGTCCGAATCGGTGGGGTAGATACCGGCAAAAACCATCGGTTTCACCTGGCGATACCCGGGCAACGGCTCGGCAGCGGGGTGCGCCTGGAGCGTGATAGTGTCACCAACGCGGGCATCGGCGACGTCTTTCAGTCCGGTTGCGACGTAGCCGACCTCGCCACACTCGAGGGCAGCGAGCGGCCGCATCGCCGGGCTGAATGCACCATATTCGAGTGGCTCAAAGGTAGCGCCAGTAGCCATCAGCTTCAGGTGTTCGCGTGCGGCAAGACGCCCCTGGAAGACGCGAATATGTGCAACCACGCCTTTGTACGCGTCGTACTTGGAATCGAAGATGAGTGCCTGGAGGGGTTTCGCCGGGTCGCCGCCCGGTGGCGGAATACGTTCCGCTATCGCCTTCAGGATCTCAGGCACCCCGACTCCCTCTTTGGCACTCGCGAGGACGATCTCGTCGCGAGAGAAGCCGATAACGCGCTCGAGTTCGGCCGCAACCCGCTCTGGTTCCGCGTGAGGGAGGTCAATCTTGTTGAGCACCGGGATGAGTGTGAGGTTCTGGTTCATCGCCAGGTAGACGTTTGCCAGGGTCTGCGCCTCGATACCCTGCGAAGCGTCGACCACCAGCAAGGCACCCTCACAGGCGGCGAGACTGCGCGAAACCTCGTAGGCGAAGTCGACGTGGCCCGGGGTATCGATCAGATTAAACTCGTACTCGATGCCGTCAGCACCCGTGTAAAACATCCGCGCAGCAGCCGCTTTGATGGTGATGCCCTTCTCTCGCTCGAGGTCCATCGAATCGAGCAGTTGCTCGGCCATCTCGCGCTTCGAGACAGTCCCGGTGGTTTCGAGCAACCGGTCGGCAAGTGTCGACTTTCCGTGGTCGATGTGGGCGATGATGCAGAAGTTGCGAATGTGGGATTGGTCCACGAAAACCAGTGTAGGGGACGAGGTAGTTAGAGGCTGAAGGGCACTCCCTGGCAAGGCAATAACACCTCTCCGTGGTACCCTGAGGGTCAATCCCGTTTTCCTATTGAGGAGTATTCATGGCCCGGAAGAAGGTCACTATCATCGGCGCCGGCGCAACTGGCGGCGCCATGGCCCAGCGCCTCATCGAACTCGATATCTGCGACGTCGTCCTCCAGGACGATCCCCAGTTCGCGGGCACGATGCACTTCGGCAAGGCGCTCGACGAGTCCCAGGCAGCAGCCTGGCAGGGCTTCAGCACCCGCATCTCGGCGACAGATGGCTGGGAGGAGACTGCAAACTCCGACGTCGTCATCTGCACGGCCGGCGCTCCCCGCAAGCCCGGCATGAGCCGCGAAGAACTCCTCAACGGTAATGCCGCAATCGTCCGGGCCAAGGTCTCCGAGGCGGCGAAGCACTCGCCAAACGCCGTCATCGTCATTTTCGCGAACCCGATGGACGCGATGTGCCATGTCGCACTCAAAGCGAGCGGCTTTCCCCGCGAACGTGTCATCGGCCAGGGCGGTGCTCTCGATAGTGCCCGCTACCGCTACTTCATTAGCGCCGAGCTTGGCGTCTCGCCAGCCGACGTACACGGCTATGTCATCGGCGGCCACACCGACACGACCATGGTCCCGGTTGTATCCCAGACGCGTATCGGCGGAGTTCCGCTCACCGACCTTCTCCCGGCCGAGAAGGTAGAGGCACTCGTCGCCCGCGCCATGCGTGGCGGCGCCGAGATCGGCGAGCTCCTGAAGACGGGGTCGGCCTACTACGCGCCTTCGGCCGCCACCATCGCCATGGTCGAGTCGATCCTCCTCGATCAGCGCCGCCTGATCCCCTGCTCGACGCTGCACCAGGGCGAATACGGGATCAATGGCACCTTCAGCGGCACTGTCTGCCAGCTCGGCGCCGGTGGCATCCAGCGCACCTTCGAACTTCCGCTCACCGCCGAGGAGAAGGAGAAGGTTGTCGCAGCTGCGAAGGCGACCGAGGAGCTCGTCAAGCTCATCACCGAGTAGCCGGGTGACGAGTTGAGTCAGACGGGCCGCCCCTTTGGCGGCGGCCCGATTTGTCTCGGAAAACCGGGGTGTGAGCGTCGGGGTCCCACCCGTTAAGCTTCCCGGCGTGATCCTCCAACGCGCTGAACCGGGCCGGGGCGGGCCTGTCGCATCACTGCTCATCTTCTTCACACTGGCGGCTGTCGTGTGTGGCATGACGATGCTCTTCCTGGGCATGCGGAGCGTGATGGAAGTCGGCGGGTCATGTGGCAGCGGAGGGCCGTATGTTTACGTTCGGCCATGCCCCAGCGGCGTCCCGCTCGCCATGATCGGTGGCATCTGGGGCGGCGTCGCCGCCTTCCTCGCCTACCTCTACCTCACGTTTCGCTATGGGGTCCCGAGTTGGATTTGGCTGGCGTGGCCAGCGCTCTTCCTCTCGCTGGGCTGGAACTTCGTTGAGTTCGGGTTCGATCCACCGGGTGGTGGTCTTGAATGGGGTTGGATCGTGTGTGGCGTGCTCTTTGCCGTCATGGGGGGCGGCCCGCTCCTCCTCTTTGGGAAACCGATTCTGAAGGGGATCCTGCCGCTCCCGTCGCCACATACCGGCGATATTTACCGTTCGCCTGCACGCCGCGACCGAGTTCCCGGCTCTGGGCCCCTGCGTGATTTCCGTTCAGCAACCTCGCCACGAGACGAGGAATCGGGGCCTGTTGGCCTGCTCCAGGTACCCCGGAACGAGGCGCAACAAACGGATCGGAGAACCGTTGACACCATGGGCGGAGACGATGAGAGCGACACACACGTTGTGGCCGCTCTCGAACGGCTCAGTGCGCTACGGCTGGCAGGTTCGCTTACCGACGAGGAGTTCAGTGCAGCCAGGCGCAAGGTGCTGGAGGACGATGCGTGAATACCAGGTGCCGCATCTACTGGTTTCTTCTCCAGTTCTCCGCCGTAGTAAGCGGTATCGTGGGCGGCACCTGGCTGTACGGCCAGATTACGAACTGAAGGATTACCTGGGACCACGGCGGAATCGCTGATAGAGCGCGCCGAATCCCCGCTGAACCCGAGTCTCACGGGTCACGTTCAAGAGATGCCGCCGGTCCAGTTCGACTCGCGCATCCTCTTCCGCGAGGATGACCAGTTGGTCCCCTGGCTGGAGCACCATCGATGGCCTCGGGACGAGCGTCTGCCGGGCCCGGCGGATACTCACGATGAGGCTTCCTTCCGGAAAGTGAAGGTCACGTATGGCGAGCCCGGACAATGGCCCGCCCCGATAGACGCGCGCCCGAAGAAAGTGGCCGCCGGGCTGCTCGATCTGGCGGAGTGTGACTGCATCTGTCGGTGCTGGAGGCGCGGCGCTGGCATAGGCGCCGAGCACGTGCGAGCGCTCCAGGATACCGACCAGTTCACCTCCGGCGCCCACCACCGCCAGCGCACGGACATCAGCCTCGTCCATTCGCAGCACGGCAGCCTGCAGGGTCTCATCTTCGTTGGCGGTGACGGCCGGGCGGGTCATCACGTGTGCGGCTGTCTGCGGGTGAGCAGCGACATCCGGACCTGCCGAGAGCAGGTCACGTGCCGAGATCATCCCGACCACCTTGCTACCATCCGAAACCGGCAGGATATCGGCACGAAGCCGCGCAAACACGGCTCGCACATCGTCGACCAGCATCCCCGAGGGGATGACGAACGCCGGCGGCATGCACGCGTTGCCCACGCTGATCGACTCGAGCCGGTCGCTGGCACGCTCCTTGCTGAGATCGATACCGATCTTCCGGAGGCCTTCAGAGTAGACCGTCTCATGCATGAGCAGTTGCCCGACGGCAGTGGAGATCACCACGACAACCATGAGGGGGACGACAAGGCCGTAATCGCGTGAGACTTCAAAGGCCAGCAGGAGTGAGGTGATCGGGGCGCTCGCCGCGGCCGCGAAAACACCCGCCATCCCCGCCACCGCGTAGGCGCCAGGTGCGGCCGAGAGCCCGGGTACCAGCCGGTCGGCGGCATGGCCGAATGCCCCGCCAAATGCCGCGCCGAGGAAGAGCGAGGGCATGAACACCCCGCCGGTGCCGCCGCTCCCCAGTGTGAGGCTCGTAGAAATCACCTTCAGGGCGACAAGCAGGAGGAGGAGCCGGGCCGCCGTTTCACCGTTCAGATAGCTGGCGATTTGCTCCGTCCCCGTTCCGATGATCTCGCTGTGCCAGACACCGATGAGGCCGACGAGCGCGCCTCCTATGGCGGGTGCAACGAGGGGCAGGGCGAGATGTTCGCGAACGGTCTCGACCAGGCCAAGGCCGCGAACAAATCCCAGGGCCACGAGGGCCGTACCGATACCCAGCGCGGCGTACGTGATGATCTCCCAGCCAGAATCGAAGCTATACGCCGGGCTGCGGAGGACCGCTTCGTCTCCTAACAGGCCGCGGTAGACAACGTTCGCGAGCACAGCGCCGAGAACGACCGCGGAGAAGTTGCGGATGGTGAACCGTCGCAGGACGACCTCGAGCGCGAAGAATGAACCGGTGAGCGGCGCATTGAAAACCGCGCTAATCCCGCCTGCCGCACCGACCGCAACGAGGAGGCGGCGGTGCTCGGGACCAACGCGCAAACCGCTCCCGACGAGCGATGCGAGACCGGCGCCGATATGGACGCTCGGGCCCTCCTGGCCAGCCGACCCACCGGCGCCAATGGTCGCGATGGTTGCCAGCGCGCCGGAAAGCGAGACACGCCACGGCATCCTGCCGCCCGCGTGTTCAAACGCGTACATGACATCGGGGACGCCGTGCCCCCGCGACTCGTGGCCCAGGTAGCGATCGATGAGCCCGGCAAGGAGCCCGCCAAGTGCGACGATGAGAATCAGCGACCACTGTCCAAACGGGAGCATCTCTCCGAGGCCATCGAAGAAGGCCCGGTGGCCATACTCGAGACCCTTGACGAGAGCGACGGTCCCGACGCCGGCGGCGAGACCACCAACAGAGGCATAGAGCAACGGGGCCAGGCGCTGCGATTGTGCACCTGAGCGGCGCCGAACGGCAGAGACGATATCCATCGGAGTGTGATCTCAGGCTACTCCGCTGGACTCTGGGGACAAGCTCTATCGGAATACGAAGGGGTTAGATAGCTGCCCGAAGAGCTGCCGCTGCCAGGCGCACCTGCCTGGGTGCCGTACCACCCGGAATATCCCGCGCGGCGAGCGCAGAATCGACGCTCAGGCCGAGGATATCGCGCTCGAAGAAGGAACTCGCTTCGCGATACGTTTCGAAGGGAAGCTCGTTGAGTTCGCAGCCGAGTTCTTCGCAGGCCCGCACGAGCCCGCCAACGACGCCATGCGCCTCGCGGAACGGCATGCCCTTCTTCACGAGATAGTCGGCCACGTCGGTCGCGAGCGAGTAGCTCTCTCCTGCGGCCCTGCGCATCCGTTCGAGGTTGAAGTCCAACGCGGGCAGCATGGCCGCGAAGATCCGCAGTGTCGGGAGGACGACGTTCCTAGCGCCAAAAATCGCAGCCTTGTCTTCCTGCAAATCGCGGTTGTAGGCAAGGGGCTGACCCTTGAGGTTGGTGAGGATGTTGACGAGTTCACCGTAGACACGGCCCGTGCGGCCCCGCGCCAGCTCAGCCACATCGGCATTCTTCTTCTGCGGCATGATGCTCGACCCTGTGGCGAAGGCGTCCGGCAGCCGGATGAACCCGAACTCGGCCCCAGACCAATAGATGATCTCCTCCGCAAGGCGCGAGAGGTGCATCTGCGTGATCGAGCAGGCGGCGAGGAATTCGGCCAGGTAGTCGCGGTCGGCAACGGCGTCGAGGCTGTTCCGGCTGATGGCTTCGAAGCCGAGTTCACGGGCCACCGATTCGCGGTCGAGCGGGTAGGGAGAGCCGGCAAGAGCGCCGGAGCCGAGTGGCATGATGTTCGTACGTCTCCGACAATCACGGAAGCGATCGCGGTCGCGGAGCAGCATCTCCCCATACGCGAGGAGATGGTGGCCGAGTGTCACCGGCTGAGCACGTTGAACGTGCGTGTACCCCGGAGTTGGGTCGGCCGCGTGCTTCTCGGCAAGGTCGCAGAGGGTGGCGAGCAGCGCGTTCGCACCATCAACTGCCTCGTCGATTGCCTCACGCACTACCATCCGATTGAGGAGGCTCACCTGGTCGTTGCGTGAGCGCGCGGTGTGGAGCCTTCCGGCCGCATCGCCGATCTTCCCCCGGAGGGCGGCCTCGACGTGGGTGTGAATGTCCTCGAGTTCTGGCCGCCACTGAATGCGGCCAGCGCGAAAGTCGTCGAGCACGCTGGCAAGGCCGGCGATAATTGCGTCGGCGTCCGCCAGGGGGATGATCCCCTGCTTACCGAGCATCCGCGCATGGGCGATGGACCCGGCGATGTCGTGCTCGTAGAGCCCCTGATCAACTCCGGCCGTGTAGTCGCGCGTCAATGCATCCATATCGCCAGAGAACCGGCCGCCCCAGGTGCGCTGCTCACTCGTCATCCGCCAGGCTCCTGGAGTTCCGCGATGGTGAGCAGGTCCGCAACCTCGTCAAAGACAAAATCGGGCACCACGCCCTCCGCATCGGGTGCGGAGCGCCGCCAGGCGGCGGCGATTCCAACCGATTGGGCGCCGAGAACATCCTCGGCGAGCGAATTCCCGACCATCAGCGCGTGCGCTGGTTCGATATGCAGGGCGTCGAGCGCAAAATGAAAGATGGCGGGGTGCGGCTTCAGGTAACCCACTTCAACCGAGACGGCTTCACAATCCCAGCCGATATCAAGGCCTGCGTCGCGAAGGTCTGCCCGGAACCGTTCGCCACCAAAGGCGCGATTGGTGATTGCACCGAGTAGAAAGCCGCGCGCCCGGAGGGCGAGTAGTGTCTCGCGGGCGTCCGGGAACGGTGCTTTTCCACCCTCAATCCCGGAGACATACGTGGTTTCCAGGAGGTCGGCTGCCTGGTCCCGTCCAAGTTGGATACCTATCCGTGCGAGCGCTTCCTGCGCGACCAGTCCATAGTCTGGCTCAATGCGGTCCGTGGCCCGCGCCCTGCGCATCGCATCCTCCATAGCTACCCATATTGAGCGCGCGACCAGTGCCGGGTCGGCGTGGCGGAGGCCCAGCCGGAAAAGTTCGTTGGCGGCACGATCAGCCGCGAGGCGCCGAAACTCCTCGGGAGGGGGCGCTCCGTGTGAGTTCCAGAGCGTATCGCCGATGTCGAAAAGGATGGCTCGGAACGGCATGAACTTCTGCAAACCCGCGCCGCCGAATGCACACTCGAACGAAGCGCGGCCGCTGCGATGTTCGCACGCGACTGAAATGGGAACAACCATGATGGAATCAGGAGGCGCCAATTCCCTGTCCGCGAAAGCGACATGCGCCCGGGGGTTACAATGGGGTGCATGCGACTTCGTGCCACCCGTAGTTTCCAGGTCGAGCCCCGGCTCCCAGCACCCCTGGAACCCCTTCGAACCATCTGCCGAAACCTGTTCTGGACGTGGAACACCGATGCGTTGCTCCTGTTCGAACGCATGGACCGTCAGCTCTGGCAGGCAACGAACCAGAACCCCACACGGCTCCTTCAGCTCCTCTCGCGCAGCACGCTGGAGCGTCTCGCCGAAGATGATGGATTCCTGATGCACCTCCAGCGCGTCCAGCACACGCTGGACGCGTACCTGGCCCGCTCGCCGCGCGTCACCGTCCCGGGCACCGATATCCGTGAGGTGATCGCCTACTTCTCTCTCGAGTTCGCGCTCACCGAGAGCCTCCCGAATTACTCCGGTGGACTGGGAGTGCTCGCTGGCGATCACTTGAAATCGGCGAGCGACCTGGGCCTGCCTCTTGTCGGCGTGGGGCTGCTCTACCACCAGGGTTACTTCTCGCAGGTGCTCGGCCCCGATGGCTGGCAACACGAGGAGTACCACGATATCGATATCGCGGCTCAACCGTTCCAGCTCTTCACCGACGCGGACGGGAAGCCTCTCGATATCACCGTCCCGTTCAACGGCCGCGATGTGCATGCGCGTATCTGGCGCCTTGATGTCGGCAAGACTCCGCTCATCCTGCTGGACTCGAATATCGAGCCGAACTCCCCCGCCGACCGGGATATCACCGCAAGGCTCTACGGTGGCGATTTCGACATGCGCATTCAGCAGGAGATGATGCTGGGAATTGGCGGGATCCGGGCACTGCACGCGCTCGGTATGCACCCCGCCGTATGCCACATGAATGAGGGGCATTCGGCATTGCTCGGTGTTGAGCGCATCCGGATGCTGATGGAATCCACGAAGGCGTCGTTCGATGAGGCGCGGCTGCCCGTTACTGCCGCAACTGCATTCACGACCCACACGGCGGTGGCCGCGGGCATCGACCTCTTTCCACTAGACCTCGTCCGCCAGCACCTGGGCCACTACTACGCGGCGATGGGGCTCGATGCGCGGACATTCATCGGCCTGGGCCGGATCAATCCCGACGACGAGGCGGAGCCGTTCTCGATGGCACTCCTCGGCCTTCGGTTGAGCGGCTACCGAAACGGCGTGTCGCGGCTTCACCGGTCGGTCTCGCAGAAGCTATGGGATGCTGCCTGGCCAAACCTCCCGGAGGACCAGGCACCAATCAGTTATGTCACAAATGGAGTGCACCTGCCGACGTGGGTCTCCCACGACATGGGCGAGTTGTTCGATCGCTACGTGGGGCCGCAATGGCGTGAAGATCCGTCCGACGCCTCAACATGGCAGAAGGTGTACGAGATCCCGAACCAGGAGCTCTGGGATGCCCACGACAGGCGGCGCGAGCGGCTCGTCATCCGCGCGCGTGAGCAGCACATGCTCGGAGGCAGCCGCCAGGGCCTCGCCTCGGTGGACCCGGTTCTCGGCCGGGCACTCGATCCGAACTACCTGACCGTTGGCTTCGCGAGGCGCTTCGCCGGTTACAAGCGGGCGTCACTTCTTTTTCGTGATCCCGACCGCCTGGCGGCCATTGTGAATAACAGCCAGCGGCCCGTGCAGTTCATCTTCGCCGGCAAGGCACACCCCCGCGACGAGCCGGCAAAGCAGCTCATTCGCGAGGTACTCCAATTCGGCCGCCGGCCCGAGTTCCGTGACCGGGTGGTCATCCTCGAGGGCTACGACGTCGAGGTCGCTCGGGTCCTCGTCCAGGGCTGCGATGTCTGGCTCAACACCCCCCTCCGGCCACTGGAGGCAAGCGGAACGAGCGGGATGAAAGCCGTAGCAAATGGCGCCCTGCACATGAGCGTGCTCGACGGGTGGTGGTGGGAGGCCTACAAGCCGGGCCTCGGCTGGGCTATTGGGCGGGACAGGATCGACGACGACCCGGAAACACAGGACGCGTATGACGCCGCCTCGCTCTATGACCTGCTCGAAAATGAGGTAGTCCCGCTCTTCTACGATCGGGACAAGGATGGGCTGCCGGTGAACTGGGTCGAGCAGATGAAACGCTCCATTGCCGCGTTCGCACCGCGTTTCAACACGGCTCGAATGGTCTCGGAGTACGCGACGGAGGCATACACACCCGCTTCGCGCAGCTGGCACCGGCTACGCGAGGATGGCATGGCCCCCGCCCGTGACCAGGCGGCCTGGCTGCAGCGAATCCAGGCAAACTGGTACGGTGTGAAGGTGCTGGCTGTTGAGGACACCGCCCACGAGCACATCATGGCGGGCCAACCTGTGGTGGTAACCGCGCAGGCACACCTCGATGGCCTCCAGCCGCCGGATGTGCGTGTGGACGTTGTCTACGGACGCACCGAACCTGAAGGCGGTCTCGAGACAACGCATGTTGTGCCATTGGCGTTCATTTCCATGAACGAGGACGGCATCTGCACATTCAGGGGAACGCTCGAACCAGAAGAGGGTGGACGCGCAGGCTACATTGTCCGTGTGATGCCTTACCACCCCGATCTGCACAACCCGTTCGCCACCGGCCTCGTGCACTGGGCCTAAATGAGGAGAAGCCATGACTGGCACAGCGACCTTTGTCCTGCATTCGCACCTGCCGTATTGCCGCCTCGCCGGCCGCTGGCCCCATGGTGAAGAGTGGCTGCACCAGGCGATGCTGGAGTGCTACCTCCCGCTGATTCGTGCCTTCACCCGGCTTTCCAGGGAAGTGGATGGGTCGCTTGGCGTTACTATCAACATGACGCCGGTCCTCTCTGAACAGATCGGCGACAGCCTGATGCAGGCGCATTTTCGCGAGTACCTGACAGACCAGATCGAGCGGGCCCGCGCCGACGTTGCGCGTTTTGCCGGGACTTCCGCCCTTCGCGAAAAGACGGCGCGGTTTCACCACCAGCGATATCTCGACATCCAGCGCTTCTACGAAGACGAACTCAATGCTGAGCCACTCAAAGCGTTGGCGAATCTCGAAGAAAGCGGCCATATCGAGATCGCAAGTTGTGCGGCCACACACGGATATCTCCCGTTACTCGACAGCCCGGATGCGGTCCGCTTCCAGATAACAACCGGTATCCAATCGCATATCCGCAATTTCGGGCGAGAGCCACGCTCGTTCTGGCTTCCAGAGTGCGCGTACAAGCCGGGCCTCGAGACCTACCTCGAGGAAGCGGGCATCAAGGTCTTCTTCGTCGAGACACACCTCGTGACCGGCGGGCGCGCCCGCGGCAAGACGATGGCCAAAATGGCCGGTCCCTACCCTGAGCCCCAGCGGTTTGCGACCCCGGCTCGCAGGCCAGTGGGCAGCGAGATACATCACGGAACGACGTTCCGGCCGTACTGGGTAGGTGAATCGAAAGTCGCGGCCCTTGCCCGGAACGAGCGGACGGGCCTCCAGGTCTGGTCGGCCGCCAACGGCTATCCCGGCGATCCCGCCTACCGTGAGTTCCACAAGCGCGACTCCGAAAGCGGCCTGCATTACTGGCGGGTGACAGGACCACAGGTCGACCTTGGAGCCAAGGCTGAATACGACCCGGAAGCCGCTCGGAGCATCGCCATGGGCCATGCCAATCACTTCCGCGACCTCGTGAAGACGGAGCTCTACCTCTATGAGCTCGGTGCAACCGAGCCGGGCTCAGTCGTCGCCGCATACGACACCGAACTGCTCGGACACTGGTGGTTCGAGGGCATCGACTGGCTTGAAGAGGCCATCCGCCTGCTCGCCATGGATGAGCACGTGACGCTGGCCCAGGCCTGCGAGGTTGTCCGCGATGACCCGCCAACAGCCAGCATCGACCTTCCCGAGGGCTCGTGGGGTAACGGTGGCGACCATCGCACATGGCTCAATCCCGGGACCGAATGGACATGGCCAGAGGTCCACACCCGTCAGCGCCGTGCCGAGGCATTACTCACCGTCTCGAATGCGGCGACCCGGCAGCTTGCGCGCGAGTTGTTGCTGCTACAGTCCTCTGACTGGCAGTTCCTGATGACGACAGGACAGGCACACGACTACGCAGTGGAACGCTTCAACTCCCACTGCAGCCGATTTGACGACCTGGCATGGGCAATCGAGACGAACAGCCCCGGCCTCGACGGACTGGTCGCCGAATACAGTGCCCTGGACAATCCATTCCCGGAGATCAACCCGCAGTTGTATGCCTCCCGGGAAGGGGTAGCGACAGGGCGATGAGCCCGGCGCCGGTCCATCTCGCCCTGGTGTTTCATCAGCACCAACCGGTTGGTAATCACGAGTCCGTTTTCGAGGAACTCTTCGCCCGGGCGTACGATCCACTCGTCTCAGCGCTGGAGCGGCATCGCGGAGTGCGCTGTGGTCTGCATTACAGTGGCCCTCTCCTCGAGTGGTTTGAGGAACGCCACCCGGAGTTCATAGAGCGCATCCGGGTACTTGTCGAGCGGGGCCAGGCTGAACTCCTCGGTGGTGCATATTTTGAGCCTGTGCTTGCGGCGATTCCCGAACGTGATCGCACGGGTCAGTTTGCCCGCAGCCGTGCACAGGTCGAGCGGCTCTTCGGCCGGGTCCCCACCGGGGCGTGGATACCAGAGCTCGCCTGGGAACCGCACTTCCCCGCCGAGCTCCGGCGTGCAGGCTTTGAATGGACGGTCCTCGACGACACCCAGTTCGAGGCTGCGGGCTTCGACACAGAAGACCTCGGCGGCTGGTATCTCACCGAAGATGGCGGCGAAGCTCTTGCACTCTTTCCTGCCTCGACGCATCTCGAAGACCTCACGCCCTGGGGCTCGATCGACGAGTGGTTCGGCTATCTCCGGCAAAGGGGCGAGCGGCACCCCGGCGGGCTGGTCTCGCTCGCCATCGACGGTGAGAAGCTTGGCGGTTGGTCCGGGACATTCTTGCGAGCATGGGAGCACGGCTGGGTCGACGAGCTATTTACTCGCCTCGAATCGGAGATGGGATGGCTTTCGATCACCCTCCCCGGAGAGCAGATTCGAGACCACGAACCACAGTCGCTCGCATACATCCCCTCGAGCGCACACCGCGGGCTCGATGGCTGGGCGCTGCCGCCCCACCTCCAGCGTGGCCTCGATCGGGCACGCCGAGTCCTCGAGATCCAGGCGCCGGAACTCGTCCGCTTCACCCGTGGCAGCCACTGGCGCCACTTCCTCATCCGCTACCCGGAGGCGAACCTCCTCCAGAAGCGAGGATTGATACTCGCGAGCGAGGCACATGCCCAGGTCAATGACGAGGCACTCGACCATACCTGGCGGGCCCTCAGCTCGAACTCGATGTGGCACGGAGTTGCAGGCGGCATCTATCTCGAACACCTGCGTCATGCGAGCTTCGGACACCTGGCCTGTGCCGATGCGCTGCTTTTTCCCGGCGCACAGCCGCCCGATGTCCGTGATTGGGATCTCGATGGCCGTGATGAAGTCTGCCTGCGCTCCGATGACCAGCTTGCTATCGTGTCGCCGGGCTCCGGCGGATTGCTGACACACTGGGAGCTTCGCAAGCCAGGCTGGCACCTCACACATGTGCTCGCCCGCCGTCCGGAGGCCTATCACGACAGCCTTGACACGTGGGGGATGGCGTTCGACCGCGGGCTCCGGCTCGCCGCCCAGGAGACGATCCTCGGCGTTGGCGCATCGCGGGATGCATACACTGCCCAGCGGCAGGCGTCGCAGCCCGAGGTGCACCATTGGACTCTGGGCGAGGATTCGATCGAACTCGACTGCAGGCTCGGGGAGCGCGAATACCGGAAGATCATCCGCGTATTGGGCGCACTCGAATGCCATTACCGTATCTGCGCTGACGGGAGACTCTGCAGCGAGTGGAACGTGAGCCTGCCGGCAGGCGAAGATGACGCCACTCCCCGTTTCACGCTGGAAGAGCACCTTGTGTCGGTCGAAACCCCTTTGTTCACGCTGAGCTGTACACACAATGCCGATGATCTCTGGGTAGATGCCGTCGTCGCCACCGTCCAGACGGATCGTGGCGCCGAGGCGGTGACACAGGGCTGGTCACTCGTCTTCGTGAAGAACCTCAATCCCGACGCGGCGACGACCCTCGACCTGTGCTGGAAGGAACAGAGATGACGTACTGGGCGCAATTGCTCCACTTCTACCAGCCGCCCACCCAGACCCACGATGTCCTGCGGCGGATCACGGAGGAATCCTATCGCCCGCTCGTCCAGGTCCTTCGCGAATATCCAAAGTCACGAATCGCCGTGAACATGAACGGCGTACTCACCGAGTTGCTGGAGGATCATGGATATGGGGACGTGGTCACTGGCCTCCGGGAACTCGCGGAGAAAGGGCAGATCGAGTTCGTTGGGAGCGGGAAGTACCATCCAATCCTCCCGCTCATTCCGGAGAACGAGCGCGTCCGATCGATCGCCGACAACGCGCGAACCAATCACCGGGCGTTTGGCGGCGCGTGGAATCCCCGGGGGTTCTTTCCGCCAGAGATGTGCTACGGCCCGGAGACCCTCCCCTCGATCGCCAACTCGGGGCATGAGTGGATCATCCTGAGTGGCGTGGCCTGCCCCGCCGACTGGCCGGTTGACTTCGTCTACCGCGTCCCGGTCGACGGCCGCAACATGCATGTCCTTTTCCGCGACGATGCACGCAGTAATCGGATCAGTTTCCGCGAAACGGACTCGCGGGGATTCCTGGAGGACCTTTCGCGAGTCGGAGCAGGGCTGCCGGCCTACGTCCTCACGGCGATGGACGCCGAGACGTATGGTCACCATATCCGTGGCTGGGAGCGGGAGTTCCTCGGGCGAACGCTCGAGGCGCTGGAGGGTCAGGCCGCTGATCCGGGCGACACTCCCACGGCACCCGTCACGATGGTCCTCCCCAGCCAGCTTCTCGGGATCTTCCCGGACGGTCCCGTCATCGAACCCCTGCCATCATCCTGGAGCACGACGCGCGACGATATCGCGGCGAAGAACCCGTACCCGCTCTGGCAGTCGCCCGGGAACCGCGTCCACGAACTACAATGGGAGTACGTCGACCATTGCGTTGAACTCATCGCCGTCGCGAATCGGTACGCCGAGGGTGACGTTGCGCGAAAGTACGCGGCACTTGCCTCGGAGAAGTTCCAGCCAGCACTGCATAGCTGCCAGTTCTGGTGGGCGAGTCGGCGGCCCATGTGGGATGTCCCCATGATCTACCGTGGCCTGGCACTGCTCAACGAGACGGCACTCTATGCGATCAAGGCGATCAGGTCGAGCGCAGCCTCCGAACGTGTGAAGCGTGACTCGGGCTGGCGGCTGGCCGCCGCTAACGAAACTCGCGCCGAGCTGGAACGGGCGCTGTTCGCCGCGGAGGGCCCGTGAAAATCCTGTTTGCATCCGCCGAAGTCGACCCGTTCTCCAAGGTTGGCGGTCTCGCCGACGTGGCATCTTCACTCCCGCAGCGGCTGAAGGAGATCGGGCACGATGTTCGTGTCGTCACACCCTGCCACCAGAGTGCACTGCGTTATTTCGATGCGGCACCCGAGCACCGCGAGTTGGTGGTCCCCCTCCCGGGAGGGGACCGGACGATCGATATTGCGACCGTCGAAGGATCTGGAGGCGTACCGGTCAACCTCGTCGGCGAGCGCCACTATTTCGGCCGGGAGAACGTTTACGGAGAGCCCGATGACCTTCTCCGATACCAGTTCTTTTGCCGTGCGATCATCCAGATGCTCACCAGGGAACCATGGATCCCGGACATCATTCACCTGAACGACTGGCACACGGCGCCACTGGCATTCGCTTTGCGCAACCTTGCATGGAGCAATCCGGTCCTTCGGGGTGTTGCCTCCGTCTTCACCATCCACAACCTGCGGTACCGGGGCCCGGACGAGCTGAATGACTTCCTCTCGCAGGCGATCTACTACAGTGACTGGATCACCACTGTCAGCCCCACGTACGCACGAGAGATCCTGACGAGGGAGTTCGGTGAAGGCCTGGATCCGCTCCTGAACCTGCGGCACGAGAACCTCGCCGGCATCCTCAACGGGCTCAACTACGATGACTTCAATCCGCGGACGGACCGCTTCATCACTCGCCAGTTTGACCTGACAACCCTGGGCGACCGCACGGAGAACCGGTCGGCATTGCGCCGCGAATTCCATCTCCCGGAAGTCGACGCACCCCTGGCGGGTATGGTTACGCGGCTCACCGAGCAAAAAGGCGTGGATATCGTCATCCAGGCACTGCCGGAACTGATCGCCGGTGGCGCCCAACTGGTCATCCTTGGGACGGGCGACCGGTGGCTTACCGAGGAGCTGACTCGCCTCCAGGCCGCACATCCAGAGCACGTTCGCCTGGTAGCGCGCTTCGATGAAGCGCTTGCACAACGTATCTACGCCGGCAGCGATATATTCCTCATGCCTTCCCGCTACGAGCCATGCGGCCTGGGGCAGATCATTGCGATGCGCTACGGGTCGGTGCCGGTTGGACGGCGAACCGGTGGTCTCTCCGACACGATCACCGACCTCGATGAGCATCCCGACACGGCGACGGGCTTCTTGTTCGATGAATTCAGCGGCCATGCCCTGGCGATCGCCTGCGACCGCGCGATCCACGCCTTCCATGATAGACCCACGTGGGAGCGGCTCATGCGCAACGGCATGACACGCGACTTCTCCTGGCGTGCATCGGCAACGCACTATATCGATGCCTACATCTGTGCCCTTCGTGCGAGGGGTATCGTTCCACTCGAGTAGCGTATCCTCGAAACCATGCTTCTCCTCCAATCCGCATCCCCCTTCACGACTCAATGAGCGGCCTCCACATCGTCGGGCTTGGGCCAGGGCGTGCCGAATTGCTGACGGTCGAGACACGCCAACTCCTCGAATCGGGGCTGCGTATCATCCTGCGAACCAGCCACCATCCGACACTCGCGGATCTCAGCGGGAGCGAAGCCTTCGAGGATTGTGACGACCTCTACCGGCAGGGCCACGATTTTGACGCCGTGTACGATGCCATCGTCGAGCGGGTGGTGGCCATTGCTCGCCAGTCGGAGGTTGTCTATGCAGTACCCGGCCACCCGCTCGTTGCCGAAGGCACCGTCAAGCGCCTTGTGTCAGCAGTGAGAGCCGAGGGAATCGGCTGCCGCATCTACCCGGCGGTGAGCTACGCCGATGTGGCGGCAACGGCGCTCGGGATCGATTTCGCGAGTGTTCAGCTCTGTGATGCGCTCGACCTCCGCATCGATGCGCAGCGACCGGCACTCATCTCCCAGCTCTACGACCGCGATACCGTCGCAACGCTGAAGCTGCGGCTGCTCGATATCTACCCGGCCGAACACCAGGTCACAATCCTTTCAAACCTGGGCACACCCGACGAGCACACGGAGGAAGTACCACTCCACGAACTCGACCATCGGCCCTTCGGCCACTTGAGCACGCTATTTGTGCCGGCGATCGTGCCGCTGGAGGATGTTCGGCGCTTCGATGGCCTCTATCACATCATCGAGCGTTTGCACGCACCAAACGGCTGCCCGTGGGATCGGGAGCAAACCCACGAATCGCTTCGGCCGCACCTCCTCGAGGAGTCCTACGAGGCGCTGCAGGCAATCGATGCCCGCGACCCTGAGCAACTCACCGAGGAACTCGGCGATGTGCTGCTCCAGGTCCTGATGCATGCGGCTGTCGCGGAACGGCTCGACGAGTTCACCTACGCCGATGTCAACGAGCACATCGCGCGGAAGCTGATCCGCCGCCATCCCCACGTCTTTGGGGAGGCCCGCGTAGAGAACGCAGAGGATGTGTACCAGAACTGGGAAGCGCTCAAGAAGCAGGAGAAGCCCAGGGCGTCAATCCTCGAGGGTGTCCCTGCGACGTTGCCTGCCCTTGCAGCGTCGCAATCAATCCAGGGGCGGGCACGACGCATCGGATTCGACTGGCCCGATATCGAGGGGCCCCTCGAAAAGCTGCGCGAGGAGATCGGCGAGTTCGCCCGTGCTGAGGGTGAAGCCGATCGCGAGGATGAGTTCGGTGATGTGCTCTTCGTGATCGCGAACATCGCGCAGCGGCTCGGCGTGGATGCCGAACAGGCACTCCGGCGAGCCAACGAGAAGTTCCGGCGCCGCTTCGGACGCCTCGAGCAATTGGCCGCAGAAAAGGCCATCGATCTCAAGGCGCTCGACCTTGCGGGCCTCGATGCGCTCTGGGAGCTCGCCAAGGCGGAAGAGCGGTTGTAAGGGTGCCGGTGTCACCGTAGGCTAGTTCTCATAAGCAACCTGCCTACGAAGGAGAAGCCGCTCATGACCCAGGCCCCCGAAAATCCCATTACCCCCAGCCGCTTCCAGCAAGGGAAGACGTTCCAGCAGTACCTCGATAGTGGTATCCGCAATCGTGACCTCTTCGAGCAGAATTACCGGAATCTCGAGATCAGTGCCGAGCAGGAAGCCGCACTCAAAGAGCTGGCGGCGCGCCCGAATGGCCCCCATCACATCGTTGTTATCGGCGAGGACTGGTGCCCCGATGTCTATCGGGGGACGGGGGTGGTCCAGCGCATGGCCGAGGTGATGGGTGCCGACCTGCGGTTCTTCGAACGGGACCAGAACAAGGACATGATTCAGCCATACCTGAAGGGTGGCGAGTTCGAATCGATCCCCGTTGTTGTCTTTTATGACAAGGATCATCGCGAAATCATGCACTTCATCGAACGGCCGGCCAAGGCCAATGCCGAGTTGCACCTCGCCAGTGAGGCATTGGGTGACACATCGCCCGAGGGTATCGCCCGGCAGCTTGGCCACGAGCCAAGCGAGGACGAGATCAACCAGGCACGTGCGAAGGCTCGCGAGCGGTACCTCGAGTGGCAGCGAGGCCCAATCTGGGGCGGATGGCGCGAAGCCACCGTCGATGAACTGGTCACCCTCCTTCGATCCAAGCTGAGCTAGTCTCACACCTGTTGCAGCACCCGGAACTCACTG
This sequence comes from uncultured Anaerolineaceae bacterium, assembly GCA_964508715.1. Classification (GTDB taxonomy): domain Bacteria; phylum Chloroflexota; class Dehalococcoidia; order Tepidiformales; family Tepidiformaceae; genus JAKALX01. Next base: position 132,404 of record CAZDUX010000001.1, on the reverse strand, counting down.
ATTAGAGTTTCGGGGTCCAATGCATCAACAACGAAGGCCCCCGAAGCCCGCGGCGCTCCAGGCGCTGGTTGCCTCCGGGGGCCTTCTTCTGCTCTTTGCCGCCTACTTTGCAATCATGGCGGCCACCGTCAGCATATCGGAAGTCAATTCGAAGGCAGACGCGAATTACCGCGACGCGGTCTATCTCGTTGTCCACCTGGGCCTGCTCACGTTCGCAGCGGTCCTCGGGTTCGTGGTTGGCAAGTGGCTCAACGGTCTCGGCCTGGCGTATGCAATGCTCTTCGTGATCATCCTTGCGCTGGGCATGGTGTTCTCCCAGGCCGGAAGTTATGAGCTCGCTTGCCGCGGTCGAAATGACGTGATTCGTCACTGGACCTGCTGATTTCGCGCCTATTCGAAACCCCACGGGCGAACCCGCCGGGCGGCGATGCGAATGACCACACGTTCTGTTTGCGAAATCCGCTCCTCCATCCATGCTGGCACCGGCTCCCCAAGGTAGCGAGCGGCGATTCTGCGCATCGTGGTACATCCCGCGTCACCTTCAACAACTGCCACCCCTTCGATCGCTACCCCGCGATAGGGCCGTTCCCTCGTATCGACGACGAACGAGACCAACGGGTTGGCCCGCGCGTTTCGCGCCTTTGGGCGGGCGGCAGGCGTCGAGACAACGACATCGCCGCCATCGACCATGAACCAGACAGCCGACGCAACCGGTCCGCCATCGCGGCCAATGGTCGCAAGCACACCAGGGACCTTCATCGCTTCGAGGAAGGCGAGGATATTTGGAGGGATTTCAGTGCTCACTTCAGAGCAAGCGCGTTGGGTGGCGAACCCACTCCACCGAGCTTGTTGAGCGGCGCCGAGACGAAGAAGCACTCGTAGACGCCATCATCGGCGCAGTCGGCGGCGAGCCGGGAAAGATCCCAGAGTTCACCGATACCCATCCCGAAGAGGCCAATGATGTACTCGTGGAGGAAGCCCCCGGTTTCAGGCGTCGGTGGCCATGCTTCGAGGGCCGGGTTGTCGGCACCAATAGCCACGACATGGCAGTTCCACAGGTAGCGGGCCATCTCCTCGCCGGCGGCAATCCCCGGTGCCCGGAGGGCCGAGCGGTTGGAGATCGCCTGGCGTGTAGCGGAGTCCTGAGCGAGGTACCAGTCCTGCCAGCCAAACCGCAGGAGGAGCACATCCCCCTCGCGGATCTCAACACCCTGTGCCTGCCGGCAAGCTTCCAACTCGGCAACTGTTACCCGCCGGTCGCTCCCACAGTCGAGCGGGCTGCCGATGGTGGCGAAGTAGCGCCCCAGATCGAGCAACACAGCACGGCCGGCGATCCCGCGGCGTGCCCAGTGTTCGATGCCGTTCTTCGTTCCCGGTTGGCCGGTGACATCGGCCGAGGTAATGCCGTTGTAGAGACCGTGCCGTGAGTGTCCGACGTGCACCAGGCTGTCCCATTGCGAACTTGCCTGGGGGTAGAAGTTGTCGAGCACATCGTCGTGTGACGTCGGCCTCCGGAAGATGGTCTGGCGCACGGCACCGCGGCTGAAAAGTGGCGGATTGGGGAGTTCGAGCTCCCAGTTCATCGGAAACATCTTGCCGTGGCGGACGAGGCGTGCGGCATCAGCGATACGTTCCGGCGTCTGGAGGTTGAACATCCCGACCTGGTCGTCCCGTCCGAAGAGCCACCAGGCAGATTGAGGGGGTGCCCCGGGCACAGCCGGGAGTTCATCGAATGTAGGCAGCTTCTCGGGTAGAGGCATGGTTGTGGCTCCTCGGCGTAGTGGGGCGATTCTTCCGGCCCGTGCGGGGCAGGTCAAGCGTGCTGGACTGGCCGGAGGGCAGGCCCCAAGATCGGACTGTCCGCGATGAACACACCAGTCACCCCATATGTCCTGGCCGGCCGCATCTTCTCCATCATCGGCATGTCATTCTGTGCTGCCGCCGCGATTCTCCTCTTCATCATCCCGGAGTGGACCTGGGGCTTGATTGCGGCGGCGATGTTCTTCCCGTTCTTCGGCCTCATCGTGCTTGTCGAGCGTTACTCGGCGAAGCATGGCCTCATCGGTCCGGCTGATGCCAGCGCGGGCGAACACAGCGACGCCGACTGACACCACGCACCAGGAAACACAAGCGGGCAGACCATGCGGTGTACCCCACGGTCTGCCTGCTGATCCTTGCCAGTTGATGCCTACTTCGGAGACTCGGCGATGGTGACCGTCTCGATCACCACGGGCGTGGTTGGCTTACCGGCGGAATCAGTCGGGACGTTCTGGATGGCGTCAACGACCTTCATGCTGGCGTCATCCGCCACCTGGCCGAAGGGGTAGAACTTATCACCGGGGTTGGTGTAATCGAGCGATGAGTTGTCCTTCACGTTGATGAAGAACTGGCTTCCAAACTCCTTGGCGCCGGAGGTCTTCGCCATCGCGATCGTGCCGCGCTTGTTAGAGATCTGGTTCGGTTCGTCCTTGGTGGTGTATCCCGGCCCGCCTGTGCCATTTCCCGTCGGGTCGCCACTCTGAATGACGAAGTTCTTCACCACGCGGTGGAAGGTGATGCCGTCGAAGAAGTTCTTCTGCGCCAGGAAAACGAAGCTGTTCACCGTATTCGGTGCCTGGGCAGCATCGAGATTCACAACAATGTCGCCCATGTTCGTCTTGATGGTCGCGGTGTACTTCTTCGTGGTGGCATCGATCACCTGGTCTGCCTTGTCGAAGCGCTTGACGACCGGGGTGGATGAGGCGCTCGGGCTTGCACTTGCATCGGCCGATGCTGAGGCGCTCGGCGTTGGAGTCGCGGGCAGATCCGCTGCCTGGTTGCTATCGGTTCCCCGCGTCAGCACCATCGTCACCACCATGATCGCCGCGATGAAGACGCCGATAATAGAGAAGAAGCGAAGGTCCGTGAGCAGGTTCATCGGGAAGCCAGGCTTGTAGATCTCGCGCTGGTTGCTTCCGCCCATGGTGTAGGAGCGCTTGCGCCCGGATTCCTGGCGCAGGTGTTGCTGCTCCCGTCGGTTTTTCTTGGCCACGTATCAACCTCGGTGGGAAAGACGCCGCGCCATCCCTCGTTGCGGCGCGCGCAATGGCAGTATACGGAGCCCCCAGGTAAGCGGCCAAAAAGCCCGGAAAGTGCGGGTTAGCTTCGGAAGCCAAGGCGGCCGAGTTCTTCCCGCGCGACCTCGCGATCGTCCCAGGGGACTGATTGCGTCCCGTACACCATCGACTTCTCGTGGCCCTTGCCAGCAATCACAACGATGTCACCGGCCTTTGCCCGCGTGAATGCCTCCGCGATGGCTTCCCGCCGGTCTTCGATTTCGATGAAGTCCTCGCCACGTGTCCGTCCGGCACTCTCCGCGTGCCTGCCAATCTCGGCGACGATCGCCTGCGGGTCCTCGCTACGCGGGTCTTCGCTCGTGAAGACGGCAAAATCGGCGCCAGCCGCAGCGGCACGTCCCACACCGAATCTGCGTCCTGGATCCCGTTCGCCCGCGGCGCCAACGACGATTATCAGCCGCCCGGTGCAAACCTCACGCAGTACCTCCAGTACCTTGCGAACCGCATCACCCGTGTGTGCGTAATCAACTATCACATCGAACGGCTGGCCCGCGATGATCCGTTCCATTCGACCCGGCACGCCCGGGGCCTGCGAAAGACCGCGCGCAATGGTTCCAACGTCGATACCTGCGGCGAGCCCACAGGAAGCTGCTGCCAGGGCGTTGAGCACGTTGAAGAGCGCGGGGAGCGGCAGCGACACTTCGGCGTGGCCCCTGGGTGACACGAGACGGAAGTCAGTGCCGTCGGAACGAAGAATGACGTTTCTTGCCACCACCTCGGCATCGCGCGAATCGAGCCCGTACTGAATGCGCTCAGCACGCGGCGCCTGGGAGAGCATGTAGTTCGCCGATGGGTCATCGGCGTTGGCTATTGCGACTTTTGGCACCCCTTTGCCCGCCGACGTCTGAAGCGCCGCGAAAAGCATTCCCTTGGCCTCACGGTAGGCTTCGAAGGTCTTGTGGAAGTCGAGGTGATCGCCGGTGATGTTGGTGAAGGCGGCAATATCGTATTCGACCCCATCGAGGCGGTGCAGCGCCAGCCCATGGCTGGTGGACTCCACAATCGCGAAGGTGCAACCAGCTTCGACCATTCGGCGCAATAGCCGCTGGACTTCCGGCGCCTCGGGGGTGGTCATCCGGTCAGTCACCCGGCCGGTTTCACCCGGCATCCAGACATCGACCGTTCCAAGGCGGCCCGAGGGTACACCCGCGGCCTCGAAGATGCTGCTCAGCAGGTGCGAGGTCGTCGTCTTGCCATCAGTCCCCGTGATGCCAACGACTACGAGTTCGCGGCCGGGGTGGCCATAGAACCAGGCTGCCGCCTTTGCCATGGCCAGCCGCGTGTCATCGACTGCGACAACAGCGGTGCCCACGGGCAATGAGCGCCATGCATCGCCCCTGTCGCGCTGGACGATGAGTGCCGCAGCGCCACGTGAAGCCGCCTGGTGCAGGTAGGCATGGCCATCTACGTTGAAGCCAGGAATGGCCATGAACAGCGAACCGGAGCCAACGCGCCGTGAGTCGTGCTCGACGCCGGAGACCGTAAGCGTCGAATCGCCAGAGACCAGCTCCGCACCGGGAATCTCGGCCAGCAATGATCCAAGCGTTCGCGATTCAGTCACTTCCGGCCTCCCATTGCCCGCAGATGGCAGCCAACATGGTACATGGGCGCCCTCTCAGAGACGCGCTGCTCAGGAGGCGTACTCGGCCAGGAGGCGCGGAAGTTCAGCCGCCAACGCACCGCGGCGGTGAACGTGGGCGATCCCGGCAGCACGCGAACCGGTGAACGCTTCGACCTTCACGTGGGGTGCAAAGACCGCCGTCCTCATCGGGTCAAAGACGGTGGCAATTGCCGCCACATCCAGTTCGGCCGACCCGAGGTCGACGATCAGCAGGGCGGGTGTGCCAATCTCGTCGATCGCCTCAACCTGGCGCGCTGAGTGCCCCATGGCTCCGGCCACGCCCTCGACCGCGGAATAGAACATCAGGTCGTTGGAGAGGACGCAGACATCCATCAGATCTCAAATGGCGCGGGCGCGGGCGCGCCACCCAGCCCCGGAACGGTTGCGCAGATATCGAGGAAGTTCGACAGCATCCGCGCGGTCGCCCCCCAGATGAGGTCGCCCTTCCACTCAAACGAAGGGAATACATAGGTCCTCCCGTTGATGGTCCGCCGATCGGGAATGTGCGACGCCGGATTGAGGAGGTGATGAAGCGGGACCTCGAGCAGGTAGGCGACTTCCTCGTCGCTGAAGTGCCAATCATAGGGGTAACGCGAGAGCCAGCCGACGTAAGGCGTGACGCGGAAGTTCGAGATGGTAACCATCGGGTCGAGTTGCCCGAACACGCTGACATCCTCGGGAGCGACACCGATCTCCTCACGTGTCTCACGGAGGGCCGTGAAAAGGAGGCTGGTGTCGCCCGGGTCGGCTGCCCCGCCGGGGAAGCTAATCTGGCCCTTGTGGTCGCGCACGTGTTCAGTCCGCTTCTGGAACACCACGTATGGCTCGTCCTGGCGTTCGTACATCAGCAGGAGCACAGCAGCACTGGCGAGGGCGGGGTCGGCATCGAGTGGCTGCGGCGCATACCGCTCCACCGCCTCGCGGATCAGGTCTCTCATCCGAGCATGTTCTCGATGTGGCGCCGTTTCGTCGAATCCCGTAGTTCGTCCCATATCGCCTGGTTCAGTGTAGCTGCTTCGTCGCCAGGGAGTGTTTCGACCGCGGCATGCACGTCGATGAGCGCCCGCTTCAGGTCATCATTTTCACGCTGCAGGGCACTAACATGCAGGTCGCTGCCGGGTGTCCGTTTCTCGAGTTCGACGATCCGATCCTGGAGCACCGGGTCGGAAAGGACGACACGCGCGCGGCTGAGGAGTTCGAGCATGGCAGCGTTTTCCTCCACCAGCCGCGACGCCGCACGGTCGAAGTCCTGCGCGAGGAAGAAGAGGAGTGCCGCACCAAGCCCGACGGTCTGCTGTGCAAACGGGGTCTGCACCTCCGGACCAACGCCCATCGCGAGCGAGCCGATGAGTGCATTCAGAACCTTCGGTACATCCGGGGTCATGGCTCCCTCCCGAGCGTGCGCAGGATGATCTCATCCTGGCGGTTGATGAGGCCCCAGGAGGTATACGCGATGATCATCTCCTGTGTGCCGCCTGTATCAAACGACCTGGCGCCAGTGAGCCAGATACCCTGGCCTTTCACACCGCTAAACACCTCCCACCAGTTGAGTGCATCGCGGTCAACTTCGTAACCGCTGCTCTCCTCGTACGCCTTGATGGCGTCTTCGCGGGTGATGATACCGCCCATGAGGCCGGTGCCACCCCAGCGCCAGAGTTCCATGAACGACCATGCAAGGTCTTCAAGCGGATCGCCGAGGTGGGCCATCTCCCAGTCAACAATCCCTTTGATCCCGTCCTTCGTGTAAAGGAAGTTGCCAACGCGGTAATCACCATGGATAACGCTGATGCACCGGGCAGGTGGCGGGGGGTTGTTGCGGAGCCAGCGGATCGCAGCACGCGCGATCGGTTGTGGGCGGATCTCATTCCTGTTGATCATGTCTTCCCAGTAGTCGAGTTCACGCCGCCAGCTGTTCTCAACGGTGGGCTGCCCGGCCAGGCGGGCGATCTCCGTGTGCTGCCAGTCGAAATCGTGGATGGCAGCGAGGATCTGGTACATCTCACGGGCGAGCTTTGGCTTCGCCTCGGCATAGTCGGGTTCGAGGATGCGGCGTGTATTCGAGTCGACATCGAGGATGCGTTCCATGATGAAGAACGCCCCGCCAAGATGGCTCTCATCCTGTTCGAGCCAGCGCATCTTCGGCACAGGGACCGGGCTTGCTTCGAATGCGCTATAGAACGCGTACTCGGTCTCACGATCCGACTCAACGAGGCTCGCGACCGGATCCTTCCGGAGGACGAAATGCGCGGCACCGGCACCGCCTTCGTGCTCCCACGAGGCATCGAACATCCACGTCTCGCGCGATGCTCCGCCGGGAATGCGAAAGAGGTTGGTGACCGTGACGGTCTTCGCGCCTGGGATGCGCGGTTGAAGGTACCTGGCGATTGCAGCTTCCACAGTTGGCGGATCGTGTCGCCCGTCCATTGGAGTGTCAAACGGGGATTTCGCGGCTTTTCGTGCTAAATCCTGCCCTTGGTACTGGGAATATCACTGCCGCGCCGCGGATCGACGCGGCATGCAGCATCAAGTGCCCGCGCCAGGGCCTTGAAGGCAGCCTCTGTCTTGTGGTGGTCATTGACACCGGCGAGCACTCTGACGTGGATATTCGCCTTTGCAGCGAAGGCGAAAGACTCGAGGAAGTGGTTCATGAGATCTGGCGGCATCCCGCCGAGGTCGCGCCCGTACAGTTGCAAGTCGAGAACAGCGTAGGGACGGCCGCTCAGATCAACTGCAGCAAAGGCAAGCGTCTCATCGAGCGGCATGTAGGCCGAGCCGGCGCGCACGATACCCGCCTTGTCGCCCAACGCTTCCGCGAAGGCTTCGCCGATCGCGATTCCGCAGTCTTCGACGGTGTGGTGCTGGTCGATCCAAAGGTCACCGTCGGCCTGAACGTCGAGGTCGAAGACGCCGTGCTTGGAGATGTGGCTGAGCATGTGGTCGAAGAAGCCCACGCCGGTGTGGATGTCATACTTGCCGGTTCCGTCGAGATCTAACCTGACATCGATCTTCGTCTCGTTCGTACGCCGTGCGATGGTGGCCTTGCGGGGGCTCATTCGTTCTCCACTTCTTTCAGGGCCTCTATCAGGCGGTCGGTGTCCTCGGGCCGCCCGGCACTGATCCGGATGTAGTTTTCGAGGTCGGGGCGCTCATAGTAGCGGACGAGCACCCCGCGCCTGCGCAGGGACGCAGCAACATCGCGCGCACTCCGGCCGCTCACTTCGAACAGGACGAAGTTCGACTCCGAGGGGAGCGGTCGCAGCCAGCCGAAAGCTGCAGCAAGCTGACTCATTCGATCGCGCTCAGCGGTAATACAGCGAACGGTCTCGAAGATAGCTGCTCGATGCTCAATGGCTGCCCGGGCCGCGAGATCGGCCGCGATGTTGACGTTGTAGGGCTGCTTGATGGCCATCATGAGCCCGGCCAGTTCGGTGTCAGCTATCGCGTAGCCCACGCGGAGACCGGCGAGCCCGGCCCACTTGCTGAAGGTACGAAGGATGATGAGGTTCGGATGCCGGGCAATAGACGGAACCAGGCTGGTCCCGCCGAACTCAACGTATGCCTCATCGACGACGATAAGCGCGTCGAGCTGACACAGCGCCTCAACCTCATCGTTCGTAAGGCAGTTCCCGGTGGGGTTGTTGGGTGATGTTGCGAACACGATCCCGGCGCCGGCCTCGACTGCTCGCCGGGTACCCTCGATATCGACCTCGAACCGCTTTCCTCGGGGCACTTCGACCGGCCGGACACGGCTGATCCTGGCGAGGAAACGGTACATCCCGAATGTCGGGGTAAGGATCGCCACCGATTCGGGCAGCGCGAGACGAATGATGATATCGATGAGGTCATCGGCACCGGTCCCCGCGACCACCTGGTCGGGTGAGCACTGCACGTACTCGGCGATGGCAGCCCGCAGTGCCGTCTGGCCGGGGTCCGGGTAGATGTGCAGATCGGCCTGCCGAATGGCATCGAAAACCTGCGGGGGAGCACCATAGAGGTTTTCGTTGGCATCGAGTTTCACGAGGCTTCTTATCGGCATGCCGATCTCCTCGGCGAGCACGTCGAGCGGTTTGACCGGGACGTAGTCCTCGAGGTCATCGAGATCGCTTCTCAGGAGGCGCCGGATGTCCATGGGCTCCTACCGGCCCATCAGCCTGCGTTCGGCAGCACGCGCGTGGCCGTGGAGACCCTCTGCGCGGGCAATGATTGCAGCCGCACGATTGAGGTCCTCCATGTCGTCTTCCGGGAGGTTGACGATGGCCATCTTCTTCAGGAAGTCGTGCACACCGAGTGGCCCGCTCCAGCGTGCGCTGCCCCCAGTCGGCATCGTATGGCTCGGCCCTGCCGTGTAATCACCAACGGCCTCAGGCGAGGCCTCACCCAGGAACAGGCCGCCCGCGTTCCGAACCTTCATTGCATAGGCCGATGGGTTCTCGACGCAGAGACAGAGGTGCTCTGGCGCATAATGGTTCGCGAGCTCGATGGCGTGGTCGATGTCGTTCACGAGGATGCAGCCCCCGCGGTTGTCCAGTGCCGCCCGTGCGATTTTCGCTCGTTCGAGGTCGCGCAGCTGCCGCTCGATGGCGTGCGACACTTCGTCCGCGAGATAGTGAGAGGGTGTCAGGAGAATCGGGCTCGCAAGGGCATCATGTTCCGCCTGCGCGATGAGATCGGCCGCGACGAACTCGGGGTTCGCGCTCTCGTCAGCGATGACGATCGTCTCGGTGGGGCCGTAGATGGCGTCGATGCCCACGTCTCCGAACACCTGCTTCTTGGCGATGGTCACGAACAGCCCGCCCGGCCCCGCAATCTTGTCGACGCGGGGGATCGTCTCGGTGCCGTAGGCAAACGCCGCGATCCCCTGTGCTCCGCCGGCCTTGAAAACGCCGTCAACACCGGCGATGTCTGCCGCCACGAGCTTCACCGCAGGTACAGAACCATCGGGCAGGACCGGGCTCGTCATGTACACCTCGTCGACCCCGGCAACCCGAGCCGGTATGGCGCACATCAGGACCGTGCTTGGGAGTGGCGCACGCGTCCCCGGGATGTAGAGACCCGCCTTCTGAAGTGCCCGCGTGATCTGTCCGAGGCCGTGCTGGTTGAAGTCGACCTGCGCCCCCCGGAGCTGTGTCTCGTGATAGCTGCGGATGCGGCCTGCCGCAAACTGGAGTGCTTCCACGAGTTCGCGGTCGAGCGCGTCATACGCATCACGGATCTCATCGCGAGTCACGCGGAGTTCGACAGGAGAGGCGCCGTCAATCCGCGAGTTGTAGTACCTCACGGCGTTGTCACCATCTTCGCGCACGTCGCGAATAATCCGGCGGACAACCTCCTCGGGCGAAAGCTCCTGCCCGAACACCTTGAAGGTGGTCTCGCGGATCTCCATGGGCAGTTCATCATTTTCGAGCGGCTTGCGCGCGAGCAGGGTTCGCTTCCCTTCTTCGGCGTTGCGAATTATGCGCATCCCAGGTACCTCTCTACGGCCGAGCGCGCGGCGTCGGTCGAACGCTCAACGAATCCCGCGATCTCCGCACTGGTGACGTGAGCGATTGTCTCATTCAGCAGTTCGGGGAGCGAATCCAGGAAGGTACCGAGCGTCTCGCCCTGTTCGAGCCCGGCAAACCGCAGGTGATTGGCAATCATCGAGCGCATCCGGTCCCAATCCATCTCGCGCTGGGAGACATCGAGCGTAACCTTGCGCCACCGTTCCAGCGTCTCGTGGTCGATGAAGCCCGCATCGATGCCCTCGATCGTACAGCTCAGGGCAGCCGCCAGGCGGGCCTTCAGTGCCGGGTCATCGCCATACTCACGGTCGAGGTCGAACTGGAGCAGGCGATCCATCACATTGGCACGGATAGACCCTCCAAGGGCATCGTGGCGCGCAAAGTACGGCCGGTAAATGCCGGTGATGTACTGCTCATCCATCACGAGATGGCTCACGTAGCCGGCGACAAACGCCCGCGTTTCAGCGTTCAGCCTCTCGGGCTGCACGAGCCGGTCATAGGTCTTGAAGAATCCTGCAACCGAGTCCTGGTGGTCAGCGGTATTCAGGTCGAAGAAGTGCGTGCTGTAACGGTCCTGCCGGGTGATGACACGAATATCGGGTGTGGTTGCACCGAGGAGATAGGGGCCAGGAAAGGCATCGAGGTCACCCTGCCCAAGAGAGGCCGCGATCTCCCTCGCCAGGACCATATGGAGTGTGATCGGCGGCATCTCAGGCAGTTACCGCCGCGCCGGATACCGCGCGTTCAAAGCGGTGAACCAGATCCTCAATCACATCTGTCCGACTCGTGGCCGGGACAGTCCGAACAATGACGCAGTTCGTAGACTCCATGAACGGATCGAGCATCTTGAGGTGGTTGGCCCGGAGGCTGGTCCCCGTTTCGGTACCTTCGATAAGCAGGTCGGCATCCTCGGGCACGAACCCTTCGCTCGCGCCGGCAACCGGGATGATTACGACCGGGCGGATCCCGTGGTCGAGTGCAAAGCGTTCGGCTGTGGCGGGGAACTCACTCGCGATGCGCACCGGGCGCCCGAGGCCGCTCCAGATCTGGATGGCCTCGACGGTCGTGTTCGCGGGGAAGTCCTCGGGAACCACGGGTCCGATCCGGTAGCGGTTCTGGCCGAGGTCGACCGCCATCTTCACGGGCGAACCGGGGAAGCGGCAGAGGTGTTCGTGGAGCAGATCGCGCCCGGTGATAGCGATATCGAACATCCCCATCGCGACCAGTTGTGGCATGTCCTGCGGGCGAACGACCTTGGCGGTCAAACCATCGAGGTTGCTTGACGGCCGCCGGACGTACCCCTGCTCGTCGTACCCTTCGAACTCGAGGCCCGCAGCGCGAAGGTTACCAGGCGTGGCACGCTGTGCATGCCCGTCGGGGAGTGCAAGCCGGGCGACGGCCTGGTCGCGCTGGCTGCGGAGCAGGCTACCGGAAGCGTCTGCCGAGGGTATGTCAAACGATGGCTCACCCACTTCGAGTAACGGTGCAAGCGCTCCGAGGAGAGAACCAAGGTCCTGGCTCGCAAGGGCGTCACGGTTTGCGATGAGCGCCATCCCTCCGGAGAAGATGCGGACGAGGGGCACGAGACCCTTTGCCCGGACGGCGCCGGCATCCGCAGCCGGTACGAGCACAAGTTCGGCGTCCTCGGGAGCATACGCATCGGCTGACCCGGCTACTGCCAGCAGCCGGTAGGCGGGGATCCGGAGCTTCACCGCGACGAGGTCGGCGATGTTGGCGAACTCCGTCACAATGCGCGCACCTGACAGTGCGGGCCCTCCCGGGACCAGGCCTTCGTTCAAGCCCGAACTGGGTGCGGCACAGAGCCAGATAGACGTCCGTGGGCCGGGAAGACCACCGACCCGTACGACATGTTGCCGCGGAAACCGGGCCTGGAGCTCAGAGACCCAGACGTCGCCACAGATACCAAGCGCATAGTTCCCCATGGCGACCTGGATCGGGATGTCCTTCTCGCGAAAGATGCGAAAGGTGAGCCGGCGTTCCTCATCGACCGAGCGAATGAGACGTGACGATGGCTCATAGCCGTTCGCGGGGATCCCGGCTCGCTCGAGGAGGTTGCCGACGACTGGGCGCGCATCGCCCGCTGGCAGTGCGAACTTAACGGTCATTTGAACTGAATCAGCAGTCCGACGACATCGTCGAGGGCGGTCATCTCACGCTCGCCGCCGGGAGTTCTTGCCAGCAGCCGGCCATCACTGATGGTCACTGCTATCTCCGCCTGTGCCGCGTCAGCGGCGAGGCTGGCAGCAACTCCGCTGCGATGGAGGGCGCGCGCGCACGATACGGCAGTCCCGCAATCCGCAGGCGTGCCAGGGACGATGGAGACCACCAGGCGCTTTCGAGTTCGGGAAACAAGGTGCAACGCGATGCGTGAGGCCTCGAGTGCCAGCCCGCAGGCGGTTGGCGCCGTGGTCGATCCACTTGGTGTATAGCGGCCGCCAGCACCCCAGGCTTCCCCATCAGACCGGAACTCGAAAACAACGCCGCTGTAGTACTCGAAATCACGCGGCAGAGAGAGGTCAACCATCACGTCACGCCCCGACGCCGCCAACGCTCGGGCGATCGCCTCGAGTTCCGTCAGCGGCTCCAGTGCACCCGGTATCGCCGGTCCGGCGAGCGCACGGAGGTTGGTGAGGAGGCTGATACCGCCGGTGGTCGCAGCGGCGGTGAAGAACGCTTCACGCTGTGCGATGGCTCCATTGGCGTTCCCATTCGCCATCGCCCGGACGATGCCAACGTGCGAGAGCCGTATCTCAGGCCTGAGCCCGAGTGCATCGAACGTCTCGCAAGCCAGCGAGATCGCCTCGAGGTCACCAATCACGGGCGGGGCACCGAGGAACTCGATCCCGCACTGCCAGTCCTCACGATCACCGGTCTCGGCAAAACGGAAGACGTTCTGGATATACGAAAGGCGAGCAGGGGGCTCAATGCCCCCTTCAAACGCAGCCCGGGTGACGGGAATGGTCGAGTCAGGCCGTAAGACGACGCGCTCACCGCTCCAGCCGTCCCAATCGAGGAATGAATACACCCGTGAGAGCATTTCGGGTGTAAGTGCCCCAGCGGCCGTGAACAGGCTATAGGTCTCGAGGGTCGGGGTGCGAATCTCATCGTAGCCCCAGCGGCTCGCGGCGGCGCGGAATGCGTCTTCGACCTGGCGGAATGCTCGCATGTCGGCGGGCAACAGGTCGCGCATCCCACGGCTGCGCTGCATCGGTTCAGGAGTGATCGTGGTCATGCTGTTCTCCATCCATGATAGGCCGAAAGCGCGAACCGGCGAACGGGCCGCGTATACTGCTGGCCATGGAGCGGTTGTTTCGGCGCCTGTTCCTGTCACTCGCGGTGCTCGTGTCCAGCGCCGCGATCCTTGGCTGCGGCGCGTCCACACCGGAAGGCGGCGTTCACGTCCTTCGGTACGACGGCGAAGTGAACGCAATCATGGAAGGGTATCTCGACCGCGGCATCAGCCGGGCCGAGGACCACGGCGGGAAGCTCGTGATCATCGAGCTCGACACGCCGGGTGGGTTCGACACCTCGATGCGTGCCATCGTGAAGCGGATCGAACGCGCCACGGTGCCGATCGTCGTCTATGTGTCACCTGCCGGGGCGCGGGCGGCCAGTGCCGGGACGTTCATCACGATGGCCGCGAACATCGCCGTGATGGCCCCGAACACCTCGATCGGTGCGGCTTCGGCGATCAACTCCGACGGCTCGGATATCGGCGGCACCCTTGGGAAGAAGATCGAGAACGATGCCGTCGCGTTCATCCGGGGCATCGCCGAACTGCGCGGCCGCAACGCTGATTGGGCAGAGCAGGCCGTCCGCGACGCCATCGCCTCGAACCAGAACGATGCAGTGAGCCAGCACGTCGTGGACTTCACCGCCACCAGCCGGGATGAGCTCCTTGCGAAGATCGATGGGACGGAGACGGCTACGGGCGCCGGTCAGCCGGTCCGCCTCGAGGGGCTCACGGCGGCCCCCATCGTGAAGACCAACCTGACACCGTGGGAACATCTCCTCGGGTTCATCGCAAATCCAACGGTAGCGTCACTTCTCATCACGATCGGCTTTTTCGCACTGCTCATGGAACTCTTTAGCCCCGGGCTGGTGGTCCCGGGGGTGGCGGGTGTCATCTGCCTTGCACTCGGGTTCATCGGGCTTGGGACACTACCAATCGACACTGTCGGCATCGTGCTCATCGCGGCAGGGCTCGTATTCATTGCGCTCGAGATCTACACGGGGACGGGGCTTCTTGCGGCCGGCGGTATCGTTGCTCTGATACTCGGCGGGGTTATCGCCTTCCGTGGCTCTGATGCTGGTGTGGCTCCATCGTGGCTGCTCGTGATTCCGGTCCTCGTCCTCGTGGCGGGAGTATTCGTCAGTATCGCGATGGCGGTCGCCCAGGTTCGCCGACGAGTCGCCGACATGGGCACATCGGCACTGGTTGGGAAAGTTGCGACGGCCCGGACGGCACTCACCCCCGATGGAATGGTGTTCATAGAGGGTGAGCGCTGGCAGGCGCATCTCGACCGGGGAACAGCACGGGAAGGCGACCGCGTGCGTATCATCGGCGCCGAAGGCTTCCGCCTTCGTGTAAAGAAAGAGGACCAGGCATGACTGACCCTGAACTGCCCCCGGCACCACGTCCATCGGACTTGCCGCCAACCGAGTATCCCAGCGGCCTGGGTGCGCGCATCGTCCGCGTCATTCTGCTCGCGATCAGCAGCATCAGCCTGGTCGTCCTCTTCCCCTTCTTCATCCGTGTAGTGGCGGAATACGAGCGCGGCGTTATCTTCCGGCTTGGGCGGCTGGTCGGTGCGAAGGGCCCAGGCCTCTTCATCCTCCTGCCTTTTGTCGACCGCATGGTGAAGGTCGACCTCAGGACGGTAACGCTCGATGTGCCATCACAGGAGGCGATCAGCCGCGACAACGTCACGGTGAAGGTGAATGCGGTTGTCTATTTTCGCGTGGTCGAGCCGATCGGCGCCGTCATCCGCATCCTCGATTATGTCCGGGCAACCCTCCAGGTCTCCCAGACGACCCTGCGATCGGTCCTCGGCCAGAGCGAACTCGACGAACTCCTCGGCCAACGAGAGCAGATAAACCTGCGGCTCCAGAAGATCATCGACGAACAGACGGAGCCGTGGGGCGTGAAGGTCAGCATGGTTGAGGTCAAGGACGTCGAGCTACCAGGGGCGATGCAACGCGCGATGGCCCGGCAGGCCGAAGCCGAACGTGAACGCCGCGCGAAGGTCATCGCCGCCGATGGCGAGTACCAGGCCAGTGAGCGGCTCAAGGAGGCGGCGGTGGTGATGGCCCAGGAGCCCATCACGGTCCAACTCCGCTATCTCCAGACGCTCACCGAGGTTGCTGCGGAAAATAACAGCACGATCGTCTTCCCGGTGCCCATCGACCTGATCGAGATGTTCATGAAGAACCGTAGCGACGAAGAATAGTCACCGCCGCGCCCGCCGGCGCCAGAACACCCAGGCGCTGACAGCCACACCGAAGACCCAGATACCACTCATTGCGAACAGGACGCGCTCATCGCGTCCAAGGCCGTCGCCGGCGGTGACAGCGAGCGTTGTTGGAATCACCATCCCGAAAGCGCTCGCCACGATGAACGTCGAAAAACGCATCGACGTCATCCCGGCGATGAAACTCAGCCAGTCGAAACTCACGGCCGGTAACATGCGGGCCCAGAAGATGATCGTCCCTCCCATCCTGTCGGCGGCATGGTCCATGCGCGCCGCCGTCTTCTTGCCAACGAGCCGTGGGAGGTGGCGCCGGCCAAGCAGCCTGGCCGCCCAGAATGCCATAGCCGACCCGATGATGAGACCGGCGAGCGAGTACGCGGTACCGGTAACCGGCCCCCAGGTGAGGCCGGCGGCGAGGAAGATCGGGACGTTCGGTATTGGCGCAAAGAGCACCGAGAAGGCCATGAGTGTCACGAAGAGGACAGGACCCCAGATACCAAGCGCATCGACCCGGTCCCGCAGGGGGCCAGCATCGATCTCATAGTGCACGCCGAAGACGAGCGATACCGCGACCGCTCCGGCAAGAACCGCGGCAAAGCCGACGACCAGGGAGATCACGACACGGGGCTGAAGGAGCAGCGGAACGGGGTCACCTTCGCCAACGAGCGCGTTGAGGGGGTCTCGCGACTCAGCCAACCGCGGTGGCCTTCGCGAGATGTTCCAGGAGAAGGGCGTTCACCTTCTCGGGCTCCTCCTGTTGCACCCAGTGGCTCGTCGCCGGGAGCATGTGCACGGCGAGGTCGTGTACGTATTCATCCGTGCCCTCCACCAGCTCCTTCCCAAGGAATGAGTCAGCCTCGCCCCAGATGAGGGTGACCGGTACACGAATCAGCGGAACGGGATTCGGTAATGGCCGCGGATGGCGGAGCAGCGCCCGGTACCAGCCGAGGCCGCCACGCAATCCATAGCGGCGCCAGCCCGCAAGAAAGTAACGGATGTCCTCGCGCGTGAAGGTCCCGGGCCGGCATTGGCCGATCATTCCCTTCGCCAACCACTGGTAGTTCGCAGACGAAAGGAGCCACTCCGGGAGCCAGGGAAGCTGGAAGAAGAGCATGTACCAGCTCCTGAGCCATTGGCGAGGCCTGCGGATCGCTTTCTGGAAGATGGCGGGATGCGGGAGGTTACACACCGCCAGTGAGCGCACGACGTCCGGGTGTTCGAGGGCCAGAAGCCAGGCGATGGCACCTCCCCAATCATGCCCGACGATATGCGCTCCCGGCTCGCCGAGGTATGTGATCAGGGCGAGAATGTCGTCCTCTAGCGTCCCGGTATCGTAGGGAGGAGTACGGTCGGTTTCGTTGTAGCCACGCTGGTCGGGTGCAACGACGTGATACTGCCGGGCGAGCGCTTCGACCTGGTGCCGCCACGAGTACCAGGATTCGGGGAAGCCATGCAGGAGGATCACGAGCTCACCACTGCCAGCCTCGGCGTAATGCATCCGAATCCCGTTGATGTCAGCGTACCGATGCTGGATATCGATGACCCGGTCATGGTCCGACATGAACGAAGCTCCTTTCGCCGCCCGCATCAGGCTATCAGAGCACGCGAACTCGCAGGAACAGATAGACCAGTGGCATGACGAAGAGGATCGAGTCCATCCGATCGAGGAACCCGCCATGCCCCGGGAGGAGACCCGACGCATCTTTCACCCCCATTCGCCGCTTCATACCACTCTCCACGAGATCGCCCACCTGGGCGAAAATCGGGAGCACAAGAGCGAGATGCGTAAGGCCGGCCGCGGAAACACCGGTATCAAAAAGCGCATTGAGCCCGAAACAGGCGGCGGCGCCTGCCACATAACCGCCGGCAGCCCCTTCCCAGGTCTTCTTTGGGCTGATCCCTGGCGCCATCTTGTGACGACCAATGAGCCGCCCGACGGCATAGGCCCCGGTGTCGGTCGCGAAGGTGGAGAGGATGCCAATGAAGAGCCACGAACGGCCATCCTCGACATCACGGACAAGCACAACGCACGAAAACAGCAGCCCAACATAGACCAGGCACCAGGCGATGACGCGATACGGTTTCCGTGGTCCGATTCTGCGGGTGGGGATGTAACCGGCCACGGCGAGTAGAGCGGCAAACACGAGCCCCCAGAGCGGCAGCGCGGAGTTCCAGTGAGCACCGGCGACCATCAATGCAGCGATCCCGTAGATCTGTGAAAAGCGAAACGCCGCCGGGATCTCCATGGAAGGGAAAAGCCAGCCATGCACAAACTCGGTGGCCGCGAGGAACGCGATGGCACCGGCAACCAGGGCCATGGGCCAGCTGCCAATCCAGATCGCGCTCAGGACGAGCGGGAGCCCAACCACTGTTGTGAGCAGGCGTAGCTGAAGGTTCGAAACCTTCACAGGCGGTGCCGGCCGGCGTGCATGAAGGTCATGGTACCCGTCGTTGCCCGTTCAATCCCGCGGAGACTACTCGCTATCGAATGCTTTCAGGTCCTCTTCGAGCAGGCCGCCGAACTTCCGCTTGCGCCGGCCATATTCGGCGAGGGCGATATCCGTGTCCTCGCGGCCGAAGTCGGGCCAGTAGGTATCAGTGAAATAGAGTTCGGCATAGGCAGCCTGCCAGAGCAGGAAGTTCGAGATCCGCATATCGCCGGCTGTCCGGATGATGAGATCGGGGTCGGGTGTACCGGCCGTCGAGAGGTGCCGCGAGATCACCTCTTCATCGATCGATTCCGCGGTGAGCCCGGATTCGACAATTCGCCGTACAGCGCCAACGATGTCATCCCGTCCGCCGTAGCTGAAGCAGATGTTCACCGTCATGCGCGTGTTGTCGCGCGTTTCAGCGATTGCGTCGTTCACCTGCTTCTGGAGCCAATCAGGGAGCGATTCGACGTGGCCGAAAAGGCGCAGGCGGATGTTGTTCTTCTTGAAGTTATCGAGTTCGCGCTTGATGAATCGGCTGAGCAACCGGATGAGCGCCTGGACTTCGGGCTGGGGCCGGTTCCAGTTCTCTGTACTGAAAGCGTACACCGTCAGGTGCTGTACACCGTGGTCGCCGAAGCGCTCGATAACCCGCCGGATATTCTCTGTGCCCGCGCGGTGACCGGCGGCACGGGGAAGCCCCCGCTGTGTGGCCCACCGGCCGTTCCCATCCATGATGATCGCGACATGCCGCGGAACGCGCCCCCCGGAGATGGGCGAAATCAGGTCGCCAAGGAGCTCGGCTGGCCGGCTTTCGGGCTCTCTTGCTTCTGCCTTTTCGGCGGTCCGCCTAAACCTCAAGGAGGTCGGCCTCCTTCTTCTTTCCCTCGGCGTCGATCGTTGCGATGTGGCGGTCGGTCATCTTCTGTAGTTCGTCCTCGTGCCGCTTGATCTCATCCTGCGACACGTGGCCGTCCTTCTCAGCCTTCTTGAGGTCATCATTGGCGTGGCGGCGGACGTTGCGCACGGCGACCCGGGCCTCCTCCGCCTTGTTATGGACCATCTTCACCATATCCTTGCGCCGCTGCTCGGTGAGCGGTGGGATCGGCAGGCGAAGTGTCTGGCCATCGATATTCGGGTTCAGCCCCAGGTCTGACGCCTGGATGGCCTTTTCGATCGCTTTGACGGCGCCGCGGTCCCACACCTGGATGGTCAACAGGCGCGGCTCAGGTGCGTTTATCGACCCGAGTTGCTTGAGTGGCGTCATCGCTCCGTAGTAGTCGACGGGCAGTGATTCGATGAGGCTTGGGTGGGCGCGGCCGGTGCGGATACCGTTGAGTTCGCGCTTGAGCGCCTCGACCGCCCCATCCATGCGCTCCTCGGCGCCGAGCAGGATCTCGACCGGGTCAGCCATTGCACTCCCTCCGGGTCATTGCGGTTGTCAGTTCTTGCGGACCGGCTCCGCATCGGGTTGCGGCACGATGATCGTTCCGACATGCTCGCCGCGCAACGCCCGGTAGATACCATCAGGCGTGGCAACATCGAACACGATAATTGGGAGCTGGTTCTCCATACACATGCTCAGGGCCGTGATGTCCATCACCTTCAGCCTGCGCTCGATCGCCTGGATGTGCGTGAGTTCGTCATAGCGGGTGGCGTTGGGGTCTACGGCCGGGTCGGCACTGTAGACGCCATCGACGCCATGCTTGGCCATGAGGAGTGCCTCGCAATCAACCTCGATGGCACGCAACGCGGCTGCTGTGTCGGTCGTCATGTAGGGATTCCCGGTTCCGGCAGCGAAGATGACGACGCGGCCCTTCTCCAGGTGCCGGATCGCGCGCCTCCGAATGTATGGCTCGGCAACCTGCGCGAGCGGCAGCGCCGTCAGCGTGCGGACGTAGCAACCAACCTTTTCGAGGGCATCCTGGAGCGCGAGCGCGTTCATAATCGTGGCCAGCATGCCGGCATAGTCGGCGGTGGCGCGGTCCATGCCCGTCTCAGCCACGGTGGCGCCACGCCAGAAGTTGCCGCCACCGACGACGACGCAGACTTCCACTTCATCGTCGGTGGCCCTGCTGATCTGGCGCGCAAGGTCGTTGACCGTCGCAGGGTCGATACCGAACGGGCGGTCGCCCATCATGGCTTCACCGCTGAGCTTGAGCAGCACGCGCCGGTAACGGCCCCGCACGGGTCAGTTCCTTCCTGGCGCTACTGGCCGAGTTCGAAGCGCACGAAGCGGCGGACGCGAACGTTCTCGCCCGTCTTCGCGACCGTATCGTGGATGAGATCGCCGATCGTGCGGCTGGCGTCGCGGATGAATGGCTGCTTCACGAGGCATACTTCCTCGTCGCTTCCCTCGTGGGCCGCGGTGCGGTCCTCGGGGTTGACAACGGCCGGGTTCATGGCTGCGACCTGCATCGCGATGCTCCGGGCAAGCGCCCGGAAGTCCTCGGTATTTGCTACGAAGTCGGTCTCGCAGTTGAGTTCGACGAGGACACCGATGCGGCCGCCAGCGTGAATATAGCTTTCGACGACACCGTTGGAAGTCTCGCGGTCGGAGCGCTTCGCAGCCGCGGCGACACCCTTCTCGCGAAGAATGTCCTTGGCCTTCTTTGCGTCGCCGCCGGCTTCTTCGAGCGCCCGCTTGGCGTCCATGACGCCGGCACCGGTCTCCTCGCGCAGGGCCTTGATCTGTTCGGTGGTTACTGCCACTGGTCTCTTCTACTCCTCGCTGGGCGCCGCGGCCGGCACGGTCTGGGCGGCAGCCTGGGCTTCTGTCGAAATACGGGTCACGCTGGTTGCCTGCTCTCCACCGGTTGCCTCCGTCTCGTCGGGCGAGGCAGAGAACGAGCCGGTAGCCACACCGGCCTCGGCGGCTGCACGCATCATGTCGTCCGCGTTGACACCAACTCCGACACCCGACTCGCGGGCGGCACGGCCTTCGATGGCAGCGTCGGCAACCTTGCCAAGAATGAGCTTGATGGCGCGAATCGCGTCGTCGTTGCTGGGGATCGGGTAGGCGATCGGATCAGGGTCGCAGTTGGTATCGACAAGCGAGACGATCGGGATACCCAGGCGCGAACATTCGGCGACTGCGATCGCTTCCTTCACCGTATCGATGACGAACACGGCCGCTGGCAACCGCTCCATGTTCTTGATCCCGCCGAAGTACCGGTTGAGCCGCTCGATCTCGTTGGAGATATCGAGCTGCTCCTTCTTGGTGAGGCGGGAGTAGTCGCCGCGGGCCGTCGCCGTCTCGAGGGTGTGGAGATGGCGGACACGCGATTGGATGGTCCGGAAGTTGGTGAGGGTACCACCAAGCCAGCGGTTATTAACGTAGGGAAGGGCAGCGCGGCTCGCCTCGATCTCAACGGTTTCGCGGGCCTGCTTCTTCGTCCCGATGATGAGCACCTCACCACCGCCCGCGACCACATCACGGATGAAAGTGATGGCACCGTCGAGGCGCGTCACTGTCTGTTGCAGATCGATGATGTGGATACCGTTGCGCTCGGTGAAGATGAACTGCCGCATCTTCGGATTCCAGCGGCGAGTCTGGTGGCCAAAGTGGACACCGGCCTCGAGCAGCTGCTTCATGCTAACGGGCGTAACCAGGGGATGCCTCCGCAGTACGACGCATAGATTTGGTCCTTCGAAGAAGGGCCACGCGCCGCCTAATACACGTACCGGGACATGGTATCAACCATATCCGGGTAGCGGCTACCATGAATGTTATGTCTTCATAATCTCAGTGAATGCCCGTTGCCTACTTGCGCGGCCAGCCGGGAAGCGGCCACGATGCGCATGCCGAACAACTGCGAGACTCGAAAAGGAGACGCGAACGCCATGAAGGTCACCAGCGACACGATCAAGGATGGCGACTATCTGCAGCACGACCAGGTGCTCTCTGCCGACTATGGCTTTGGCTGCGCAGGGGCCAATCGTTCGCCCCATCTGCGCTGGGAAGGCGCACCGGAAGGTACGAAGAGCTTCGCCGTCACCTGCTTCGACCCCGACGCCCCAACCGGGAGTGGCTTCTGGCACTGGGTAGTGGTGAACATCCCGGCCGATGTCACGGAACTCCCGCTCGATGCCGGTAACCCCGCGAGTGGCAAGATGCCCGCCGGCGCGCTCGAGGTGCGCACCGACTTCGGGAAACCCGGGTATGGCGGCCCCTGCTCACCTCCGGGCGACCACCCGCACCGCTACCTCTTCACGGTGTTCGCCGTTTCACAGGAGAAGTTGCCAGTCACCGCCGATACTTCTGCGGCCGTCGTCGGTTTCCAGCTCAACTTCAATACCCTCGACAAGGCGATGATCATGGCATTGTTCAAGCGGTAGGGACGGGAGGGTCGGACCGCTTTCGTTACCCGCACCGGGTCGCGCGGGACCACCATCCATTTTCGAAGCGCTTACACATGCGCGTTTTCCCTCTTGACGGCCTCCCCCAAACATCTGTAGCGTTTGGAACAAGGAAGGAGGTGATGCGCATGGATAGTCACAGTCGTAGTTACGGCCGCACCCTGGCGCAGGAGGTGACCTCCTCCTAGGGCTACGGCCTTAGCTGCGAGATCAGGGCCCCGCAACACTCGCGGGGCCCTTCCTTTTGCCTTCGATATGCCCACCCTTTTCAACCCGGCTAAATTCCAATCAGCGCTGAGCACATCGGCAATTGGGCGCTTCCTCATCTACCGCGAGCGTACCGAGACGACGATGATCCTCGCCCGCCGCGAGGCCGAGGAGGGCGCGCCCCACGGGGCCATTGCGCTCGCCGAAGAGCAGACAGCGGGCCGCGGGCGCAAGGGGCGGAGCTTCCATAGTCCCGCCGAAGAGAACCTCTACTTCACCCTCATCCTTCGTCTGCCGCTCGACAGCCATCGCCGGCTTCCGCTCTCGTTACCTCTTGCAGTGGCGAGTGCAGTCGCCGCAGAAGGAGTCGATGCCCGCATCAAGTGGCCAAACGATGTCTGGGTGGGCGAGCGCAAGCTCTGTGGCATGCTCATCGATGCGGAGATGACCGGCAGCGAGGCACTGGCAATGCCGGGAATCGGCATCAATGTCAACGGTGACCCGACGGTCATCCCCGGCCTTGCGAGCATCGCCACCAGCATCAGCCGCGAACTGGGCCGTGCTATCTCGCGCGAGCTTCTCCTCGCCCGCATTTGCAACGAAGTTGAGCGAACGAGTTCACTCAGCCCTGCAAACCTCGCGGCCACCTACCGCGAAATGAGCCTCATCCTTGGCCGCACCGTGATAGTGACCCCGATTGCTAGCGATCCGTTTGAGGCTATCGCCACCGATATTGATGAAACGGGCGCACTCATCGTCACGCTGCCCAATGGTGAGTCTCGGGTGCTGAACGCGGCTGAAGTAACGCTCCGGCCAGCACACTAACCTTCACCCGAACGAGACCGGCATCACAGCGCCATCACAGGCTTCTCTCATACGTTTGCGGCATGGTTATCGCTCCGCGAGAAAGCAGGTGTATCGGCGAGTCCCATGAGGGAATTGCCGATGCCCCGGCCGTGGCGACGCCAGCACAATCCGGACAGTTCAACAGGTGAGCTTTGGTCATGGTGAGCACTCGATTCCCGGCCTACCTCCGAATCATCGGCACGAACGCCGCAGCGCCCGTTGTCGACCGGCGCACGGTGGCCAACCCGGGCATGGGAACCACCGGGGAGCGTTATACCATCGACAAGTTCGGCCTGATGCCGCGTGAGGGACTCATCGAGCGGCTCGCGATCGTGGGTGACCTCGCGCCTGACTCGCCGCTCTCTTTCGTGGTGGTGAAAGTGTTCGGCCTCGGCGACCTGAACCACGAACTGGGCTGGCGCGCCTGTGAGACGGTGCTTGGCGCCGTGGCGGCAGAGTTGCGCGAACTCATCCGGGCGACCGATGTCATTGGCCGGATGAGCGGTTCGACCTTCGGCGTCGTTCTCCAGGGAACCGGAGCTACGGCCGCGGCGGCAGTAGAGGCCCGGCTGAACTACCGGCTCAACAGGCTCCCGGGGCTTCTCCGGCCGGCGAGCGTCGTCGTCTCTGCCGCAACGGGCACGGGTATCAATGCCGATGCCCTCCCAGTTGCGGCCATGAATAGCTTCGACGAAGACGCCGTATAGCTGGCGAGCTACTCCGGTTCGGCCAGCGGTAGCGAAAGGTCCGTGCCGCCCAGGTCCATTACCACGGCCACTTCCTTGCAGTTGGTGAAGAGCGGGCAGCGCACGCACTCACCCCACACCTTCTGGGGGAACTCCATCACGTTGGCGAGGCGGAAGCCCTGCTTCTCAAAGAAGCCCGGTTTGTACGTGAGCGCGAAGACCCGTTCGAGCCCGAAAGTGCGCGCATCAGCGACACATGCCTCGACGATCCTCGCGCCAACATACTTCCCCTGGGCGGCCTCGGCGACGGCGAGCGAGCGGATCTCAGCGAGGTCGGAACCCATGATGTGCAGCGACCCGCAGCCCACGGGCTCGCCGTCGAGCCATGCGATCTTGAAGTCGCGGATCTTCTCGTAGATCTCGGGCATCGTGCGATGGAGCATATCGCCACGGTCGGCCCAGTAGGTTACGAGAGAATGAATGGTTTCGGCATCAGCGAGCCGCGCCGGTTGGATGCAAAGCAATGGGATCTCCTCGAGCAGTTCGTGCGCCCCGCAGGGCGCGGTAGCCGGCAATCGATGCTCAGGAGCAGCGAACAGGGGCGACGTGCGTAACGTCGCCCCGGGTATCTCCAGCGGTGGTATGCGTGACCATGCCCTGACATTCTAGCCCGAGCGACGGGTTTGGCTCCAATGCCGCGAGGCGTGCCGACAGTAGTTACTCTGAGGGGCTCCGCTCTTGACGAATGCGATACAGTGAAGCGCGCCTAGTTCATGAACGACGGGGGGAACGTATGCCGAGCGACGGCGAACACGGAGCCGATCGGCAACTCCACGTGCTGCGCCTAGCTGTAGTTCCCACGAGGGTTGTGCACAGGAAGTAGTCATCAGCTTATACAGATAGCTTGACAAAGAGAGGGGCCAGGCCGTTGGTTTTGGGTTGTCACACACCTGACCACGGAGGCCCCTCGATATCCCATGCTAACGCGAAGCTCAATGAATACGGACGACTGTTGCTCGTCAGCCGGCTGCAACAAGGCTGGACCCAGGCGGAAGTCGCCGAGGCCCAAGGAGTCTCTCGCAGCACCGTCGCCAAGTGGTGGAAGCGGTACCGCGAAGAGGGCATCGAGGGCCTGCGCGACCGCTCGAGCCGCGCCAAGCATCTGCCGAGGGCCCTCGGAGAGACGGTAGTTGAGGCGATTTGTACGCTCCGGCGCGAGCTTGGAGCTGGGCCGCATCGCATCGCCTATGAGCTGGGGATGTCTGCCTCGACGGTCTACGGCGTCCTGCGGCGTAAGGGGATAGGCGTCCTCGCCCGTCTCGATCGCACGACCCGTGCGATCATCCGCTATGAGCGTGAGCGACCGGGTGAGCTGGTCCACCTGGACGTGAAGAAGTTCGGCCGCATCCCGGAGGGCGGAGGCAAGCGCTTCGACCCTGGGTTCGCCGAGAGTGGTGCAGGACGTCATCGGCCTGGCTCCAAAGGTGGTCATGACTATGTGCACGTTGCCGTCGACGACCACAGCCGCTTCGCCTATGCCGAGGCTCTCACCGACGAGACGGGAATGACCACGGCCGGCTTCCTCCTACGGGCAGTTCAGGCTTTTGCAGCGGTCGGAATCCCCATCGAGCGGGTCCTCACGGACAACGCCAAGAACTACCGCGTTTCGCGAGCTTTCCTCGAGGCTGCTGCCGCCAACGGCATCGCCCTTCGCAACACGCGCCCCTATCGACCACAAACCAACGGCAAAGCGGAGGCCTTCAACAAAACACTCCAGCGCGAGTGGGCCTATCGTCGACCTTACTCCAGCAACGCCGAACGCATCGCCGCCCTCCAGCCATTCCTCGATGACTACAACTACGCCCGGCCTCACACTGCCATCGGCAACCGACCGCCGACCTCCCGGCTGTAAACAACGCTGGTGGGAACTACATCTAGCCCAACGCGAACGGCAGGTATTGGAACTCATCGCGTCCGGCCTAAGCAACAAGGAAATCGCGTTCCGGCTTGGGATTGCAGCCGGGACCGTGAGCGGCCATGTCGAAAACCTCCTGCGCAAACTCTCAGCACGAAACAGAACGGAAGCCGCGCTGTTGTGGGAGAGGCATGCCAAATGACACCCGCACAATGACAGGGGTCAAAGATCCCGTTTCACGGCCAGCCTGCACGTGCTGGGCTCCCCGGGAATTCCACCTCTCGGACGGAGGCTGGTTGTTATGGCTATCGTCTGCACCAGAGCATTTCCCATCACGATCGTGACATTCGTGACCCTTCTTGGATCACACATCACTGCCCTCGCTGACGCGTCTGGTTCATACTGGGGCTATGGCAAGACCTATCAGAACAATCAAGTCTCCGTGTGCCATTGGTATGATACTGCCCACGATATGATGAGTGATAAATCATGCTACAAAGGGGTGTGGTCAGATACTACGCGCTATAATGGAACATTTGCTGAGGTTGCGGAATTCGCGCAACACCAGTTTCAGTACTGCACGTTAGGTAGTAACTTCTGCCATGTAACCTATGCGTACTTTGGAGATATGCTATATGACCAGTCATCCCAGTGGGGATATATCTCCACGAATGGCATCCACTACTACTGTGGTGACCTCAGTTGTAACTGGCCTGTTAATGTGATTGGCTATGCCTATCACTATGGCCCTAATGGAAGCGACTACATCTACACACAGTCAATGTGGGGCAGCCAGTACGTGTACTAGCAGGCTGCTGAAAAAGGGAGGATCGCCAGTTAACGAGGAAACATCGATCATGCCTCCGAAGAGGAAGGAGGCAGAAAGATGCGAGGACGGACTGACAGGCAAGGGGAGATGCTGCTCGGGGTGAGCGCCGAGGACTTTGTCCCTCAGAATCACCCGATTCGGAGGATTCGGGTGATCGTGGACCAGGTGCTGGACGAACTCTCACCGCAGCTCTCGGCCATGTACTCGCAAATCGGCCGGCCGTCCGTTCCACCGGAGCACCTCATCAAGGCGAGCCTGCTCATGGCGCTCTACTCCATCCGCTCCGAGCGCCAGTTTTGCGAACGGCTCCAGTATGACCTCCTCTTCAAGTGGTTCCTGGGACTGACCATCCTGGAGCCAGCCTTCGACGCCACGAGCTTCACGAAGAACCGCCAGCGCCTCCTCCACCAGGAGATCGCGATGGGCGTCCTCGCCGAGGTCGTGCACGAGGCACGGCGGCGAAAGCTCATCTCCGAGGACCACTTCAGCGTCGACGGGTAGGGATTCTCTGTTGCAGGCATGGGCCTCGCTCAAGAGCGTGCGCCCGCGAGACAACGACCAGCCGCCGCATGGAGGTACGGGCCGGAACCCCGACGTCGACTTCAAAGGCCAGCAGCGAACCAACGCCACCCACGTCTCGAGGACCGACCCGCAGGCCAGGCTCGCACGCAAAGGCAACGGCCAGGAGACAAGGCTTTGCTACGCCGGCCATCTGCTCACCGAGAACCGTAACGGGCTCATCCTCGGTGTGCTCGTCACGGAAGCAACCGGCACGGC
Source organism: uncultured Anaerolineaceae bacterium (assembly GCA_964508715.1). Lineage (GTDB taxonomy): Bacteria > Chloroflexota > Dehalococcoidia > Tepidiformales > Tepidiformaceae > JAKALX01. Next base: position 104,626 of record CAZDUX010000001.1, on the reverse strand, counting down.
CGAGCGAGACGCCGCCGTACGCCTCCTCGACGAGCGGCTTACGCCGCGCAAGCGAGTGACGCTCGGCGCGGACAAGGGCTACGACACGAAGGCGTTCGTCGAGGCCTTGCGCGAGCGCGAGGTCACACCGCACATCGCCCGCAACGTCTCCGGTCGCCGCAGCAGCGCGATCGATGGCCGCACCACCCGCCATCCCGACTACGCGCGCAGCCTGCGCGCTCGCAAGCGCATCGAGGAGTGCTTCGGCTGGATGAAGACGGTCGGAGGTGGGCGCAAACTGCGCTACATCGGGCTGGAGAAGAACCAACTCTGGGCCACCTTCACCGCCGTTGCCTACAACCTCGTCCGTATGGCCAAGCTGGAGCCACAGACCGCCTGAGAGCAGGTGGCGGCCCGGCTGGTACCCCGATGAACCAGAAAAACGGAGCATCGGGGGGATTCGAACCGCTGATCTCCACCTGAGATCGCCCCTCAGTCGGTGCTTGTTGGTTCGAATCCTCGACGCTCAGTGCTTCTTCAGCACCCTGCTAGGGCGGCGGCCGCCAGTCTCTCGAAGGCCCGAACAGCAGTGCAGGGGGTGTATTGATGAAAGGATGGATTCTCACCTGGGCGGCCGCGGCCGTCACGGGGACTCTCCTCGTCGCCGGAGCGGCCACCTCCGCCAGTTCGCCCGACCCGGGAGCGGCCCCCCAGCAGCCCGTGTCATCGAAGCCTGTGGTTTCGGGGTTCACCGTCGACATTGTCGCCGTCCGTGCGAATCCACTTGATGTCGAAGTGGACCTGAATGTGATTGATGGTCCTACCGATGGGGGATTGGTCTTCGTGCCCGGCCCTCGCCTGTTGGCCGCCGGCGGCATCGTCCTCGACCTGGTCTCCGGGCGGACAAATGGCAATTCGATGACCCTCCGATTCGATCGGCCACCTGGGCTCAACCTGGAGGCGGGCGACGATCTTTCGCTTGAGATGGTATCGTTGATACACCGTACGGTCGGCTTCGTCGGGAGCCAAATCACGCCTCCAGCGCCTGTGCTCGTGCCGGCAAGACTAGACTCGGCGGTTAATCCCTCACAGATCCCGGCGGCCACGAGTGCTGCCCTCGGCCCCGCGACGGTGCAAATTGATGTAGTCGCATTAGCTCCCAACCAATTTCGGGTTTATGGTCGTCTCAACGGTTTGAGCGATGCCGAAATTGCGGCTACCACGTTGTCTGATACCCGCCTTATTTCATCCAACGGTCAAGAACTGGCTCCCGTAGCAATGCGTGCTGGATTCGGTGCAACCAACGACTTGTTTGAGTTCACCTTTGATCGTAATCTTGAGAAGCATGGCCAGCTTCACATCTCACTCCGTTTAGATACCCAAAGCGCTGATTCGATGCCAAATCTATCCCGGGTTCTACCTTATCGCCTATCGCCTGTAACGGCGCTGATTCCACTGGTTCTTCAGTAGGTTCGCGTTGGACTTCAGCAAGCGCTGGCCTCTACCAATAACCTGGTTGACCGTTCCGGGAGTTGCTATAGCGATCGTCGTTCTTGCCTATCTCTACGCGCGCAGCGGTGAGAATCCGCCGACCGTAACCTTTCGAGCCGAAGATGGAACCCTGCGACGAATGCCTCTTCCATCTGCGCTTCGCGAGGCTGAGAGCTCAGTCGGTTACCCACTGTGGTCCCCGACCTGGTCTCCAGCTCATCTTGTATGGGAGTCAGTCAGCGTCGAGATAGACGAGGCCGGAGCGAGGTTCTCTGTACTAGCCCTCAGTGATGGCCGGGCGAGCACCTCAGGCTCGCTGACCATTGCTCAACGGCCCGGTTCGCCCTTCTTCGTGAAAGATACAGTAGAGGTCCCGGTGGGATCTGGGCCGTTCCTGCTGAGGCAAATCCCTGGTCCTAATAGATGGCCTGATGGCCGGATCACATCTCAATACATCGCTACGGCAGAAGGCTACCAACTCCTCATCTCATTCTACGGGCCCGATCAACCGAATCCGGATGAAGTCGTTCATCTTGTTCGTTCCATGCGACGCGATTGACGGTCCCGAGCCTCCTGATTCCCCATAGGCATGGTCCCTGCGGTACGCTTTGCCCCGAACCGACCGGGAAGAGGTGGGAGCCATGCGCGTCACTATCATGGGCCAGGCAGCCTTCGGGCAGGCGGTGCTCGAACGCCTCGTTGGCGACGGGCAAACCATCGCCGGCGTGAGTGCCCCCGAACCGCGCGAGGGTAGCCGTCCCGATCCCCTCTGGGCCGCCGCCGAAGCCGCAGGCCTGCCGCTCATCCCCACCGCGTCACTGAAGGAACCGTCCGGGCTCGAACGCTGGAGAGCACTCGATTTCGACCTCTGCGCCATGGCGTTCGTCACCGACATCATCCCCGACGAAGCGCTGGCCGTGCCCAGGCTCGGCACCATCCAGTACCACCCGAGCCTGCTGCCGCTGCATCGTGGCTCGTCGGCCATCAACTGGGCGATCATCAATGGCGACGCGGAGACCGGCCTCAGCATCTTCTGGCCTGACCGCGGCATCGACACGGGCCCCATCCTCCTCCAGAAGACCACTCCGGTCGGCCCCGACGACACCGTCACCTCGGTCTACTTCGAGCGGCTCTTCCCCATGGGCATCGATGCCATGGCAGAGTCGGTGCGCCTTGTCGAGGCTGGAACGGCACCGCGAATCGAGCAGGACCACCGCCTGGCGACGTATGAGCCGCCATGCCGCGACGAGCACGCCGAGATTCGCTGGTACCAACCCGCGCACGTGATCCACCGGCTGATTCGCGGCACGAATCCACAGCCGGGTGCATGGACGCTCCTTGGGAACGAGAAGCTCCGGATCTTCGACTGCCGGCTCACGGGCGACGAGGAACCTGGAATGCCCGGCCGGGTGCTGCGCGTCGATGACAGCGGTTTCGATATCCGCCTCAACGGCGGTGTCCTGCGCGTCCTGCGCGTGCAGCATGGGGCGGGCAAGAAAACCCCGGGCGGCGAATGGGCGGCAAGCGTGGGCCTCCAGCCAGGCTACCGCTTCAAGTAACTCGTCTACTGCCGGATGGTCGACCCGCCGGGACCAACGATGACCGTTCCGGACGGGCTGGGTGACGCAGTGGGTGTGACGCTGCCGCCGCCGGGGAACGGGAAGCCTCCCGACTTCCTGATATTGATCACGACGGTCGTTGAAAGCCCCGTGCCATCATCCGTGCTCAGGCGGACCGTGTAGACGCCATCCTGCAATGCGGCGATGTCGAGACGCCCCAGGACACCGTTATCGACTTTCGCGGTACCCGAACCGATCGTCTTCCACTCGGTGGGTGAGCCTCCTGCACCGAGTTCGAGCTTCCAGTTCTTCATATTGGACGTGCCAACAGAGCCCACGACGTCGGTCGATTGGGTGATGGTTTTGCCATTCGTGAGATTGGTGATACCGACGGCAACCGTACCGGTGCTCTTCTCGGTAGGTGCGATAGGGATGTGTTTCTCCTTCGCGAGTTCGATGGCGAGGTCCGCTTTGAAGGACGGCAGCTTCACGAACTTCTTCGTGACCCGGAACTGGGCGGGTGTCTGGTCACTCGCAAGCAGGCCGTTGCGCGAGTCTATCTCCTTCTCTTCGCACTCGCTCGCATAGGTAACGTCGGTCCGCACCCAGGAGGTCACCGTCTGGTCGCAGTTGCCCCCCGAGGAACCAAAGATCCGGTCGGTCGAAGGGGTATTGAACGAACGTTGAGCGACGTTGTTCGGCCGCAACGCATCGAAGTTCGCCGGTGTCTTGAAAACGCCCTGTGCTTGCAGGTAGCGGTGATATTCACCCATCCAGTTCTTGAAGAGCCGGATGGTGGTGTTCGCCGCCGCATAGTTGTAGCGGGCGCCGTCGCGGACCAACGACTTGTCGGCGTTTCCAACCCAGACGGCTGTCGCCGCGTAGCGTGAGTAGCCATTCATCCAGGTGGCCAGGGTGTCGACGGCGCTGAGCGGACCCTGCTGGGTCCCCGTCTTGATACCTTCAGGAATGCGCGTACCGTCGGGCATGAAGGCATCGAGGCCGAGGTCGTTATTCGACGATCCGCAGCCCCAGATGATGAAGCGGGCCGTGCAGTCGGTCATGACGCTCTGCAGGAGCCAGACAGAGCCAGCGTTGACCACCTGCTTTTTCTGCGGCTCACCCTGCACGAAGAGTACCTTCCCGTCGCGGTCTTCCACCTTGAGGACGACGACCGGGTCGAGTTCACGTGTTCCAGGGATGCGAATGTTGCCCAACTGGAAGTCCCGCTTCTGCTTGAGTGCCAGGTCGTAGTCGGCCCCGGTATCAAGCGCAGTGCTCTTGAGATCCTTGAGCTGCATCGTTTTCGCGTAGGTCGGCATCCCGACCATCATCCCCATGTTCGCGATCGTGGCGTTCATGTAGGCCATATCCACCACGCGGACGTTCGCACCGCCGGTCGCGATCGAGGCGCCGTACGTCACGTCGGGATGCGAGCGGAAAGTCGGGTCGAAGTGCTGGTCGAGCGTCGTGATGCCGAGCTTCTTTGCCATCTCGATGACGTTATCGATGCCGCCTTCCTGGGCCGCCCGGAACGCGGGCACGTTCTGCGACCCGCCAAGCGCCGCCCGCATGGTAATGAGCCCCTCGTTTCCATTATCCGAGCGGGGGTCGACGATCGCCGTACCTTCGATGGTCAGCGGGCTCGTGTCCCAGAAAGTGCTGTACGGCGTCTTGTTCAGGCGGTCGATCCAGTTGAGGTAGACGGCCGGCTTGAACGACGAGCCCGGCTGGTTGATCTCCACCGCCTGGTCGATGTCGCCAGCCACGCGCCGGTCGGACACATAACTGGGGTCGCGATTTGGGGCGTAAATGATGATCTGCCCGGTCGTGGGTTCGATGGTGACGATCGAGGCGTTGTAGCACTCACAGCCAGCATCGAGGCCCTGGTTTATCCACTCACGGATCATTTCCTGCGCGGCATTCGTCTCGGCGTAGTCCAGTGTCGAGGTCACCTTCCAGCCGGCGTTATGGACACTCTGCTGGCAGTCGGTCGCGCCCGGGAGCCTGGGCAGCACGCCGGCGTCACACATCCGTACGAGCCGGGGCTCGACCTGGTCATCGATAAATGCCGAGGCCTTGAGCGGGTTCGAGGCAGCGTAGACCTTGACCGGCTCGGCTTTGGCAGCAGCGACCTCTTCCTTCGTGGCCCGTTTGTGGACGACCATGAGGTCGAGCACGCTCTCCTGGCGAGTCTTGGCATCCTCGGCAAGTGTCGTGCGACCGAGTTCGTCGATAATGCAATCACCTTTGTCGTTGCGAACACAGTTGAGCCGTGGGTGGTATTTGGTCGGGAACTGGGGGATACCGGCGAGGGTAGCCGCCTCTGCAAGGGTCAGGTCAGCAGCATCCTTGTGAAAGTACCCCTGCGCCGCGGCCTCCACCCCAATGTAGCGGTCGGCATAAGAGATCTGGTTCAGGTACATCTCGAGTACTTCGGACTTGGTGTAGTCCTTTTCCAGCTCGAGTGCGTACGCGATCTCCTTGAGCTTGCGGTCGACCGTCCGCTCGGCGCCTTCCTCGGCGCATTTCTTCAATACGGTCTGGTCGACACCCACGCTGGGGCAGATATAGACGTTCTTGATGAGCTGCTGGGTGATCGACGAACCGCCGGTACCACCCGTGCCGCCCGTGGCGAAATACTCCAAACCCGCGCGAATGAGACCGTTGATATTGACGCCGGGGTTGTCCCAGAAGCTGTTGTCCTCGGTCGAAACCGTGGCATCGATCATGTACTTCGAGATCTGGTCGAGGTGCACCGGGTTGAGAAGCTGCGCATCGGTATTCGTAAGCTTCCCAAGGAGGACGCCCTGTTCGGGCCCGCCCCGGTCGTACACCTCCGTCAACCCAACGTTCGACCGGGTGATCTTCTCCTTGATTGGCACGTAGTCGGAGATGTACGACTGGTAAACCGCAAAGACGGCGCCCACACCTGTAGCCAGGCCGAGCGCACCCAGTCCACAGATAGCGAGCAGGGCGATAACGAGCCAGCGCAAGCCGGCACCGCCGCGACCGGCCTCGCGCCGCTTCCGGACAAGCCGGCGCTTATGCGTCACATTCATGCGTGCCTCCCCGGGTGGGGGACGGGGGCGGTGTGCATCAATTGGGAGCGTAGCAAAGCCCTCTGCCGGGGGCCATTGACCGTCGTCTGGGGGCAGTAAAGGCAGCTTCGTTGTACCCTTGGCTGCATGTCGCTCACGGCCGAAGAAGTCCTCCACATTGCCCGGCTGGCCCGGATTGCGCTGACCGATACCGACGTCGAACGCTTCACCGCCCAGCTCTCCGGTATCCTCGAGCAGTTCGCCGCGCTCTCGAAAGTCGACACCGAGAACGTCGAGCCCACGGCGCATCCCCTCCCCCTGTTCAACGTCATGCGCGCCGATGTTGTTGCACCATCGCTCCTACCCGATGAGGCGCTGGCGAATGCGCCCGAATGCGAGGATGGATTCATTCGCGTCCGGGCGGTGCTCGAATGAGCGACCTCTGGAAACTGACCGCCCACGAGGCTCACGAGCGGATGCGCGCACGAGAGTTCAGCGCTGTGGAGCTCACCGAGTCGGTGCTCGAACGCATTGACGACTGCGAGGACGCGACTCATGCCTATATCACGCTGACGCCGGAACTGGCACTCGAACAGGCGCGAGAGGCCGATGTAAAGTTCGCCGCCGGTTCTGCGACTCCGCTTACGGGTATTCCCACCGCCGTGAAGGATCTCATCGTCACCAGGGGTGTGCGCACGACTGCCGGTTCGAAGATCCTCGACAACTTCATCCCTCCTTATGACAGCCATGTATACGAACAGCTTCGGCGAGCGGGTGCGGTGATGGTTGGCAAGGCGAACATGGATGAGTTCGCGATGGGTTCGAGTACCGAGTTTTCGGCCTTTGGCACGACACACAACCCGTGGAATCACGACCTCGTGCCGGGCGGCTCGTCGGGTGGCTCCGCGGCCGCGGTGGCCGCGGGCGAGGCGCTCATCTCATTGGGCTCCGACACCGGCGGCTCGATCCGACAGCCAGCTTCGCTCTGCGGCGTGGTTGGCCTCGATGCAACGTATGGCCGCGTCAGCCGCTACGGGATCATCGCGTTCGGAAGCTCGCTCGATCAGGTCGGCCCCATCGGCCGTGATGTCGAGGACGTCGCTACCATGCTCGATTGCATCAGCGGACACGACCCACGCGATTCGACGAGCAACCCCGAGCCGATGGCTGACCTCCGCCACTACCTCGGGCGTGACATTCGCGGGATGAAAATCGGCGTGCCCCGCGAGTATTTCATCGCCGGAATGGAGCCGGGAGTGAAGGCGCGCGTCGAGGAAGCGCTGAAGACGTTCGAGTCACTCGGCTGCGAGATAGACACGGACCTTTCGCTCCCCAGCACGGAGCACGCGCTCGCCGTCTACTATCTCATCGCCCCGAGCGAGGCGAGCGCGAACCTCGCCCGCTACGACGGCGTGAAGTACGGCTACAGCTACCGCGACGGCGAAAGCATGTGGGAGAACATGGAGCAGACCCGCGCCCGCGGCTTCGGCGAAGAGGTGAAGCGCCGCATCATGCTCGGCACCTACGCCCTCTCGGCCGGCTACTACGACGCCTACTACCTGAAGGCCCAGAAGGTGCGGACGGTCATCAACGACGAGTTCGCCGCCGCCTTCAAGAAGTACGACGTCCTGGTCACGCCCACCTCACCGACCGTCGCCTTCCCTATCGGGGCGAAGATGAACGACCCTTACGCCATGTACCTGAATGACGTGTACACGCTCCCTGCCTCAGTCGCCGGGGTACCCGCGTTGAGTCTCCCCTGCGGCCTGAGCGACGGCCTCCCGGTCGGCCTGCAGATCATCGGCAACTTCTTCGACGAAGGTCACGTCATCCAGGCTGCCCACGCCTTCGAACAGGCCACGGGCTGGGCCAACAGGCTTCCGGGCTAGAAGATCTCGCGACTGGAGTGCAGCACCGCGAGGATATCGATGTGGTCTGGTCCGACAACATAAAAGATCTGGTAGGCGCGCTCGACCAGAAATCGCAACTCGAGGGCCTCCATCTTTGGAACAACAGCCCCGGACCGGGGAAACGCTGCAAGCTGCCTCGCCCGATTCATAATTCGTTCAATCGTGCGGTCCGCGTACGTTGATGAGGTCCCAGACAGGTCGCGGTGAATCTCGATCAGATTCGCAGTCGCAGGATCAGTCCAGAAGACGTCCGCCGACACTCAGTCGGTCAGACCAAAGAGCTTTCGCACCTCTCGATCGGGACGCTTACGGCCTTCGCGGCTCGCCTTGAGCCCCTTCTCAATGAGAAGCATCTCGTATGCCCGCTCCATTACGTCGTCCCAGGTCGCATCCTCGGGCAGTTCGTCTGCCATGCGTCGAACCGCCTCTTTCACTGCGCTCATCGGATCCTCCTGAACGCTAATTGTACACAGGCGTGCTGAAGGGCGACGCACAGGCGATGGGTTGGTCGAACCGGGTAGCGGGCTAGTTTCAGCTGTCAGTTGTACGGCAGAGGGCCAATGAGGATTCGCGATTTGTCGATGCCCCGGAGATAGTCCTCGGGCTTGTGCGAGCACCCGAAACGTATCCCGACGATCTTGCCGTCTTTCACATGGAAGGCACTACCGCGCGACGCCATCTCGGTCGTTGCCGTCCATACGACGACAACGTGAGATCCCCGCGGAACCCAGTCCTGTATGGGCCGCGTTTCGTTCTCCTCGTACACGGCAACCAGGGTGCGCGTCGAACGGGAGAACCATCGGATCGTGCCCTCCAGGTCACCCTCGCCGGGGCCCGGCCATAGGACCGAGCACGCAGTGGCGCGAATCGTTGGGATCAACGTGCCGGGCTGCACCTCGCTCGGGCACTGCACGAATAGCACCATCGGCGGCCCTTCCGTAACGCGTTCCGTGGGGACCGGGACGGTATCGGCAGTCAGTGCCTCTGCATCGCCGTGGAGAATGATGTTGATGATCGCCGTAAGAGCCACGGGGAGACCCGCGGCAGGGGACGCAAGAGGCTGGGAAGTCGGAGCTGCGGCCAGCGTCGGCGACGAAGCGGTCGTCGCAGGTCCCGGCGCAGTCGGCGTCGGACGACGATCCTCACTGTCACACGCTACGACCAGTGCAACCATGAGCGATAGCACTGCGAGGCTGACAACGCCGGGAGGAGTACGAGCTGAACTAGACGCTTCACGCCCCCGCATCGCGAGATGGGCGCACTCTCGCGAAATGGGGACGTTCTACACCCCGTGTCGGGGCGTCAACGTGGTAAACGTAAATCGACTGATTAGCCTCGAGCCACTTCGCCCGTCTCCACGAGCATGATCAGGTTCCCCACCGTGTCATCTATCACCGCACCCATCACGCTGCCCATGGGCTGCGGGTCCATGACGAAATGGACGCCCCGGGCGGCCAACCGTTCGTACTCGGCCTGCAGGTTGGACACGGCGAACTGCGTCCATGGGAGACCCGACTGGTAGAGGGCCTGCTGGAACTCTCGTGCCGGGACTGCCGGGTCATGGTTCGGTTCGAGCAGTAGCTCGACGCCATCGGGGTCCTCAGGCGAGACCACGGTCAGCCAGCGATCGTCGCCGACGGGCAGGTCCTGCTTCACAACGAATCCCAGCTTCTCGGTGTAGAACGCAAGCGCTCGTTCCTGATCCTCGACCAGGATGTTCACCAGGTGAATCCGCATCCTCAACTCCTCGTACTCGTCGGCCCCAGTTTAGGGCCGGGCAGGCGTATGCGGCTGGGCTGTCTGCTTGGGCGCTCGGCGGCGTGATCCCAGCTCGGGCCGGCGGCGATGCCAGCCGGTGGCCTGCTCGTACGCCCATGCCGTTCGAATGACCGTCGATTCATCGAACGGGCGACCGACAATCTGCAGGCTGACCGGCAGCCCCTGCGAATCAAACCCACATGGCATCGCGAGGGCCGGTAAGCCGCTCACGTTGAACGGCATCGTGAGCGAAGCGAGCGCACCGCCCACCGCGATCTGCATGCCATCCACCAGCACCGGCTCCTCCCCGATGATCGGCGCAGTCCGCATCGACGTGGGTGTCACCAGCACGTCGACCGCATCGAGTACCCGCCGGAGACCCTCGGTTACGACGTACTTCAGGCGCATACGGGCGGCCTGGCCACGAGCGTCTGGCACGGGGATGGAGAGGACCGCCTGCAGGTCCTCTCCGAAATCGGCCTTTCGCATCTCGAAGTTCGGACCATGGAACTCCTGCGATTCGGCGTAGACAATCGCCCACGCCTCGTGAATCTGCTCGCGCGTGAAACCTGGGTCGGCATCGATTACCTCAGCGCCGAGCGTGCGAAGCGTCCCAATCGCCGCCTCAACCGATGACCTCACTTCGGGGTCGAGCAGGTCGAAGAAGTAGCCACGTGGCACGCCAACGCGGAGCCCACGCACACCAGCACGCATCTCGGCCCGGAAGTCGGGCACAGGTGTCCGGACGGTTGCGAAATCGGCCGGGTCGTAGCCTGCTATCGCCTGGAGCATGATCGCCGCGTCTTCGACGGTCTTTGTGATGGGGCCGGGGTGGTCCATCTCCCACGACATCATGGCGACACCCTGTTTCGAGACGCGGCCGAAGGTGGGCTTGAACCCAACACAGCCACACATCGCCGCGGGTATGCGAATGCTGCCACCGGTGTCGGTTCCGAGTGTTCCGGCGGCCATGCCCGCGACAATCGCGGCACCCGAACCACCACTCGAACCACCCGGAACGCGGTCGGTGTCCCACGGGTTTCGGCACGGGCCGTAGTGGGGGTTGTTGCTCGTCGCCCCCCATGCGAACTCATGGGTAAGAGTCTTGCCAAGCAGCACCGAGCCGGACTCACGAAGCTTCCGTGCCACCGTGCAGTCCTCGGCCGGAACGTTGCTGGCGAGGATCTTCGAGCCTGCGGTGGTCAGAATACCGGCGGTGTCGTAGAGGTCTTTCAGCCCGATCGGTATCCCATGCAGAGGGCCGCGATACCCGCCGCCAGCGATGTCGGCATCGGCCCGATTCGCATCTTCTCGGGCGCGGCCGGCCGTCACCGTGATGTAGGCATTCACCATCGGTTGCAAGCGGCTGATGCGCGCGAGGTAGGCCTCTGTCAGTTCCGAGGCCGAGATACGGCGATGCTCGAGTGCGGCCGCCGCCTCCGCGATAGTCAGTTCAGTCAGGTCATCCATGCCAGCCCATCCTCTTGCGAATCGGTCACGTCCAGGGATTCTAGCGGTTCAGGCCATGTACCGACGGCTGATTTGCGGGCTCCCTCTATTGACCCTATCCGCGGCGCTCGACATTGTTAGAGAGATGGCTCTGCGAACCGCCTTTCTCGATACGCTCACTGCAGCCGCTGCGGCGGCCGCGGCGCATGCGCGCGGGTAGGCTGGCGGTCGCAGTAAACGTCTGTATCCAACATATCGGCCGCCTCCGGGCGGTCTTTCTGTGAATGCAGACCGGGCGCCTGGCGGGAGAACAGGAGCAGGTCATGACTCTCACTTCGCTTTCGACGCGTGATTCCTCGCGATTCATCTCGCGCCGGATGCAGGCGGTGCCCCCGAGCGGTATCCGCAAATTCTTCGACCTGTTGAGCACGATTGAGGATGTCATCTCTCTCGGCGTGGGCGAGCCGGATTATGTGACTCCTGTACCCATCCGGCAGGCCGCTGTCGAGAGCATCCAGCGCGGCGATACGCACTACACCTCGAACTACGGCCTGCCCGAGCTCCGCGAGCGCATCTCCGACCATCTCTACCGCCTCTACGGGGTCCGCTACAGCCCGAAGAACGAGATTATTGTCACCAGCGGCGCAAGCGAGGCGTTCGACATCGCCCTCCGCGCCCTCCTCGACCCCGGCGACGAGGTCCTCTGCGCAGATCCGTGTTATGTCGCATACATGCCGGCGACGCTGATGGCCGGTGGCTCGTTCGTCCCCGTTCCCACGTACGCCGCCAACGATTTCCGCCTGCTCGCCGGGGATGTCGAGGCTGCGATTACACCCCGCACGAAGGCCATCCTCCTGGGCTACCCATCGAACCCCACGGGCGCGACGATGGGCCGTGAAGACCTGGCGGCCATCGGCGAAGTCGCCGCTCGCCACGACCTCGCAGTCATCAGCGACGAACTCTACGACCGCATGACCTATGAGGGCACGCACACCTGCTTCTCCTCGCTCGACGGTATGCACGAACGCACGGTGCTCCTCGGCGGGTTCAGCAAGGCGTACGCGATGACCGGCTGGCGGCTGGGCTTCGTCGCCGCCCCCGGCCCACTCGCCGAAGCCGTGATGAAGGTGCACCAGTACGTAATGATGTCGGCTCCCACGGCCGCGCAGTATGCCGGCATCGCCGCCATCGACGAAGGCGAGGGCTTCATCGCCGAGATGGTGGCCGAATACAACCGCCGCCGCCGTCTCATCGTCGACGGCTTCCGCGCCATCGGCCTGCCGACGTTCGAACCGCGCGGCGCGTTCTACGCCTTCCCCGACATCAGCGTCACGGGCCTCGACAGCGTGGGCTTCAGCGAGCGCCTCCTGGCCGAAGAGCGCGTCGCGGTCATCCCCGGCAGCGCCTTCGGCTCATGCGGCGAAGGCCACGTCCGCGCCTGCTACGCCAGCGCCTACGAAGACATCGAGCGCGCGCTGGAGCGCATCGGCCGGTTCGTCCAGCGGACGCGGTAAGGAGACCCGGTCCCAGGTTCAGCCCCTGCCGCTAGGCCGTGAGGCGGGAACGGAGCGCGAACCCTGCCGAGACGAGTAGCGCGGAAGCCCCCAATACCGCGAACAATTGATTCACAAAACCGCTCCGTTCGCGGCCCCCGCCGCTGCCCACTGTCGGCGGTGCCGGCGTGGCGGCTTGGCCACCGGAGGTCGGAACTTGCTGACTGCACGCTTCGTTGCTGAAAGGCCCGTTGTTATTGCTCGCATGCGCGCGAACCCGATAACAAACCCTAACAGCGCCGGCTGGGTACGGCTCCTCAAAGACAAAGGTCCCGGCTGGCGACTTCGATGCGTACCCGACCGTGCCCACAGATGAGTACGAAGCCGGTTCTCCGGACAAGGGCGTCGCACGCTCAACCTCGAAATCCACGCCAGCTCCGCCAGCCCAGCGCCAGGTGACGGTAGACCGCAGCTGACCTGCGATCGGCGTGCCCACTCCCGTGCCAGAAGGTGCTGACACCTCTACGGCAACAGCGTCCGGAGCAACGACGATAGGTGTCGGCGTGGCCGTGGGCGATGCGCTTGTCGGACTCGCGCCCTGCGCATGGACTGCAGGGGGGTCCGCTTCGAGCGAGCCGTACAGCAGCACCCCTGCAATAGCCGTGAGACCGAGGAGTTTTCGTAGCCCACTCACTTCGTCCCTCGAAGTTGGAGGATTTGCGACTGCGCTTCCTTGGGCGTCAACCCGCTCAATCCCATCGGGTACTGACGCGTATCGGCCGAGACCCACTCGCCAACATACCATATTCGTCCGTTGGCGAGGCGGTATGTACCGCCAGGGTACATGAGTCGCCCGTCCTTGATGAACACCACGTACGTTGCACCGGACTCCAGAGGCGGAATGACGCCCGGAATCGCGAGCTCATCTGAACCTGGCTGGAAGAAGGCGTCGAAAGCGAAGCGGTTGAGCTGCGAAGCATCGCCCTTGAAGGTGGAAAGCACTCGTGCCTCGACGTCTGCGTGGCCGGACGCGATCGCCAAGCCCGTGAGGCTGTCGGTTCTCTGTGAGTCCTTCACCGGAACGGAGTTGGTAACTTCGATGAGCCCAACTGCGTCAGCGTCCTTTACCATGTCCGCAAGATCCACCCAGCGGGCCGCTGGCGCAACCTGCATGTTCGGCGCTGGTCGAAGCTCACCGATTGCTGGTGTTGGATCCGGAGCCGCCGCGCCAAATGCCCGCCCGATGACGAGGGCAACCCCTACCGCGAGCAAGATGAGAACGATCTGAGTTCCTGCCAGTCGCCTACCTGCCATTGACATGATTCACCCCCGATTTCTCGTTTGCCGTCAGTTGGTTCGTATCGCACCCTGCGTCGTCCATGAGGCCGTAGTACGACGAGTTGCACCCGTAGGGATTCAAATGGTGGTCGTCTAGTCCCACCACGTGGCCGATTTCGTGTCGAGCAACCCATTCCCACCCAGGGCTCGGCGAGTAGTAGGTGTTGAAATACACCTCGGACAGGTCATAGCCGTATTGGGCGGAATACGTTCCGCTTTCCCCCCTGTTACACCCGTACCAGCACGTGTACCAGGTCCCTGAGGAAGGATCTCGATCGTAGTTGTAGACGGTCCCCCACCAGCTCACTCCGGAGTTGTAGGTCGAGTACGGAACTACGCGAACCGACGGGAAGCTTACTGGAGTACAATCACTCCGAGGAAAGGTGAACGACGCCGCCGTCGATGCACCGTTCCAGTAGACGATTGCATTGGCCCACGATGTGTCGAGCGACGTGCCGCAGTACGTGCCGCCGTTGTCCATGTGGGCGGTGCCCAGGCTGGAATACGGCGTCACCGCCCACTGCTTCCAGCCAATGCAACCGTAAGGGCCGCACGAGTTCCAGTACTCATTGTCGAATCCATGGTTCGCCTCGGCAGCTCCCGGCACTGTCATCCACCCAATCAACAGCGCCGAGGCGATAAGCGCGAAACCCAACGATCCCCGCATGAGCTTCTTCATGGCCGTCACCTCCTTGGCTCACGCGGAGCTTCAACCTTGGAAGGCAGCCTGCGCCAGTCACCTCTTATGGGGTCCCCCGACCGAGGGATGCCGGGCGCTCCGCAATGTTTACCGGGCCTCCTTGAGCCACACGACCACCGCCTCCACTCGCCCGCTGACATGCAATCGGCGGTAGATTTCCGAAAGGTGATCCTTCACCGTCTCGGGGCTGCAGCCCAGTCTCGACGCGATGGCGTTGGTCTTGAGCCCCTTCACCACCAACTCCATGATCTCCCGGTGCTTCGGGCTCAGCCCGTCGATCCCTTCCATCATCTCTTTCCCTCCGCAGTCCAGGGGCCAAGCGAATCACGCGATGGAAGCCGTAATCTGCTCCGGACGCGAAAGGGTGTCAACGCTGTCTTGTAAAACGTTCGCGCCGAGTAAATTGTTCTCGCCGCATCCCGCCACCCACATGCCACCGCTGTTTCCCGCATCTACCCCTCCTGTCCATCCACTCCCCTAAGGGCTTCGGCCGACACCCTTCGTATAGCGAGGTGCCCGCTTTCCCATGCGCGTCGAACCTGCCATTCCTGCCGCTGCGGCTATCCCATTACGCCGGGACGCCGAGCTACCCGTTGAGGGGGTTTCAGCGCAGCACAGCGATTACGTGGTGCTCTCGAACGCGGCATATCGCGCGCTCGTCACGGTTCCCCGGCTCGAAGCGGCGCTGATAGGCGCCTTCGCACTCACCCTCGGCGGCGCGGATGGCCAGGTCCGCGTCAGTCCGGGGGCATCGCCGGGCACCCTTCATGTTACGGTCGAGGTTCAGCAGCTCCCATCGTGGCCGCCAACCGCTGCTCCTCTGAAGAGGATGCGCCTCGAGGCAGACCTCCGCTCGACATGGGTGGCACAGGCTACCGGCAGCGCACCCGATGCTCCCTCGGCGGTAAGGACTCTCGCCGAGGCGATGTTCGATCTGGCGCAACTCCCGGGGCAGCACACGGTGAGTGTCGACGCTGAGCCACACGAGCACCTCTGGCCCGCTGGCGGACCCGGCGAGTCCGGAAGTTGAACCACTTCGTCGCAATTCCAGTCCACATGTTCGCGTGCTCCGAAACACCGTGATAGAATCCCGCCCGCAGACAGGGTTGTAGTCGCATCCAGGGGCGTCCCTGTCCCGATGCGCCTAACGCCATTAAGAAAGGGAAACGCCGCATGGATCTCGGCCTCAGCGAAGAACAGGAACTATTGAAGAACTCGGCCCGCGAATTCCTCGAGAAGGAGTGCCCGGAAGAGCACGTCCGCGCGATGGAAGAGGATGAGAAGGGCTACAGCCCCGCACTCTGGAAGAAGATGGCCGACCTCGGCTGGCAGGGGCTCATGATCCCCGAAGCCCAGGGTGGCGCCGGATTCTCCTTCCTCGACCTGGCCGTCCTCGTCGAGGAGTTCGGCCGCGCTCTCGTACCCGGCCCGTTCATCCCGAACGCGGTCTGCACGGCAGAACTCATCGTCGCCGGCAGCGATGCCCAGAAGCAGAAGTACCTGCCCGGCATCGCCGATGGCAGCGCCATTCACACCTACGCCATCACCGAACCGAGCGGCCGCTGGGATCATGAGGGCATCGAGATGAAGGCGGCCGCTGATGGCGCCGGTTTCGTCCTCAACGGCACGAAGCTTTTCGTGCCGGACGCGAACGTCGCCGACTACCTGCACGTCGAGGCTCAGAAGCCCGATGGCTCGCTCGCGGTCTTCATCGTCCCGCGCGACCAGGCCGGCATCAGCGTCACCGTCCTCAAGACCATCGCCTCCGACAAGCAGGCCGAGGTGGTGTTCAAGGATGTAAAGGTCGCTGCCGATGACGTCGTCAACATGGATGCCGCGACAGGCAAGCGCCTCCGCAACATGGCGACGGTGCTCGAATGCGCCTACCTCGTGGGTCTCGCCCAGCGCGACTTCGAAATCTCGGTGAACTACGCCAAAGAGCGTGTCCAGTTCGGCCGGCCGATCGGCTCGTTCCAGGCCATCCAGCACAAGGCCGCCGACATGGTGACCGACGTCGATGGCATGCGTTTCATCATGTACAAGGCGGCCTGGGCAACCAGCGAAAACGAGGAATCGGCCGACATGGATACGGCCATGGCAAAGGCGTGGTGCAGCGATGCCAGCCGCCGCGTGGTGGCCCATGGCCAGCAGATCCACGGCGGTATCGGCTTCACCAAGGACTACATCATCCAGCTCTTCTTCCGCCGCCAGAAGCGGGCAGAACTGTTCTGGGGCGATGGCGACTTCCACCGCGAGCGCGTCGCCGCAATGCTCGAGATCTAGGTCATCTGATCCAGTGAGAAACCGGGGCAGCCGCTGGCTGCCCCGGTTTTTTGTGCCCGACGGCCGCGAACCCGGACCAGGGAAACGGGCCCTGCGCGACACAAGTAGACTGGCCGTCTATTCTTGCGTAACCACTTCCACCCTGCGGAGGAGCACTCTAGATGAAGATTCGAACTCTGTTGCTCTCACTGAGCCTCGCAGCCATTGCTGCCATCAGCCTCACGGCCGTCGCATGCGGCGGCGACGACGACAGCAGCTCATCCAGCTCATCCAGCTCGGATTCGAAGCCCAGTTCGGGCACGGGCGGCGACGAACAGTACGTGGCCGCGGTCTGCAAGGCCGCCGTGAAGATGCAGGATTCGATGGACAAGGTTGATCTCACCAAGATCGAATCCGTTGATGACGCCGTCAAGGCGATGACCGGGCCGCTCGACCAGTTCATCAAGGACCTGAAGAACGCCAAGCCTCCGAAGGATGCCAAGGAATATCACGATGGCGTGGTGAAGAAGATGTCGGATGCGGTCGCCTCTCTCAAGAAGGACAAAGATGCCGCCGCGTTTGGGGAAGGCTTCGGTGACATGCCAGAACCTCCTGCAGCCGTGAAGGAACGGCTACAGAAGGTCGCCAAGGACAACGCTGACTGCCAGAAGGCCGACTTCACTTTCGAATAGCAATAGGCCGGTATCCTGTCGAAATGGGGCAGGCGGCCGCCTGCCCCATTCGTTTTTCTTTCCGAATACCTTCGACGACTGACATTGCTTTGCCATAACAGTGGCGGGAAGATGGTCGGGATTCAGTGGTCTCGGGGGATGGTGTGAGACTCCGGCGTGTTTCCCTGGCACTGCTGGCAGCAGGTCTTCTCGGCGTATTGCTCGTCACGTCGAATGCCGCCCTGGCCACCTCGGCAACCGCCCCTGGCGACTCGATCATCGAGGAAGTTCGAACGCAGGTGCTCGACAACGGGCTCGTCGTCGAGCATCGCGTTCTCATCGATCGGACGCTGACCGACGACCCTGCAGCCGTAGCCGACGAGGTCACCGGGATCTCCCGGGACACCGAACCGGCGTTCTCGGCGCAGTACAAGCGCAACCCGTGGAAATGGTCGCCAGAGCAGATACCGGTTCCGGTTTACTACAATCCAGCCGGCGGATCAGCGGGCCTGCCGGACGCGTTGCCATGGATTCAGTCAGCCCTTCAGGCGTGGTCGGGAGTCACCACCAGCTTCGCGTTCACCTACGACGGGACGACGGATGCCGGGTTCGGCGCATGCTCTTATCCCGAGAAACCGGACGGTCGAAATACGATCGGTTTCACCCGTGCACTGCCAAGAGGTATCCTCGGCCAGACGTGTACGCTCGCGGATCGTGGCACTGGAGCCATGATCGAGTTCGACATCCAGCTCAGTAACAGTACGAACTGGGCTGCCGATAACCCAACAAAGAAGCCCTACTACGACCTACCATCAACGTTGCTACATGAGCTTGGGCATGGGACCGGCCTTGCAGACCTCTGCGATCCACGTTCGACAGTTACGTGCTCCCCCGCCGAGAGAAGTGCTGTGATGTACTACTCGCTTGCGCAGGGCGTCAACAAGCGGAGCCTCACCGAAGACGACATCGATGGGCTGCTCGCACAATACCCGGGCGGCACCGTGTTACCCCGGCCGACACCCACACCTACGCCCACGCCCATACCGACACCCACGCCACCAGGCATCCCACCTTACGAGCGAAACTTCGAACGGATCCTCGCAGGCGTGAGCCGCGATTGAGCGGCTTCCCCCGGGTCTTTGTCCCCGGTTCAGTCAACGGTGCGCGAACAGGCCTGCAGCACTCCCCGGCCAACAACGCCGGCACCAGGTCCCGTCGAACGCCCCGGGCGAGGGCGAGGCGGCCGGTTCTAATGCGTATGCCCACCCGGCCCGTGGGAATGGCTGTGCCCACCGTGGCTGTGGCCGTGGTGGCCTCCACCCCAATCGTGGCTATGGCCGCCGCCATGGTCGATGCCACCCTCAGGGCCGTCACCCGAGTCGCCACCGTCCTCCCATGGTGCTGGACCGTCGCCGATGCTTTCCTGGGCCCGGCCGATGACGGACCAGCCACCGATCACCTTCTGGGCCTGCTTGCCACAGGTGGGGCAAGGAATGAGTTGGAGGACATCGGACATCGGCATACGCTTTTCTGTCCGGGTGCCGCACGCAGCGCAATAGTATTCGTAGAGTGCCATGCCCGGATCGTCGGGTGCTTCCCGGCGACGGTCAATCTGGCTCCCAGCTATACTCGGGTCACTACGCAACACGGGAGACCCACGTGAACGAACAGGCCGAAGCAGCAAAGAAATCGACTCTCCGCATGATCCCCTACGGGCTCTACATCCTCGCGACGAAGAGCGGGGATGAGATCGGTGCGGGTGCAGTGAACTGGGTAACCCAGACCTCGTTTGCACCGCCACTGGTGGCGATGGGCGTGAAGAAAGACAGCGGGCTCTACGCAACCCTGAAGAAGAGCGGGCAGTTCGGGCTCTCATTCCTCGAGAGCGGCCAGAAGGACCTTGCGTTCGGCTTCTTCAAACCGACTACGGTCGATGGCCAGAGCATCAACGGCGAGGCGTACGAGACTTACGAGACAGGCTCACCCATCATCAGCGCTGCCCCGGCATGGGTCGAAGGCAAGGTCGTTGGTGAGTTCGATATGGGTGACCATAGCTGCATCATCGGCGAGGTGACCAACGCCGGCACGAAGCGCGAGGCCAGCATTCTCACGCTCGAAGAGTGCGGCGTGAAGTACGGCGGGTAGGCCGCTCATCCTGCGGAGACAGAACCGCAATAGCATCCTGAACTCCTGGCGGGCCAGCCCGCCAGGAGTTCGTTTTTCCCTCCGGGGAAGGTCACGAGCCCGGGAAGCTCAGTCCGGGCGGTCGAACTCAAACGGCGCAGGATTACGCGCGACCTGGCGGAATGGCTGGTAGTTCGTATCGAACCGGCGAACGTTCGATGGCCGGTGGATTCCCTGGTGTTCGCAGGCTGAACCAACCGAACAGCTCGCACAGCAATACATGCGGCCCGCCATGAGATGCGGCGGCGTGGTGAAGGCAGCGTGGCAGCGAATACAGCGCTGAACGGTATCAGTGGCCATGGTCTCTCCGGATGCACGTTCGGCCGCGGCTCGCGGCGCCTCCGTATTGTGACCGGAACGGCGGCCGGGAGAAAGCCGTCGTAGTGGTTGGCCGGCCGGTACGCTGCCTCCCGCCGCGCCGTGCAAGCCGGATGCATGTAGCGTGCAGCGCAGCCCGTTTGCCCTCGTGCCCGCCGGATGCAACGATTCGCCGCACGCAAACCGTTGCCTGGAGGCTTCACAGACCCGTGAAAGTACCCGTTGAAGAAGGCTACTTCCGCATCGCGGACGACCCCGATGCCTCGCCAGTGTTGCTTGGCTCCTACAGCCCGGCCGCCAGGACCTATTTCTGGCCACGCCGCAAGCGCTGCCCCATCACGCTCGAAGCGGTGGAAGACTGCGAGCTTTCGACGGAAGGCGAAATCTACTCCTGGACGTTCGTCCTGATGCCGTGGCTTGGAAGCATGGAGCAGGATGCAGGCGGTGGCTTCGGCGCCGTCCAGGTCGATCTCCCCGAGGGTGTCCGCATCCAGGCGCCGTTGGAGGGAACGATGGGCGATTGGACTATCGGCCAACGGGTGCGGCTCGTCACGCGTGTCGTCGGGACCGACGATGCGGGCAACGAACTCTGCACCATCGCATTCCGGCCGCAGGAGGTGGCATCGTGAGCATGGCTCGGGACGTCTACGTCATCGGGGTGGGCATGCACCGGTTCGGCAAACATGACACCCCTCGCCGCGACATGGCATACGTCGCAGGGCTTGCTGCACTCGAAGACGCGAGCATCTCTTTTCGCGACGTTGGCACGCTCTACACGGGCTACATCGGCGGCAACATGCTCGACGGTGTGAGTTTCGCGAAGGACCTCGGCCTCACGGGCCTGCCTGTCATTCACATCGAAAACGCATCAGCCACGGGCTCGTCCGCATTCCGCGAAGCAGTCATGGCGGTCGCCGGGGGGAGCACAGAGGTCGCCATGGCGCTGGGCTTCGATGGCCAGCTTCGCAACGTCAGCGCTACGGCGTTCCAACCGCGGCATCCCACCATGGACACCAATCTCCTGCCAGCAGCGTTCTTCGCCTTCTGGGCAGTCCGCCGAATGCACGACAACGGGACGACGGCCGAGACGTTCGCAAAGATCGCCGCGAAGAACTGGAACCACGCGCGCTTCAATAAGTACGCAGAACGCCAGGCGGAGCGCGAAATCACCCCGGAGATGGTGCTCGCGGCACCGATGGTCGCCTATCCACATACGGCAATGATGGCGTGTGGGGCGGGGGCCGGCGCGGCATCTGCTATCGTGGCTTCGCGCGAGGTGGCCGAGCGAGTGGCCCACGGCCGCCCACTTGTGCGCGTCGCAGCATCCCAGATGCAATCCGAGCGTTACCAGCCGGGGCATGTCTTCCTGGGCGCCATTGTCGGGCCTTCCGAATCGACACGCATTACCGCGAACCTCGCCTACGAAGAGGCAGGGCTCGGCCCACAGGACCTGGACCTCGTCCACGTTCATGACGCGTTCCCGATCGAAGAACTCATGTACTACGAACTGCTCGGGATATGCGGCGATGGTGAGGGTGACAGACTCGTTGCGGAGGGCGCAACGACAATCGGCGGACGCATCCCATTCTCGACCGATGGCGGGCTCATTGGCCGTGGTCACCCTGGTGGGCCGACCGGGCTGGCGCAAATCTGGGACGTAACGCAGCAGCTCCGGGGCGAGTCGGGGGTGCGGCAGGTTGAAGGCGCCGAGGTCGGCCTCGCTCACATGATGGGGGCCGGCTCGGTCTGCGTGGTCCACATCCTCAAGCGGGAGAAGTAAGGTGAATATCCCGGCGCGGGTGACACCTGTCGCCCGCCCGACAGGTAAGCTCAGGCACCACGTGATCAACGAAGTGCTCCATGACTATATCTACTTCCGACCTTCGTCCACGCTATCGCGCGGATTACCTTCGGTCCTTCACGGCGGCCGTTTTCGAACGCTTCGGGGTCCCGCCTGCCGATGCGAGGCTCGGCGCAGAGGTCCTGATTGATGCCGACCTGGCCGGGATCGAGTCTCACGGTATCGCGCACCTGCCATGGCATCCGGGTTATGCGCCGGGCCTCAGGAGCGGCATCGTCAGGCCGGTCGCCGAGATCGGCATTGAACGCGACAGCCCGGTGGCGGCGACATGGGACGCGAACGGCGGAGTCGGAGTGATCGTCGCGCAGCGAGCCATGGCCGCATGCATCGACAAAGCCCGGGCCACGGGTGTTGGAACCATCGCCGTGCGCAACAGCCGGCATTTCGGGGCAGCCGGCTACTATGCGGCGATGGCTGCCCGCGAGGACATGGTGGGCATGGCGCTCTGCAACGTGCCACCCATTGCAGTCGCAGCCGGAAGCCTCGACCGTGCATACGGGACGAATCCCATTGCCATGGCCGCCCCGGTGCAGGACGACCACCCCTTCCTGCTCGACATCGCGACGACGGCAGTGGCCGGTGGCAAGCTCGAAATTGCGATGCGGCAGGGGACACCCATTCCGCTCGGCTGGGCAGTGGATGGCCAGGGCCGTGACTCCAACGACCCGGCGATCGTCCGGAAAGGAGGCGCCCTGCTCCCCCTCGGTTCACGACTCGAGACGAGTTCGCACAAGGGTTACGGGCTCGGGATTATGGTCGACATTCTCACGGGGATACTACCCGGCATGGGCTCGGCCCTTTTCACGGATCGCTCCACACTCGCCCAGGGCCAATGGTTCGCGGCGTGGAGAATTGATGCCTTCTGCGACCCGGTGCAATTCAAGGCCGACATGAAACAGATGGTTGATCGCCTTCGTGCACTTCGGCCGGCAGAGGGGCAGACGAGCGTATTGGTCCCCGGCGACCCCGAAGCAGCGGCCCGCACCGAGCGCATCGAGAACGGCATCCCACTCGACGCTGAAACGATTGAGCAACTCCAGTCACTCGGCGACGAAGTCGGACTGGAGTTCCCGAAACCGCTTTAGCCGTAGACTGCCTTGCTGGCTTCGGCAGTGCCACGAACAGTACGAAGGTCGGCAGCCGTACCGGCCGCGATAGCCCCCGCGTCGCCAGAAACGGTGATCATCCGGTAGCCTGCGTCGGCGTGCTTCTTCGCGAGGCTCGCATTCGCATGGATGCCCGCGGTGACCCCGTGGCTGGCGCAGCGCTCGGAGATCCTGAGCCGCGCCACTTCGAATTCGCCCTCATTGTCCATCCGCGGCGGCAATCCAAGGGTGATGCTCAGGTCTGCCGGGCCAACGTAGACGGCATCGATGCCCGGAACCGAGAGGATATCGTCGATACGGTCGACCGCCTGCCTGGTCTCTACCATGGGAATGCACGCGATCTGGTGATTGGCATCGGCAAAGTAGTCAGCACCAGCGTAGTAAGCAGCGCGCGTTGGGCCGAAACTCCGGCTTCCAGCCGGGAAGTAGCGGCAGGCTGCCACAGCGGCCTTTGCCTCCTCGACCGAGTTGACCATCGGAATGATGACACCCATCGCACCCGCATCGAGGACCTTGCCGATGATTCCGAACTCGTTCCACGGTACGCGGACGAACGGGATTGTGGCCGTCGTGCTAATCGCCTGGAGCATCGTCACCGCCTGCTGATAATCGATAACACCATGTTGCATATCGACGCAGACCCAATCGAAACCCTGGTGTGCCACGATCTCGGCCGAGAACGAATTGGCAATTGAAAGCCATGCGCCATAGGTTGTTTCACCCCGGGCCCATTTGTCCTTCACGGCATTCACGCGCATCTCAAGTCTCCAATCAGGCTGGGAGGTATGGCTTCATGCCAGCAACTCGGGATTGACGCAGGCGGGCGGGCGTTCTCCCGCCAGGCCAGCGCACAGGTTGCGAACCGCAAGGTCCAGCATGGCAGTGCGCGTTTCCACGGTCGCCGAGCCGACATGCGGCAGTGCGATAACATTCGGCAGCGCGAGGATCGCGTCGTTCGCGGCCAGTGGTTCCGTCTCGAATACATCAAGGGCAGCGCCGGCGATCGTGCCACATTTGAGGGCAATCACGAGGGCCTCCTGGTCCACCACCTGCCCCCGCGAGGTGTTCACGAGCCATGCCGATTCTTTCATCAGGCCGAGCTCAATCGTGCCGATGAGGTGGTGGCTGAGCGGCGTCAGATTGACATGCACCGAGACAACGTCCGACTCGGCCAGCAAGTCGGGGAGGGAACGGGGTACACACCATGTCCAATCTCCGCCGGGCAGAGTGGCGATATCGAAGTAGGAGACGTGCATGCCAAACGCCCGCGCCCGGACCGCAACTTCGCGGCCGATTCGCCCGAACCCAACGATACCGAGCATCTTGCCAGCAAGGTCAAAACCAGGTGGCGGGGGCCGGTGCAATGCCGACCACTCGCCACTGCGCACGAAGTCCTCGTTATCGAGCAAGCGTCGCGAAGCAGCGAGTATGAGCGCCATTGTAAGGTCCGCGACGGCGGCACTCAGTACATCCGGGGTGTTACATATCGCAATCCCTCGCCGGGTTGCCGCCCCAAGATCCACATTGTTGTATCCGACGCCGAAGTTGGAAATAACGCGGAGCCGGGGCGCGGCTGCCAGCAGCCCGGCCGGCACCGGGAATGTCGCGGGACAGAGCAGCCCATCGGCATCGGCGAGCACACCGTGTACCTGCTCTTCAGATGCGCCCGCATCAAGGAATCGCAACTCGCAGATGCCGGCGAGTGAAGCCCGTACCTGCGGAGGGAGCGGAATTGCGATGCAGGCGACCGGCAGCTCATCCATCGCCCGCAACGTACAGGTTCGGCGCACGGCTCTCAAGCGGATGGACCTGGGAGCGCATTCCTCCCATTCGCCCGTGCCATTGCCTGCGAGCACTGGTACGCTCCGCCTCATGGCTGAGTACCAGGTCAAGATCGTTGATGCCTTCACCACCCGGCCGTTTTCGGGTAACCCATGCGGCGTGGTCACACGGGCGGAGGGGCTTACGGACACACAGATGCAGAACATCGCTCGTGAATTGAACCTGAGCGAGACCGCATTTGTGTTCCCATCGGGTGTGGCGGACTTCCGGGTCCGTTTCTTCACGCCGCTGAAGGAGATTCCTCTCGCCGGTCACCCGACGATCGCGACCATGCACACGCTTGCCGAGGAGGGTCGTGTTGACCTTTCCGGTGGCCCGGCGAGAGTGGTCCAGGAGCTGAGCATCGGAGTACTGCCGGTCGACCTCTCACGCGATGACCATGGCTCGGTGCGAGTGGTGATGACGCAGGCGAAGCCCGAGTTCGGACGGCGGCTCGACCGCAACCTCTTCGCCCAGGCACTTGGTATCGCACCATCAGAGATGCTGCAGGGCGTGCCGGTCCAGGTCGTCTCCACCGGCACACCCCAGGCGATGGTGCCGGTCAAATCCCTGGCCATCCTCGAGCGGCTCAACCCGAATATGCAGCACCTGAGCGACCTGGAGCAGGTAGGTCACTACTTCAGTACACACGTCTTTGCACTCGAGGCGTACGACGCACGGCATCGCACCCATGCCCGCCATTACGCCGCATCGGGTGGCATCCCGGAGGACCCGGTGACGGGAAGCGCGACCGGGGCAATGGCCGCCTACCTGTGGAAGTACGGGCTCA
Source organism: uncultured Anaerolineaceae bacterium (assembly GCA_964508715.1). GTDB lineage: Bacteria > Chloroflexota > Dehalococcoidia > Tepidiformales > Tepidiformaceae > JAKALX01. Next base: position 78,895 of record CAZDUX010000001.1, on the reverse strand, counting down.
TTCGCGATGCACACTACACCGTGGAGCAGGGACATATCATGGGTCGCCCCGGAGTCGTGGAGGTCGAGATCGAGGGAGAGGACGATGAGCCGGCCGCGGTGCGCATCGCGGGAACAGCCGTAACGGTCCTCCGTGGGTGGATCACCGTCTGATAGCGGGGCGATCCATCGCCGCCCCGGCGATCTGCTACGCTCGGGTCATGGTCGAGGAGATCCCGTTCGCGGAAGTCGAGGAGTTGCTGCTGCGGGCCGAGTTTGGCGATTGCCGGCCGCTCTCGTATTCAGCGAACTATGTCTTCCTTGCGACCATGTGTGCTGGCGACGAGGCCCGGTTCGCAGCGGTCTATAAGCCGCACCGTGGCGAAAGTCCGCTCTGGGATTTCCCGGCCGGGGAGCTCTACAAGCGCGAAGCCGCGGCATACCGCCTCTCCCGCCTGCTCGACTGGCCCATGGTACCGCCAACGGTTGTCCGGGATGGGCCCGAAGGTGTCGGCTCGCTCCAGTTGTACATCCGCCACGACCCCGAGGTGCACTTCTTTGTCCAGCGCGAAAACGACGCGCTCGCGCGACAACTCAAGCGGATCTGCGTGTTCGATATCGTCACGAATAATGCGGACCGAAAAGGCGGCCACTTCCTTCTCGATGGAAACGGGCGGATCTGGGGAATCGACCACGGACTCTGTTTCCACCCCGCCTACAAGCTCCGAAGCGTAGCCTGGGACTGGGTTGGTGAACCCATCGATGCGGAGTTACTGGCCGACATCGAACGGGCTGCCGAATCACTCGAATCAGGAGCCGAGGAAGCGAAGCCGCTCCTTGGTCTGCTCCACACAGGTGAACCCGAAGCACTCGTCAAGCGGATGCGACAGCTGCTCTCATCCGGGACGTTCCCCCGCCCTGGCGCCGAGCGGCACTACCCGTGGCCCCTCGTTTGAAGCCCCGGGTGCCCTGCTGCCATGCGACCTTGTGGACACGGTCGCGCGGCTCAGGAATTGAGGCCGGCTAATCGGGCCGGGCGGACGCGCTCAATTCCCTCGGCACGCATCTGGCGAGCATTGATGCGTTCACCGCAATGGGAACAGGTCAGCACCGGATCGGGCTCATGCTGGCACAACTCATGAACAAGGCGCACGGGTGGTCCCTCAGGGCCAGCCTCCCACTTGTCGCCCCAGCGCATCATGGTGATGAGCACGGGGTAGAGGTCGCGTCCTTTGTCGGTGAGGCGGTATTCGAATCGCTCGGGGCGCTCCTGGTAACGCCGCCGCTCGAGGATCCCGTGGTCGACGAGGCTCTGGAGCCGCGTTGCGAGGACGTTGCGGGCGATACCGAGGCGCGCCTGGAAGTCATCGAATCGCCGGGTGCCGTTGAATGCCTCGCGAACGACGAGCATCGTCCACCATTCACCCACAACCTCGAGGGTTCGGGCCACCGAGCAGTTCATTTCGGCGAAACTGGTCCTGCGCATGATGGGATCATATCACGGCCGTTTACGCGGATGAGTTCGCCTGTTGCGGAGCGCATTCAGGGCATGGTCTGTCGCACCCGGCCGCAGCAGCATCCAGACACACAGACGGTTCCAGCGATTCGAATCAACCGGTCGACTGGGCTAGACTTCCTGCACACCCTCGCGCCATTCCGGCGCACCTGGAGCCCTCCGTTATGTCCTACGACACCCGTCAGCATAGCCGCATCATGGTCGATGGACCCGACCGTGCCCCCACCCGCTCGTATCTCAAGTCGATCGGCCTCACGAGCGAGGACCTGAAGAAGCCGCTCGTCATGGTCGCCCATTGCTGGATCGGCACGATGCCCTGCAATTTCAGTCAGCGTTCGCTCGCGCAGCAGGTGATGTCGGGCATCCGCGCCGCGGGCGGAACTCCCATGGAAGTCAACACGATCTCCATCAGCGACGGCGTCTCGATGGGTACCGAAGGGATGAAAGCGTCGCTCATCAGCCGGGAGGTTATCGCCGACTCGATCGAGTTGTGCGGTGTTGGCTATTCGTTCGATGCCGCCGTGATTATCGTCGGCTGCGACAAGACGATCCCCGGTGGCGCAATGGCGCTTGCCCGCCTCAACCTTCCCGGACTGATCCTTTACAGCGGGTCAATCGCCCCTGGCCACCTGCACGGCAAGGACATCACCATCCAGGATGTCTTCGAGGGTGTGGGCGCGCACGCCGCCGGCAAGATCACCGATGCGGAGCTCGAGGAGATTGAGGATGCGGCGTGCCCCGGCGCGGGTGCCTGTGGCGCCCAGTACACAGCAAACACGATGGCAACCGTGATGGAGTTCCTTGGCATTGCCCCGATGGGGAGCGGCGGCCCGGGTGCAACGGATGTCCGCAAGGATGCCGTTGGCTTTGAGGCTGGCCGCCTGGTAATGGACGTCCTGAACCGCGGCCTCAAGCCGCGCGAACTCCTTACACGCAGCGCCTTCGAAAACGGTATTCGCTGCGCGGCCTCAACGGGCGGCTCTACGAATGTGGTCCTTCATCTGCTCGCCCTCGCGCGTGAAGTGGGGGTTCCGCTGAATATCGACGACTTCGACATCGTGAGCACCGACACGCCACTCATTGGCGACCTTCGCCCTGGTGGGCGGTATGTCGCGAATGACATGGACCACGCTGGAGGGACACGACTGCTCGCGAAGCGGCTGCTCGAGGCCGGGAAGCTCGATGGTTCGCAGCAAACGATCACCGGCAAGACGATCGCCGAGGAAGCGGCCCTCGCCCAGGAAGAGCCAGGGCAGGATGTGGTCCTGCCGGTTGAGCGTGCCCTCAAACCGACCGGTGGCCTCGTGATCCTCAAGGGCAACCTCGCGCCGGATGGCTGCGTCATCAAGGTAGCCGGACACGAGCGGATGACTCATCGCGGGCCCGCGCGTGTGTTTGAATGCGAGGAGGACGCCTTCGCAGCCGTCTCGGCCCGGCAGATTCGCGAAGGTGACGTAGTGGTCATCCGCAACGAAGGGCCGAAGGGCGGGCCTGGTATGCGGGAGATGCTCGGCGTGACGGCCGCACTCGTCGGAGAAGGCCTTGGCGAGACCGTCGCCCTCCTCACCGATGGGCGCTTCAGCGGCGCAACACGCGGCCTGATGGCAGGTCACGTTGCACCCGAAGCAGCGGTCGGCGGGCCGATCGGCCTCGTACGCGAGGGTGACATGATCTCGGTCGACATCCCCAACCGGCGTCTCGACGTCGAAATCGATGCAGCTGAGCTTGAGCGCCGGCGAGTCGATTGGAAGCCGCTGCCACCGCGTTACACCACGGGTGTCTTTGCGAAGTACGCCAGGCTGGTGTCGAGTGCCGCTGAGGGCGCAGTCACGAGCTGATCCCGGTGGCCTATTCGGCTGCGCTTCGCGATACGTGTGACCCGCTCCTGATGGCACTGACCGGCGTGAGTGCGATGCCGATGTTCGGCGCACATTGCTACCTCGTTTGCGGGCGGATGTTCGCGATCGTCTCTGGAGAATGCGTTTGTCTGCGCCCGGCGCCGGGCGATGATCTCGTCCTGGTGAAACAGTTCGCGGCCGAACCGTGGACCCCACGACCGGGTGTGCGGTTCGGACGGTGGTTTGCGGTACCATGCGCAACCGGCGGCACCGAGGTGTTTGACGCCCTGGCGCCGTACCTCGAAAACGCCTGTGAGGCTCGCCGGAGGGACGCCAGATGACCCAGCCCTCAGCCGCAACGCTCAATCATCACCTGCCCTTCGCACTGCAGGCCAACGAACAGGTGCTGCTCTTCACACGGCGCCACTGGGTCTTCCTCTGGTCGAAAGTGGCTCTTGCCGTCCTCTTCGGCGTCATCCCGGTTGCGGCTATAACCGTCCTGACCGCGAAGCTGGCAGGTTTCGATGGAATCGGCGGCAAAGTCGTGCTCATCCTCGATGCCGTCCTGATCATCTACTGGGGAATTCGTGCCTACTTCACCTGGTACAAGTACTCGAACGATATCTGGGTGGTGACGAACCAGCGCATCATCGATGGTCTGCGGCCGAATTGGTTCAAGAGCAGCCTCGCGAGCGCCGACCTTACCGACGTGGAAGACATCGCAATTGTGCGTAGCGGTGTTCTTGCGACCGCCTTCAACTTCGGCGAGGTTCGCTGCCAGACAGCCGCGGAGCGCCCGAACTTCATCCTCTCGGGCGTGCCCAATCCACAGCAGGTTCTTCAAACAATCGATGCCGCACGCGATGCTGCACGGCGGTCGCTCGCCCGGCCAGCCGGGTAAACGGGCGTTTCCTCCCTCCGGCGCCGGTGGAGTAGCCTTTCGGCTATGAAGCGATTCTTGACCGGCGGGCTGCTTGCAGCCTTCGCTCTCTTACCGCTGCTGCTCCTGGTGCACGAAACATCGGGACAGCCGGGGCGAGCGGCAGCGGCAACACCAACGGCCACGGCCTCGCCTCAGCACACGGCCTACAGCGCCAGCGGCCGCCCGTACGAGCGGCGCCTGGCAGAACTCGCACGCGACGGCATCGAGCCCGTCGTCAACTTCTCGAGTCAATCAGCATTCCAGGGCGGCGCGTTTCTCATCACCGCTGAACGGGTTGTCTCGGGAACAGCGTCCGTATTCGGACGCACATACCCGCTGATGAACCAGGGTGGGAACCTCGCCGGTTACGTGGCCTTCGGCACCGAAGATCCGCCTGGCGCAACCACCGTTATCGTCGATGTGCGCGACGCACAGGGACAGAGCTACCACTATGAGCGGCCGTTCACCGTTCGCAAGACCCAGTGGACGGTCGACTACATCGACCTCCCGCCCGATTCTGGAGGCGGTGTTCTGCAGGACCCGAACGTCGGTATTCGTGAGCAAGACAGGCTGAATGCCATCTACGCCATTGTGTCGCCGAGAATGTGGCTCGATCGCTGGATTTCACCCATTCCCGGGCACCCGGAAGTTCTTCCATCGGATGTGAGCGGTTACTTCGGCGAGCAACGTTCGTTCAATGGAGGGCCCGTATCGGGGCACCATGGCGGCACCGACCTCGGGCTGGCACAGGGCACGCCAGTACTTGCCGCGAACGACGGGACCGTCGTGCTGGCCGAACTCCTCGATGTCAGGGGGAACATGGTGATCATCGATCACGGCGGTGGTGTCTTCACTGGCTATGGACACATGTCGGAGCTCGATGTCCGGCCGGGCGACCATGTGACCCGGGGAGAGGTCATTGGGAAGGTCGGGAGCACCGGGCTGTCGTCGGGACCTCACTTGCACTGGGAGGTATCGGTATCGGGGGTGCTCGTCGACGGGCTCCGATGGGTCGACGGTTCACAGGGTTTCTAGGGGTCATGTATGTCGTAAATGCTGTTTCTGTCATCTGTGGCGCAAGGCAATGCAACATGCGACGATTAGGCGTGGCAGATGAGCCGAGGGAAGCCCGGCGAGCATACTCTGCCGGTCATACCTGTCTTTGATTGACGAGCAACTGTGGCAACACGCGCAGCGACGCGCGCGGGAAAGGGTTCGCAGACACACCGAATGAAGCTTGCCCAGCGACTAGCTCTTGCCACCGCCATTCTGACGCTTCTCCTCGTCGCCATCGGCGCTTACGTCCGTGCTACCGGGTCGGGACTGGGTTGTCCCGACTGGCCAACGTGTCACGGAGGGGTGGTGCCTCCCAACAGCCGCCACGCGATCATCGAGTACAGCCACCGGTTCGTCGCCTCAGCGGTCGGGTTGCTGGTCATAGCAACGGCAGTACTCGCCTGGCGCGAGTACCGTCACAGCACGTTCATCACGTGGACAGCCACGATCGCAGTACCGCTCGTTGGTTTCCAGGGGGTCCTCGGTGCCATCACGGTGGTACGGGAGTTGCCTCCGGAGATCGTGGCGACGCACCTGGTGACCGCGATGCTGGTGCTCGGCTTCGAAATCGCCACGTTTGTCTCGATGTACCTGGAAGACCCGGATCACCGGCAGAACTTGCAGGCGCTTGCGGTTGGCTCGCGGCTTCCAGGGAAGATCGCTGTGGCTGCTATCGCATGGCTTGCAGCAGTCATGTGGATTGGTGGTTACATGGCCGAAAGCGGTGCCAGCACCGCCTGCGAGGGCTGGCCCCTCTGCAATGGCTCGGTGCTCCCGGCGAACGATGACCAGGAGATCACCCACATGATCCATCGCTACATAGCCGGCCTTTTTATCTTCCTGATTGCCGCCTTCGTCTACGCGGCATGGAAACACCGCGGCGAACTCTTCTGGGCTGCACCCGCAGCGGTTAGCGCAGGCGTGCTCTATGTTGCGCAGGTGATGGTCGGCGCCTTCAATGTCTGGTATACGTTCCCTGATTGGCTGACCGTGGCACACACGGCCATTGCCGCGGGGATCTGGTTCGTGCTCGCATTTGCCGTTCTCTTCACCTTCTATTCGCCCGCGCCTGCCCGGCTCGACGAGCGGCCCGTCCGCAAACTACAGGCACCGGCATGAGCGTCGACACATTCGCGATCACCTCCCGGCCGCTCTGGCTTGCAACCATTCGCAACTACGTCGCGCTGACGAAGCCAGGGATCATCGCGCTCCTGCTTGTCACGACGGTGCCAGCGATGATGGTTGCCGACCGCGGCTGGCCCGGAACGTGGCTTGTCCTGGCAACCCTCATCGGCGGGACTCTCTCGGCTGGCGGCGCGAACACGCTCAACTGCTGGTACGACCGTGACATCGACGCGGTCATGCGTCGGACCCGGAACCGTCCACTGGTGACCGGGGCGATTCACCCCAACCAGGCGCTGACATTCGGCATCGGGCTCGGGGCATTTGCCTTCCTCTTCCTGGCGGTTACAACCAACGTGGTTGCGGCTCTCCTCTCGCTTTCTGCGCTCCTCTTCTACGTCCTGATCTACACGATGTGGCTCAAGCGGCGCACACCACAGAACATCGTCATCGGGGGAGCAGCAGGTGCATTCCCGCCGATGGTTGGGTGGGCTGCGGTAACGGGAGACGTGTCCTGGGCTTCGGTCGTTATGTTCGCGATCGTCTTCTTCTGGACGCCGCCACATTTCTGGGCACTCGCGTTGCGTGTGCGCACCGACTACCAGGAGGCCCACGTCCCGATGCTCCCGGTCATGAAGGGGCCCGCCCATACGCGCACACAGGTGCTCATGTACACCGTGCTGCTCGTAGCCGTGACGTTGGTCCTTGGTCCGGCGGGAGACCTTGGCTGGATCTACCTGGGGAGTGCCGTTGTAAGCGGCCTGGTGTTCATTGCACTCGCATGGCAGCTCTGGAAGTCGCCCGATACGACTTCGCCGATGCGCCTGTTCAGTTACTCGCTGCTCTACCTCGCGATCGTGTTTGCCGCGATGGGCCTGGATGCGCTGATCCTCGGCTAACCCCGGTCGGTTGTCGTGAGCAGTCCATCGAGATGACAAACGTCGTTGTGCCGCCGCAGCACCAGGCGCCCGGCCCGATCCGTGACCAACTCCGTCAGCGAGCAGTTCGCGACCTGGAAGACACCCGGGCGCCGAATGTCGAGCCCGAGCACAATCCCGCAAATCGCATTGACCACGCCACCGTGTGCAACGGCTACGACTGTCTCCGCACTCTCCGAACGATGGATGGAATCGACAAGGCCAGCAATACGCTGGCGAAAGGCCTCTCTGCCCTCCTCACCGGGAAAGCGCGGCCGTTCGCCCCGCGCATAGGCGGCGGCAACCTCCGGATGGCGTTCCCGGATCTCAGCACCGGTCAGGCCGCTAACTATACCAATGTCGTACTCCATGAGTGCCGGTTCGAGTTCCACCGCCAGGCCGTGAGGCTCGGCAATAGCCCGTGCGGTCTCGGTTGCACGGCGCAGGGGGCTCGCGATGATTCGTTCGACCTCCAGGTCGTGAAGCCGGGCCGCCGTTGCCATGGCCTGCCGTTCGCCGCGCTCGCTGAGGCCAAAGTCGAGCCGTCCCTGGACGACACCGCTCGCATTTCCCTCTGACTCTCCGTGGCGAATAAGAATCAGTCGCATCAGTTGAGCAGACCGTACGGCCTGTCATCGATCTCGCGCGTTTCGGTCGAGCCGGTGGGTGGTACGAGCAGCATATCGGGGCCATCCCCCTCGGGATCGGAGCAAACGTTCATCACCCCCATGTTACCGCACCCACGCCGGGTCTGAGGTCAACGACACCGGCGGCGGTTCCGGTTCTCCAATGCCGGAAGGATCCGGGCTCCCGGGGGGGTTCTTGTTGCACCGGCCACAGCAAACAACGCTCGAGGGACATGCCCGGTCCGCGTACTGGAAGAAGCCAACCGGTAGCGATGGACCGAGCATGGGCTGCACCTGACGAATCACCATGTCCCGCCAGGGTGTAGCTGGCGAGCGGCTATGACACGTTCCCGGTGCGATGAAGGGCACCCGGGGTCGCTTACCAGGTCAGCTTGACCCACCCAAACCTCATACAGGCACGTGCAACACGCCGGGCCGCCTACTCGGTAAGGCGGCGATAGAGCGTCGGAAGGCGGCTCGGAAGGGCCTCGATGTCGGCGACCACTTCATAGCCCATGTCCTCGCACATGGTCTTCAGGTAATCGTGCCCGGCGCGATCGACGGTCAGCGCGAACGGTGTAATCCCCTCGCGCTTGGCTTCATTGAGCGCCTGCTTCGTATCGTGGATCGCGTATTCCTTCTCAGTCCGGTCACGCCCGTAGCCATGGTCCTGGGGCCGCCCATCGCTCAGGAGGACGAGGATTTTCACCTTCGCATCGGTCAGGTTCAGCTTATGGGTGGCGTGACGGATGGCGGGGCCCATGCGGGTCGAACGGATTGGCGTCACCTTGTCGAGCCGCTTCTTGATCGGGCCGTCGAGCGTCTCATCGAAGTCCTTGATGACGAAGAACTCGACATTGTCGCGGCCGTAGCCCGAGAAACCATAGATGCCGTACTGGTCGCCAATGGTCTCCAGCGCGGTCATGAGGAGGACGGTCGACTCCTTTTCGAGGTCGATGATCCGCTTGGGTGGAGCTGTGAGCTCCTGGCGGCGCTTCGACACCCACCAGCTCAGGTACTTTCGAGGATCATCATCATAGTCGTCCTCTTCGTACTTCTTCTCTTTCTTGTTGATCTCCTCGTCGGTGCTCGCGGACATATCGATGAGGAATGCGACAGCGACGTCACGCTCGATCTTGTTCCGCCGCCAGTAAAGCTTGTCGTCGGGGCTGGCACCGGCGCGCTTGTCGACCATCCATTCAATGGCGGCATCGAGGTCGATATCCTCACCGTCGGCAAGCCGCTTGATCTTGCGGAACATCTCGGGCTTCATGAGCTCGAACTGCTTCCGGGTTTGCGCAACAAGGCCAGCGTGCTCTTTGAGCGCATTCTCGTAGAAGTTGTCCTCGCCCTCTTCGAGCTTTGACTCCTTCACGGCACACCAGCGGGGCTTGTAGTCCTGCGCGCGGAAGTCCCATTCGTCGTAGTAGTAGACGGTGACGATCGGCTGGATCGGCTCTTCGCCGGGCTCATCTCCGGTGCTGTTATCGCCAGTCGGGTCGCCCTGCTTCTGCTGGTCCTGTAGTTGTTGCCCTGCCTCTTTCATCAGGTTCTGCATGAACATGCCGGTGGAGGCGTCGAGGTCGCCCTCCATGAGGGAGTCGAGATCGATCTCGGCGCTCTTCTCGAGAAGTTCCTTGAGCTGCTCTTCGGTGAGTGGTACCGGCGACTGCTCGCCAGCGTCGCCCCCCTGCATGTCTTCCTTCATCCGCATGAGGAGCTGGACGAGCTCGGGCTTGAAGTCGCCGCGGAAATCGACTTCGTCAGGGCTCTCATAGTCCTGGTCACCCTCGCCAACGTCCCCGAGTTGCATCTGGCCGCCCGGGCCGCCATCCTCGCCACCCTCCATGGGCATCGCCTGGCCGGGCTCCATGGCATCGACCGAATCCCAATCATCGTCGGTTGCGTCCTCAAAGGTGTTGGGGATCGAGATCGCAGCACGGTAAAGGCGAATGGTTGCCTCGGCCGTATCCTCGACGATGGCGCCCGGCCCGGCGAGTTGTTCGAGCAGCCCCAGGCTCTCGGCCACGAGCTGGTAATCATCACGCGACCTGGGCCAGCGCACGGCATGCGCGCCATCGAGGCTGGCACGCAGCATGTTCTCTACGAACGCCTGCCGCAACGGGAGGCGTGCGACATTCGGGCGATGGTCGAGTTCACCCGCCTGCATCCGGTTGAGCGATCGCCGAATACCACCGTACTCGCGCTTGATTGCTCCATCGATCCTGGCGTCTTCCGCGATGGTGTAGAGATCGCTGGCGAGCTTGCGGTCACCGAAAAGGTCGAAAAAGCGCTCCATGTCCGTCGTTGCGTGGCCCTCGGCGGCAACTGCTGTCCGGCTGTTTCCGAAGAGCGCACCGGGGCGGTCAAACCGGAAGTCGAAACTGGCGAACTCGATGTGTGCGGCCTGGTGGGTAGCGAACACCTTGAACGCGGCGAAGTTCTCGTCCTTCTCGTGGAACCGCTCCATCACTTCGGGCAGGAAGATCGTGGTGCCTTCCGTGGCAGAGCGGTGCTCATCGATCCAACCGATACCCTTGTCTGCAAGTGATGCCGTCGTCTGCACACTCAGGTTTCGGGCGGTGAGTGCCTTGCAATAAAGGCGAAGGATCTCGCCGACCTTGGAGAGTTCGACGCGGGCCGAGAGGTTGTCGAGGATATCCTCGCCACGGGTCGACTGGAGGCGGAAGTAGGCCTCGCCGCCGTCGTGGCTCGTCTGGAGGATACGGAGGCCGGCGTTGTGCCAGGGTTCGAGCTCGTCGATTCGTATGCGCTCGAGCACACGGGGCACGCTGGTCAGGAAGTCCATCGCGGCGTAGGGCGAATAGGGCGCGAGCTGCTCGGCGAGTTCAATGACCTTCGTGTGGTCATCGGGATCGAGTTCGGCGAGCGAATTGGCGGCATCTTCGAAGTACTGGAACGCCGAGCGATGGTGGCCGCGCGCAACCTGTGCCGAGAGTACGAGGTACCGCTCGCGCACCGGCTGGTGAACCTTCTGCATGAGCGGGGCGCCGCGTTCGAAGTAGAGCCGTGAATCCGCCCAGCTCGATTGTGCGAGTTCGATGGCGAAGGCGAGGAATGGGAGCCGGTCGTCCTCATCGAGCTTGCGAAGCACGTCAGGTGCACTCGAGAGGCAGGCGGAGGCGAGCTCGTAGCTGTGCCGCGCAAGCTCATCGATGAAGAGGACCAGCCGTGCAACCTGGCCAACCCGTAGCACTTCAAAGACGCGCGGGCCGAGATCATAGAACTGCGCGGCAAGCGATGAACTCTTCCAGTTGCCCTTGTAGAGGCGCCGGCCAAGATCAGCCCACTGGCGAACGTGTGCAGGCCCAACGGCAGCCATCGCCTCGGGAGCAGAGCGGAGGAAGGAGACGGCAAGCGGCGCCGACTCACCAGCCATCGCAAGCGCTTCCCGGCCAAGATTCTCGATCGACTCCCACGTTGCAGCGGGAGGGAAGCTGGGAGCCGCACGGAAATACTCAACCGCTGCTTCCCAGGAGCGGAGGCTCAGGGCGGTGAGTTCCACGCCCGTCTCGGCCCATTGCTGAAGCTGTGATGGGCTCAGGCGCGGCTGAAGGGCACGGAGGCCAGTCTCGAACTGCTGTTCGAGCGGGGCCGGGAACCCGGAAAGCCGCTCATGATGCCGTGCCACCAGTTCACCGACGATGCTCATGCGCCTCTCCTCAATCCCTTGCCCGGAACCAGGACGCTGTTCGCGACCTCGCAGGCTGCCGCCAGCGGCAGGCAATGCTCATCACATTTGTCCCGAATGGCTGACGAAATTCCGGGTGGGATCCTTGTAATCGTAGAACGTGACTTCATCGGTTGTCGTGTCCCACGCCGCAACCGAGAGCTGGAAGTTATTCCGATGATCGCGCGGGTCACCAGCCGACCCCGGGTTGATTACCAGCACCCGGCCGTGGCGTTGTGCCATCTGGAAGTGGGTGTGGCCGACGATGAGCGCATCGCACTCGAGCGAGGCAGCGCGAGCCCAGATATTCTCGTGGGGGTAGTGGTAGTCCTTCCACGGCTCCCATGGAGACCCGTGCGTCATTATGATCTTTTTCCCGCCTGCCTCTATTTCGAGACGGTAGGGTTTGGTCCGCAGCCACTCCACCAGGTCGCCACGGACATGTGGCCGGGCGAGGGCACGCTCGCCGTCCGGGCTGAGTATCGTCTCTTCGTGATTGCCGAGAACGAGCTTCGCATCGCGCTCTTTCAAGAGCTCGATCACCTCGTTCGACCATCGGTACTGAAAGACAGCATCGCCTGCGCAGTAGAGGTCATCGATCTCGCCCATCAATTCGAGGCCTGTACGAAGGCCCTCGATATTGCAGTGGATGTCGGAGACGATGCCAATGCGCATCAGGCCTGCGCCTTGCCTGTCGATGGCCCCGCGGAGGACTCCAACCACCTGGTGTCGGCACGCACGTCACTCAAAGATGCTCGTCACAACCTCTTCGATGCTGCGCTGTACTTCGCTGTCATCCGTAAGCGACCAGGTGACTGCCACCTGGCAGGCACGGCGGGCCGGGATTCCCTGGGCGATGAGGCGCCCTGCATAGACGAGGAGGCGCGTGCTCACCCCCTCGCCAAGGCCATGCTCCTTCAGGTTCCGTACCTTTTCGCCGAGCTTCGCAAGCTCGGCTGCCACTTGTTTCGAGCACCCTGCCTCGTGGGTGATGATCTCCGTTTCCTGCTCACGGGGCGGGTAGTCGAACTCAATCGAGATGAAGCGCTGGCGTGTCGAGTGCTTGAGATCCTTGAGGGCGCTCTGGTAGCCCGGGTTGTAGCTGATCACGAGAAGGAAGCCATCTGCCGCCTCGATGAGCTGGCCAAGCTTCTCGATTGGAAGTACACGGCGATAGTCGGTCAACGGGTGGATGAGGACTGTCGTGTCCTTGCGGGCTTCGACAACCTCATCGAGATAGCAGATGGCGCCGGCCTTCACCGCACGCGTGAGCGGGCCATCGATCCAGCGCGTGCCATCGGTGTCGAGCAGGTAACGGCCGACGAGGTCGCTGGCGGTGAGGTCCTCGTGGCAGGCAACCGTGATGAGCGGCATCCGGTGCTCGGCCTCTTCGCCGGTGCGCGAGGAAACCTTCGTTACCGGGCGGCCAAGGCGATACGCCATGTATTCGACAAAACGCGTCTTGCCGGCACCCGTGGGGCCTTTGAGCAGGACGGGGATGCGGTTGTGGTAGGCCGTCTCGAAGAGCTCAATCTCATCGCCGATCGGGAGATAGTACGGCTCATCGTGAACCGCGTATTCCTCGACGGCATAGATATTTGCCTCGGCATGCGTCGCTTCAACCAATCCTGTTACCTCCCGGCGGCTTCATGGAGCCGCGTCTGCAATTGGTCCCAGGCCGTGGCGATGCTCCGCTCGAGCGCCTCCAGGCTGGAGTTGTTCTCGATGACCACGTCGGCGCGAGCCGTACGTTCCGCATTCGTCAGTTGCGAGTTGATACGGGCGCGGGCGGCCTCCGGGTCGAGCCCGTTGCGCAAGCCAAGCCGTTCCACCGCAAGGTCCGGTTCGACAACAACGACCCAGATCTCATCGCAGAGATCCTCCCAGCCGGCTTCAAAAAGCACAGCTGCTTCGAGAACGGCGGCGGCGTTGCCAGCGGTCTCGAACTCGGCCAGTTCCTGGGAGGCAAGCTTCCGAATACCGGGCCAGACGATATCGGTGAGCCTTTTCAGTTCCTCCGGCTTCCCGAAGACCTTGCCGCCAAGCACCTTCCTGTCGATCGTCCCATCGGGCGCGACCAGGTCCTGCCCGAAGGTGGCCACGACCTGGGCAAAGGTTTCGCTGCCGGGTTCATAGGTACGGTGCCCCAGGATATCAGCATCGATGACAGGGACGAGCTTGTCGCGAAAGAAGCGAGTCACGGTGGATTTGCCGCTGGCGATACCGCCAGTGAGACCGATGACGTGCACAGATTGCTCCGGTGGGCCGTGCGGCGAGGTTTCGGTTATCGAACGTTCAGTTTACGGCCAGCGAACGAGCCGTCGCAAACCTGATCCTCGTCATACGTCCTCCCGCGAAGAGAACCGCACCCTCGACCGGGGAGCACGCCTGTCGCACTCGGGGCAGTGGTACACCACATTGATCCCATGCCCGCATTCGTTGTCGACAAGGGAAAGGTCGTGCTCGGCATACCGCTCACCCCAGGATGCGAGCGCGCCGACAACGACTCCGAGGCCGTGGCCCCGCGCCGTCAGAATGTACTCGGCCCGTGGGGGATGGTCGCTATAAAACCGCCGCTCGACGACGCCCGCCGCCTCGAGCGCCTTGAGCCGGTCACTCAACACGCTGGATGGAATGCCTTCAACCGTGTTCCGAAGGTCGCTGAAGCGGGAATGGCCGCGGAGCAAGTCGCGCACGACGAGCAGGCTCCAGCGGTCACCGACAAGGTCGAGTGTCGTGGCGACGGGACAGCGGACCTTGCGGCCTGGCATGCGAGGATTCCTTTCGTCCGTGGGTTGCAGTATGCTACCAGCGCGAGGCAGTAGCTTCATATTCTGGACTCACTCCAGATAATAGACCGATCGTGCGATGAAAGAAAGCGGAGGCCCGCAATGGATAATTCGACGCGGATAACCATCGAGGAGGCGCTCGCAGGCCGTCTGCCATCCGAAGATGCTGCCCTTGCGCTCGCCGGCGAGACGGACCTGGCCGCCCTGGTGGACGCGGCGGCAACCCTCCGCGATCGCGGCCACCGCAACGTCATTTCTTACTCCCGCAAGGTCTTCATCCCACTCACCCAGCTCTGCCGCGATGTTTGCCACTACTGCACGTTCGCGAAGCCGCCGCGTCCGGGCCAGCGCGCCTACCTTTCGCCCGAGGAGGTGCTCGAGATCGCCCGGGCGGGAGCGGCTGCCGGATGCAAGGAGGCACTCTTCACCCTCGGCGACAAGCCCGAGCTGCGCTACAAGGTTGCGGCTCGCGAGCTCGAGTCGATGGGGTACAGGACCACCCTCGAATACCTCGCCGCGATGGCGAAGCTCGTCCACGAAGAAACTGGCCTCCTGCCACACGCCAACCCGGGCGTCATGACACGGGATGAGATCGCCATGTTGCGTGAGGTCACGATTTCGCAGGGCATCATGCTCGAAAGTGCGAGCGAGCGTCTCTGCCAGAAGGGCGGTGTTCACTACGGCTCGCCCGACAAACGACCGGCCCTGCGGCTCCAGACGATGCGTGACGCGGGCGAACTCCGCGTACCGTTTACGTCAGGCATCCTCATCGGGATTGGCGAAACACGAAGCGAGCGTATCGAGGCGTTTCTCGCATTGCGCCGCCTCCACGACGAGTTCGGACATATCCAGGAGGTCATCGTCCAGAACTTCCGGGCGAAGCCGGATACGAAGATGGCCAATGCACCCGAACCGGACCTCGACGACCTGCTCTGGACCATTGCCGTCTCTCGCCTCGTCTTCGGCCCCGAGATGAACATCCAGGCACCGCCGAACCTGAGTTATGACGAATATCCAAAGCTCGCGGCCGCTGGCCTCAACGACTGGGGCGGAGTCTCGCCCGTCACTCCCGACCATGTGAACCCCGAGGCCCCGTGGCCGCACCTCGAAGCGCTACGCCAGAACACAGCCACCTGCGGCAAGGTCCTCACCGAACGCCTCGCCGTCTACCCTGCTTACGCCCGCAACTCGGATCGATGGCAGGGTGAACTCCTGCGAACTCCCGTCATCCGCGCCATCGACGCCGATGGCTTCGCGAAGACTGAAGTATGGTCACCTGGTGACGCCGATGACGCTCCTCCCGCTGACAGCATCCCGGTAAAGCTCACGGCGCCGCGCACGAACGACACATCGACCCCGGAAGTGCGGGCGATCCTCGAACGTGTCACTGGCGGCGAGGACCTCACGGAACCCGACCTCACCCGTCTCTTCCAGGCCCGTGGCGACGACTACCATCTCGTCTGCCAGGCGGCGAATACCCTTCGGGAGCGTGTCAACGGTGACCGCGTAACCTACGTGGTCAATCGGAATATCAACTACACCAACATCTGCTACTTCCGCTGCCAGTTCTGCGCCTTCGCAAAGGGCAAGTTGAGCGAGAGCCTGCGCGGTAATCCCTACGACCTGGGAATCGATGAGATTCAGCGGCGTGTCACCGAGGCGTGGGACCGTGGTGCCACGGAAGTCTGTATGCAAGGGGGAATCCACCCCGAGTACACCGGCGCCAAGTACCTGGACATCCTCCGAGCTGTGAAGGATGTCCAGCCCCGGATGCACGTTCACGCATTCTCACCGCTGGAGGTGGCCCAGGGCGCCGAGACACTGGGCGTTCCGATTCCTGAGTTCCTTGTGATGCTCAAGGAGGCAGGGCTCGGGACGCTCCCCGGGACCGCCGCCGAGGTGCTCGACGATGAGGTTCGAAAGACCCTCTGCCCCGACAAGCTTACGACCGACCGCTGGATAGAGGTGGTCGAGGCTGCCCATCGCGCGGGATTCAAGACGACATCGACGATCATGTATGGCCACATCGATGGCCCGGTGAACTGGGCACGGCATCTCATCCACCTTCGCGACCTGCAGAAGCGGACGGGTGGCATTACTGAATTCGTACCGCTGCCGTTCGTTCACATGGAGGCGCCGATTTACCTGAAGGGGAACGCACGGAGCGGCCCCACCTTCCGCGAAGCGGTACTCATGCATGCCGTCGCCCGGCTGGCGCTTCACCCATATATCACGAACATCCAGGTCTCGTGGGTGAAGATGGGTGAAGCCGGCGTTCGTGCGTGCCTCGACGCCGGTGTCAACGACCTCGGCGGCACATTGATGAACGAGAGCATCTCGCGGGCGGCGGGTGCCGCCTTCGGCCAGGAGCTCCCGCCCGAGGAGATGGAGCGCATCATCATCTCGGCCGGGCGGATTCCTCAGCAACGTACGACCGCCTATGGCATCGCCCCGGAGGACCGCCAGATTGCAGCGTTCGGCGCCCCCGAACTCCTCCCGGTTATCCAGACGCCAGTGAAGAAGTACGAGCGCCGCCAACCCGTCGGGGCCGCGGGCCAGTAGCGGACGACATTGGGGGAGCTACCAATCGGGCTTCTGTAATCTGGCCACTCCCGGGGCCCTATCCTGCGCATACTCGAGGTGCCAGCAGGGCCTGGTCACACGGATGGCTTCACCCCGAACTCCAGGACCCCGACGAGTTCTTTCGCCTGTTGACGGAGTTCGGCCCGGAAGTCCGGGTGGGCGATACTGATCATCTCCTCGGCGCGCTGCCGGTGGTTCTTGTCGAGCAGCCTGGCAACGCCATATTCCGTCACGATGGTATCTGCCATGTAGCGTGGGATGGTCACGAGCGTGCCCGCCTCGTGCCGCGCCACCACCTTCGAGATGCTGCCCTCGACGGCGGTCGAGCGCATCACCGTGATCGCCCGCCCGCCCCGGCAGATGAACGCCGAGATATGCGTATCGGGCTGGCCGCCGGTGCCGTTCACCATGTGCCCGCCGTAGCGATCCTCGCTCGCGATCTGACCCAGGAGGTCGACCGAGATTGCGCTGTTGAGCGAGGTCATGTTGCGGTTCTGCGACATGAGGGCAGGGTTCAGCAGGTAGTCGGGGTCATAAAGTTCGAAGACCGGGTTCCCGGCGATGAGCTTGAGGTCCTCGCCATCGCAGCCGCTCCACGCGACGGCGACGTTGCGCCCCTTGTGGAGTGTCTTCTTCGATGCGTTCAGGATGCCACGTTCCCAGAGCCTGGCCAGCCCTGGCGAACCGAGCTCCGTGTGGAGCCCGAGATCGTGGCAGTCATCGAAGGCGCCTGCTTTGAACATGAGAGAACTCGGCTGGCCGACCCCAACCTGGATCGTGGCGCCATCCCGGATGAGCTTTGCCTGGCGGATATTGCCAGCGATTGCCTGTGCTTCGGGGTCCACCTCGCCCAGGCCCAGCGCCGTTTGAAGGAGCCCGATTGGCATTGCATGAAAGACCTCTTCCACCAGCCCAACCTGGTCCGGACTTGCCCTGGAGAGGATATCCAACAGGGCCGGGCGGTCAGCGGGATTGGATAGTGTCTCGACGCGTTGACGTACGGCGGCGATGTCGATCGGCCGAATTGCACCCTCGACGAAATAGGTGATCTCGCTGACGTGCACCCAGACATCGCCATGCACCGGTGCGATGTTCGGGTCGACGATGGCGATGGTTGTCTTGCAGCGCCTTGTGTACGCCTTCCGCTGCCACATGTGAGGCCCAAAATGAACGAAGCCGTGCTCGTTAGGAGGACTACAGGGCGTGAGGAAGACATCCGGCATGTGCGCCTCCTGCCGCTCTTCATCGAAAGCCTTCATCCCGGCCATGAAGGTATTCGGCAGGTAGGTCGCCACCTGTGCATCGTGGGCCCAGCGAAGTGAATCCCCGATGAAAAGCTCGATCTCCTTCTCCCCACGAGGGCCGTTCTCCCCGAACAGATCGAGTTCGCGCGGGGCGAGTGTCCGGAAGTCGACGCGATTGAGTTGCCGGGCGCGCCGCTGGAAGGCCTCGGTCAGGGGCCCCGGGGTGAGGATACTGATGCAGACGAAGTCTCCTTCGTTGATGGCGAGCATGGCATCATCGGCGGAGCGAAGCCGGGCCTGGTAGTCATCGCGCCAGGAAGCGTAATCACTCATCTCGAACTCCCCCTTTGACATCGGACCTCGAATGTCAGGCGAACCATACCGGATGCGGCGAAGGACTCAACCCCTCACCTGGAGCCGGGGAACGGCGTCCCTGGCCGAAGCGGCTGGCCGCGCCCGTCCGGATCCCACGTATCGGAGACGAAGGGCCCAGGCGCGAACCCGCGCCCAGCCGAGAGGCCACCGTCGAGCGGCATAACGACACCGTTGACAAACTTCGAAGCATCGGAGGCGAGGAAGACGATCGGCCCAATGAGGTCGTCGGCCTGCCCAATACGGCGCATCGGCGTTCGGCCCTCCAGGTAGGCGAGCATTCCGGATGCGACGAGAATTTCGTGCGTCATCTCGGAATCAAAAAAGTGCGGCGCGATGGCGTTCACGCGGATACCACGGTCACCCCATTCACAGGCGAGGAGAGAGGTGAGGTTGTTGACGCCGCCCTTCGAGGCGAAGTAGCCCGGTGTGCGCGCTTCGAAGCCGCCCATACCAAAGATCGAGCTGATGTTGATGATGTTGCCGTGGCCCTGGCGCAGCATGTATTGCGCGGCAGCGTGGCAGCAGTACCAGAGCCCCACGAGATCGGTACCAACGATGTTCGCGAACGTTTCTGGCTCGGAGTGCTCGCTCCGAAGGCCACGAGCATCGCTCACGCCGGCGTTGTTCACGAGGATATCGATCTTGCCGAAGGCGTCGTTGGCAGTCTTCATGAGCGCGGCGACCTGGGCGTAGTCGGTGACGTCCGCGGGGGCGACGAGGCAGCGGCGGCCCTTCGCCTCGATCATCTTGCGGGTCGCCTGCAGGCGCTCGGCGGAGCGCGCGGTGATGACGATGTCGGCGCCGGCATCGGCGAGGGCGCCGGCGAAGATCACGCCGAGCCCGTAGCTCGAACCGGTGACGATTGCGACCTTGCCTTCGAGCGAGAATAGCCCGTCCACAGCACCTCTCCTTGCCACTTTGTCTCCAACTAACGGCAGTGAGCGCGAATCCTACTGAGAGGTACCGTTGATGACAACTTCTGGAGGGTGCCCTGAAGTACAAAAGCCGAATGTGTGATGCAGACCGTCCCTCACCTCTGCTAGAGTTCCGGCCACCAACCGGAGGCGCCCGCTCATGCCCGAATCCGCTCTCCCTGTCGAATACCTGTTCACGATGAAGGCGCAGACGTCGCCGGGGACGGTGATCCCGGGCGGCCCCCAGGGTGAGCGCATCACGGTTCCCGTTCCCGGCGGCAGCTTCGAGGGCCCGCGGATCAAAGGCACGCTTGCACCGAACTCGGGAGGCGACTGGGTGACGCGCCGGGCCGATGGGAGCTTCCAGCTCGATGTCCGCGTGACACTGATAACCGACGACGGGGCCGCGATCTACATGTCCTACAAGGGCATCGGCATCCTGAAGGATGGCGCTCTCGCCCTGCGCACGGCTCCGCTCTTCGAAACCGGTGATGAGCGCTACACCTGGCTCAACCGCGTGCAGGCGGTGGGGTGGGGCTCCGCCGGGCAAGGTTCTGTCGAATACGACGTCTACGCTCTCCAGGTCTGATTCAGCCGCTTCAATTTCGCAGGGAGGGAAGGTATGCAGGCTCTCGATAACGTGGTCGTTCTCGACCTCACCCATCACATCGTCGGGCCCTACGGCACCAAGCTCATGGCTGATTTCGGTGCGGACGTGATCAAGGTCGAGAAGCCGGGCGGCGACATAGCACGGGGACTCGGGCCGTTCCAGGGGGCTTCGCCAAACCCGGAGAAGAGCGGGCTCTTCTTCTATCTCAACTGCAACAAGCGGTCCGCCGTGCTCGATCTGCGAACGCCCGCCGGGAAGGAGGCGCTTGCGGCATTGGCACGCCGCGCTGATATCGTCGTGGAAAACTACGCCCCGGGGACGCTCGACCGCCTTGGAGTCGGTTACGAGTTCTTCAAGGACATCAATCCGAGTCTCCCACTGGTATCAATCACGAACTTCGGACAGACAGGCCCCTACCGCGACTACCAGGCGACCGAACTCGTGATGTACGGATTCGCCGGCGAGATGTATTCGATGGGGCTCACCGAACGCGAGCCGGTGAAGATGGCCGGGACGGCGGCACTGTTCGAATCCGGGGCTGCAACGGGTGTGGCGCTCATGAGTGCGTTGTTCTCGTCCAGGCGCCATGGCATCGGCCAACACGTCGATATCTCGATCGCGGAAACACACTTTGGGGGTGTCGACCGGAGGCATGCCACGGCGATCGCTTTTCAATTCAGCGGCCGGAAGACCCTCCGGGTGGCATCGGCGGGCGGGGGCATGCCACAGGGCATCTATCCCTGCGCCGACGGCTACGTCGACTTCACGAATGCGGCACTCTACCCGGAGAGAGTGGATGACATGCTCGGCCACCCCGATTGGAACCAGGACCCACGCTACTCAGACCCTATCCAGCGGCTCGACCCGTTCCTCATCGAAGAGTGGACGGCGAACTTCCTCGGATGGATCCTGCCGCGCACGAAGCGAGAAGTGTGGGCGGAAGCACGCCGGGCGAAGGTCCTGTGCGGTCCGCTCTTTACCGTCGAGGATATGTTCATCGACGACCATTTCCGCGACCGCGGCTTCTGGACATCGGTAGACCACCCGGTGATGGGGAAGGTGGAGGTACCGGGCAGGCCGCTCATGATGGGGAAGGGCGGATGGCAGATGCGGCGCCCGGCGCCACTCCTCGGCCAGCACACGGCAGAGGTGCTCAGAGAGGCAGGTTGCCCGGAAACGGTTATCAACGAAATCACAGCGACGGAGGCCGGGAGATGAACCCGAAACCACTCGAAGGTATCCGCGTCATTGATCTCTGCGTCGTGTGGGCAGGGCCGTTCGCGACGATGATCCTGGGCGACCTCGGTGCCGAGGTGATCAAGCCCGAGAATGCGCACGTCTGGCAACCCATGACCCGTGGCGCGATGGCCCACCCGCCGAAGTTCCTGCTCGACAAGTCGGCAGCGTGGGCCGGCGCGATGCCAAATAACGAGCTACCCGAGCGCCCATTCGATTGCAGCCCAACGTTCGTGTGCCTGTATCGCAACAAGAAAAGCTTCACGGTGGACCTGCGCACGCCCGAAGGGCTCGAGATTCTCGCCCGGCTCGTCGCGAAATCCGACGTCGTCTACGAAAACAACGCCACCGGTACGGTCGAAAAGCTCGGCATCACCTACGACTGGCTGAAGTCGATCAACCCGAAGATCATCATGGTGCGAGTCCCGGCCTATGGCAGCACGGGGCCGTACTTCGATGCCCGGGCGCTTGGTGTACACCTGGAATCGGTGATGGGCCACACGCTCCTGCGTGGCTACGACGACGCCGACCCGAGCGCGAACACGGCGATCTATTCGGGTGATTACCTTGCGGGCGCCCAGGGAGCGTTCGCCGTGATGGCGGCGATCTGGCATCGCGACCGCACCGGCGAGGGGCAACTCATCGAGATCGCCCAGGCAGAGAATGCTGCGGCGATGTTCACCCAGGCGATCATGGACTACTCGCTCAATCGCAACATCCAGGGGGCGATCGGAAACCGGGATGTCCATGGCCGGTTCCCCTGCGGTGTGTACCCCGCGAAGTCGCCCGGCACTGCCGAGACCATGGATGACCGCTGGGTCTCCATCCACATCGAAAGTGACCAACACTGGCAGAGGTTCGTTACCGCGATTGGTAGCCCCGCATGGGCCATCGATCCACGTTTCGCGACAAATGATGGCCGCGCGGAGCACTACCGCGAGATCGACGGGCACATCGCAGACTACACGCGCGAACGTGAGGATTACGCCCTCATGCACCAACTCCAGGCAGCCGGGGTCGCCTGCGCTCCAGTGCTCGAAGCATCGCGCATGTTCGATGATCCGCACCTGCGCGACCGCGACTTCTTCAAGACGCAGACACAGAAATCGTCGGGCACCTTCGAGTACGCTGGCCCAATGTGGAAGTTCCCCGAAACGCCGGTTGAGTACTACCAGCCACCAGTGATGTTCGGTGAGCACAACGAGTACGTGTACCGGGAGCTCCTTGGCGTGTCCGATGACGAGTACAGTCGTTTTGTTGCGAATGGCCACATTGCGACGGAGTACGTACCTGGTATCCCGTAGGGGTAGAGCCCGTCAGAACCGAATAGCCAGGAGGTTCAGCCATGGCGGCAGAGGTGTTACAAGTTGAGCAGAACGGTGAGGCCGTGGTCCTCACGCTCAACCGCCCGGAGAAACGCAATGCGTTGAACGCTGAGCTGCGTGATGCGATCAGCGTCACGCTCCAGGAGCTGGAGAACGACAATAGCGTAAAGGTCGCGATCATCACGGGCGCAGGAGCCGTCTTCTGTGCGGGATTCGATACCAGCGAATTCGCGACCACAGCCCCGGAGGAGGTGTTCGCCAGCGAATCGTCGCGGCGCTACCATTGGCAGTTGCAGCACTTCAAGAAACCGCTCATCGCGGCAATCAACGGATCAGCTATGGGTGGTGGATTCGATATCGCCGTACTCGCCGATATCCGCATTTGTAGCGAGGGGGCGACGTTTGGTCACCCCGAGATCAAATTCGGGGCAGCGGCGCTCTTCGGTCCTCTCGCCTCCGTAGTCGGTGGCGGAATCGCCCGTGACCTCTGCCTCAGCGGCCGCCGCATCGATGCAAGAGAGGCGCAGGCTTTCGGGCTGGTGACGAGGGTGACCGCCCCCGGCTCGCTACTGGATGAAGCACGCGTCATTGCACAGACGGTCGCTGAATCGCCACTCGCCACGCTCATGCAGGTGAAGGCGTCGATCATCGAATCCTCACCGTTCCAATTTCCAAAGCCTTGAACTCCCATTTCCACTAACCGAGGACCACGATGGAGAAGACACCAACCGAAATCATCCAGGACTTCTGTGCGGCGTGGGTACGCCTCGACGCTGACGAGATCATGGGCTACTTCGGCCCCGAGCCGGTCTACCACAACATGCCGGGGCCTCCCGTAAAGGGCCGCGAAGCCGTACGGAGCACAATCGCGAGTTTCCTCAAAGGCTGGCAACAGACTGTATGGGAAGTGACAAACATCGCGGCGGACGGCAACGTCGTGTTCGCCGAACGTATCGATCGCACCGATGCCGGCGGCCGTCACGTCGACCTTCCCGTGGTGGGCGTGTTCGAAATCCACGATGGCAAGATCGATGCATGGCGTGATTACTTCGACCTTGCGACGTACACGCGCGCGATGACAGGCTCCTAGGCGCCTTCCCAGCCCTGGTCCTTTGCATGCGTTCGGACGCGGTTCTCCAATGCATCGACCGCGGGCGCCTGGGCGATATAGGGAGGGTCACCGGGGGAATCGCCGAGCTTGAAGTACTTCTTCTTCGCCGTCTTGGCCATATCCCCCATGATCTTGGCTGCCTTCTCTTTCACGGCGCTCTCGCCCTCCGCCTGGGTTCGTTCCTTCTTGCCGAAGAGTCCCTTCTTGTAGGGCACCTTGAGCTTCGCGAGTTTCGCTTCGGCCTTACGGAACTCGGGAGTCAGTGTGTTCACCCACTCGGTGTTCCAGTGGTAGTCCTCATGGAGTACTTCTGCACGATAGGCCGACCAGTCGTCTGCAATACCGGTGCGTTCAGAATGCAGGTCGTCAGCTACGGCTTTCCAGTTCCCACTATTCACGTTGCTCAGTGCACCGCTGTCATCCTCGGGGGTGGGTGCCGGATAGTGGTCGTTCGTATAGTAGACGATCTGAATCTCCCCGTTCGAGGTGTACGACTCCAGTTCGAAGACGTACGCCTTCTTTGCGTCGTCCTTCTTCACTTTTCCACCGAATTGCTGGGCCTTGACCTGCGTCGTGCTGGCATCGGAGTTAGAGCGTACTGGCGCCGGCCGGTTGACGGGGAATGTGGGATCAACTGCTCGCTGGATGGCCATGCGAAGCAGTGCGCCTGTTCCGCCTTCATCCGGGAATCGCTGAAGTGCGGGCCGGGCTGCGGGGTCGCGTTTCAGTTGGATCGGAAGCTCGTCCTCGTTCACCTCTTTGTGGCTCACGGCACGGCCAATCATGGGAGGATTGGCCGAAACGATGCGCTGCACAGCGCGGTTACCGACCGTCCGCTGAAGGGCTGCCACCGAAGCAGGAGAGGCGAGGCCCGGACGTGCAAGGGCACCGTGCGCCAGGGCTGTGTCAACGCTGGCAGGAATGCGTTCGTCATCCGTCGGTTCAGTCCGCCTTCCATGCCCGGAGCGCATCACATCACGGTTTCGAACTGCTACATGTTGCCGTTGTCCCTGCATCGTCACACCCCGCGGGCCACGTTAGGTATCGCTGCCCGATGGAATTTCGTGTCCCAAATCTACTGCGGAGTATATGCCCCACGCTTAGATCGTTTCCACAAGGAGTCGCAACCCAAATCTTTTTGCGCGTGGACGTTCTCCCCCTGCATCACGCGCACCGAACGCTACGGGATCACCAGCGGCAACATGGCCGAGTAGCGGAGCGCCGCTACTTTTCGGTTCGGCGTGCCCCGGTAGGGCGCATTGGAATAGGAAAT
This sequence comes from uncultured Anaerolineaceae bacterium, assembly GCA_964508715.1. Lineage (GTDB taxonomy): Bacteria > Chloroflexota > Dehalococcoidia > Tepidiformales > Tepidiformaceae > JAKALX01. The sequence goes on along the minus strand of CAZDUX010000001.1, from coordinate 53,769 downwards.
GCGTACCTCGTACCGGCCGGGCGCTGCGTCGAACTCATCGAGTCGGAGGATGGTGCCGAACGTGTAGCCCGGCTCGAGTCGCTGATAGCTGTCGTCGGCGTCGGGTTGGAGCTTCCACGTTGCACGAACCGACGGATTCTCCAGGACAACCCTCCCGCTTTCGGAGCGCACCTCCACCTGGATCATTATCCCGGGGGGGCGCAGCACCCGCGGAATCCAGACGGGCTCCGGATCATCGTTGTGCAGGCTGAAATGAAGTGTGAGTGGGGACGATTCGAGGATCGTCGCGATGTATTGCATTCCGCCGCAGTCTACTCCTTCCGCGGGATCCTCGCGGCGGCCGCACCAGTCGGGCATACCCGCTGATTCTGTCCATCGAACCGGGCCAGGCTTTGTGATTCGAATGCAATCGCTGGCCGCGTACAATGCGATGCCGCAGGGCACACGGCCAGGAGAGCCAGAGGAGGGATCAGGTGACCGAAACCAAGGAGATCGGACTTCCCGTCCACGAGTCGTACGAACCACCAGCACGTGCACGCGACGGGGCGATCGTCCAGTCACTCGCGGAATACCAGGAGATCTACGACCGGTCGATCCGCGACCCCGAGGGCTTCTGGAGCGAGATGGCGAATGAGTACCTCGACTGGATGGCACCGTTCACGAAGGTGAGGGACGAAGACCTCGAGGCTGGCAAGGTAGCCTGGTTCCTCGGCGGAAAGCTGAACGTCTCGGTGAACTGTGTCGATCGGCATCTCGAGACGCGGGGTGGCAAGGTGGCGCTCCTGCTCGAAGGCGACCAGCCTGGCAACACGCGAAGCGTTACGTACCGGCAGGTCTACGAGGAGATGAACCGGCTGGTCAACGCCCTTCGCGCACGGGGCGTGAAGAAGGGCGATCGCGTCGCGATCTACATGGGGATGGTGCCGGAGCTCGCCATCGCGATGCTTGCCTGCGCCCGCATCGGTGCAGTCCATTCGGTGATTTTCGGTGGGTTCTCGCCGCGTTCAATTCGTGACCGCATCGACGACTCGACCTGCAAAGCGATCATCACCCAGGATGAGGGCCTTCGCGGCGGACGTCCCGTACCACTCAAGAAGAACGTCGATGAAGCACTCGCCGACCCCGGCCACACGATCGAGTTCACTCTCGTTTACCGGCACACCGGTGGCGAGGTTTCGATGACACCGGGGCGCGATGAGTGGTGGCACGATGCGCTTGCCGGGCAACCCACCGTGGCCGAACCGGAGCCAATGGACTCGGAGGATCCGCTTTTCATCCTCTACACGTCGGGATCGACGGGCAAGCCGAAGGGCGTCCTCCACACGTCAGCAGGCTACCTGTTATTCACAGCGCTCACCCACCGCTACGTCTTCGACCTGCGCGAGGACGACATCTACTGTTGTGCGGCAGACGTGGGCTGGGTTACCGGGCACAGCTACATCGTCTATGGTCCGCTCGCCAACGGCGCCACAAGCGTGATGTTCGAGAGCGTCCCGACCTATCCCGATGCCGGGCGTTACTGGGATATGGTCGACCGTCTCGGGATCACCGTCCTCTACACCGCACCGACAGCCATACGGGCAATCGCTCGAGAGGGCGACGAGCCTGTGAAGCAGTACAGCCGGAAGTCGCTGCGTGTCCTCGGCAGCGTTGGTGAGCCCATCAACCCGGAGGCATGGCGCTGGTACTACCGGGTGGTGGGGGAGGAGCGTTGCGCTGTCGTTGACACCTACTGGCAGACGGAGACCGGCGGCCACATGATCACCGGTCTCCCGGGCGCGACGCCGATGAAGCCTGGTTCCGGCTCGCTGCCGTTCTTTGGGGTAGAACCGGGGATTGTCGACGAGGCCGGCAATCTGCTCGAAGGCAACGACGTCTCGGGCCGGCTCTGCATGCTCTCATCGTGGCCGGGGATGATGCGCACCGTCTATGGTGACCACGAGCGCTTCATCCAGACCTACCTCAGCACCTACAAGGGCAAGTACTTCACTGGTGATGGCGCCTACCGGGACCAGGACGGCTACTACTGGATTACAGGACGCGTCGACGACGTACTGAATGTCGCCGGTCACCGGCTTGGCACGGCCGAAATTGAAGGTGCACTCGTTGGGCACCCCGCCTGCGCCGAAGCTGCGGTAGTCGGTTATCCCCACGATGTGAAGGGCACCGGCATCTACGCCTATGTCACCCTGGCAGCCGGCTACGCGGCATCACCCGCGCTGGCGAAAGAACTCCGCGACGCCGTTCGCAAGGACATCAGCCCCATCGCCACGCCGGATAAGATCCAGTTCGTCGACGGACTACCAAAGACACGCTCAGGGAAGATCATGCGCCGCATTTTGCGGAAGGTAGCGGAGGGAGAGCCCGAGAACGTGGGTGACGTCACCACACTCGCCGACCCGGCGGTTGTCCAGGACATCATCAGCGGGGCTTCGGCCGCCGAGTGAGCCCGGCGGCTGAGGTAGCCGGCGAGATCCAGGCTGGGACGGCAAGCGTAGACAGCGAACGTGAAGAAGGGGCCAATCTGGCCCCTTTCTTTCCTCAGTCTCGCTATGATTATGACGACTGAAGCTGCCTCTCCAGTCAGCGTCGTTCCCCACGGTGGCAATGGGCACAGCTTTTTCCGGAGGTGACACCGAGCGAACATCTCGGTGCCGGGGGCTTCGACGCAGCGATCAGCCATTGACGTGCGGATAGCGGAACCTGGCCAGGCGCCCACGAGGAGTTGGCACTTACCCGGCGTCACTATGAGGGCAACAGACTGACCGCGAGCGTCATCGGCTGTCGCGTCCATTGTCGTATCCTTCCCGTTCGTGAACAGGCTGCAGATTTCTGCACTGACTCTCACGATGGCCGCGCTGCTCGTGGGTTGTGGTTCGGGGGAGAGTGGTTCGACCAATGTCGCGCGAGGCCTGGCGGAAGCGCCGGCGTCAGTCGAATCAGGGGCTGCTCCGCCAGAAGCTACGCCAGGTGCCGCGCTGCAGGCGAACGCATCTCCGTCACCGAGCACCTGCGCCTCGGCAATTACATGGAGCGAGGCGCTCAACCACGTCGGTGAGCAGGCCACCGTTCGTGGGCCTGTGAAGGGCGCAAACTACGCATCGAAAACGAAGGGCAAGCCCACGTTCCTTGATATCGGGCGAGCGTATCCAGACCCTGCGCGCTTCACCGTCCTCATCTGGGGCGATGACCGTGCCGCGTTCGCAGTCGCTCCCGAAAAGGCGTACACAGGCAAGACGATCTGCGTCACTGGCCTGATCACGAGCTACAAGGGGGGTGCCGAGATCGAGGTCTCGTCACCGGCGGCGATTACTCTTGAGTAGGGTGCTCGTTACCTCGGCTCTTGTCGCGTTGCTGGGCGCATGTACGGCCGCGCCCGCGGCTTCACCGGATTCGGCGACAGTCCCCGCCGGCGATGTCGTGCGCGTTGAGCGTGTGATTGACGGCGACACGATCGTGATTGAGGGCGGTGAACACGTTCGCTACGTGGGTGTGGATACGCCCGAAACCGTGAAGCCGGACGCTCCCGTGCAGTGCTATGGGAAAGAAGCGAGCGACCGGAACAGGGCACTCGTCGAAGGCAAGGAGGTGGTGCTCGTCCGCGACACGTCGGACCGTGACGGCTATGGCCGTCTCCTGCGATACGTATACGTGGATGGGGCCGACGTTTCAGCCATGTTGATCCGCGATGGTTACGGTTACGTGTACGCGAGGAAACCGGACACTGCACACCTCGAGGAATACGGGAAGCTCGAGCGGGCGGCGCGAGCACGCGGTGCTGGACTCTGGTCGGCCTGCCGCAAGTAGCCAGGGACCACGAACGTGCAGGAGACGAGCACTGGCGCACCACCGTACGGCTTGCTCGATTCCATCGAGGCCGGGCGAGCGGCGAACCATCGATGGGGGCGTAGAAGCTATCACTCGCGCACGCCGGCGAAGCAGGCCCGGCGGTATCTCGTAGCCCGGGCAACCGGTGAACCAAACCGCCCATAACAGCCGCATAAGGATTCACCAGGGGTTTCAGGAAACCGCTGACCCCCCCATTCGCGAGGGCTACCGTGGGATCATGAGATCCCGAGAGAGCGCGACCAATGGCCGGTCATGCCGGTGTTCCGAGCACGCCAGGGGAGTGTCGGTGTGACACCAACCGAGCGTGGCCCGGACACCGCACCCGTGCCGTCACCGCATGGCCGCGTGACACGTTACCGGCTCGAATTGCCGCGGGCCGGCCTCGTCGAGACGCACCGTGGATACTACGAAGCGACCGAATTCGCCGAGGATCGCACGGGCTGGAAGGGCCGATACCTTGCCGTGCGCGACCGCGTCATTGGCACGACGCTCTCCAGCCAGCGACTCGAGACAGAGCGCCTGAGCAAGATAAAGGCACTCGCCGTGTTCTCATCCGATGCCATTTCATCGGTTGCGTACGCACCCCAGGAGATCCTCTTCGTCCTGGTGCTTGCAGGCTCTGGAGCCATCAAATGGTCTGCTCCAATCGCGATCGCGATCACGCTGCTCCTGGCGATCGTGGTTGCGAGCTACCGGCAGACAGTTCGTGCCTATCCGAACGGCGGGGGCTCGTACATCGTGGCCCACGAGAACCTGGGCATCGCTGCCGGCCTCATCGCCGCGGCCTCGCTCCTCACCGATTATGTATTGACGGTCTCGGTCTCGATCGCGTCGGGCATTGACGCGCTCGCATCGCTCAACGGTGAGTTTCGGACGATTGCTGTGCCCCTCGCCGTGGCCATCGTCATCTTCGTCGCCCTCATCAACCTCCGTGGGGTGAGTGAGTCGGGCACGTTTTTCTCGTTTCCGACGTACGCGTTCATCTTCCTGCTCTCCGGGGCGATCGTTGTCGCACTCATCAAGGTCGTTATGAACGGCGCGAGCCCGTTCAGCGCGGGCGCCCCTCGCGAAAACATCGCCGCGACGCAAGGAATCACGCTGTTTCTCCTCCTGCGGGCGTTCGCCAGCGGATGCAGCGCAATGACTGGCGTCGAAGCGATCTCCAATGGTGTCCAGGCGTTCAAGAAGCCCGCCTCGAAAAACGCAAGCCAGACGCTCATCGCAATGGGATTGGTGCTCGGTTTCCTCTTCATGGGGTCAAGCCTGCTCGCCAGGCACTATGGCTTCGTTCCGCATGAAGACAACACCATCCTCTCGCAGTTGGGGCGCGAAGCGTATGGTGATGGCAGCGTGCTCTTCGCCCTGCTCAACGTCATGACTGCAGGCATCCTCATCCTGGCCGCGAATACGAGCTTCGCCGACTTTCCACGACTCTCAGCGATCCTTGCACGCGATGGCTACATGCCGCGTATTTTTCACTCACGCGGCAATCGTCTCGTATTCAGCTATGGGATCATCGCACTGGCGGCCCTCGCGAGCGGACTGCTCATCGGCTTCAACGCGGAGACAACGCGGCTCATTCCGCTCTACGCTCTCGGTGTCTTCCTTTCGTTCACGCTCAGCCAGGCAGGGATGGTGCGCCACTGGCTGAAATCAAAGGAGCAGGGCTGGCGGCGATCGATCGCCATCAATGGTCTTGGCGCAGTGACAACGGCAGTGGTGTTCGTTGTGATCCTGGAAGCAAAGTTTGCTGAGGGCGCATGGGTGGTCTGCATCCTCATCCCGGTGCTCGCGGGGTTCGCGCTCCTCATCGGCCGCTTCTACAAAGGCCTCGAGCGTGCACTCCGCGTCGCCCCTGAAGCCGTTCTCGAATTCGAACCGGCCGGCGAGTCACGCATTCCAGTGGTGGTCCCCGTGGACGACATCAATCTCGCCACTGTGATGGCCCTGGGCTCAGCCTGCCAGGCACACCGCGATGTGACTGCGCTCCACGTCGTGGTGGACCCGGACGAGCCGTCAACGGTGCCCGAGCGGTGGAAGCAGCAATTCCCGGGCGTCCCGCTGGTCGTTATCGAGTCGCCCTACCGTTCGGTCGCCGAGCCGATCGCAGCCTACCTCAACGACCGTGTGCGTACCGCGCCACACGAGGTGGCTGTGCTCGTGCCAATTCTCGAGGTGCCGCACTGGTTCCAACGACCGCTCGTGAACCAGAGCCTCAAGCGCCTCAACGGGCTGGTGGCGAAGCGCCGACGGGTGAGTGTCGAGCAATATCGGTTCCCCGTGGATACGGGCGGCCCAAAGCGGTTCTCGTGAGGCTCGAGTGATGCAACAGCGTTGGAGGGCGCGGAGTGTTCCTGAGACGGCAAGCGCATCGACTGGATGTTGAGGTAACGGCTCGTGGCATGACCGTGGCCTGGGAGTGCGTGCCAGGTATCTTCGTGCGGCGCAGCTTCACGAGCGCGAGCGCGGGTTGTGCGGCAGTGGAGACACTCCGCCGCCGGAACCCAGGAACTATCCGCGAAGCAGTTCGCATTCTTGATGAGGTCGCGCTCGAGCACCAGGCTCCTCACCCGGCTATGACCGGCGGCCCAAGTGCCCGGATCGAGAGATCCCACCTCCACCGCCGGACATGACGGCAACACCACTCGCATCTGTTACCGTTGCCAACGTGGACGCATTTCTCGGCCACGACTCTCAACGAATCCGGCGCTTTGTGCCATACGTAGTGGCTGTCGCAGCGGTCACCGCTCTCACCGCTGTCCTCGCCCCGCTTCGCCATCACCTCACGCTCCTCAACGTGGGGATGCTCTACTTGCTACTGGTTGTCTTGCTAACGTCACGCTTCGGCTTGTGGCCAGGCATCCTGGCAAGCGTGCTCGTCAACCTTGGCGTGAACTACTTCTTCGTCCCGCCCGTGCACCAGTTCGATGTGCGAGAGTCCGGAAATATCATCGCGCTGGGCGTGTTTCTCATGGCGACCGCAGCAACAGCCGGGCTGTTGGCCCGCGCTGAGCGGGGCGAACGGCTGGCGCATGAACGCGAGAAAGAGAATGCCCTGCTCTTCGACCTGTCGCAGAGCGTGGTTGCTGATCCGGGGGCGCGGACTGTACTCCCACTCCTCGCGCACAAAGTCCGGGAATCGCTGGGAGCGTCGTCCGCAGCGATCTTCGTGGGTGACGCACAGCACCTCAACCTCGCGGCGGCCGACGGTGTCCCGGCCAAGTTCGAGCTCACAGGTGACGAGCGGCTTCTTTTCTCGAACGCAATTGCATCGGCTGAGCCAGCCTGCCTCGGGGTCACTGCCAGCAGTCGCGGCCCTCGTATTTTCGGCAGGCCGAGCGTGGCCGCGCCAATCGTTGCAGTACCGATGATCGCCGCAGGGAACTGCCTCGGTGTGCTTCGCGTAGCCGGACCGCTCGCTGCGAACACTGCCCACAAGGACTCGGTACGCCTGCTCCGAACGTTTGCTTCGGTTGCAGCACTCGCAGTAAACCACCAACGGTTGCTCCGAGAGCTCACCGCTACCGAGGCCTTGCGCGAAGCGGATGTCCTGAAATCAGCCGTCCTCTCGACCGTCTCACACGAACTTCGCACCCCGCTTGCCTCCATCAAGGCGTCGGTGACAAGCCTCCTGGAGGCGACGGGGCACTGGGACGACGTGGAGCGCCGCGAGTTTCTTTCAGCAATCGACGAAGAGACCGACCGGCTGACCGTCCTCATCACGAACCTGCTCGATCTCTCACGTCTCGAAGGCGGCGCACTCCGCCTCGAACGTGACTGGTATGACGTTGGCGAGTTACTGGAAACCATTTGTGGGCGGCTGCAGCCGATAGTTGGCGCTCACCTGTTGGCCTTGGAGACTGGTACCCGCGTCGGTGATGCGTATGTGGATTATGTGCTGATCGGCCAGGTGATCCAGAACCTGGTGGAGAATGCAGCGAAGTTCTCACCCGCCGGCCTGCCCATCCACGTCATGACTCGGGCGAAGGAGGACGGTCTCGAGCTTCGTGTTGAGGACGAAGGCCCGGGTATCGCCCCGGCAGACTATCCACACGTCTTCGAGAAGTTCTTTCGCGGCCAGGCAAGCGGGCGCTCGAGCGGTGTTGGGCTCGGGCTCGCAATCTCCCGGGGAATCATTGAGGCGCACGGCGGCGAAATCCGCGCAGAACAGAGCACGCACGGAGGGGCCGCATTCGTTATCACAATCCCTGCCGTCTCATTTCGGCCCGGCGTTACCGCTGCTGGCGAAGCTCCGGTGAGATAGATGGGAGCGCGCATCCTGGTAATCGAGGATGAACCGCAAATTCTTCGGTCAGTCCGGCTCATTCTCACCGGTCACGGGTATGACGTTACAACCGCCATGACAGCAAAGGCAGGCGTCGACGAGTTCCTTCACCGCCTCCCGGATCTCGTACTTCTCGATCTGATGCTCCCGGATATGCCCGGGGAGTACGTATGCCGGAAAATCCGCGAGCGTTCGAGCACTCCGATTGTGGTCCTTTCTGCTCGCGGTGAAGAGGCTTCGAAGGTCGAGGCGTTCGACCTGGGTGCCGACGACTACCTGACCAAGCCATTTGGTGCTGGTGAGCTCCTCGCCCGAATCCGAGTTGCATTGCGACACGCGGGAGGCGCCACACTCGCGGCGACGGTAACAGTTGGCAACATCACAATCGATTTCGACCAACGTTCGGTTCGGGTCGGTGAGCAGCCAGTACAGCTCACACCACGCGAATACGACGTGTTGAAGTACCTCGTTCAGAATCGCGACAGGGTGCTCACACACGCCAACGTCATTCGAGCCGTATGGGGGCCCGAGTATGCAACCGAGGCACAGTATCTTCGGAACATCGTCCTTGGACTGCGGCGGAAACTCGAAGCGGATCCGTCGCGGCCTCGATATCTGCTTACTGAGCCCGGCATTGGGTACCGGCTCACTTCACCACCGGAATCGCCAGGCGAGGCTACGGTGCCCGCGGGTCGATGAGCACTTTCACTTCGTCGTTCGGCATCAACAGCCGTTCAAACGCCTCGGCTGTGGCGGATGATGGGACGATTGAAGTAATTATCGGGGCCGATTGTATTGCGCCACGTTCGAGCATCGCGATGGTCGCGTCATAATCGGCGTGGCTGTAAGCGAATGCCGCCCGAACCGTCACGCGTTTGGTAACCCACACCGAAGGGCGAATGGGCGCGTTTTCGAATGCCACACCCACCATCATCACAGAGCCTCCCGGCTTCACCACATCGACCGCCTGCTGGAGGGTCGCCGGGACTCCTGCAGCGTCGAACACGAGGTCGGGTGGCGATCCGAGGCTGGCAGCGATCGCCGAAGCGAGGCTGGCATGCACTCCGGGGTTCAGCACCTCGCTTGCACCGAACTGCGCGGCAAGCGACGCACGGAGGGGCGCCGGTTCGACCACAACAACTCGCCGTGCGCCGGCCGCAATCGCACATTGCAGGGTGAAGAGGCCGATTGGCCCGGCACCGAGGATCGCGACACGGTCCCCCAGTTGGATGCCCGAGCGGCGCACTGCGTGAAAGCCAACAGCGGCGGGCTCAACTGCAGCAGCCTGCTGGTCGTCAAGTGCATCGGGGATAGCCATCAGGCGGTCTGCACTAATCCTTGCAAAGCGCCCAAGACCGCCCGTTCCAAGTGACGCGCCACCTGCAGGCGGAATGCCCGCACGGAGGGCATCGAGCCGATGGTGCTGATAGCACATGTCGTAGTCGGCCTCGAGACAGAATGGGCAGTTCATGCAGGGGCGCATTGGGGCGCCCACCACGCGCTGCCCCGCCTCCCAACCTCGGACACCTTTCCCGAGTTCAACGATGGTCCCCCCGAACTCGTGGCCGAGGATGATGCCGTTGGGCGCCATGTCGCTGTTATAGAGATGTAAATCGGAGCCGCAGACCCCACAGTACCCAACCTCGACGATCACCTCGTTATCTGCAGGCACGGGGTCCGCCACCTCTTCGAACACAATCGAGCGCTTGCCACGGAGAACTGGCGCCTTCATTGAAGTCCCTTTCCCGGCGCGACGAGCACCTTCACGTTCTCATCGCCTTGCATCCCGAGCGTCTGGCAGACCGCGTCCACCTCATCGAGCCCGATAACCTTCGAGACCATGACCTCGGGGCGGATCTTCCCGGCATCGATGAGATCGAGGGCAGTCCGGAACAGGTCCATCCCCCCGAGCGACGCCTTGATCTCGCACTCCCTGGCAACCATCGCCAGCGGTGAGACTTCATCGAGGTCCATGTTCACGCCGGGGAGGACGACCTGCCCGCCGGGTCGCACCCATTCGATCGCCTTCTCGAGTGTCCCGTGCGCACCGGCGCATTCGAAGATCACATCGGGGCCACCCATCGGGCACGTCGCCAGGAAGAACGCCGCCATGTCTGCTTCTGCGGGGTCGAAAACCCCGGTTGCGCCGCACGCGAGCGCAGCCTGTCGCCGGCCAGCGTTCGTTTCGATAACCCAGCATTTCGCGGGGCTCGAGAGCAGGACACTCTGCAGGACGAGCAGGCCAATGGGGCCTGCACCGATAACCGCAACTGTGTCACCGGTCCGAACGCGGCTCGCCCGCGCCGCGTAGAGTCCGACCATCGATGGTTCATTGAGGGCTGCCGCAAGGTCGGAGAGATTGCCGGGGACCTTTTCGAGGGCAGCCATGTGGGTGAGCACCAGCTCGGCATACCCACCCGCGAGCCCCGTGTATCCAAACACCTGCCAGCCCTTTTCACAGGAGCGGTAGAGCCCACGGAGGCAGCTCGGGCAGCTGTCGCAGGGAACCGCCGAAAGCGTCGTCACGCGATCACCCACTTCGAAGCCCTGTACCTCCGGGCCGAGTGCGACGATCTCACCGACAATCTCGTGCCCAGGGACGGCACCCTCGGGCAGCATACCGGCGCGCAGCAGGTGCAGATCCGAGCCGCAGATTCCACAGTAGATGACGCGCAGGACGACCTGTCGTCCCGTTGGCTCTGGATCAGGGATCTCTTCGACGGCGAACCGTCCCTTTCGCAGTACTGCGGCCTTCATACCAGCCCCCTGTCCCATGGTTGAACCCGAGACGCCCGGGCAGTTAGCACCGGGCGTCTCGAGTTCATGCTGATGGCCTGTTAGAGCCGCTCAATGATGGTAGCCGTACCCATGCCGCCACCCGTGCACATTGCGATGAGCGCAGTCGAGAGGTCACGGCGCTCGAGTTCGTCGAGTGCAGTCTCGATGAGCATCCCGCCGGTCGCACCGATGGGATGTCCGAGGGCAATAGCGCCGCCATTCACATTGAGCCTGGAGTGGTCGATGCCGAACTCGCGCTGGAACTTGAGCACGACCGCCGCAAACGCCTCATTGATCTCATAGAGGTCGATGTTGCTCTTGGCCATGCCGGCCTTCTGCAGGACGCGCTCGGCCGCCGGGGCCGGAGCAGTCAGCATGATCACCGGCTCAGTGCCGGCGGTGGCGGTGGCCACAATACGGCCTCGCGGCTTCAGCCCGTGTGATTTCGCGTACTCGGGCGAAGCGACGAGGAGGGCGCTCGCCCCATCCACCACGCCCGACGAGTTGCCCGCGTGGTGGACGTGATTCATCTGTTTGACCTGCGGGTACACGTCCATGCAGATCTGGTCGTAGCTGCGGGTATCGTTCGGGGGGTTCATGGCGCCCATTTTCGCGAACGACGGGTTGAGGGTTGCGAGGCTTTCCATTGTCGTTCCAGGGCGCGGGTATTCATCGTGATCGAGGGCGAGTGTGCCGTCGTTGTTGTAGATCGGGACGACGCTTCGCTTGAAGCGGCCGGCATCGATCGCCTCGGCGGCGCGCGCCTGGCTCTGGACACCGAGGGAATCGACATCCTCGCGGGTGAACCCCTCGATCGTCGCGATGAGGTCCGCGGAGATGCCCTGGGGAACGAGCGGGTACTGCTCATAGAGGTGCGCGTTGTTCGCAGTGAAACCGTCGACACTGAGCGGGGCCGTGCGTGACATCATCTCGATGCCCCCCGCGACCACCAGTTCCTGCTGGCCTGACATGACACTCATGGCGGCGACGTTGACCGCCTGCTGCGCCGAACCGCAGAAGCGGTGGAGCGTGACTCCGGGGACGCTGGTTGGCCAGCCGGCGTCGAGAGTCGCCATCCGGGCGATGTCCATCGCATGGTCGCCTACACCGGAACCATTGCCCATGATGACGTCTTCGACGTCAGCGGGATCGAACCCGACGCGTTCCTGCAGGGCGTTGAGTACCTGCGCGAGGATACGCTGGGGGTGCAGATGCGTAAGGCTGCCGACTCCGGGCTTACCACCACCGCGCGGCGAGCGCAGTCCTTCAATGATCCAGGCTTCGTTCATGATCAACTCCGATTTTTGTGCAGAATCTTGGACCCTGCCGCACTTGGCGGCGTCAGTCGTGACAGCCGCGTCATTCTACGGCCTGTGGCGCGGCTCCGTCGTGCGGACACGCTCATCCCCGGCTATCGCCGGACTTGCCGCTCGCTCACCCCGATCAAGACTGCCGCTTCGGCGATGCTCGGAGCGCCGATACTCACGTGGGCGGGTACGATGGCTCGCTGCTCTTCTCGCTTGCTCAAAATCACTCCATCTCCCATAGATGGACATAGTCACCGAGCAGTTAGCTCTGACGTTTTCTCTGAGCAGCGACACGGTCGGTACCTGCCTCTCCCCTGCAGTCAATTCGTTTAGGCTTTGCTAATCATCAGCCCGCAGGGAGACGCCATGCCACGCATCGATGCACACGTCCACGCCTTCCCCGACCGCCTCGCGACCGCTGTCCGCGAGCGCCTGAACCTGAACGGTGCGCTCGCTGGCAGCCCACTCCTGGCCGGTGTCGCGGAGTCCGTGAAGGAGAACGGGTTCGATGGCGCATGGGTGCTCCCATACGCGCACCGGCCCGGCATCGCCGAAAGCCTCAACGAGTGGTCGGCTTCAGCAATCCCTGCCTTTCCGGGCCTCATCGCCGGCGCGACGTTCCATCCCGGTGACGATGATCTCGCACACCTGGTTCGCAGAGCACTCGTCGATCTTCGGCTGCGGGTGGTCAAGCTGCACTGCTCGGTCGGTTCGTTCGACCCGTCAGACCCCCGGCTGGGCCCACTCTGGCAGACCGCCGCCGAGACTGGTGCACCGATCGTGGTCCACGCCGGGCAGGTCGCACCGGGCGACACCGAGGCAGGCGAGATCGATGCCCTCATCCCGGTACTGGCGGCAAATCCGCGCACACGCATCGTGCTCGCGCACGCCGGTCACCCTGCGACGTCCCGCGCGATCGAGTTGATGGACCGCTTCGAGAACCTCTACGCCGACCTCACGCCCGTCTGGGATCGCCCCGTGACGGCCGGTGCCGAGACCATCCGGCGGTTCTCCGGCCGGTTCCTGTTCGGGAGTGATGCACCCAATAACCCGGTCCCCGCAGCAACGCAGGTGGGGAGACTCGACGGCCTGGGCCTTTCGGCGGATGAATTCGAGGCGCTCCTTGGTGGTGCGGCTGCGGCGCTCATCCCGTTTGACTAGTCATCCCAACCGTTTGCCCATGCAACACGCTCGTCGATGTGGCGCACCATGGTGTACTCGACCGGCCGGAAGCCATGGCCCAGCCAGAACGGGCCACCACTTGGGTTCGCGCTCGCAAAGTGGAGGGTGCACCACTGATGGCCCTGCTGACGCGCCCACGCCATCCCCTCGGCGAGAAGCCGCGTACCGATGCCGCCACCACGGACATCCGGTTCGACTACACCTTCGAAAAGGTAGACATTCCCCTGCCGGGGTACGATCGCCGGTGTGAAGCCAGGAACGTTGTAGGTCTGCATCGCGATGGGGCGTCCATCACGGTAGGCAATGAAGTAGCCGCTCCGGGGATCATCGAGCAGTGCCCGCTGGGCTTCACGAGCGGCCGCCTGGGGTTCGTTGAGAAACGGCCAGAAGATCGGCGAGGTGCTGTGAAATTTGAAGAGCGTGTCGGCCAGCGCCATTACCACCTCGAGATCCTCCGCTGACGCGCGGTGCACCTCGATGCTGGCATCAAGGGTGCCGGTTACGGGCTCAGTTGCGCGGATTGCCGCCGTCGTCATCCTGCCGAACCCGAGTGCCACCCATGCCTCCTGCAGTTCGGCATCGGCAGCAAAGATGTGCGACTGGTGGATGAAGAATCCCCTGCGTGTCCAGCCAGCCGCGAGATAGCCGTACATCGCACGGTAAACGGCAGACACATCCTCACCGCGTTCAACCGCGTGGCCATGAACCGGTATCGAGATTGAATGCGGCGCGATGAACATCGAGGGGAACTCTGTCGGAGCAAAGGTCATCCTTTCGCCAAACAGGAAGCCAACGATGCGGCCATTACGCAAAGCAGCCACACCCTCGGCACGGCGGCTCCGCGCTATCGGTTCGACCAGATGGGTCGCACATACCTCTGCGTCTTCGAGCCCGGGGTCGAGCGCGGTGACGAGTGCACGGTCCGCCATTTGGCGGGCAGCGAGCAACTCAGATGCGGTCTCGATGTCGCTGGCCTCGAATGGACGGACGGTAAGTGAGGGCATCACTCGGCTCCTGGGGGGAATCGACCGATCCTAGCCGCTCATGTTTCGAGCCGATAGGCGAGTGAAAAGCCGAGTCAACTTCCCTGTTTCTTCCGTGTTTCGTCTATGTTACATTCTGATTAAATCAGAAAAGGGAAGCCCAGGCCATGACAACTGCAACCTCGGAAGACCCGGTCCACCAGGCGAGCAGCCACCTCTACGAAGCCCTCACGCATCATTTCGGCCCGCTCGATCTCGCGGCGAACGAACCACTCGTGCTTGCGATCACCGAGTATGGCCAGCGCTGCCGGTCGAACGATGAGGAAGCGATTGAAGCCGCAAGCAAGCGTGTATACGAAGCGCTGACCCACCATTTCGGCCCGCGTGACCTTGGCGCACACGATCCGGTAACGCTCGCGATTGCAGAGTATGGAGCAGCCTGCCGGGCCGCGGGTCCACGGGCAGCCTGATTTCTCTCGGCCCGGGGTGATCGCTCTTACGCCGGCCTCAGGGTCGGCGGGAACGGAGCATCATGAGCGGCCGTGGCCAGTACAGTCGGCGGAAGGCCCGGCTGGCGGCACGGCGACACGTGGTTGCCCGCCGGGAAATACAAGACCGAAATCACCACAAATCGATAGTGGCCCCACCGACGACGAGCACAGCAGCACGTGTACTCCCCTTCGGTACTCGAACTACTGCCCTCGAAGGATCAACAGCCGGGGAGGCGTTCTCGCAGTACATCAACGAGCTTCGCAATTGGCACGCGAACCTGCTCTTGCGAATCCCGGTCGCGCACGGTAACCGCATCATCACCGGCCTCGCCTTTTTCACCGACCGTCTGGAAGTCGACCGTGACACAGAGCGGTGTGCCAATCTCATCCTGGCGGCGATAGCGGCGGCCGATTGACTGCGTTTCGTCGTACTGGGCCATCCAGAGCGGCCGGACCAGGTCGTAGATCTTCCTGGCAGCCGGGCGGAGCGCTTCATTCTTTGAGAGCGGGAGAATCGCGACTTTCACCGGGGCAAGGTTCGGCCGGAACTTGAGAACAACTCGCTTGTCGCCCTTCTCATCAGGCTCTTCGTTGTAGGCCTCGAGCATGCAGACGGCGAGCGTCCGGGTGAGGCCAGCGGCGGGTTCGATAACCCAGGGGACAACGTGCTGGTTGGTCTCCTCATCGAAGTAGGTGATCGGATGGCCGCTCTCCTTCGCGTGTGACGAAAGGTCGAAGTCGGTGCGGGCTGCAACGCCCTCGAGTTCACCCCACCCCCACGGGAAGAGGTACTCGATATCGGCGGTACCGGCACTGTAGTGCGACAGCTCTTCCTTCTCGTGGTAACGGATGCGGAGCCGCGACTCCTCGATGCCAAGGGTGTCGCGGTACCAGCGCAGGCGCTCGTCGATCCACTCTCGGTGGAGCGCCAGGTACTCTTCCGGGTTGTTCCGGTCCTTCGGCGGCATGCAGAAGTACTCCATCTCCATCTGCTCGAACTCGAGCGTACGGAAGATGAACTTCCCCGGGGTGATCTCATTTCGGAAGCTCACCCGCGTCTGGGCGATCCCGAATGGGAGCTTGCGCCGTGTGGAGGCAACGACGTTCTCGAAGTTGATGAAGATGCCCTGCGCCGTTTCGGGCGGCAGGTAGGCAACGTTCGATTCGTCTTCGATGGTGCCAACCTGTGTCTTGAACATCAGGTTGAACATGCGGGGCTCGGTGAGTTCACCCCCATCGTTCGGGCAGAGGACATTCCCGGCAGGATCACGCTTTGCTTCGCCATACTGCCCCTCGAGGATGTGGTCGAGGCGCCAGCGCATATGGCATTTCTTGCAATCGACGAGGGGGTCGTGGAAGGTCGCCACATGGCCGCTCGCAACCCAGACGCGGGGGTTGGTAAGAAGCGAGGCATCGATACCGACGACGTCGTCACGGTTGCGGACCATGGCCCGCCACCATGCCTCGCGAATATTGCGCTTGAGCTCGACACCGAGCGGGCCGTAGTCATAGGTATTGGCGAAGCCACCGTAGATTTCGGCGGCGGGAAATACGAAGCCGCGGCGCTTGGCGAGCGAGACAATGGTATCGAGATCAGGTGCTGGCATGGAACCGTCCGAAGAGAGGCTGGGCACGCCTGGCTGGCGCGTCCGCAGTCCCACCTTACCCCAGGAGTCGCTCAGGAACCCGTTTGAGGCCGGCCCGGGCCGTTCCTGGCGAGACGTTCCCGAACTTCCTCACCTGGGAGTGCAACCTCAAACGTTTTCTGGCGGGCTGCCGCTCCCGCGACGAGGACCACGTCACGGCCGGGTAGTCCAAGCGCCTTTGCAAGGAGCTTCGCAACGGCCGCGTTAGCCGCTCCATCAGCGGGCGGCGCCGATACCCGTACGCGGAGCACACCGCCGGCGTCGAACCCCTCGATCGCCTCGCGCGAAGACCGCGGTGTGACATGAACGTGGAGTCGCGTCATAGTTTGTCGCGATTGGCCGGTACAAGTAGCGTACACATCCTGGACAGCATGCTAGAACATTTGTTTGCTGGTGTGTAGGATGCGATATCGATGGGCCTCGCGATCAATTTCGGGGCCCAATCCAGCCGGGACGGTGGTTCAGATGGCAGATTCGGACCGCGCTCGCGCGCTCGAGATCGCGCTGCAGCAGATTGACAAGCAGTTTGGGCGCGGGGCAGTCATTCGCCTCGGCGAAGGCACGCCGGCCGCGGTCGAGGCGATCCCAACTGGCTCGCTCGCCCTCGACATCGCACTTGGTATCGGTGGCATCCCCCGCGGACGGGTGACGGAGATCTTCGGCCCGGAATCGGCGGGAAAATCGACGCTCGCGCAGCACGTGATGGCCGAGGCCCAGAAGGCAGGTGGAACGGCGGCCTATATCGATGTCGAGCACGCGATGGACCCGGGATACGCCCGCGATCTCGGGATCCGTCTCGAAGACCTGCTCGTGAGCCAGCCGGACACCGGTGAGCAAGCGCTCGAGATCTGCGAGGCGCTGGTGCGCAGCAACGCGGTGGACATCATCGTCGTCGACTCGGTCGCTGCGCTCGTACCTCGCGCCGAGATTGAGGGTGAGATGGGCGATGCCCACGTTGGCCTCCAGGCACGCCTCATGTCGCAGGCGCTGCGCAAGCTCACAGGCACTATCGCTCGGACGAGCACCTCGGTCATCTTCATCAACCAGCTCCGCGAGAAGGTCGGCATCGTCTTCGGGAATCCGGAAGTGACCCCGGGCGGCCGGGCACTCAAGTTCTACAGCTCGGTCCGTATCGACATCCGCCCCATGGACTCCATCAAAAAGGGCACCGACGTTGTTGGCCGCCGGGTGAAAGCCAAGGTGGTGAAGAACAAGGTCTCACCACCGTTCAAGGTTGCAGAGTTCGACATCATGTTCGAGCAGCCACGGGGTATCAGCCGCTCCGGCGATATTATCGACCTTGGTGTCGAGCACGGTGTGCTCACGAAGAACGGAGCGTTCTACAGCTACGGTGACCTGCGCATCGGGCAGGGTCGCGAGAACGCCAAGACATTCCTCGAGGACAACACGGAACTGCGTGATGAGATCGAGACGCAGATCCGAAGCGATGCGGGGCTCCCCGCGCGCGCACCGATCAATGGCCAGCCCGTGGGCGCCGCGAGCAAGTAACCGATGGACTCCGAGCACCCGCGCATCGCGGAGATCCGCGGGCTGCGCCGGAAACGCCGGACGCTCATCCTCGATGACGGCCGGGAGTTCGTCTTCAGCGACGAGGCGTGCGAACGCCTGCACATTCGCCGCGGCATGGTCGCCTCCCCCGAGCTGATCGCCTCGCTCGGCGCCGAGGAGAGGCGGGCCAGTCTCCACGAAGCCGCTCTGAACCTCCTTTCATACCGAATGCGGAGCGAGGCCGAACTTCGCCGCCGCCTTCGCTTGCGCGGTGCGGACGGCGAGGCAATCGATGAAGAACTCGAACGCTTGCGGAACGCCGGTCTCGTGGATGACGCACGATTTGCCGCCATGTGGGTCGGCGAACGTACCAGTGCCGCGCCGCGCAGTGGCCGTATGCTGCGAGCCGAACTGCGAGCCAAAGGCATCTCCGCGGAGATGACGGCCGATGCGACGAGCGGCGTCGACGATGACGCTGCCGCCCTCGAGCTGGCTCGATCGCGTGCACGCCGGGTCTCGGCACCCGATTACCAGGCATTTCGAGCCAGGGTCGGCGGTGCGCTGCAGCGCCGCGGCTTCGATTTCGCAACCACCGAGCGGGTCGTTCGTACGGCCTGGACTGAGGCTCATGGGTCGTTCGCCGATGATGAATGACCTTCGTGTTACTTTGACGCGGTACGGGGCCACGCGTAGGATCGATATATCCAATCCGGTCTCATGATCTGATGGGCTAATGTTGATTATGTCGCTCACCCCGACATCACTGGAGCGAAATAATGCTGGCGATAGCCGTTATCGTCGGCCTCGTGGGTTTGCTGGTCGGTGCCGGCGCTGGTTACATGGTGCGCCGCAACACCGTTGGGACATCACTGCAACAGGCAGAGGAGCAGGCCAGCCGGACACTCGCTGAGGCCGAATCACGCAAGAAAGAGCTTCTGCTCGAAGCGAAGGAGGAAAACCTTCGCCTCCGTAACTCGCTCGAAGCCGAACTCAAGGAACGCCGCACGGAAGTGCAGCGCATCGAGCAGCGCCTGACCCAGAAAGAAGAGAACCTCGACCGCAAGACCGAAGCGCTCGAGCGGCGTGAAACCGGCCTCCGGGACCGTGAGGCACAGATCGACAAGATCCGGGCCGAAGCGGAAGAACTCCGCCAGCGCCAGGCCACGGAGATTGAACGAATCAGCGGCCTGACACAGGCCGAGGCACGAGAGCAGCAACTCACGGCAATCGACCTCGAAATCCGCGAAGAGGCGAGCCGCCGCGTCCGCGAGGCCGAAAAGGAAGCAGAAGCAACAGCCGGAGCCCGCGCCCGCAAGGTCATCGCCACGGCAATCCAGCGCTACACCTCGGAAGTAACGGCCGAAACGACAGTCTCGGTTGTCCAGATCCCAAGCGATGACATGAAGGGCCGAATCATCGGCCGAGAGGGACGGAACATCCGCGCAATTGAGGCTGCAACCGGCGTCGACCTCATCATCGATGACACACCCGACGCGGTAACCGTCAGCTCATTCGACCCGGTTCGGCGCGAGATCGCACGTGTAGCACTTTCGAACCTCGTCCAGGATGGCCGTATCCACCCGACGCGCATCGAGGAAGCAGTCAACAAAGCGCGGCGTGAAGTAGAAACGACGATGCAGGATGCGGCCGAGGCCGCCGCGGTGGAAGCAGGCGTGCTCAACCTCCACCCCGAGGTGCTCAAGGTGTTTGGCCGGCTGCGCTACCGCACCAGCTACGGCCAGAATGTCATGCGCCACAGCATCGAGACGGCCCACATCGCGGCGATGATGGCCCGGGAGATCGGTGCCGACGCGGATATCGCCCGGGCTGGCGGATTCCTGCACGACCTCGGCAAGGCGGTCGACCACGAAGTCGAGGGTACCCACGCCCTCATTGGCGCCGAAATCGCCCGCCGCTTCAAGACCAGGGATGCAATTGCCCACTGCATCGAGGCTCACCATGAAGAGGTGGAGCCGCGCACCGTTGAGGCTGTGCTCGTGATGATGGCGGATGCCGTTAGCGGTGGCCGCCCGGGCGCCCGCCGCGAATCGTTGGAGAACTACATTCGCCGCCTCGAAACACTCGAGAGCATCGCAAAGGGCTTCAAGGGCGTGGAATCCGCCTTCGCCATCCAGGCTGGCCGCGAGGTGCGGATCATTGTCCGGCCCGAGCAAGTGGATGATCTGGCGGCGATGCGCATTGCCCGCGACGTCAGCCACAAGATCGAGGAGACGATGGAGTATCCCGGCCAGATCAAGGTGACGGTCGTCCGCGAGACGCGCGCCACCGAGATCGCACGCTAGCAAGGCCCCGCGATGCGCATGCTCTTTCTCGGAGATATCGTCGGCAACTGCGGGCGCGACGCAGTTGTGCAAGCCGTTCCGAAGCTCCGCGGCGAGCTCGAGCTCGACTACGTGATCGCGAACGGCGAGAACATCGCCGGTGGGCGCGGTATCACCCCGAAACACGCCGACGAACTCTTCGAATGCGGTGTCGACCTCATCTCCGGCGGTAACCACACGTTTCAGCACCGCGAGATATACCAGTACCTCGACTCGACCGGCGGGATCACACGACCGCTCAATTATCCTGCAGGCGCCCCGGGCCAGGGCATCGCCGAGGCAGGCGATCTCGTCTTGATAAACCTCATCGGGCGGACGTTCATGGGGCAGGACTGCGATGACCCCTTTCGCGCAGCCGACCGGGCACTCGAACAGGTTCGCGGCAATCGCTTCATTCTCGTCGACCTTCACGCCGAGGCAACGAGTGAGAAACAGGCGATGGGCTGGTACCTGGATGGCCGGGTGACCGCCGTGGTTGGTACACACACCCATGTACCAACCGCCGATACCCGCATTCTCCCCGGAGGTACCGCCTACTGCAGCGATGCCGGCATGTGCGGCGCGCGAGATTCGGTTATCGGCGACGAAGTCGGGGCGGTCATCCAGCGCTTCCTTACACAGATGCCCACACGGCTCCCTCCAGCGACCGGCACCGCAGTCCTCAACGGCCTGCTCATCGAAGCCGACGACACCACGAAGCGTGCGACGAGTATCACGCGCTGCGATCGGATAATCGAGTGATGGCAATCGGCGACTTTCACCTGCACAGCACCGCGTCGGACGGGGTCCATACCCCAACCTGGGTGATGGAGACGGCCGCCCGGCGGGGAGCGCGATTCGTGTCACTCACCGACCATGACTCCACCGAGGGCCTTGCCGAGGCGCGAAAGGCCGCCGACCGTCTCGGCCTTCAGCTCGTCCCCGGAATCGAGCTCAGCGCTGACCTTGGCAAGGTCGATGTCCACCTGCTCGCCTACGGGTTCGATGTCAAGGCGAAGCCGCTCCAGGAGTTTCTCGCCTGGCAGCGCGATGGGCGGATCGGCCGCACACGCCAGATCGTGGAGATCCTCGCCGCTCACGGGATGCCGCTCGACATCGATCGCGTCTTCGAGATAGCGGGAGAGGCTACAGTCGGCCGCCCTCATGTCGCCCGCGCCCTCCTTGAGCGTGGTTACGTGAAGAGCGTCCAGGAGGCGTTCGACCTGTGGCTCGGAAACGGCAAACCTGCTGACGTCGACCGTCCAAAGCTCCACCCGGCTGACGCCATCAAGGTCGTTCATGACAATGGCGGCGTCGTCTTCATCGCCCATCCCGTCTTCCTGGGCGATGACTATGAGCCGATCATCGCTCAACTTGCGGAGTGGGGCGCGGACGGCGTCGAGACCTACTACAAGCACTACGACGCAGCGACCATCGAAAAGCATGCCCGCATCGCCGCGAAGCTCGGTCTCGGGGCCTCGGGCGGGAGCGACTACCATGGTCTCGGCAATCCGGACGATCGCGAGATCGGCGATATTCCATTCCCGGACGACAGGGTCGAAGCCTTCCTCTCCTTCCTTCGTGACAAGGGTGTAGATACAGGAGCCACCGTGTGATCATCGAAGCCGACGAAATCGAAAGGATCATCCCGCATCGCTACCCATTCCTGCTCCTCGATCGCGTAATCGAAATCGAGGAAGGCAAGCGCGCCGTCGCCCTCAAGAATGTGACCGCAAATGAGTGGTTCTTCGAGGGGCACTTCCCCGGCAAGAAGGTGATGCCCGGCGTGTTGATTGTCGAGGCCCTTGCCCAGGTCGCGGCAGTAACCATGCTCAAAGGTGTTGAAGCAGGCGGGAAATCTCCGCTGTTCGGCGGGATCGAGAGCATGCGCTTCCGCAAACCGGTCGTCCCCGGTGATCAGCTCCGGCTCGAGTTCACGTTGGAGAAGATCCGCGGGCCGATCGGAAAGGGCCAGGTTCGAGCAAGCGTCGACGGCAAGCTGGCAGCCGAAGGTACGATTTCCTTCGCACTGGTTGACCTTGCGACAGCCGACGGCCAGTAGCCGGGGGAATGATCGTCAACGGGCGGGAAATCGTGGATGAGGTAGCGAGCCCCACCTCTGGTAGGATCGATAGGTGACCACTGTTGTAGCATGCCCGCGAGACCCGGGCGTCGAGACTGCGCTGCGTTGCAGCCGTTGTGATACGCCGATCTGCCCCAGGTGCATGGTTCAGACTCCGGTTGGCGCGCGATGCAAGCCGTGCGCACGGATTGTGAAGTCACCCGTCTACGTGCTGAATGGCACGAATGCACTGAAGGCGGCGGGAGTCGCGCTGGTCGGCGGTGTTGTTATTGGGTTGGTCTGGGGACTGATTCTTGCCCAGGTGGCCGTGGGCTTCCTGTCATTCTTCCTCGGAGCGGGACTCGGGTATGTCTTCGTGCGGATGCTCGATTTCGCAACACGGCGAAAGCGCGGGCCGGCGGTCATCGGGTTTGCAGTTGCTGGCATTCTCATCGCATGGGGCATTCAGTTCGCAATCGTTCCGCACCAGGCGATCGCGTTCAGCCTGGTTGCCGTAGGCGTGGGCATCTACTTCGCGTACCAGGAACTCAAATAGGCGGGTGGGATAGCCGGGCGGCTCAGCCGACGAAGAACGACATTCCGAGGATGAACGCAATACAGACGATGCCGATGCCAAGCACGGCCAGCAGGTCCTTGTGGACGTAGCTGTAATCCTTCTCGACATGGTGCTCGCGGTGCCGGAACTGGGTGCGGCGAGTACTGCGGCGAGCAGTTGGCGTGGCGACAGTATCTCCGGCCTCGATCGCGTCATCGGAATCGGGAGCGACGGCCGAGGGGCGGGGAAGCGTCGTTGCGGGCGCGCTGCGCCGGCGGGCACGGCGAGGCTGTCGAGCGGTCATTGACTTGATACTAGAACGGCGGAGCCAAACGGTACAGTTGACTCCACCGTCGTGCTGCACAGAGACCTTGCCAGTTATGTTTCCTTAATGGCGATATCGATAGTGAACTCACCGAAGCTGACAATCAGGGGGACGACAAGCCGGGTAAGGTTGAACGTCGCGATGGTGCCACCTTTTCCAATGAGGAGAACCGGTGGCGACATGTCACTTGGAAAACCGTTACGTTCGAGCAGGATGCTCGCCTGCCCGGTGATCATGTTCGCGAGCTCGGCGATGGCACTCTGGCCGATCTCATCGAGCTCGGTCACAGTCTCGCCCATCATGAGCGACGCGAAGGAGCAGGCAGTCTCAACCGACATGGAGTAAATCACGAGGCCCGCAACGCCGCCCGTGATGGCGATCATGGCACTGACCTCGCGGCTCGTCTGGGGCGACCGCACACGATGGACCTGGCCCTTGCTGACAACCTCGCCGCACTCCTGCGAGATGACACGGCCAGCAGCTTCCACGAAAGGACTGACCAGTTCGAGCCGGGGGGGATCCTGGGCTCCGCCCACCGCCTGGGCTGCCTCGGCAACAGTGACCTTTGCTAGCACGCTACTTACCTCCAGGGCGCCGCCCGGCACATGTAGTGATAGTCGGACGCTTCGCAGTGGTGTGAAGGGTGAATTCGGCTACACGGCCTGGATGATTCGGCCGAGGTCGAGCGCATAGGCACCGAAGTCATCGAGATCGCTTGCTGTAATCGTGATCGATGTTGGTACGAGCCCCTGTTCCTCGACCCGGTGCTGGAGCTCCCAGCGAGCCCACGTCTTGAGCAGTGTGAGCGTGTCGGCAGGCCTGACGCGGGCTCGGGAGAGCTGGGACGTAAGCTTGCGGTGAGCGTCCTGGGAGATGAGCACCTGCACCTGGTTAATGGTCCCTCGCTCGCGCTCCACTTTGAAGAGCAGGCGGTGGAAGCCGTGGCCGCCGGACTTGATGTCCGCCGACATCATCACGGTTCGAATTGGCATCTCTCGGTTCACTCGTCGCCGACCTCGAATGGTCTCACCCATCCATCATCGTCAACACGGCCTTCGATCTGCAGAGCCATGCGCTTTCCTCGTGTCCCGGGAGAGCCCGCAAAGCGCTCACAGTTGCCGATAAGCACTCGCAACGGCTCGCCAACTTCGCGGTCGAGGACGATGACATCACCGGGTTCGAGCTGGGCGAGGTCACTCGCCGCCACGCGTGCGGCGCCGAGCATCGTCCTCACGGTGACGGACATCGCCGCGAGCTGGCCGTCATTCACGCGGGACTGCTCGGTCTGGAGGCGGCCGGGGCGGTTATCGAAGAGGCTCTGGCCGGTGAGTTTCGGGAGGATCTGCTCGAGGACTGTCAGCGGGAAGCAGAGGGAGATACCGCCCGTCTGATCGGCGAAACGCACCTCGTACCACGCCGTGATGACGAACTCCGAAGGGGGGATGACGTGCATGACCTGGGGGCCCACCGCCAGCTCGGTCACGTCCGGCATGAGCTCGGTGACGCGCGCCCACGGCTCTATGAGGGAACGAGCAATATCCATGCCGATGTGGCGGATGAGTGCGATCTCGATATCGGTGAGGTCGCGGTTGAGGCTGCGCGTGCTCGTCTTGCCTTTACCCCCGAGCAGCCTGTCGATAATCGAAAACGCCACATCCAACCCGAAGGCGGCGACCGCATAGCCCTGGAGGGGATTCATATCGATGATGACAACGACGGCGTTCGCACCGATCTGGGTGACGTATTCCTCATAGATACCGCGCTCGAGTGCGCTGAGGCGTGCTTCAACGGGAGCCCGCAGGCGGCCCGAAAACGATGCGGCGAGGGCGCCCGCCACTCCCTGCTGGATGATCTGAAGGCCGCGAATCTGCTCCTTTGAAAGCTTCTCGGGATGGCGAAAATCGTAGGGCTTGACGCGCCGGGCGGATTCCTTGCGAGGGTGCGCCGTTACGTTGAGCACGGCATCGCCGTCTCCATCCTCCGGGGGCCCGAGCTCACCGCTGAGAAGGGCATCGATCTCGCGCTGGCTGAGTACGGCGTTTTCCGCTGCCACGATGGCTCCTCTTGTTCTCCTTCGCAGTCTGTTAACTGGAGTATCGGCCGGGAATCAGGATTCTCCCTTGCAACGCGAACCCCGGTTACCGATTCAGAGGGAACAGGGGCTGCCGATGCTCAAATGGGGTCCAGCCCCTATGCCCGGCCCGTGTCCACCGTCCGTAGCGTTGGATACACGCAAGTAAGGTCCGGGCCGCCCGGAGGAGTGAGGAGAACCATGGCCAGCAAGACAGATACCCCAGACGTTTCAGTGCACTCGGGGACGGAGGAGCATGTCGTCGTCTTCCGCCTCGCGGAGGAGTACTACGCTCTCGATATCCAGGCGGTCCAGGAGATCGTCCGCATGCAAACCATCACCTCGATTCCCGGTTCCGATGCGTGGGTGGAAGGCATTACAAACCTTCGGGGGCGCGTGGTACCAGTCATCGACCTTCGCCGCCGGTGCAACATCATCGCATCGGAGTACACGCCCGAGACGCGAATCGTCGTGGTCAGCAGCACCAACGGAATGGTCGGGCTCATCGTGGACGCTGTTTCCGAGGTGATGCGCATTCCGTCGGACCAGATTGAGCCACCGAGCAGCATCGTCAGCGTCCCCGAAAACTCGTACCTGCGCGGTGTCGCGAAGTTGGACGAACGGCTCGTTTCACTCATGGACCTCGAGGGCGTGCTCCCCTCGGACGGAGCCAGCCAGGACGATGAGCAGATCGAGGTGGCCGCCGCGTAGACCTTGCACCGGAGCCCAAATACCGTCCCCATTCTGAATGCGACGAGGAGTCCCACGGCAATGGCCAGTGGCAAGAAGAAGCCGCTCCAGTTCGAGCTGGACGACGATGACCTGAAGCTCTTTTCGGAGGAAGCCGAGGAACAGATCGAGCTCCTCGACACGATCCTCGTTCAGCTCGAAGGGGTACCAGACCCGGACCTCGTCCAACAGATCTTTCGGGCGGCCCACACGCTCAAAGGTTCGTCAGCCACGATCGGGCACAAGAAGATGGCGAACCTCACCCATGCGATGGAGACCGTGCTCGACTCGGTCCGGCAGGGGTTGCGAACGCCGAACCCGCACATGGTCGATGCACTGCTTGCCGGCGTAGATGCGCTTCGCATCCTTGCCCAGGAAGTGGTAACTCGTATCGATTCGGGTCTCGAGACGACTGCGCTCGAGGCTGACCTCCTTGGCATCCTCGAGCAGGAAGAGGATGTGACCGGCCTCGCACCTGCTGCCATCAGCCCGGCTGCGGCCGTGGAGGTCAGCTACGCGCTCCCCGCAGAGCATCTCGAGGCCGTCCGGGCGGAAGCTGAACAGGGTGCCGACCTGTTCCTGGTCGAGGTGGTAATTGAGGCGGCCTGCCAGCTGCCGTCAATCCGGTGCTACCAGGCACTACAGGAACTCGACTCCCTTGCACGCGTCTTCCATAGCTGGCCCGAACGCGTGGTTGTGGAGAGCGGTTCCGGCGAGTTCTCACTCACCGCACTGGTCGCCGCCACCGTCGCCGACGAGCAGATTCACGCCGGGATTGGGAGCATCTCGGACGTCGCTGGCGTATTCATCCGCCAGGTTCACGATGAGGAGATCAACCAGCCTATCGCCGGGGTGATCCGGCCTGCGCCTCCGACCCCGCTGGCGAGCGACCCGGGCGTTGCCGCAGCCTCCACCCAGGCACCCGATGAGCCTGTCGCCATCGACACGGCCCGTTCGGCTGGTGGGGGACCAAAGAAGGCATCACAGTCCGTTCGCATCGACGTTGAGCGCCTCGATGGATTGATGAACCTGGTGGGCGAGCTGGTCATCGACCGTACCCGCCTTCAGCAGATCCGTGAACAGCTCGCCGGTGTCCTCAAAGACGCGAACCTCAGCGAGTTGGTCGAGAACTTTGAAGAGACCACGTCTCACCTCGCCCGGATAACCGATGAACTCCAGGAGGAGATCATGCGGAGCCGGATGTTGCCTGTCCGGTCGGTGCTCACGCGGCTGCCCCGGCTGGTACGCGATGTCGCTTCGAAGTGCGGCAAGAAGGTTGAACTCACCACCGCCGGCGAGGAAACGGAACTCGACCGCTCAGTCATCGAGGAGATCTCAGACCCACTGGTGCACATCCTCCGCAACGCTGTGGATCACGGGATTGAGGCTCCCGAGGAGCGGCGTGCGGCTGGCAAACCCGAAGCTGGCGTCATCACGGTGACAGCCTGGAACCAGGAAACGTACATCTACCTTTCCGTGAAGGACGATGGCAAAGGTATCGATACCCGCGCCCTTCGCCAGAAGGCAATCGAGCGTGGCGTCGTCTCCCGCGATGTGGCGGAAACGGCATCGGACGAGCAGGTCCTGCAGTACATCTTCTATCCCGGTCTTTCGACCGCGAAGAAGATCTCCGATGTCTCGGGACGCGGTGTTGGCATGGACATCGTGCGGACGAATATCGAGCGGCTCAACGGGCAGGTCACAGTCAGCAGTACAGCCGGCAAGGGGAGCGAGTTCATCATCCAGCTTCCACTGACCCTGGCCACCACCAAGGCGCTCATGGTCATGGCTCGCGACACGGTCTATGCGATGCCGCTCGTTTCGGTTACCGAAGCGTTGGCGGAGCGCGACGCTGACGTTCATTCAGTCGGCGGACGCCGCACCATGCGGCTTCGCGGCAAGCTGCTGCCACTCATCGACCTGGCTCACGCGCTGGGTGACGAGCGCCCCCGCCAGATCGGCTCAGACCGCTTCATCGTGGCCGCGAAACACAGCGACCGGCAGGTGGCATTCATCGTCGACAGGCTGCTCGGCGAACAGGACGTGGTCGTGAAGACACTGGGTGACCTGATCGGCAACCGCAAGGGGCTGACAGGAGCCACCATTCTCGGCGACGGGACACTCGGATTGATCATCGACACTGCAAGCCTCGTGGCGGAACAGGCATCGCTCGTGGCCTCGGCCTGAGCGCTGCCATCGCACACACGAGTAACACCAACCGGGAGAGACTCATGGCGGACAAAACACAGCTGCTCGGCATCCTTTCCGGCGTGGCACGCGAAGGCGCGGTGCGCGCCGGCCGCGGCCTCAGCGGCCTCATGGGGCAGGAGATCGCAATCCATATCCCGAGCGTACGAATCGGGACGAAGGCAGACGCCTGCGACGCCGTCGGCGGAGAGGAGAGCCTCGTCCTCGGTACCTATCTCTCCATAAGCGGCGATATCACCGGCCATGTAATGCTGCTGTTTCCGGTGAGCCGGGCGCTCGAATGCGTGGACCTGATGTGCGGACAAGCCCCGGGTACGACGACAGAGCCCGACGAGCTTGCCGAATCGGCCATTGGCGAACTGGGAAATATCGTCGGCTCGGCGTTCATCAACGCGCTGGCCGATGAGGTGAATCTCATCCTCCACCCGAGCCCGCCAAACATCATCAACGACATGGCTGTCGCACTCGTGGAGTCGGTTTATGCCGAGGTGCTCTCACAGGGCGGTGACGTGGTGATGATCGACACCGTTTTCGAGGACCATACGGGGAACACCGCGGGGCTGCTCATCATCGCTCCCGATCCTTCGTGCGTAGAGCAGATCGAGAGAGTCGCCGCATGACACTCGCCGCCACAGAACAGAAGCGCGTCTCCGTCGGGATCGGGCAGCTGGTGGTGAGCAAGGATGCCCGGGAGATCCTGGTGGCCTACGGGCTCGGATCGTGTATCGGCGTAACGGTGTGGGACCCGCAGGCCCAGGTGGGTGGGCTCGTACACGTGCTCCTTCCCGATTCAGAAGGGCGCCGCGTCGAAGACAAGGAGCCGGCCAGGTTCGCCGACACCGGTATCGACATGCTGGTCGCGAAAGTCACCGAAGCTGGTGGGTCGGTACGCCGCCTCACCGTCAAGATCGCGGGCGGGGCGGCCGTCCTGGGGCCTGCGAACGCAGAAAAGTTCAAGATCGGCGAACGGAATGCCGAAGCAATCAGGGAAAGGCTGAAGAAGCACGGGTTGCGTCCGGACGCCGCCGACACAGGCGGAGGGAAGGGGCGCACGCTCGAGATGCACATGGCAACCGGGAAAACATACGTGCGTACTGCGGCCTCACCGGCCAGCGAACTGTAGGAGCTTGACGTGGCAACAATTCTTGTGGTCGATGACGCAGCATTCATGCGCATGCGCATGTCGAAGATCCTGTCGGAGGCAGGCTACGAGGTCATCCAGGCGGAGAATGGCCTTGATGCAGTCGAAAAGTACAAGGCATCGCAGCCCGACGCCGTGCTCATGGATATCACTATGCCGGAGATGGACGGGCTAACAGCACTGAAGGAGATCAAGGCCCTCGATCCGGCGGCACGGGTCGCCATGGTCACGGCCCTCGGCCAGCAGCAGATCGTCCTGGAAGCCGTGAAGAGCGGTGCAAAGGACTTCCTGGTCAAGCCGTGCGAAGGCGATCGCGTACTGGCCGCTGTCAGCAAGCTCTGCGCCTGAGCGGAAAGCGAGACCCTCGATGGCCTATCCTTCCGCAAAGGCGGACCGTTCCATCCGGATCCTGGTTGTCGATGATTCACCGTTCATGCGGCGGGCCATCGAGCGCCTGCTCGAGGGTGTCCCCGGGGCCGTGGTCGTAGGCCAGGCGACCGATGGCATGGACGCTGTTCGCAAGGCGACGAGCCTGCGCCCCGATGTCATCACGATGGATGTCGAGATGCCGCGAATGAACGGGCTTGCTGCCGTGTCGGAGATCATGAGCACTATCCCGACGCCAATCGTGATGCTCAGCACACTGACCACGGACGGCGCCGATACGACGCTGCGTGCGCTGGAGGCAGGCGCCGTCGAAATCGTCGCGAAGCCAAGCGGCCTCAGTAACGACCTCGCGAACGTGGGCGAGAAGCTCGCCGAGGCCGTCGTCCGCGCCAGCCATGCCAGGGTCTCACGCCGAGTCGCACCGATCCTCACGCTTCCTGTTCCGCCAAGGCCGCTGCTCCCGGGTGGGCCCGTGGCCGTGGCGCATCACGTGGTGGTTGTCGGCTCGTCCACCGGAGGGCCGCCCGCGCTCACGGCGGTTGTCCCGAGGCTGCCAGCGAACCTGCCGGCAGGCATCATCGTCGTCCAACATATGCCGCCGGGATTCACCAGCGCTCTCTCCAAGCGGCTCGATTCGCTGTCCTCACTCGAAGTGGCAGAGGCCAAAGACGGCGACCTCATCGCGACCGGGAAAGTGCTCATCGCCCCGGGCGATTTTCACCTCCTCGTGGGCCCTGACCGCCGCGTCCGCCTCGACCGTGGCCCTACGGTGCATGGCGTGAGACCAAGTGTCGACATCACGCTCCAATCAGTCGCAGCCGTCTTCGGGAGGCGATCGAGCGTCGCGATCCTGACAGGCATGGGGCGAGACGGCGCGGATGGTGCTGTCGCTGTGGAACGGGCCGGCGGGTCGATCATCACCCAGGACGAAGCAACCTCGGTTGTGTTTGGAATGCCGCGCGTCGCACACGAACGTACGCAGCACGCCATCCAGGCTCCGCTCGATCGAATCGCCGATCTCCTCACTCGCAGTGTCCCCGGCTGGAGGGCCGCCCAATGAACGAACAACAATCGTTTGACCGCGAATGGCTGTCGTTTCGCAAGGCGCTGGAAGGCGCAATCGGTGTGCCGCTCGGGCAGTACAAAGAGCCGCAGATGAAGCGTCGCCTGGCGAGCCTCATGACACGTGGTGGCTTCGTGGGCTGGCCTCAATTCGAAAAAGCAATCACCAGCGACGGAGCACTCCTCGCACAGGTCCGCGACACGCTCACCATCAACGTCAGCGAGTTCTTCCGGCAAGCGGACCGCTTTCAGGAGCTGCGCGACGTCTTCATCCCCAGGCTCGAGAAAGCTGCAGGGGGCCGCGCACTCAAGATCTGGAGCGCCGGCTGCTCTATCGGCTGCGAGCCCTATACCCTCGCAATCATCCTCGATGAGCTCAACCCGAACTCACGACACAGCATCATCGCAACCGATGTCGACATGCCCGCACTGGCACGGGCGAAAGAGGGCCGGGGATACCTTCCCGGCGAGGTTCGATCGGTCGCTCCAGCGGTGCTGAAACGGCACTTTGCGCAGGAGCAAGATGGAACGTACCGCGTGGCCGATACCCTGAAGCGGCGCATCCAGTTTCGCCGCCAGGATCTCCTTAGCGATGCCTATCCAGCAGACGTGGATCTGATCCTCTGCCGGAATGTCGTCATCTACTTTACTGATGAGGCAAAAAGCCACATCTACAGCGGCTTCGCGAAGGCACTCAGGCCTGGCGGTCTGCTGTTCATTGGCGGCAGCGAGATGATCATGCGTTCGCACGAGTTGGGCTTCCGGACCGCAGCAACAAGCATGTACTCGAAAGCCGCCTGAGTTCAGCCTTCGTCGATGCCGGGTGAGAACGCGTAGACGGGTACGTATCGCCTGGCGATAAGGTGGCATGCAAGCGCCACCAGCACACCGGCGGCGAGATCGAGCACATAGTGCTCGGCCAGGTACACGAGCGAAATGCCCATGATCAGCGAATAGGCGAGGAGCCACGGTGCGAGACGGCGGTAGTGATCGCGTGCCCACAAGTACATGGCGAAGGTGACGGCCATGTGGATGGAGGGCATGGCGGCCACCGAGTTCGGCTCGGCCAGCGAAGCAGAAAACGTCCGATAGGTGTCGCCGCTCACCTTGCCACCAACGAAGTCCATCACGCGGTACGCCTCCGAGAGGTGGCCGGCCCGGGCTGCCAGCCATGGCGGCGTCGTCGGAAGGAGAAAGAAGAGGATGAGCCCCGCGTACATCGTGCCAACAACGAGTGCGACGTAGCGTGGGAACAGATCGCGCCGCCACAGGAAAATGAGTACCGCGCCGAGGTGGGGAGCGATAAAGAACGACCAGTGGACCTGGACAGCGGCAATGTCGAAAAAGCCGATATTCGCCGGGTCGAAAAGATGGCGCTGGAGCCAGACCGTCGGATCCCCCCCGAGGAACACCAGGTGATCGAAGTCGATCACATACATTGTCTCGATTGGGATGAACGTCTCATCGGCGTAGGCGCGCAGGAGCGTGTAGAAGAAGATGCCGGCGACATAGAAGAACCACCAGCGCCGGGCCCTCGCCCGGCCAACCTCGGGAAGCCATGCAGCGGCTGTCGCGGCGGTGAGAGCGAAACCGAACCAGTAGTGGTCCTGCCAAATGCGCGTGGCAACCGTCCCGGCCATCGCAAGGAGCAGGCCGATCTGCAGTGCGAACAGGAGGTGCTGGGCACCCGTTCGGCGTAGAAACGTGGTGGGGTCCCCGCAATCCGGTGGCGCGATGGCCGGTTGGTCACGGGATTCCTGGGCTGTGGTGCGTGCAGGGATGCGCATCTGCTAGAGCGTATCGACACAGGGGGACTGACGGAAGGGTGAAAGTGTGGCACGCTTTCCATCCGGGAGCCCTTTCCCCGGCGATGGCCATGGTGCGCTTCTCCATCGGCATCCTGATCACGCTCATTTGTGGTGCGCTGCTATTCCGCCTCATCGACTGGACGACGACGGAACAAGCCCTTGAAACCGCGAATCTCAAGTACATCGCATTTGCGGTGACGTGCCTCATCCTCTCGCTCATCGCCAAGACGGTCCGGTGGCGTCTGTTGCTCCCGAAAAACTCCGACGTGACCACGCCGCGGCTCTACCGGATCCTCCACATCAGCTTCCTGCTCAACAACGTCCTCCCCGCGCGCCTGGGCGACGTCGCCCGGGTAGCGATGACCACTCGCCAGCCGGGGGTCCGGTTTGGGCATGTTCTCTCCTCCATGCTGACCGAGCGGGTTACCGATTCCGTAACACTCATTGCAGGCTTTGTGTTGGTGAGCCCATTCCTGCCCATCCCGGAACACTATCGTGTCTGGCTGCACTGGGCGTGGTTTGCCCTTGGCGGGTTGTTCGGGTTCGCGGTCGTAGCCACCCTGCTTCGCCATCCGCTCGCAAAGCTGGCCGGTCAGCTCCGGCTGGCGAGGCTCATCCCCGGCGGGGAACGAGTCCGAAACGAAGCGACCTCCTTCCGGGAAGGATTCCACCAGCTCTTCTCGCGCGACCACGTGCTTCGTATCTGGGGCTGGTCGTGGCTGGCCTGGGCCGGCGCGTTTGCCATCAACTACATGCTGATGCGCGCCCTGGCGATCGATGCCCCGGTAACCGTCGCAGTACTCCTGACGTGCACCACGAACCTTGCGATGCTCGTGCCATCATCACCCGGCTACCTGGGCGTATTCCACGCGGCCGCCACACTGTCGCTACTACCGTTCGACGTGGGCCCCAGCCGGGCATTGAGCTTCGCGATCCTTGCGCACCTCGTCAATGTCGTCCCCGTGAGCCTGCTCGGCGCCGCGTTCCTCGTTGCGGGACGCGAGTCGATCGGGTTCGATCCCCGCTCATGGCGGCGTCGCCCGGCGTTGGAGGAGTCACCGGTAACGGTTGAGTAACTGGCTCATTCGGCCGCTAGGAACCTGCTCCGATAACAGCCGTCACGTCCACTTCAATCAGGAATTGGGGCAACGCGAGGCCTTTCACAATGACCATTGTGGTTGCGGGGAACGGCGCCTTGATGAAATCCGCCCGGACATCAGCGATCTTCTGCCAGCATTCCGGATCGGTGCTGTAGATGGTCATCTTTACGATGTCAGCCATATTCGCCCCGGCGTAGGCAAGCAGGCTGCGGACATTGGTGAACGCCTCGCGGGCCTGCGCCTCGAGCCCCTCGGCCATGCTCGTCTGTCCCGAGCAGTAGACCGTGTCGCCGGTTCGGTTCGCGTGTGAAAAGCCATACGCGGGAGCGTTCATCAGAAATGGCGGATTGATCGTGACCTTGCGGACGTCACTCATCTCGATCCTCCTGTCCCCGGTGCTCGAACACCGGACGGCCAACTATACGTCATCGGCAGGCTGCCATCGCCCGCCTGGCAGGACTACCTCGGGGACCAGGAGACGACACCAAGCGGCGAGGCAGCAGCCCGAGTCATGACGTACCCTTCGCTGGTCTCGTGGAGAAGGCCGGGCAGGATACGCTGGAGTTCCTGGTCTTTGGCGCCGCCTTCCTGGATGAAGAGCTGCTGGCGCAGGAAACGAAGCGCCTGTTCAGGCGCGTGGTAGTGCATCGCTGGCCGTTCCGTGAGGCGGACTTCGAAGAGGCGCCCGCGGGCCATGAGCACCGTGAGGAACTCCGGAAGGCCGGGGAGCGGGATACGTTCCTCGCCATGGATGAGCGGCCACGCTGGCTCGGCGATAGCCGATGGTGCACGGCTCAGCAGGATTGCAACGCAGCGGCGAGTAGTCGACGCCTCCATCGCATCGAGGAAGGAGCCGAGATCTTCGATGTCGTACCCGATATGGGCGATTAGCGAGCAATCAGCGGAGGGCAGTTCGGCCAGTGGCCACTGGCCCTGGATGATGCGGACGTTGGGCACGTCGAACTCCACCATCGATTCGCGCAGTACCCCGAGCATCGCTGTGGAGGTATCGACAGCAATGACCTGCTTGCAGGCAAGAGCGAGCGGGAGGGCATAGCGGCCTCCCCCCGCGCCGATATCCAGCCAGGTGTCGCCAGGTTCAACAAGACCACGAAGGATCTCGAGCGCGGGTTCATCCGTTCGAGTGGGGTTCACCTTGAATGAGGCCGCAACAGGTGCGTAGAAGTCGTTGCTCGGCTGTCCTTCGCGGAAGTGCTCAGCCTGCTCACGGTTGCCACGCACACGAGCGGCCCATGCGGCCAGGACATCATCGGCAGCAGGACGAAGAACGTCGGACATCGCAGCACCTCCAATTCGCCACAGGCAACAGTACCGCCTCGGTTCACTGTCGGCCATCGAGGCGTGGTTGGCACCACCGGGGGGGCATCGGCTACCCTATTCTCAAGTAGTTCGGTCAACAATAGGAGGAACCCATGGCAACGAAGGACCCACGCGAGCCATTCACCCGGATCTCGGTACAGGAAGCCAAGGATCTGCTTGACGCCGGGAAGGCTGTCATGGTCGATGTCCGCGATCCCCATGAGTATGCGGAGGTGCATGCCACGGGAGTTCGCCTCATCCCCGTGAACACCGTCATGGGCGAGGTTCGCCAGATTCGCGACTTCGCCGGGGGCAAGGAAGTGCTGTTCATCTGCAAGAGCGGGCAGCGGAGCGCACTCGCAGCGGAGTTTGCGACCGCCGCCGGTCTCGATGACGTTCCGCTGTCCAACGTCGAGGGCGGGACACAGGCGTGGGTCGCCGCGGGATATCCCACGGGGGACTGACCGGAACCTCACCGGGCGACCGGGTACAATCGCCCGAGCATGGAGCCAGCCCGAAAGACGATTCCAGGCACTGGTACCACAGCCTGGCGGTGGGCAGCGTTGCTGATCGTCGCCTTCTTCCTGTCGAGCGCCTGCTTTGGCGGAAAGAAGGATTCCGATTCCCAGGAAGAGAAGGCGTTCAGAGCCGCCGGACTGGACCGCAACCGGGTCATCACCATCGACGCGGGCCAGCCAATTAAGATCGGGGTTTCGAGCACGCTCTCTGGTCCGCTTTCGAGCTTCGGACTGGCAGTAGCCGATGCCGCAGAGACCATCCCCACTGACTCGTCCGTGCGGGGGCACCCGATCACGTTCGTCCGGGCAGACGACCTCTGTTCGGCCGAAGGCGGTGCTGCCGCGGCCGACCGCCTCATTCGAGCCGGAGTTATCGCCGCGGTAGGGCCACTCTGCTCATCGAGCGCCCTGCGTGCAAACCCGGTCTTCGATCGGGCCGGTATTACTCACATCTCCGTGGCTGCCACTCGGACGGACCTCACAAGCCCTCAACGCCCGGAAGGGCCCTACATCACCTTTCTCCGCCTGAGTGCTACCGGAAAAGCGATTGCGGAGGCTGAAGCCCAGTTTGCCGCCACAAAGCTCGGCACGAGGACTGCCTTCATCGTGAGCGACGGGGAGATAGGACCGAGCGATACCGCCGACCACTTCATCCAGGCGTTCCGAAGATCGGGGGGAACCGTGGCGGGAAGCCCCTACACGTTCTCGCCGGAGCAGTCAGACTGGGGCGAAGCACTCTCTGCGATCCGCTCCTCTCACCCCGGCATGATCTACTTCGCCGGGTACTACCCGGCGGCAAGCACCTTCCTGCTGAGCCTCCGTGCAGACCCAACCCTCGCAAGCATTCCGGTGGTTGCGACCGATGGAGTGCGGTCACCGGAGTTGCTCTTTCGTGCGGGTGCGGCGGCCGAAGGGCTCTACAGCGTGGCGAACACGGTACATGGCGCCGACTGGGGTATCTATGAGCGCGAATATCGCAGCCGCTTCAAGGGGGAGCCGGGCGATGTGCTCTATGGCCCCGAGGCCCACGATGCGACCAGTATCCTGTTCCTTGCGATCCAGAGGTCTGCGAAGGACGACGGCGGCGGACGCCTCACCATCGATCTCGGCCAGTTCAACAAGTTCATCCGCGCGAGTACATTCGCAGGTGCATCCGGTTCGGTGAAGTTCGGCGTGAACGGTGAACGCGCCGATTCGCAACTGGCGATCGTCCAACTCGAGAACGGTCAGTGGACGAACGTTGCCGAGGAAGCCCCGAAATCACCCTGATCCGACCGACCGGCCGGTAACCTAACCTTGACTGCAGAGAGAGCGAAACCTAAAGTCCCCCCGTCCGCGCACAGTCGAAGAGATGCGTGGGAGCAGAGAGCTTCAAGGAGGGAAACATTGAAGCACAGGGGAATCTTCTCGCGATGGGGCATCGTCGCACTCACCGTCCTCGCGGTGGTGTCGGTGCTCGCAGCGGCATGCGGTGATGACGACAGCACCAGCAAGCCGTCGAACGGCAACGGTTCAAGCACCACCAAGGGCTTCAGCGAAGCCGGCTACAAGACGGCGGGGCTTGATAAGGCGAAGAACATCACCATCGACAAGGGTGCGAACATCAAGATCGGTATCTCGAGCGCGCTCTCCGGCGATGTGAAGAGCCTCGGCCAACCCATCGCCGACTCGGCTGCTGCTGCCGGCGACGGTGTCGAGATCTCCGGCCACAAGATTGAGTTCGTTCGCGAAGATGACCTTTGCACGGCCGAAGGCGGCCCCGCCGCCGCCGACCGTCTTCTGAAGGCGAATATCGTCGCTGCTATCGGCCCGATCTGCTCGGGTGGTGCGCGCGCATCGCTCGCCACCTACGACAAGGCGGGAATCACCCACATCTCCCCGTCGGCCACAGCCGGCGACCTGACGTCGCCAACTCGAGCAGAAGGCCCATACGTCACCTTCTTCCGCGTGCCTGTGCTCAACAGTGACGAAGCAAAGGCCCAGGCAGCGTTCGCCGTCGACAAGCTGAAGGCCAAGAAGGCCTTCGTCGTGTTCGATACCGACGATTATGGCAAGGACCTTAGCCAGCAGTTCCAGGAGGCCTTCAAGGCAAAGGGCGGCACCATCGTTGGCAGCCCGGCTGGCTACGAGAAGAAGCAAACCGACTTCAAGTCGATCATCTCGAATATCAAGGCTGCGAAGCCAGACATGGTGTACATGGCCGGCTTCTATGCCGAAGCAACGCCATTCCTGAAGCAGCTTCGTGCTGAATCCGACCTCAAGACGATCCCGTATATGGGCGGCGACGGTATCAAGAACGACGAGCTTCTCTCGGGGGCCGGCGCTGACGCCGAAGGCGCGTACCTTGCCCTCCCCGGGACCACCGGCGCGAAGTTCGCGGACTACAAGGCGAAGTACAAGGATGCGGATTCCGCCACCTTCGGCGCCGAATCGTGGGACAGTGCCAGCATCATCATCGAGGCGCTCAAGAAAGTCGCCAAGGATGACGGGGGCAAGCTCACCATCGATCTCAAGGCCCTGAACGAGGCCATCAAGAACACCAACATGGAAGGTGCGTCCGGCAAGATCACCTTCGGTAACAATGGCGACCGTTCCGGTGCGGTCGTGCGCTTCTTCCAGGTGAAGGGCGGCAAGTACGAGGAGATCAAGTAGGCTCCGGTTCTACCGAATCCCCATGCAATCGAACGGGAGAGGCTGGCTCGCCGCCTCTCCCGTTTTGCAAGCCCGGCACGCCCGGGAGACGTGAACGGCATATGCACATCCTGTTTCTAACCACGCCCGAGTTCTGGTTCGACCAGGTTGTGAACGGGCTCACCACGGGCAGCATCTATGCGCTGATCGCGCTCGGCTACACGATGGTTTACGGCATCCTCCAGCTCATCAACTTCGCGCACGGCGAAGTCTTCATGGTGGGCGCGTTTGCCGGGTATTTCGTACTCCTCGGGCTGGGCGGCGAGGAGATCTCGGGTGCGATGATCTGGATTGCACTGCTTCTCGCCTTGATTGCTGCGGGGGCGGCCTCTGGTGCCACGGCAATCACCCTCGAGCGCCTTGCGTACCGGCCGCTCCGTAATGCACCCCGGCTGGCGCCGCTCATCAGTGCAATTGGTGCAAGCGTTTTCCTGAGCCACCTGGTGGACGACGGCTTCCTGAATGGCGAGACGAAGCACTATTCGCAGATCTTCCCCACCGGGAAGATCACCATCGGCGCCCTGAACGTGAGCTATCTCCAGCTCTTCCTGATGGGCTCGTCGCTGGTGATGATGGGCGCGCTCTACTGGGTCATTCAACGGACAAAATTGGGCCGGTCGATCCGCGCAGTAGCGGAAAGCCGCGATAACGCAGCCTTGATGGGTGTCGACGTGAACCGGGCGATCGTTGCCACGTTCGCACTCGGTGCCATCATGGCCGGCTTTGCGGGCGTCCTCTACGGGCTCTTCTTCAGCAGCATCCGGGGCAGCATCGGTTTTATTCCGGGCGTGAAGGCGTTCACAGCGGCAGTCCTGGGGGGCATTGGCAGCGTTCCTGGTGCCGTCGTCGGCGGGTACTTCCTCGGCCTCGCTGAGACTGTCGGCCGCGAACTCCTGAACCAGATCCCCGGTGTGAACCTGCCGAACGAGTGGAAGGACGTGGTCGCTTTTGCCCTTCTCGTCCTCGTCCTCATCTTCCGGCCCACTGGCATCTTCACGCAGCAGGAGGGGAAACGTGCGTAGCATGCGTGCCGGCTGGGTACGTTTTCGCAGCCAGACGTGGGAACGCGTGCCCGGGTGGCTGCAGCCCATCCTCTGGTTCGTGCTTTCACTTTCTGTGCTGTTCATCCCCCACATCAACGACGACACGTGGATGCGGATGTTCTTTCTCGTCGCGCTCTACGCGACCCTTGGCATGGGGCTCAACGTTGTCGTTGGCATGGCTGGCCTGCTCGACCTCGGATTCGTTGCCTTCTTCGCGACAGGCGCCTATACGGTTGCGATCTTCGGCTCACCGGTTTCGCCCCATGATGCCAATCTCAACTACTGGATCCTTTTCCCGATGGCGATCGGTATCGGCGCCTGCTTTGGTGTGCTCCTCGGGCTTCCGGTCCTTCCACTACGTGGAGACTACCTGGCGATCGTTACCCTTGGTTTCGGCGAGATCATTCGCATCCTGCTGCTGAACATGAGCGATCACACGCGCGGGTCATCGGGGTTGTTTGAGATGCGCAGGCCCGAGCTGCCCCTGACGAACACGGTTATCGAGAACGTCGACCAATTCTACGTACTGATCATCATCGCAGCACTCGTTGTGTGGTTCGTGACTGCCCGGCTGCGCGATTCACGAATCGGCCGCGCATGGGAGGCGATTCGTGAGGACGAGGACGTCGCCTCGGCGATGGGCATCAACACGATCAAGTACAAACTCATGGCATTCGCAACAGGCGCATCAATTGGCGCAGTCGGCGGAGCCATCTACGCGCCGTTCATCGATTTCGTGGCACCGTCATCATTCTCGCTCCAGGTCTCCATCAACGTGCTCGCCATCGTCATTATCGGCGGCATGGGGAACACGACCGGGGTGATCGCCGGATCGCTCTTTCTCATCGGCATCCCCGAGCTTCTGCAGTTCCAGGAGACAGCGAGCTTCCTGTCGCATTTCGGCTGGCTTCGCGATGTGATGAACCCGGTCATCCACGGGTTCAACGCGGTCACCTTCCTCGACATCCCGGATCTGCCGCGGGCGAACGACTGGGGCAACAAGCTCGCGCTTTACCGCTACATCGTTTTCGGCTTCTTGCTCGTTCTCGTGATGGTTCTGCGGCCGTCAGGTATCTTCCCCTCGCACCGGAGAGAGCTCGAGTTCGAGAATCCGCCTGAAGGGGAGCTTGCCGGCTCCGCCGGGGTGTCCTGATGGGGGCCGCATCCCTCGAAGTCATCGCACTTGGTATGAAGTTCGAGGGACTCGCCGCGCTGAGTGACGTCACCCTCAGCATACCCGCCGGCCAGATCCGCGGCGTCATCGGCCCGAACGGTGCCGGGAAGACAACGTTCTTCAACTGCCTCACGGGCTTCTACCGGCCAACGAGCGGCGAAATCATCCTCGACGGCCAGCGCATCGATGGTCTTGCCACGCACGAGGTGAGCAGTCTCGGCATTTCGCGGACGTTCCAGAATATCCGCCTCTTTGCGAACATGACCGCAATCGAGAACGTCCTCGTAGGCAGCCACACGCACATCGGGTCCGCCGGGACCCATCGGCCTCGGGCGCGGCGGCCAAGCCGGAGCCGCCTCGTTGATGCTGCCCGTCAGTTCCCGACAGCTCCCCGGTCGATGGCGAGTGCCATCGTCGAGATGGCGGGCGCGGTTGTGCGGCCTCCGAGGGTGCGACGTGCTGAATCGGCCGGCACGGCACGGGCGCACGAACTACTGCGGTCAGTCGGACTCGGCGGCCGGGAGAATATGATTGCCCGGAACCTGCCTTACGGTGACCAGCGGCGCCTCGAGCTTGCCCGGGCCCTTGCGACACGGCCCCGCCTGCTGCTTCTCGATGAGCCGACAGCGGGCATGAACCCCCAGGAGAGCGGGTCGATGGTGGCGCTCATCCGCCAGATCCGCGATGAGTTCGCGACGACGATCATCCTCATTGAGCACCAGATGCGCGTGGTCATGGGTGTCTGTGAGTACATCACAGTCCTCGACTATGGCCGCAAGATCGCGGAAGGCACACCGGCCGAAGTCCAGCAGGACCGGCGGGTGATTGAGGCGTACCTGGGAACACGGGCGCTCTCCGGAGGCGGCGATGGCGCTTCTTGACGTCTCGGGGCTCATCGCCGGCTACGGTGGCATTACCGCCATCAAGGGCATTAGCCTCGAAGTGAACGAGGGCGAGATCGTGACGCTGATCGGTTCGAATGGAGCCGGCAAGTCGACCTCTCTGCGCGTCATCTCTGGCCTCGTGAGAGCACGCAGCGGCAAGGTCGTGTTCAACTCAGTACAAATCGACCGGTTGCCACCGCACAAGATCGTTTCGCTCGGCATGTCGCACGTACCCGAGGGCCGGGGCATCTTCCACCGGTTGAGCGTCCTCGAGAATCTCTACATGGGCGCGTTTCAGCGCTCCGACGGCGAAATCGATGCCGACCTCGAGAACGTCTACGTCCTCTTCCCACGCCTGAAGGAGCGCCTCAAGCAGGCGGGGGGCACACTTTCCGGAGGCGAACAGCAGATGCTGGCGATCGGGCGGGCGATGATGGCGCGGCCGAAGCTGCTCCTCCTCGACGAACCCTCGATGGGGCTCTCACCGCTCCTCGTCGAGACCATCTTCCACACCATCCAGTCGATCCGCGCCCAGGGGGCGACGATCCTGCTCGTCGAGCAGAATGCCGCCATGGCCCTCGAAATCGCCGACCGCGCGTACGTCATCGAGTCGGGCGTCATCACGCTGTCCGGTACGGGCAAGGAGCTCGCGGGGAACGACAGCGTCCGCCGCGCCTACCTCGGCGAAGGGTAGTGCGCTACCGCGTTCCGCTGGCCATGGCCGCCACGCGCGCAGCCACATCATCCAGCGACTGCCTTGCAAGAAATTGTGCGGCCGCGCCCCCACCAGGAACGAGAGCGATAGCAGCGTCTCCCCGGGCCACGAGCACCCCCTCGCGGCCATAGTAGCTTGCCAGCCCGGGCGCCCCCCACTTTGCAATAGCAGGCGATGCGAACAAGAGCATGCGAGTCCCATTCACCAGTTCAGGGTTCTCGTGGTCCACGGCCTCCTTGAACTTCACAACCGGCTGGCAGGGAGCCCCAGCCACACACCGATCCACGCGGACCTCGTAGGTCGCGATATCGAGGGTGACATCGTGCACGGTTTGCTTTTCGCCAAGTGGACTTGACTGCCCGACGCTCACCGTCTCGACGGTTGGCCCCCCAATCACCTGTCCCATTACGACCGTGCTCGAGTTTGAGACAAGAACGGCCAGGCCTGTCGGTGCCACACGAAAGGCCCCGGTTAGCACACTCGCCCTATCGCCGGGTCTGGAGCCACCCCTGAGAGTAATAGGCGCCGCGACAGCCAAGAGCGTTATCGCCAGGCCGATTACCGCCCAACCATACCCTCTCCGAGATCGGGCCTTCAGTGCACCTGAGAGATACGGCACGAGCAACCTCCTTCGGGGATCAGTCCATCAGTTCGAACGAATCGAATGCTTGCTCTACCAGGCTATCCTTCCCGCCCGCACATCGGCGGCTCTCGAGGCCCGCTGCCACACCGGACGGGGAAGTATGGTGCACCGTCGGATAGCCATTCAACGTTCCAACTGAAAATGGGGCATTACGCCCCAAGCCAACAACGCAAGAGGTATGGCCTCTCAGGGAGGATCTCGCCTACCGCCAAACGAGCCAGGTCGGCACAATATCCCCCTGATCACGCCGGGCAGGCTCGCGCAGGCGCTCACCGAGTTCTGCAACTCCCTGTGATGTGCCTAAATCGGGAGGGGGGTCGGATGAGGAAGTTCGGAACGTCGGTCCTGGTGCTGGTTGGTTCGCTCAGCCTGCTCGGCAGCGCGCTTGTCGCCTTCGCGGCCGCTGATTCCCCGAAGCTCGAACGCCGGGCAGTCGTGCCGGACCTCAGCCGGGCGGAGCCAGAGCCAACCGCCACAGTCACACCAACGCCCGTGCCGCAGCCCTACTCGGGGCCGGTGTCGGCGCTGTATGTGCCATCGGCAAACATCGATGGCTCGGCGCCAGTGGAGGAACGCGGTACGCACTTCGAAGGATCGCACGAGGTCTTCGATGACCCGACGCGTCCCGGGAGTATCGCCTGGTACAGCGATCCCCGGTTCGGCCACCCGGGATTCGGCGGCCAGAACAGCGTCTTCGCCGGGCACATCAATTACGTCAATTATGGCAATGGGCCGTTCGCCAATCTCGTCAATGCCCAGGACGGTGGTTCGCTCTACATCACGATGGCGAACGGGCAGCAGTATACCTATACGATCATCCAGGTCGACGTGTTGAGCGTGAGCGACCTGGTTGACGGCGCGATGGACCGGATTGTCTTTCCGAACATCGACCGGCACTCCGAGCGGGTGACACTCATCAGTTGTGGCGGTGACTTCATTGCCTATCCTGGTGGCGGCGGCGAATACGCAAGCCGCGTGATCGTGGTCGCCGAGCGCTACGTACCCTGACGAAAAAGAACGGGCCAGTCTTGCGACGGCCCGTCCTGTCCATTCGCTGCACCGGCT
The DNA here is from genome assembly GCA_964508715.1 of uncultured Anaerolineaceae bacterium. Taxonomy (GTDB): domain Bacteria; phylum Chloroflexota; class Dehalococcoidia; order Tepidiformales; family Tepidiformaceae; genus JAKALX01. The sequence goes on along the minus strand of CAZDUX010000001.1, from coordinate 9,916 downwards.
ACTTTTTCTTCAACCAGGTCATCATGGCGCGCATCTCGCCGCCTACCTTCTCTACCGGGTGCTCGGCCTCGAGCCTTCGGCTGGCAAGGAAGGCCGGACGCCCCGCCATGTTCTCGAGGATGAACTCCTTCGCGAACTGGCCGGTCTGGATCTCCTTGAGGATCTTCTTCATCTCGGCCTTGGTCTGGTCGGTGATGATGCGTGGGCCGCGGGTGTAGTCGCCGTACTCGGCCGTGTCTGAAATCGAGTAGCGCATGTTCGCGAGGCCGCCCTCGTAGATGAGGTCGACGATGAGCTTGACTTCGTGCATCGTCTCGAAGAACGCACTCTCAGGCTGATAGCCAGCCTCGATCAGGGTTTCGAAACCGGCCTTGATGAGCGATGAGATTCCGCCGCAGAGGACGGCCTGCTCGCCAAAGAGGTCGGTCTCGGTCTCCTCGCGGAAGGTAGTCTCGAGCACGCCGCCGCGCGTGCCCCCGATGCCCTTTGCGTAGGCCAGGGCGACCTGCATCGCCACTTCGCTCGCATCCTGGTGGACGGCGACGAGGCAGGGGACACCGCCGCCCTCAGTGAAGACGCGACGAACGAGGTGCCCGGGGCCCTTCGGCGCCACCATGGCGACATCGACGAACGGCGGGGGCTGGATCTGCTGGAAGTGGATGTTGAAACCGTGGGCGAAGAGCACCATCTTGCCTTCGCTCAGGTTGGGCTCAATCCCGGCCTGGTAGATCTGCTTCTGCACCTGGTCCGGGGCGAGGATCATGATGATGTCGGCCTCGCGCGCTGCCTGGTCGACGGTTGCCACCCGAAGGCCCGATTTCTCGGCGGTCTCCCACGACTTCGACCCGGGGTAGAGACCGATGATGACATCGCAACCGCTGTCTTTGAGGTTCAATGCATGGGCATGGCCCTGCGAGCCGAAGCCAATGACGGCGATTTTCCGTCCGTTGAGCAGCGAGAGGTCGGCGTCGTTGTCGTAATACACAGTGGCCATGGGCGCTTTCTCCTGGGAACAAGCTTGGTGTACCGGCGCGGGGCCGGGGACTGTTTCGTGGTTCGCCGCAAGCGGCGGGGCTCACATCGGCATGATCACGAGGCGCGGGCGGCGCCACTTCATCTCCGGGACCACGCCAATTTCACGCAGCATCCAGTAGCTTTCGATCACTTTGATCTTGCCGTCGACGATACGCACCCATTCGGCAAGACGGGGGCGTGCTGGATCAATAGCGATTTCGACGCAGCCATCCTTCGCCCCGGCGTAGCTGTGCGTCACGCGCTCCGTACCCGTTGCGGGCCGCGGGATGGCGGCTCGAAGATCGAGGATATTCTGGGGGCCATTGGCAACGCCGTAGACGGTATCGATGAGCACGGCTTTGTCATCGAGGAAGGTCGCGGCCGTCTCGCGGTCGCCCGAGAGCGCAGCAGCGTAGAAATCGGCGAGCAGCTTCCTGGTAGTGGCTGCATTGCCACCACGGAACTCCGTCGCAGCGTTCATTGCAGCAGTTGATGGCTTGTCGAGTTCGAGATTCTGGAGCATCCCGTACATCCGGCGCTCCTGCACCTCTTCGCCATTCAAGCGAATGATCTCGATGATCCGCTGGGTGAAGGGCCGCCAGTCGTACCCCTTGGCTTCGATGGTGGCACGGACGGCCACGGTGTCGTCCTGATCGATGTACTCGAGTTCTGTATAGGTGCAGTCGGCGTATTCGCGGCGGAACTTCCGCTGCCAGTCCTCGATACCCGTACTGCTGCGAAGGATAGGACCGACGAACGAAAAAAACTCGACATCGGGGCTGTGGCGCGCCTCGATCTCCTCGAACCGGTCGAAATTAATAGCGGTGATGAGCGCGTTGACGGCGTCGATGTTGCTCATGAGTTCGGCTGGTACCTGCCCGGCGAGTGGTCGCGTGAGATTGTACCCCCTGTCACGAATGCGGGGTAGCGAATGCAGGGGTTCGTGGCGGCTGGCCTGACGGTTCGAGGCCCGAGGCTGTAGCCTGTTGTCCTATTCGGGCGGTATCCGCGCCATGAACACCAGCCGAGGACACAGATGACCACGATTGAGCAGCCACGCGACATCCTCACCCAATCCGAGGCCGAGTCGCGCGCGGCACGCGTCACCAACTGCAGCTATCAGCTCGACATCGACATCACCGCCGGTGCGGCAACCTACCGTGGTGAAGCGGTCATCCGGTTCGTGGTCAACGGCCGCGAGGACCTCTTCCTCGACTTCCGTGGCAAGACCATCGAGCGGCTCGATGTCAACGGCCAGGAGGTAGCAACACCGGCCTGGACCGGCTACCGGCTAACGGTCCCCGGTTCACTCTTGCGCCCCGAGACCATCGTGACCATCACCTATGAGAACGAGTATGACCACGGCGGTGACGGTTTTCACCAGTTCATCGACCCTGAAGATGGGCAAGAGTACCTCTACTCCAACTTCGAGCCGTATGAGGCCCACCGGCTGTTCCCATGTTTCGACCAGCCGGATATCAAGGCGACATATGAGCTGACGGTCACCGCGCCGCCCGAATGGGAAGTGATATCGAACTCACGGCTGGCGAGCGATGCGATAGCCAGCGATAGCCGCCGTCGCCACAAGTTTGAGCGAACCAAACCGTTCAGCACCTATCTCTTTGCGCTCATCGCCGGGCCTTACCATGCCGAGCGCACCGTGCATCGTGGAGTGGAGCTGGGGCTTTACTGCCGCGAGTCGCTCGTGAAGTACCTCGATTCCGATGAGATCTTCACCGTCTCCCGGCAAGGGCTCGATTTCTTTGGTGAGTTTTTCGACTACCCCTACGCCTTCGGCAAGTACGACCAGGTCTTCGTTCCAGAGTTCAACTCCGGGGCAATGGAGAATGTCGGCGCAGTGACGCATAACGAGTACATGGTCTTCCGCGACCCACCGACGGAGAACCAGCGTCGCGGCCGTGCCGAGACGATCCTCCACGAGATGGCGCATATGTGGTTCGGCGACCTCGTGACGATGCGGTGGTGGAACGACCTCTGGCTCAACGAGAGTTTCGCCACGTACATGGCGTACCTCTGCATGGACGAGGCAACCCGCTTCAAGACCGGCTGGCAGGACTTCAACTCGAGCATCAAGAACTGGGCCTACCGCCAGGACCAGCTCATCACCACCCATCCGATCGCGGGGCAGGTAGAGGACACTGACCAGACGTTCCTCAATTTCGATGGCATCACATACGGCAAGGGTGCGTCGGTGCTCAAGCAGCTCGTCGCAACGATCGGCATGGATGGTTTCCGCGAAGGGATGCGCGAGTACTTCCGTGAGCACGAGTTCGGGAATGCAACGCTCGATGAGTTCCTCGGAGCACTCGAGTTCGGCAGCGGGCGTGACCTGAAGGAGTGGTCGCGCCTCTGGCTCGAGACCCCATCGCTGAACACGATCGGATGCCGCTGGGAAGCAGATGGCGACCGGATCACGAGTCTCGTGCTCACCCAGTCGGCACCGCCGGAACACCCCACGATCCGGCCGCACCGTGTCGATATCGGACTGGTCCAAGACCAGGCCGGCAGGCTCGACATCTCCGTGGTGCCAGCGGAAATCAGCACGGAGGAGGCAGAAGTTGAGGCCGCGCAGGGGCTTCCGAGGCCCTCCATGGTGTTTCCGAACTACAACGACCATGGCTATGCGAAAGTCGCCCTCGATGGGGACTCCCTTGCCTGGGTGAAGGAGAACCTGGAGCGAATCGACGATGCATTACTCCGTCAACTCGTCTGGTCATCGCTGTGGAACATGGTACGTGACCAGCAACTCAAGTCGACGGACTTCCTCGCACTCGTGCGCGAAAAGCTCCCGCTCGAACCGATGCCCGAGCTCGTCGATGCGGTTCTCGGGCAGGCCAACGCGGCCCTCAGCCGTTATGTACCGGATGACCGGCGCGAGCAAGAGTTCCATCTCTCGTTCCTCACCAACTGGTCGGCCTTGCTCAACTGCCCCGAGGGCGACCAGAAGATCATCTGGGCGCGGTCAGTCGTGGCAACCGCGATTACACCGGGCGACATCGCCCGGGTTGCCCGTCTCGCTGATGGTGAAGAGACGATTCCCGGTGTGAACGTCGACCAGAATATGCGCTGGTCCATCGCCGTGAAGATGATGGCCCATGCAATGCCCGGGGCTGAAGAACGTCTCGCCCGCGAACTCGAGCGCGATCCCTCCGATCGCGGTCAGCGCGCAAAGCTCCAGGCGGAGACGTCGGTACCATCAGCGACCGTGAAAGCGGACGCATGGGAGCGCTTCATGGATGAGGGATACGGCTCGCTCTACCTGACGGCCGCCGCGATGGGCGGGTTCAACTGGACCCACCAGCGCGACCTCCTCGAACCCTACGCCGAAGCGTTCTTCGACGAGGCGCCGCGCATCTACCGGGAAAAGGACAAGGAGTTCCAGAGCGACTGGTTCAACGCTCTCTTTCCGGCCTACCGCGTGGATGATGCGATCCTTCAGCGGTCGTCTACCCTGCTCGAAGAGGTCGGCGCGGAATTGCCTGTGCTGGCACGAAAGCTGCGTGAAGCGAATGACGACCTTCAGCGCGCAATCCGTTGCCGGGCGTTCGCCAGAGCCTGAACGAGCCCCGCATGGGTCACGGGCGTAGCGCAGCGGTGCGCAGGCCTGCTACCGTCCGCTGGCTGTGGCCCTGGTCTTTCTTGCGATCGCCTGGCTGAGCGGCATAGCTGCCGTTGCATTATGGAGTGTCCCGTGGTGGGTGCCGGGCATGGCCCTCGCACTCGGCGGCGCCGTCTCCGTCGCGATGCACCGGGAACGTGTGGCCGTCCTTCTTGCGGTCTGCAGCGTGGTGGTGCTGGCCGGGGCGCTCCGGTTCACCGCGTGGCGAGATGCCGGCCCGCCTTCACTCATCCGCTACGTGGGTCAAACGGCGACCATCGATGGTATCATCGACTCCGAGCCCGACCCGGGCGATTCGTGGACGTCCTACCTGGTACGAGTCACTCGCGTGGAGACCCAGGGTGGCGAGGTCGCGGCGGTCGAGGGCCGTGTCCGCGTGCGGGCGGGCCAGTATGCAGAACATCTTCCGGGCGAACAGGTTCGGCTGAAGGGAGCGCTCGAGGACCCTCCCGTCTATCCCGATTTCGATTACCGGAGCTACCTGGCACGGCACGGTGTCGTTGCGACGATGTCGAATCCAGTCATCGAGTCGCTGGCAAATGCACCGCGGACCAACTTTCGTGCGTTCGTCACCCGGCTTCGGCTCCACCTCGACGAGGGTCTGCAACGGTCGCTACCCGAACCCGAGGCATCACTCGGCGCCGGGATTGCGTTCGGCCGTGACAGCAACATCCCGGATCGCCTCTACGACGATTTTCGCGACACCGGGCTCGCCCACATCGTCGCGGTTTCCGGTTCGAATGTGTCGATGGTCGCCGCGCTCACATTTCTCATCTTCATCCGGCTCATCGGGCGGCGATGGGCGATCGTGCCAGCCGGTCTGAGCGTGGGCGCGTACCTGTTCATCGCGGGGCTCTCCGCGAGCGTTGTCCGGGCCGGCATCATGGCTTGCGTCTTTCTTGCCGGGCAGTTCCTCGGCCGGCAGCAGAGCGGGCTTGCAGCGCTCGGTGTGGCGGCGATTGGAATGACCCTGGTCCAGCCGGCCGCAGCACTTGACCTTGGCTTCCAGCTTAGCCTCGCTGCTACCGCCGGTCTCATCGTGTTCGGGCCCTGGATTCGCTACTGGTTGGAGTTGGGCACGCGGAGACTCCACGCTGAGCGTGTCGTCCCCCGGCTCGTGATCCAGGTTGTCGCCCTTTCAGTCTCGGCGACCGTCGCCACGCTACCGATCGTCTGGGTGAACTTCGGGCGGGTGTCGCTCATCGGGCCGCTTGCCAACATCATCGTCGAGCCGCTCTTCGTCTTTGCCTTCTGGCTGAGCGCCGTCACTGCCGTTGCGGGCGCTATTTCGCCGCTGGCCGGTTGGCTTGCGGGGCTCGCGGCCTACTACCCGTTGGCAGTCATCACGTGGCTCGCACGGAACGCGGCACGCCTGCCGTTCGCAGCCATCGATGTACCGGATGCGAATGGTACGACCGCGTTCCTCGCCTACATCGCGCTGTCAGCAGCGGGGCTCGTAGCGTATCGCCGCCTTGCACCGATCGTGTCCGAAGGTAGACCACGCCGCCTGACACCGAGGCACCGCCTCCTGTTCGCCGGTGCAATCGCAGTCGGGGTGATTGCGGTGATCATCCCGGTCTCGCTGCTTCCGTTGGTTGGTTCGGGTGACCAATTGTCGATGACGGTCCTCGACGCCGGAAGCGGCGACGCCATCCTCTTCGTGACGCCACACGGGAAGAAGGTACTTGTGAATGCCGGGCCAAGTGGGGTACAGACTGCTCGTGAGCTCGGGGCAGTGCTCCCTCACTGGGACCGCGCGCTTGATGTGGTCATCATCACGCAACCGCAAAATGAACATACTGGCGGGGCGGCAGGAGTTATCGAGCGATACGACACGACACGCATCATCGACGCGGGATTGGCCGGCGGGAAGGCGAATCTCGATGCGTACATCGGCCGCGCCGGCAGTCGCGAGACACTCCTCGGTGGCGAGCGCTTTGAAATCGATAGCGTGGTCTTCGAAGCACTGTGGCCTCCACCGGGCGTCGATTCGGCGAACGACAATGCCGGGGCGCTCGTCCTCAGAGTGACTTACCGGGGTGTCCGGTTCCTGCTCCCGTCGAATCTCGCCGCGGCGAGCCAGGCCAGGCTCGGGGACATCGCGGCCGATGTCCTGGTGGTGCCCCATCACGGTGCAAACGTGACAGACGAGCCGTTCCTCCGAGGTGTTCACGCCATCTATGCCGTGGTTCCGGTTGGCAACGACCGGTTCGCTCAGCGCCCGAAGGCTGGGGTGCTCGCTTCACTGGCGGGAGCCGAAATCCTTCGAACAGACCACCGGGGACGGGTCACGATCTGGAGCGATGGCGATCGGATCGGGTATGAGACGGCGCGGTAGGCAGCAGCTTTGCCTGCGCGCCGATCCGATCGTAGCGTTAGCGGCTGGCCCTTCCTGCATGCATACCGGGAACGGTCCGACACCACTCGCGGAGAGAATAACGTGACAGCACGCATCGACGGACGGCGCCCTGAGCAGCTTCGTCCGGTGAAGATCACCACCAACGTCCTTGATTTCGCTGAAGGGAGCTGCATCGTCGAGTTCGGACGGACACGCGTGCTCTGCGCCGCGAGCGTCGAAGACCGCCAGCCACCATTCCTGCGTAACACGCAAAGCGGCTGGGTGACAGGCGAATACGCCATGTTGCCGCGCGCCACCCACACACGAAGCCAGCGCGAGGTTGAGCGGGGACGCCCGGGCGGACGGACACAGGAGATCCAGCGGCTCATCGGTCGTTCGCTCCGTGGTGTCGTGAACCTCGAATTACTCGGCCCCCGAACCATCACAGTGGACTGCGATGTGCTGCAGGCCGACGGTGGCACGCGGACGGCATCCGTCACCGGCGGCTTTGTCGCACTCCAGCTCGCCGTGGCGAGGCTGATGAAAACCTCGGGAGTAGCCCCCTCGGTCATTCAATCTCCCGTCGCCGCGGTTTCCGTGGGAATCGTCCGGGGCGTGCCGATGCTCGACCTTTGCTATGAAGAGGATTCAACTGCCGAAGTAGATTTCAACGTCGTGATGACCGGTGCGGATCAGTTCGTGGAAGTGCAGGGCACGGCCGAGGGCAAACCCTTCAACCGTGAAGGCATGGATCGCCTGCTGGACCTCGCGAGGACTGGCATTGTCGCACTGTTCGAGCAGCAGAAGGCAGCGATCGGCGCGGTCTAACCCACGTAATGGCCGAGGAACGTACCGCCGATAATGTGGAGGTGCCCGTGCTCCTGGCTCTGCATAGCGTCGTACCCAAAATTCGAGAGCAGGCGGAAGCCGTTCGGGCAGTACCGGTGGCCGATGTCACGGGCCACGGTACCCACCTTTCCGATCTCCTCCCAGAGTTCATCCTGGGTGGAGTGGCGCTTGAGCATGGCGAGAAACATCACGGGCACCCACCGCAGGATGTTGCGGATGACGATGACCTCATCATCCTCATAAATGATGGAGCCGGGTTCGACCCCGGCCACAATGTTGCAGAACACACAGTACGAACGCATGGGCCATCTTCGATTCTAGGTTCGGGCGGTAGCTGGTTCAAACACCGCCGTGTGCGAGACTCGTTAGCGGGAGGATGCTGATGCCCCAGATGCTGCCCTTCCGCGGTTTGCGTTACACCGCTGCCGCGGGCCAAATCGATGATCTCCTGGCGCCACCATACGACGTGATTACACCGGCGCAGCAGCGCGCACTCGAAGAGCGCAGCCCCTACAATGCCGTGCGCCTCGAACTCGCCGACGGTGGCGACGAGCGGTATGGGCGGGTTGCCGGGCTGATTGGGGAGTGGCAAAGAGCTGGCATTCTCGAGCGCGAAGAGGCGCCGGCCCTCTATGTCTACGAGCAGGAGTTCGTAGAAGCGGCACATATTTATCGCCGGCGGGCGCTCATCATCGGGGTCGAGGCCCAGCCGTGGGAGGAGGGCGCGGTCAAGCCGCACGAGTTCACGATGTCCGGACCCAAGGAAGACCGCCTCCGGCTGCTCGAAGCGACGAAGGTACAGCTCAGCCCGGTGTTCATGATCGCCCGGGATCGTGCCGGGCAGCTCGCACAATTCATCGATAGCCAGATGGCAATGCGGCCGCCGGACGTTGAAGGGGCGAGCTCAGACGGTGAACACCACCGGCTCTGGGTAATCGAGGCGAGCAGCTACGAGATGCGCCAACTCGCCCCGCTCCTGTCTGAGAGCCTCTACATTGCGGATGGCCATCACCGGTACGAAACTGCCGTGAACTACAAGAACCGGCGCCTCGCCGAGGGTGAGCTCCCACGCGACCACCCAGCGCGCTTCGCCATGACTGCGGTTGTTGCAGCGAACGACCCCGGACTGGTGATTCGCCCCATCCACCGGATGGTTCCGAAGCGGGCACCCGCGGACTGGCGGCGGATCCTCGAACCGAGCTTCCACATCGAGCAAGTGAAGCCGATCGGAAGTTCGACCGAGATTGAACGTGAACTCGACGCCCTCGTCGCGATGAACCCGGACAATATCGTGGCACTGGGCCTGGAAGGGCACGAGGTATTCGTGCTTCGGTTGAAGGATCCTGCGCGGCTACTTTCGAAGATCCCCGCTGGCCGAAGCGAGCGCTGGGCGGCGATCCCGCCAAATGTGCTGCGATACGGCGTTCTCGAACCGCTATGGGGGATCGATGACGAAGACCTGCGGCTCGGTGTCGTCGAGTACTCTCACGACACGCGAGAGGTGCTCGACTTCTACGAGACCCGGCCTGAAGCCAGCTGTTTTCTGCTGAACGCGGTCGGTATCGGCGAAGTGATGGCGCTCGCTGACCAGGGGGAGCGCATGCCACAGAAGTCGACGTTCTTCCATCCAAAGCTTGGCACAGGGCTCGTGTTCAACCCTCTCGAATCGTAGAATCATTACGTTATGTCCCGATTGAAGCTCACCGTCGACCAGGTTGTCGCCGCCGTGGAGGCGCTTGATGATGCGGAACAGGCGCAGCTTCGTGAGCGGCTGCTGCGGTGGTTCGCCGGGCTCGAACCGCTGGGAGCCGGTGAAGAGCCAGAGGAGCGGTTCGTGCCGTATGGCGAGGACCTCGGGTTCTCGCGGCGGCGGCCACGCTTCGCAGCGTGGGAAGACCCAACGATCACCGAGGAGCTCGAACTCTACGACGCACTGATGGCGTTCGGCGAGGAGTAGCGCCATACAAAAGACCCGGCAGGGTTGGGCCGGGCCTCGTTGATTGGCGATGAATACGGATGATTAGGGATTCGCTGATTAATCCGCCCCTCGGTACCTGCCAGAGCAGAGCGGGCGG